>JBKQNU010000150.1:0-41837 GCA_052145815.1 Occallatibacter sp.
GTCCATTTTGGAACCCTTGGAACCCTTCCAGGTTTATCGCTTAATGAAGCCCTTTTCTATAGGGAGTAATGAAAAAGGGTTCCAAGGGTTCCAAAGCCGAATGGATGTATTCGTTCATCCCCCTGTGGAATCAGAAGGGCTTTAAGCGGAGTTCCATGGGAAGTACGCCAGGCTTCCCCGTCGAAAAGATCAACGGGCTTTGCTAGTTTTCGAGGTGGCGATCCGCGGCGTGGAAAGGAAACTGGAGAAGGCGTCCTGTAGCGATTTCAACCCATCATTCATTCGTGCCAGCGTGGGGGTAATTTTCAACTGTTCAATGGTGGGAAGACACCCGGCCGTGAGAATGCAAGTGCTGACTGGATAGCCATCTTCCATCTTGCCTATTTTTAAGTCGTTGCTGGCAGCCAGCCAGATCGAAAATGAGGCGAGATCACGGAAATCTCGATTCGATTCGCAGCAACCTGAGAACATTCGGAGTATCTGTATGGCTGAAGTTTTCTGGACTCCACACGCCGAGATAGATGCAGGGAAATAAGGCGAGAGGTCTGGCGATATTGCTTCAATGACGTGTGGGCTGCCTACGGAATCAAAACCCGCCAATGACAGTTGCCACGATTGATTGGCGGGTGCAAGGTTTTTCAAGCGCGCGATGTACTCATATCCTCCCGCAGTAATGTCTGGGTCGAAAGATCGCTTGCGTTCCCTGATCTCAGTTTCCAATGCCGCATATTGAACCTCGATGCCGCCCCATCCCGCAAAACCAATAACCCAAGCCGAGTTTGCTAAGCGGAGTTTGGGCGTTTCGTATGGTACGTCCGCCTTCGCATCCCCATGCGTGTAGCCCATGCCGTCCGCAGCAAGGATGATGCTGTCTTTCGTCTTGATCCACACAATTAGAGTCATTTCGCTAGGCTCGATTTCCGACAGATAATCCTTATCAACTTGATTTGCGCTAAACACAGGTATACCCTCGTTTCTGACGAGGGCACACCGCTGAGGCCGTCACCTTCCGCCAAGAATGTTACCGGCCACGCGGAGAACTTCGTAGGTTATGTGGCGGTTGCTTCAAACGCCGCACGCGGAAATCAATCAAAAAACGGCGCGGCGAGTGGCACAACCTCGCCACGTGAATCTTCCCCACCCGTCAATCGTGCTTGGAAGGTTCCGGGGCATCGACTTGAACCCGATTCTTAGTGAGGAAGTTAATCAGGTCATCTCCGAGTTTTCTTCCCACGGCAGCATTGCTAAACCCACGCATAGACCATCCACCGCCGCGACTCTCAGTCCACAGTTCCTCACCTGTCCGACGGTTTTTCAGAACAACAGACCCTCGATTTCCCGAACCAGAGCCCACGTTGAGCTTTCCGCTCTGTTGCAACTCCAGGATCAGGTCTGCCTGCTCAGGCAAATTGACGACGGAAATCTCTCCCCATGCGTGCAGCTTTGCCACGATTTGCGTCTTGATCGGCGCTGCGTCTGGAAGCGCATCGATGTAGATGCTCTGGGCGCGAGAAGTAGGGTGGGCGGGCGATCCGTTCTGATTGGGAGAAGGATTTTGCGCGATAGCTTGGAACGCCAACCCTAGAACGAGCATTGAAGCGAATTTGCAAAGTTGCATCGGAGTTCCCTCTTTTGTTGCCGTGCATGGAAGCATTGCTCACTACAGCGAAACGTGATTCGTCATAGTCCGTCCCGGAAGCACGCCGGGCGGCAAAGTGTATATCGTTCCTGCCCGCTTTGGAGGTTGCGGCGGATTCGTTTGCAACTTGCTGCGCCGCGCTGCCGTCGCTTTTGCGATTGGGTCGATCCCCTCCCGCCTGTACCGCTCTTGCGCGGCCAAACCACCGCGCCGGCATCGCATCTGCTTTCCCCAGGCTGAGGTGAGAGGATGCAGCGCCAAACGCCGCGCCCGCGCAACGAGGATCGCCAAACGCCACGGGGGGAGGCTGGTCCCCCACTTCTTGCACCACTTCCAGAGGAACTGCTCGGCCACGCGCTGCTGCGGCCAGGGGAGGGCGGCGAAATGGCCCCCGGGCGGGGCAGTCTTGCGATAGGGGTCGAGTGCAGGGATTCGCCGGTCTCGTTTCATTGACTTTTCTCCCTGTCTTAAAAATGTCGCTAAAGTGCCGAGACATCCTCAACTTCTTCTAGATTTCAGACTGACCCACTCCCCTACTTTTTAGCATTCATGAAATGACAGAATGCGTTGACAGCATTTTTGCCGGTATGTTTGTCGGTTGCGAACACCACTTTCCCCTGCTTGTCATAAAGTGTGATGTAGTAATGGCATAAAAACCCAGGGCAGTCTCCGCTTGCAAAAATGACGTACTCCGCCTCAGATTCATCACGAATGACAGAAACATTCGGGCATACGTCGCGAAAACCATTTGTGATTAGCGCTCTTTCCATGCCCTCCGAAGATCGCGGATCGATTACGACCTTGACCTGACGTGGGGGTGGTTGATCTTTGCTTTTTCGGGCGTCCGCAGTAGCGCTGGACTGTGCTGATGTTCCTGCAGCCCCGGCCAGCAGCGCCAGGGCTGCGCACAGGCCAAAGAATCGTGCTCTCATACTCTTTACCTCATTCCCTCTTGCTAACTGACAATTGAGCCTCACAAGAGGGCAGGAAGCGCACCCTCTGGGATCGGTGCGACTGAATTACCGGCAAGTGCCTTTCTCAAGTAGAGCGACTCGTGCAAGTACATCGTTGCCGATGCGCCTTTGGAGCGAGCCCAACTCGGGCGCGAATTTGTCGAGACTGGAAAGAGTCACACCGGAAGCGACCTCTAGGCCCACCTCTTCGCCGAATCCATCGTGTAGGCTTTGTAGGAATAGAAAGAGGCCCAGCTCCCCGGAAACAGTACGCTTCATTTGCTCTTTGGCAAGGCGTACGCGGATGTTGCCAACCTCCATCAAGCCGAGATCTCGCTCTTCCGCAAGCGTCTTTCCAACGGCGTATGAGATTCGTTCATCCTTCCCTGGGTCGATGTTCCTGAGCGCCGTCTCCCACTTCGGAATCTCCGAATCAACCTGAAGCAGGAATGTCTTGTAATCGGCATCGGTCATTAGGCGCTTATCGTTGACCTGAGACTGACTCACAACGCGGGATGCACTCAAGAGAACGACAAGCGCTGCCGTCAAGGCGCGGGACTTGCCCGCCCCGCCTACGCACCGGAATATCTTGGACATTTGCAGTTACCCCAGAATAGGCGCACTTGTGTCTCATGCGACACAGATCAGCCTCATCCTAACTCCATGCTGAGGGCATGGCAAGCGACATTTGCGTGCGCGTCGGGCGCAAGATTCGGGTACTGCGCCGGGCGAAGGGATGGTCACAGCAATTGCTGGCCGATCATGCCGAACTGGAACGGGCGCATCTGTCGCGACTGGAAGAGGGCAGGCGGGAAGCAGGGTTAAGGGTGCTGGAGCGGATCGCAATTGCGCTGGAAGTGGAAGTGGAGGATTTAGTGCGGCGCGGTTAGACCCCTAATTCCCACCCCCTCGGCGGCGCGCCGCCTCTACTCGGGAATAAGTTTGCAACTAACTTTCCGAAGGTCTGGTATCTGAGAGCCTAGCAGCAAGCGAGCCGCCTTCCCGCGCTGGCGAACCGGGGGGCTCGGCGATCCGCGCGGATGGAACCGGAGGGGGTCCACTGCCCTGTGTCGTTGTTTGTGTCGTAACCCAGCCATCCCTGCCGGTGTCGGGCCGTCTCGGGCAGTGTCACTCAGTCACGCATAAAAGGCAGTGAACCTGCGCGAAACCCCCATGAACACTGCCTCTCTGTATCACTTGGTATTCTTCGGTTTCGCTCCGTCAGAGTCCACTCTCTGAATTCGCAACGAGGAGGCCAGCGGTTCGATCCCGCTCAGCTCCACCATAAAATCGACATCCTGCGCATTCTTCAATTCCCTTGCGGGATATTTGCGTCGTTTTTTGATTCGGAACGCTCCGGCCGGCCGGGTGCATTCCCGGGAATCCCGAATCCACCTCATGTCTCGCCAATCAAGCGAACACTGCGCCTGCTGCACGATCGCGTTATTCCCCTCATCGGGAAACTGCGCAGAGAGCCGTTCGGCTTAGTCGTGGCGCACATCATTGAAGGCTGGCGCAAGGCGGGGCTGGCGATTCCTGAATTCACAGAGTCGGTCGAGGGACGCGCTGCCACGGTTATCTGGGAGTCCATTGAGGATTGCTTGTGAATAGCCCCCCGAGAATGCCAAGTTGATAGACCAGGAACGAGCCGAAACAAAGACTCACCGCCTGAGACGGATCCAAGATACTGGCCTAACTTGGCGAAGCGGTCTCCGGTAAACGTAAGCGGGACTGCGATTGCGGCAGTCATGCACATCATTCCGATCATGGTTCCGGCGCCGAAGATGAGCAGATAGACCGTTGCCCATATGGGGTTGTGAATTGTAGACAAAACCAGCAACGCAACGGCTGCGGAGCCGGCAAGCCCATGGACCAGGCCGATGATTAAAGGTCTCAGGCACTGATAAAGGCCGAATCGGCCGACCGAGTTATCCAGCCACTTCTCCATTCTGGTTCTGTTGTTGCTCGGCTGTGCGAGAGGTTGCGTGTCCGCGGGTGTTGCAATTGCGGGCGTCAAGTACCGAGTCACCCTCTGCAACACGCCGGTAAGGTTCAGCACGCCGAGCAGAATGAGCATGAGCGCCACGCTGAACTCCATTGACAGACCAAGGCGGGGTGGAATTTCGACACCGAAGAGGATGATGAGCGAGCCGACGATGAAGATGGTGATGGTGTGACCCAGTCCCCAGACCGACCCGATGAAAGCCGCATTGCGAATGCTCCTTTGCTTGCTGACGATGGTTGAAATGGCAACCACGTGGTCAGCATCGGTGGAGTGCCGCATTCCCAGGATCAGGCCAAGACCGGTCACGAACAAAATGGGGCCGAGTCGTTCTTGCGACGGCATGTGCAGACCGAGGTGCACGGTGGACAGCGATTGGAATGCGAGCGCCAGGCCGAGGATTGTTATGAAGCAGGTGGAAACGACCGGAAGCCAGCGCCTGGTGAGGGTACCGTCGAGCTGCAGGTGAGTCATGAATCGGCGCGCGTAAACCATCATCATCCCGAACCCGATGAGAACGGCGGCCAGTCCGACGCTTAAGGCAACGATGAGGAAGAAGCCCAGACCAATTCTATGCAGTGCGAACGCGCTCAGCAGGACGATCAGCGCAGCCGGGCAGGGAATGATTCCGCCAGTGATGCCGAGAGTAAAGAGCTGCGTCAGGCTTACAGTTTCTGACGGCGGCGCAGAGCTTTGGACTTCATTGCCTTCTGTCGGTTCCTCCGGCGAACGCTTCCAGAACACCCAGTGAGCAGGGGATGTACCTGGGGCGTGCGAGTGGTCCGTGGCCGTGCCGGTCAAGCGGCGCATGAGCATGTAGCAGCCGAGCCCGGCAATTGTGATTCCGGAGAGAGCGCCAAGCCAGGGATAGAGTTGCCCTGGGACAATATAGCGCGAGGCATACAATGTGATCGCTCCAAGGGCGAACACGCCGGCCGTATGCGAGGCGGTAACGATCATGCCGAGTAGAAATGCACGGCGCGCGGTTCCCTTGGAACCAACCAGATAGGCGGCGACAATGGTTTTACCGTGTCCAGGCTCCAGCGCGTGCAGCGCACCCAGTCCGATGGCAATCAGGGCTGCAGTGAATAGAAACCACGCACTCAGATGCTCTGCTTGAATCAGCTCGGTGAACTTGCTTCGCGGCGTCTTCTGCTGGTTGGCATGGAGGTGCAAAATGGTTGACGGCGCCGGTGCGGAAGCAATTTGCGATGCGACGGCTGGAACCGGCGCTTCTTTTCGCACAGCCGGGGGCAATTGTTGCGCATGATTCAGTGCAGGCGCGGCTATCGGTACGAGTCGGGATGAGCGGACATGCTGAGCATCTGCGACCGCTGCCGGCAACGTTGCAATCAGTGAGGCTTCAAGAACCTGCGGCGGGCTGGTGAGCAAATCGGTTGGGTAGTTGCTCAATTCACCGCTGCGGTCGGTTGAAGGAACAGAACTTGCGCCGGGGGAACCCAATTATATGGGTTCTATGTCAACTGGACGGGGCAATATCTAATGAACTCGGCCGATACGGTGCTGGGTTTCGGAGCCTACTACAACTACGATGGGTTTGGCCGGCTGATCTCGCGGACGGGCTCAAATCCAAACTACACTTACACCTACGACCGCTGGGGCAACCGCTGGAACCAAACTCCGCAAAGCGGCGGGCTGTCAGAGTCGTTGAGCTTCAACACGGCCAACAACCAGGTCAATTCGACTGGATTCACTTATGATGCCGCCGGCAACATGACCGATGACTACTACCACACCTACACCTACGATGCAGAAGGAAACATCACGGAAGTGGATAGCGGTTCGACGGCATGGTATATCTACAATGCGTTAGGTCAGCGGGAGCGGATTATTAAGGGAAACACAGCCACGGAGTATGTATTTAATCCGGCAGGACAGCGCGTGTCGGTCTGGAATGGGACCACATCCGCCCCTGACACTAACCAGGTTCAGGGGCAGTACTACTGGGGCGCCCAGCGCGTGGCGTTTTACTCGGGCGGCAGCGCGCACTTCCAGCACCAGGATTGGCTGGGCACGGAGCGGGCGCGCACCACGTATAATGGCGGCGTGGAAGGCACCTTCACATCCCTGCCCTTTGGCGACGGCCTCACGACAACCTACGGCTCCGATCTGGACGCCTATCACTTCGCCACCGTCGATCACGACTACGAAGACGACACCGACCATGCCCAGTTCCGGCAGTACTCCGAGGCGCAGGGGCACTGGATGTCGCCCGACCCGTATTATGGCAGTTATGATCCGTCCAATCCGCAGAGCTTCAATCGATATGCGTATGTCCAAAACAACCCGTTAGACTCCATAGATCCGCTTGGCCTTGATCAGTATTTTTGGTCTGACGGTTGCCTATGGTACAGCTATACGATAATAACGGGGGTAACATCCGCCTCGGGAGGCGACGTCACCTTTAGAACTGACCTAATACAGATCTTGGTTACCTGTGCGGTCGGCTCGGGATTGAACCCCGGGGGGAATTCTGGCGGAGGCGGCGGGGCGAGCGGCGGTGGAGGGGGTGCTTCAGGTGGTGGTGGAGCTGCCCCAAATAACGCGTACACAAATGCCGTGGCAAAGAAGCTTCAACAGAACTGTCTGGATAACTTCAACAATTCTGGGGGAGGAGCGGTCGTCAACTTCTTCAGTCTGGCATCTCCGTTTATTGGGCCTGATCGATTGCAGAGTGCAATCGAAGACGTTGGTGGTACGGGTGTGAAGTTCGCCGCCTACAGCTTCTTCAAGACTGCAAGCACGAGCATGGTTCGCACTCCGTTTGGTTCAATGAGTGGCCTTGTAGCTGGCACCATCGAGACGGTGGCCAAGGATGTCGTGGCTCCGGTTGCTGCAGCCTCTACTGCCGTCCAGGTTGGAGTACATCTAGGCTGCTATCTCGCGTTCAACTGACACGTTCCAATCGTGAATGGAGGCTTCGATGGCCGAACTCAGGCAGCAGGTTCTCCAGAGGATTATCCGAGTATGCTCCCGCCTACTGCTGTGGGCGGGAGCGACGGTCTTTTTCGTTGGAGATGCGTTCCTTTATGAGATCAAGCATGTGAACTTCTTCGTGTCCGCAGCGGTCGGCGTTATCGGAGGCGGGCTAGTGATGCTGCTGGGTGCAGGAATTGCGGTTGCGAGCAAATCTCCAACGTCGGGGCAGCACTTTGATTAGAGTCATACCCTATTCAGCCTGGCCGACATGGTTACAAGTGTTGATCTTGGCACCGAATGCTCTGCTTGCGGGATACGCATGCTGGGCATGGTGGCCTAAATCTAGTCGGGAATGGCGCAGGTTTGGCTGGGTGCTGGCGTATCTGATCGCCTTCTTTTCTGTGATGGTTTTTGTTTTCCACTGGAGCTAATGGCAGCGCAGGCCGTCTCTTCGGGGGCGGCCTTGCTGTGTCTAGGGCATCCTCGGCACGGCCAGCGAAGTACGCGGTGCTTTGCACCGGGATTAGGGGGACACACTACGCCAGATTGGGTGCTGCAAGGTTGCTGAAGGTTACTGGGGCGGGAACCATCAGAAAACAAGCGGCTAAGCAACAAAATCTCTGAAACCGGGTTACATCTGGCAGGGGCCGTGCGTCCCTGAAGGGGTAACCCGATGAACTCCTTCTCTTTAGCGGAAAATCGGCGCGGTGCGGCCCTGAGCCCTCGAGTTCGCGGGAGGTGGGCGGCGCGCGTCCTGCAGCCGAGGCTGGTTCGACGAGCATCGCCCGGTGAGTTTCTGTTTTGTGGATGGGCTTACGCCCGGATACGCCTGGTTGCTGTGGTGGACTTTTCAATTGCGTGCAATTCGGCTGAGCCGATTGGCGCAATTCGACGACTGAATGCGAGTAGAAGCGAAGGCCTCACTTTCGACATGCGACTCTCCTGAGTCACTTCATTGCGTTGGGGGAGGGATGACCTCAAAGAGACGGGAGCCGATTGATGAAAGTCCATGCACTCGCCGCTCGTTGCAATGGGTACGGACCGATCTGGGCTTTGGATTTCTCTTTCTGAAAGAATTTGGATTTCGCGGAAGCGTTCCCATAGCCTTCAGATAGGCATCCATCGCCTTAACACCGGACCACTCCTGCTCTAACTTGAGCGACTGTATACTTGGGTTAATCCCGCCGAGGCAAACGCGTGACCCAGTCCACCGCCATCGCGCCACCGGAAGCGCCCGATGCAATGTTGCGCCCGTTGTGCGTGGATCTGGACGGTACGCTTGTCAAGTCCGATACACTGGTTGATTCCCTTCTGGCGCTGGTGCGAGTACATCCTGCCTCGGTGTTCAAGCTGCCAGTCCACCTGTTGCATGGAAAGGCGGCCTTCAAAGCATTCGTAACGGAGTCGGTCGCCCTGGACGTGCCTCATCTGCCCTACAACCGCACGCTGCTCAAATACCTCAACCTGGAGCGCACGCACGGCCGTGACATCTTTCTGACTACGGGCGCCGATGCGCGCCTGGCCCGCCGTGTAGCAGGTCATCTGGGCATATTCACCGGTGTTCTGGGATCGGACGGAGTGACCAATCTGACCGGGGAGAGAAAGCTCGATGGCCTTCGCAGCAGGCTTGGCACGGGTGGCTTCGACTACATCGGCAACGACTCTCCCGATCTGCCGTTGTTGACGCATGCTACAGAGGCAATGGTGGCCAATCCCAGTCTGCGGCTGCGCATGAAGCTGCGCGCGCGTGGCATTCAGCCCACCCATGTCTTCCAGGAGCGCAGACCGGTTCTGCAATCGATGCTGGTGGCCGTGCGCCCGCATCAGTGGGCAAAGAATCTGCTCATCTTCCTTCCTCTGTTGTGTTCCCATGCGTTGACGGCGGGCAAACTGCTGACGGCTCTGGCGGCCTTTTGCTGCTTCTCACTCTGCGCCGCCGCGACATACCTGATCAACGACCTGGTGGATGTTGAGGCAGACCGTAGTCACCCGCGCAAACGTATGCGCCCGTTCGCAGCGGGCGATTTGACGGGCCTGACTGGGATCTCAGTTGCTGTGATCTTTCTCCTGGTCGGACTGGGGGGCGCGGAACTGCTTCCGGGGAGATTCTTCGCCTGGCTGCTGATTTACCTCGCCACAGCGGTTGCTTATTCCATGTACCTGAAGAGGATCGCTCTGGTCGACGTGCTTGTGCTGTCGGGCTTGTACAGCGTGCGCATGCTGGCCGGCGGCTCGGTGACGCAGACGCCCATCTCCCACTGGCTGGCCGGCTTCTCGATGTTCCTGTTTCTCTCGCTGGCCATTGTCAAGCGCTTTGCGGAACTGGAAAACCTGCGCGCAAGCAACGCGATGCCGAAGAACGGCCGCGGCTATCTTGTGAACGACCTCGACCAGTTGCGCAGCTTCGGCACGGCCAGCGCCTACGCCGCCGTGGTGATCTTTGCCATCTACATTACCAACCCCGACGTGGTGAAGCTCTACCACCAGCCGCGCCTGCTCTGGCTGAGCGTGCCGCTGATCATCCTGTGGCTGAACCGCGTGTGGCTGCTGGCCTCGCGGGGTGAGTTAAACGAGGACCCGGTGGCCTTCGCGCTGACCGATCCGATGAGCCTTGCGATCGGAATCGCGGTGGTGATTCTCGCGCTGCTGGCGATCTAGCTATCCTCGTCTCGCAGCTTCGATCGAACGCGAAGGGTCGTCGAACCAGGAGGTCTCTCCGGGTTGCGCTCCGTGAATTGGTCGAGCAGAACCACATTGAGCAGCGACTTATGGACCCGGATGCGTCCGTTGTAGTCGATGAGACCGAGGTTGCGGAAGCGATTCATGAAGAAGCTGACGCGGGACCGGGTAGTACCAATCATCTCCGCCAAAGTTTCCTGCGTGATGGGAGGAACCAAGTGTTCCGGGTTATTCGGCTCACCGAATTCGGCCAAGATCAGGAGAATTCTCGCCAAGCGTCTTTCGCTCGAGTTGAATAACTGATCGACCAGATCGGCTTGGGCTCGGATGCTCCGGGCGAGCAGAAACTTCAAATACATTTCGGAGAGGGAGTGCTCCTGGTGCATCACGCGAATCATCTCTCCCCTCTCGATCCTGAGCGCTGCGCAGACGGTAATGGCGCTGGCGGTGGCCATATGTAGCGCGCCTACGCTGGCGAGCGATTCCTCTCCAATGAATTCCCCGGCAGCGAGAAGTGCGATGGTGGCCTCCTTGCCTTCCGGCGAAACGACGGTGAGTTTTGCGGTGCCCGCTCGAAGATAGAAGATGGCGTCAGCCGAATCTCCCTGCGAAAAGAATGTCTGCTTGGGCTGCAAGTGGACGAGTCTTCGCCCCACTCCTGCTTGTTCCAGAAAGTTGGCGAGGTCAAATCTCATGCTTCTCACTCTTGCCCTTTGAATGGCCGGTCTCGGATACGGTCCCCCGGGGAGCAAGTCGGAGGGGCACCCGGCCTGTATATTCGCAATCCCCCCCTGCATTGCGAATCCGGCAAGGCGGCGGAGCAATGAAATCTACAATGCTCACGAAGAGTTCCTTCATCGGACACCCGGGATGGAAGAAAGACGGAGTTGAACGAGCTGCTAAGTTAACCCTACTTGATTACTCTTGCAATCTTTGTACGGTTTCTTACATAAGTCGAATGATCTTTGTACGGTTTCTTACATAAGTCGAGAGATTTTTTGTACGGTCTCTTACATAACTCGAACTTTGTCAGTCATCGTGAGCCTTGAGCGTACCAATTATGATAGGGTTCTTTCTGAAAGTGAGGAACCCTTGCGCACGAGCGGCTTTAAGAACACTCTTTTGAAGGCTCTAGACGCGGACATCATTGAACGCCTTCGTTTGCAGCCGATCAAATTCGAGCTGAAGCACGAGATCGAAAATCCTGGCGCCCCGGTCGATCGTCTGTATTTTCTTGAAGCGGGGATGGCATCGATGACGACAACGTTCAGGGATGGCTCTCAGGTAGAGGTCGGGATGTTTGGTTATGAGTCGGTCATTGGCGTCTCAGCTCTGATGGGAACAAAACAGAGTCTGAATCGCGTCTATACCCAGATTGCCGGCCATGGCTATAGTTGTCATGTCGAGGATGCAAGAAGAGAGTTCCGCCTTGGCGGCCACTTTCAGTTTCTGGCTCTGCGCTATGTTCAGGCACAACTCATTCAGGCCATGCAATCCGCTGGATGCAATGCGAAACACAACTTCGAACAACGGCTCGCCCGGTGGCTGCTCATCTGTGCGGACCGTGCGCACGTCGACACGTTCAAGATTTCACACGAGTTTCTTGCAGACATGCTTGGGGGGCGCCGTCCCACCATTTCTACGACCGCCGCGATCCTCAAGCGAAAAGGATTTATCGAATACACCCGTGGAGAAATTCGCATCCTCGATGTGGCTGGGCTCATGAAGGCCTCCTGCGAGTGCTATCTGATCATCAAGGATCACCTCGACAATTACACAAAGTTCGACACCTCAATCACTGAGTAGCCGCGTTGCCCGCCACAGCCGCAGATGTATCCTGAACTTCGGCAAAGTGGAGAGTGGGTTAGTTTCGACTGAGCGCCTTCGCTGGCATTGGTCCGTGGTCACATGCCTCCAGCGACGCTCAGTACAGGGCCAATAACACTCTAGATCCGCAGCATGGCTAGTTGAACAAATCTTTCATCTTGTCCAGCAGCCCCGGCGACGTGGGCTTATTGTCCACCGACAGCGATTCGGCAAGTTTGCTGACCAGTTCGCGCTGCTGGCGGCTTAGCTTGCGCGGCACCTGCACCAGCACCTTCACGATCAAATCGCCGTGGCCCTTTTCGTTCAAGTGGGGAACGCCGCGTCCGCGCACGCGGATCTCGCGGCCGCTCTGCGTGCCTTCAGGAATCTTCAGATTGACGGGACCGTCGATGCCCTCTATCTCGAATTCATCGCCCAGCGCCGCCTGCGGAAAGCTGATGGGAATCACGCAGTGCAGATCGTTGCCGTGGCGCTCGAAAAAGTCGTGCGGACGCACCGCAAGCATCACGTACAGGTCGCCCCTGGGACCGCCGAAGCGGCCCGCGTCGCCTTCGCCGGTGTAGCGGATGCGCGTGCCATCCTCCACTCCCGGCGGCACTTTCACATTGAGCTTGAACTCGCTGCTGATGCGGGTCTGACCGCGGCAGGTGGTACATGGATCGCCGATGACCTGACCGGTCCCTCCGCAGGCCGAGCAAGTGCGGGCAACGGAGAAGAATCCTTGCTGATAGCGGATCTGGCCGCGTCCCTGGCACTGGCCGCAGACGCTCGGTCCGCGGCTGGATGCGGTGCCGCGCCCCTGGCAGGTAGTGCAGGTTTCAAGACGGCGAATCCTTACCTCGTGCTCGGTGCCGAAGCAGGCATCTTCAAAGTCGATGGTCAGGTCGAAGCGCAAGTCGTCGCCACGCTGCTGGCGTGAGCCGCGCTGCTGGCCGCCGCCCACATTGAACATCTCGCCGAATAGATCCCCAAAGATGTCCCCAATATCGACGCCGCCGGCGAACGGTCCGCCATTGAAGCCGCCTTGGCCACCCAGCCCGGCGTGGCCGTAGCGGTCGTAGGCGGCGCGCTTGTCGGCGTCGCTGAGCACCTGGTAAGCCTCGCTGGCCAGCTTGAACTTCTCTTCCGCGATGTGGTCGCCGGGGTTGCGGTCAGGATGGTACTTGAGCGCCTGCTTGCGGTAGGCGCTCTTCAACTCCTGGTCGCTCACATCCCGGGAAACACCGAGGACCTCGTAGTAGTCTGCTTTGCTCACGTTTGTATTAGAACTCATTTTTACTTATTAGACTCTAGCAGCCGAATTGAAGATTCATTCGGCGATCTGTTTCGGGTTGTGGGCTACGCGCACCAGGGCCGGGCGCAGCAGCCGTTCGCGCAGCTTGTAGCCGCGCCGGACTTCTTCAGCCACATGCTGATCGGGCAGGTCGTCGCGTTCCACTGAGCCCAGCGCTTCGTGGATGCGAGGATCGAACTGCTCGCCCACCGTGGGAATGGGATTCACCTGCAGCTGGCGCAGAATCTCCTCCATCTGCTTCACAATCAACTCGACGCCGTGGCGCAACTGCTCAGCCGATCCGGTGGACTTGAGCGCCAGCTCGAAGTTGTCGATCACGGGCAAGAACTGTTCCACCACGCTGCCGGTAGCATAATCGCGATATTCGATCCGCTCCCGCTCGGCGCGCTTGCGGGCGTTTTCAAACTCGGCCTGCAGACGAGCGAGCCGGTCGAGCAACTGGTCTCGCTCGCCTTTCAACTGCTCAAGCTCAGTGCGGGCCGCCGGGGCTTCAACATCCGAGGGCGCCTGCGCCGGGTCCTTAGATACGCCGGTTGGGGAAGCGCCGATTGGGGAAGCGCCCGAATCGGAAGCCTCTTCAGCGGGCGCGGCTTCATGGGGTTCCACAACGGTCAATTCTGATTCATGTTTTGGCATAACGGTGCGTTTTCTCCGAAAAATCAACTGCGCCTGATTCCATTGTAATTTTTGGGACGGCTGCGTGTCCTGCAATGGCGTTGATTCGGGCCAACGCCTGCAGTCGCGTTTTTATTTTACCGTTTTTGGTATTCAGGTCTGATAAATGGGGTTACCGGCAAGTACGTCCTAATCAATGGGAGTTGGAAAGAGTCGCTCGGAAAGGCCTGCAATGTAGCGGACCGCCTGAATCATCTCCTGGTATTGGATGCGTGTGGGTGCGATCACGGCGACAGTGCCCAGGTTGGCGCCACCCAGACGGGCCGGGGCGCCGATGAGCACCAGGTCCTGCATGGCAGGGGAAGCTTCGTCGAGCCCGACGACCACGCGCACCTCTTGCTGGCGGCCGTCGACGTAGGCAGTCAGCAACTCCACCAGGCGCTGCTTGGCTTCGAGAGCCAGCAGCATCTGGCGCAGGCGCTCGCGGTCGAGCTCGGCCGTGATCAGGTTAGCCATTCCGTCCACAAAAATTGCGGGACCGGACTCGCCCCCGGCCAAGGCGCCTTTGCGGCAGAGTTCCTCCACCGAAGCCAGCATCTGACGGTAAGCTTCACGCTCCACCTCCACGCGGCGGGAAACCTCGGTGCGGATGCGCTCGATGGGCCAGCCGCGGAAGTTCTCGTTCAGATAGCGCGCGGCGGTTTCGAGCTCCAGATGTGTCAGTTCGCGGTCCAGTGTCAGCACGCGGTCCAGCACCGCGCCGGTCTGCGTAACCAGCACCGCCAGTACGCGCCCCACGGATAGGCGGGAAAAGTGAATGTGCTCAAGCACCTGTCCCGCGGTGGCGCTGGCCAGGGCCACGCCCAAACCGCTGGAAATAAGAGCCAGAACATGCGAGGTGCGCTCCAGATATTCGTTTGAACTGTTCACGCCCGTGAAACTGTCTTCAATCTGCTCTCTGCGCGCCTCGCTTAGAAGTGTCGAGTTCAGTGTCGAATCCCCTTGGGTTGCTCCACCTGGCGCCTGCCCTCCTGCCCCCGCGCGACCCGATTGTGTAAGCTGCTCAACGTAATAGCGAAAAGCCGCCGCGGTGGGAACCCGGCCGGCGGAAGTGTGCGCCTGCTCCAGCAATCCCGCTTCGCCCAGCGTTGCCATGACGTTGCGGACTGTGGCCGAACTCAACCCTTCACGGTCTGCGAACGAGTGGGCAACCGCCTGCGAAGCCACCGGTTCGCCAGTGGCGATATACAGTTCGATGATGGCCGTTAGCACCAGCCGCTCACGCGGGCTGACGCGCACATCCGCCATGCTTCTGCTCTCCGTCGCGGTCTATCGGGCACCGCGGGGATCGGCATTCGCCCCGCGCCGAAGACCTGGCAAATCCACTAACCGCCTACGTTACATAGACTTAATTCAATGAAAAAGGGCGGATTTGTCCTACCTAATGGTATGGAGGGCGCATCGCCCTGTCAAGGCAAGCTCCAATGCAAGGCCACCGCAAGTAACCGCCCGACTTTCGATGTTGAACTCAATGACTTCGCCGGGCTCACGGAGACGGCGACCCTCACGGTTTCTCGCCGGGTACCGGATCGTCCCCCGTCAGCACCCGCACCTCGGCGCGGAATACGTGGTAATTTCCGAAGGTTACGTCGTTTAGCCGGGTAATCTCGGGGCCGAGACGATTGGTGAATCCAATAGCATTCCGAACCGCCACTTTACCGCGTCCCTGAGAGAGGGAAACGCTTCGGATCGGGCAAATGTACCTCTTTGCTCCGATGTCCACCGGACCATACTCGACCATGATGTCAGCGCGCACCATCTCCATCTCGATACCGGCCTCGAAATCCGCTTCTACCGTCACGCGAAGGATGGTTCCGGTCGCTGGATCGATGGAAATCTCTCCGTGGTATGCCGTTGGTTGTTCCACTGCTTGAGTTTGAGAAGGGCTGCGATATGCCACCTGGTAGTGGGATTTCTCTTTGGGCACCGAAACATTGAATACAGCCACCGGTCCATCGGCGCCCTGCTCCCACCGGCTGAACATCATCTGACTCCGAGAGGCATCTCCGATGACGGTTGCGAGGATGGGCCCGAACGTGCCCTTGGTGACCAGGCCGATCTCCTCCGGATTCGCCTGTTTGCGTTTCAAAGGCCCGGGGTCCACGATCTCCTCTCCATTGCGATAAATCACGGTTGCGCTGGAGACACCCCCCCAATGAAGGGGCTCTCCGCTGAAAAGGGACACTCCTGGCCGATTCTCATCTTCCTCGGTGTCGTCGTAGTGTGCTGTGGTGCGGGTGGCGTAGAAGTTCGGCAACCTGGGGATAGTGTTACCGAGATAGGTCACCATGAGCGAAATGATCTGCCGTTCTTCGGGGAGACCCGGCGCAGGCAGGCTTGGAAGCTCCGCTTCAGGCGGGCTGAGAAAGGCCGACTCATCGGCTAGCGCGACAAGAGCCTCTTTGGCCCTTCGCCCTGGAAGCGGGGCCTTCAGGGATTCGAGCTTGCTGCCGCCGAGCCGTTCCGTCAGCCGCAGTCCGAAGAGTTCCCTGGCCAATGCCGAATCTCTCTTTTTTCCATCCTGTGTCAGCGTCTGCTCCAGTTCCGCCACGCTCACAGGTTTACCTATGAATGCATGCGCGCTCTCCGTGCTTCCCAGGTCTTCATGGCCGGCGCGCCGCTGCGCATTCCCCAGGGCCGGCAGGCAGAGCAAAAGTCCCAGACAGACACGCAGCGAAATTTTCACCCATGCACCTCCGGCCGGCTTCTCTCGTGTTCATTCGCCAGCGGTTCCATGAGACGGGAACTCCCTGCTACGGCTGATTGTAGTAGCCGGTGTCCGTGCGCGCAGTCAGCCCCGGCTTGTCGATTTCCACCTTCAGGTCGTGATACTCATTGGCCTTGTCCGCACGCGGCGGATCGAACGAGATCGTGTAGAAAGCTCTTGCGTCCTGAATGCAAATATCAATCTGCCCGGTGAGGTCGTTGTCCGGGGGCAAAGCTCGCCCACCGCTCTGAATCGCCAGTACCTTCAAAGACAAATTGGCGGGGTTGACTCTCTCGGGCGTCTTTACGCCCTTGAGATAACCCTCATAGAGGTAGGTGCCAAGCTGCGGTTCTCCCAGGCTGACGCTGTAGATCGACATACGCGCTTCGCGCAAGGTGGTGGAGAGATCCACGATCTGATGGAACATTTGCTGCTGCGCCTGGGAGGAGATTTCCATCCCTGGCCGTTCCAGCAGCGGCCAGCCCGACCCGGCCCAGATGAGCAGCTTTCTGCCCGGCCGTTTCACTTCGCTCTTGGCGATTTGAGTTATCGCGCTGATCGACAGGCCGTAGCGCTCGAAAGCGCCGTTGATTCCGCCCGATCGGTCAATCACGCGCAATTTCGACTCGGACTGATCCAGTTGCGTGGCCAGCGCATTGCCGTCCATGGAAGGCTGCAGCAGCACCTTCACCCCGTCGCTGTTCAACACGAAGACAGAGACCGGCTGCGCAAGATGTCCGCCACTCTCGCGCAGGAATCGTGATAAGTCCTGGCGCGCACGAGCCGCCGTCTGGAAACCCTCATTGACGGCATCGATGAGCAGGACCACTTCGGCAGGATGACTGGCCGGTTGCGCCGCCGGGTCGACCGCTTGAAAAGAAAGAATTTTCGCGGGCAAATTATTGTCCTTGAGCGTGAAGTCTTCAGGCGCAAGTCCGGCGACGGGTTTGCCCGATCTGTCTGTGACCACCACGTCCAGGTGAATGCGACCCTCTGCAGGCGCGGGCGCGTTGGCGGGACGCGGAGCAAGCGCCGGCGGCGCGGGCGATTCCGGAGCCGGTGGCTGCTGCGCGAATGCAAGCGCCGGCAGGAACAGGGGAACTGCGGCCCATAGTTGGACTCGCTTGCTCATGCAATGCACCTCCGTTGCAAATGAATTCAATCAGGGACATTTGGCACTTGCGGCGGCTGGTCGTAATACCCGGTGCTGGTGCGTGCTGTGAGCCCCGGCTGGCTGAGCTGCACTTTCAAGCCATGATACTCGTCTGCGTGTTCCGCGGCAGGCGGGTTGAAGGAGATGGTGTAGAAAGCATTTGCCTCGGCGATGCATGTGCCGATCTGCCCGGCCAGGTCGTTGTCAGGGCCCAGGATGCGTCCGCCGCTTTCGAGAGCGAGCACCTTAAGAGCCAGGTTGCCGGTGTCGGCCTGTCTTGGGGATTGCACCCCTTTCAGAAAGTTTTCGTACATAAGATTGTGATCGGGCCCGGTTCCCGATCCTGGAGAAGGCTCAGACACGCTGTAGATAGCGATCCGCGACTCGCGCAGTTTGTTCGATAGCTCGACGATGGCATCGAAGTAGTGCACCTGATCCTTATCGGAAAAAGTAAAGCTGTTCCCTTCCAACATCGGCCACCCAGGCCCAACCCAGATGAGCAGCTTTCTGCCTGGTTTGCCTGCCTCGTTTTCTGCAATCGTCGACATCTGCCGCAGGGACATCTGGAAGCGCTGCAGCGCTCCATCCGATCCCATGGCTGGGTTGATCGTGCTCACGCTTCCTTTGATTGACTCGAGCACAGATACAAGTGCATTGCCGTCGACCGATGGCCGGGGCTGCACGCGCAGGCCGCGGTCTGTGAGCAGCATGAGGGAAACCGGCTGCGCCAGGCGGCCGCCGTTCTGACTTAGGAATCGAACGATTTCCTGGCGGGTAAAGGAGACCTCTTGAAAGGGCAGATTCAGAGTGTCGAAGAGAAGAATGACTTCGACTGGCGGGCTCGGCTTGACATTGATTCCGTCATAGGAGCGGAAGGAGAGAATCCTGCGCGGCTGGTTGTTGTCGAGCAGCGTGAAGTTCTGCGGCTCCAGACCCATGACTGGCTTGCCCGCCGCGTCGCTCACCAGCACATCAAGATGAATTCGGCCTTCTGGGGTGACTGCGCCCGGCTTTGCCGTCTGCTTCGACGAAGGACGCTTGACGAGGACCGGGTCGCTGGGCGTGGGCTGAGGCGTGGACGGTTGCTGTGGAAGCGCTAACCTTGGGGAACAAACAAGCAAAACGAAGAAAAACGAGCGCGGTCTGAAGAAGCGATTGATCATCGTGGAACCAGCATAAGCGTGTCCTCGGCAAGTCTATCCAACAAACCCGGCAGGTTCATAATAGGAACAGGCCGAATGACCCACTGCTTTGACCGCAACCCTGCGCTTCGGTTAGGAAAAACACAGGTTCGGCGTGAGGAGGAGTTGCAGGCAATGACAAGGTTTTGGATCGGTAAAACGCGGCCGGCAGGTGTGTGGTTATTGGCCTTGGCGGTCACCATTCCCGGCGAAGCCTCGTTCGCAACCCGACCTGCAATGGCGCAGACGTCAGTTACCACTGCTGAGTCGGAGTGGCTCCAGGACCTGGATACATGGCGCACGCGGCGTGCGCAGGAGGTCGACGCCCCCGATGGCTGGCTTACACTTGCAGGGCTGGATTGGCTTAAGCCGGGCGCCAATTCCGTGGGCGCGGCTGCGGACAACCGGATCCAGTTGCACGCCCAGGGTCCGGATCACATTGGCTTGCTTACCGTCAGCGGCAAGACGGTGCAGTTGCTTTCACCTGCAGGGGGCTTTCCGGCAGATCTCAAGATCGACGGCCAGCCCGCGCGGGAAGGTCCGCTTGCGGCGGGAGCAAAGCCGGCCGTCATCAGCTGGCACGGGCTTTCCATGGTGGTGCTCGATCGCGGCGGCCGCTACGCTGTGCGCATCAAGGACGCCAATTCCGCCATGCGCACCGGCTTTCACGGACTCAACTGGTACGCCCCCGACCCGCAGTTCAGCGTGGAAGCACGATGGGTTCCATTCACTCCGCCGCGCATCGAGAGAATTCCTACCGCCATCGGCACCACGCTCGACCTGCCCGCTCCCGGGGTTGCCGAATTCACGCTGGCTGGCCACAAGCTCACCCTGGAGCCAGTGCTCGAAAGCCCAGGAGACCAGACATTGCTCTTCATCCTCAAGGATGAAACCGCCCAGCAGACGACCTATGCCGGCGGCCGTTACCTGCATGCTCCGTTTCCCGATCACGGCCTGGGCAAGCCGGGAATGCTGATTCTGGACTTCAATCGGCTGGAGAACCCCGCCTGCGCTTACACGCCTTATGCCACTTGCCCACAACCGCCCGAGAAGAACCGGTTGCCAGTAGCAATTGAAGCGGGCGAGAAGCGCTACACGCCCTGATGCCTTGCCGGGAGCCGTCGATTCATTCCCTATAAAATCTTATGAGAGCGTGTCGATCTTATCGGCCGGGATGATCTCCGGCCCGGAATGGAGCGCGCTGAACCGCACGAGGAAGCGAGTCAAAAAGAAAAATGCCCCCGAAGATCGAAGACCTCCGCATCCAATGGACCAAAGTCGTCCTTCCCCCTGTGTTCCTTGAAGAAGACCTGCCGGTCAGCGAGACCGCAACGGCCACCATCTTCAATGCGCGCACCGACATCTCCGCCATTCTCAACGGCCGCGACGCGCGACTGCTGGTGCTCTGCGGCCCTTGCTCGATTCACGACACCATGGCCGCCCGCGAATACGGGGCGCTGCTCAAATCCGCCATCAAGGAGTTTTCCGCTGATCTGCGCATCGTGATGCGCGTTTACTTTGAAAAGCCGCGCACCACCATCGGCTGGAAGGGCCTCATCAACGATCCCCATCTCGATCAGTCGTACAAGATCAACGATGGCCTGCGCCTGGCCCGCCATTTGCTCCTCGACCTGGCGGAGATGGGAGTGCCCACCGGCACGGAATTCCTGGACATGATTTCACCGCAGTATATTGCCGGCCTGGTGAGTTGGGGAGCCATCGGCGCGCGCACCACCGAGAGCCAGGTGCATCGCCAGTTGGCCTCCGGCGTGTCGTGTCCCGTCGGGTTCAAGAATGCCACGTCCGGCGATGTGCAGGTGGCCATCGACGCGATCCAGTCGGCCGCGCACTCGCACACGTTTCTTGGACACAGCAAGCACGGGCAGTCGGCAATTTTTGTGACTACGGGAAACCCGGAGTGCCACATTATTCTGCGCGGCGGTCGCAAGACCGTGAACTACACCGCGGAGTCCGTGGCCGACACCGCGGCCAAGATGGAAATGGCAGGCATTCCGCCCCGCATCATGATCGATTGCAGCCACGCCAACAGCAGCAAGGACTATCGCCGACAGGCCATTGTGTGCCGCGACGTGGCTGCGCAGGTCGCCGGTGGCGACCGCCGCATTATGGGCGTGATGCTGGAGAGCAACCTGGTAGCCGGCGCACAGGCACTGGTGCCCGGCCAGCCGCTCGTTTATGGCCAGAGCATCACAGACGGTTGCATCGACTGGGCGGAGACGCACACGCTGCTCACCGAGTTGGCCGCCGCCGTCCGCGCACGCCGCTCTGTGTAGCTCTCCTCGAATCTGGGTGTCCCAGAGCCTGCCCTGAGCCTGTCGAAGGGTCTCGCTTCTATAGCAAAACCAGGGACGATGTATCCCGAGGCCAAGGCTCTCAAGTCGACGCGACCAACAGTGAGCGGCGACCTTCAACGAAGCCAATCAGGACACAGTATCCCTGGTTTTGCCGTGAGACCTGGGATCCTCGCGGCAATGTGCCTCCGCGACTGGTAGCGGCACAGTACAATCGCTGGCGAGGAAAACTCCATGAGCGAGCCCGTCGCAAACGCAGACCAGCAGCGCAACGTTGCCGTGGACGCCTATCGCGGCCTGGTCATGCTGCTCATGATGGGCGAAGTGCTGCGCTTCTCGGCAGTGTCGCACGCGTATCCCTCCAGCCTCTTCTGGCACATCCTCGCCTGGAACCAGACCCACGTCGAATGGTCTGGAATGAGCCTGCATGACACCATCCAGCCGTCGTTCACATTTCTGGTCGGCGTAGCGCTGCCCTACTCTATCCGCAGCCGTCAACGCAGAGGCAACAGCTTCGCGAGCATGCTCGTCCACACCATCGTCCGCAGCTTCATTCTTATCGCGCTGGGAATCTTTCTGCGCTCCATGGACAGTTCCATGACCAACTTCACCTTCGAAGACACGCTCACGCAGATTGGCCTGGGCTACACTTTTGCATTTCTGCTTACCTACGTTCAGCCCCGCTGGCAGTGGAGCGCCTTCGCGGCCATACTTTTTGCCTACTGGCTGGCGTGGGCGCTCTATCCGGCGCCGGGTCCCGGCTTCGACTACGCCGCTGTGGGAGTGCCCGCGGACTGGCATCATCTGTACACGGGCTTCGCGTCTCACTGGAACAAGAACAGCAATCTCGGCCAGGCGTTCGATGTCTGGTTTCTGAATTTGTTCCCCCGCCCCAGCCGCTTCCTGTTTAATGCAGGCGGCTACCTCACGCTCAGCTTCATCCCCACGATGTGCACCATGCTCCTCGGCGTCGCCGCGGGCCGCTGGTTTCTCTCCTCCGCGCCGAGGATTCCGTTGCGCAGCTTTCTGCTGGCCGCGGTGGTCCTTATGGCCGTAGGTCTGCTGCTTCACTTGACCGGAATCTGTCCCATCGTTAAAAGGATCTGGACGCCTTCCTGGACCCTGTTCAGCGGCGGCGTCTGCTTTCTTTTCCTGGCTGCATTCTCCTGGCTTGTCGATGTCAAGAAGCATCGCCGCATCGTATTCCCGCTGGTCGTCGTCGGCATGAACTCCATCGCCGCCTACGTGATCGCGCACCTCTGCGAAGACTTCGTCCAAAGCAGTTTCCGCATCAATCTCGGAGAGCGCGCGCTGAACTTCTTCGGCCCCGGCCTGGAGCCGCTGGTTCTCGGCGCATTGACGCTCGCAGCCTACTGGCTCATGCTCTTCTGGATGTACAGAAAGAAAATTTTCCTGCGCATCTAGACGACTGCTCAGAGGTTTCCACAATAAACACGCTGTCATCAGGAGCGAAGCGCATTCGCCGCGGCGACCGGAGTCGAAAGCCTGCCCTGAGCCTGTCGAAGGGTCTCGATTTTGAGACCTGGTATTTCGATTGCAATCGTCGAATTCTACTTCGCGCTCGCCGGAGGCACGATCCCGTTCATCCGCAGATACTCGACCATCTGTCCGTAGTGATCGTTGGCGTGAGCGATCAGGAAACCGGAGAGCGTGGCCCGCGTGGCAAATCCCGGCTCGGGAGATTTGATGACCTCAAACGCGTTTGCCGGGGTAAGCGTCGCGATGGCTTTGTGCGCCGCAGCGAAAGAGTTGGCCAGCGCGGCCACAACGTCATCCTTGCTGGTGAGTTTTTCGACGTCCCGCACTTTCGGATCGGGCTGCTGACCGCTGACCAGTGCAGCGAAGAAATAATTAGCCTCGGCCACATGCGTTACCTGCTGCGCAAACGTGCGCACGGTTGCGAACTCGGTCTTCTGCGTCGGCACAAAGATGGCCGCGCTGGGAGCAAAGCTGAATTTCTCCGCGGGCATCGCCTTTACTGCGCCCATCATTTCCATCTCGATCAGGCTCAACTGCGAATCGAGCGCCGCCGATGGGGTGGAAATAGTCCCGACAGCGGGCCCCGCCGCCAATTTCGTATTCATCTGCGCGTTGGCTACTAGCGCACCCATGCCCAACACACAACAAGCTGCCAATCTCAACACATGCATTGCCAACCTCCTCGAATTGCTTTCCGGGAAACCGTTACCAGCTTAGCAGAGCCCATGAAGGGCTGGCCGCAGCCCAAAATGAATTTGTCTGCACTCCATCAAGCGGCGGCGACACTGGATAGCCCGGCCTGCGAGCGCGCGTCACTCAAGCAGGCCGAGCCGGACACTTTCTTCGTGGACAACCTGGTAGCACTCGCACGCGGCATCGGCCAGGCCGGAGTGGTTGTGGATGGTCACTCGCTCACGAACCGCTAGGGGCCGAGTCTGCCCAGGGGATGGATTGAGGGTATTCGCATCCGCTGAACAGGATGAGCGGCGGCCACACCGCGGAAGCCGTTATCATTGGACTTGCGCGCGGAAAGGCGAAGCGAGTCCATGGGCCCCAACCTCTTCATCTCGGCAGGCGAGGCCAGTGGCGAACACTACGGCGCCCTGCTGATTCAAAAGCTCAAAGAGGACTTAGCCGCAATCGGCCAGACAGCCAGTTTTTTCGGCATGGGCGGCGAGCGCATGGTTTCGGCGGGCCTGGAACGCGTGGTGCGCGCGGAAGACATGGCCGTGATGGGCATTACCGAAGTCGTCCGCCATTTGCCGCGGATCTACGCGGAGTTTCGCAAGCTCAAGCAATCCATCCGCAGCCGCCGGCCCGACGTTGCCGTCCTCATCGACTTTCCCGACATTCACTTCAAGCTCGCAAAAGAACTCCACCGGCTGGGCGTACCCGTGATCTTCTTCGTGAGCCCGCAGTTATGGGCGTGGAAGAAGCACCGCATCAAGCTGGTGCAGAAATACGTGACCCGGATGCTGGTGATCTTTCCTTTCGAGGAGGCGTTTTACCGCGAGCGCGGCGTGAATGCGGAGTTTGTGGGACATCCGCTGGCTGAGTTGGCGCTGCCGGGCATCAGCCGTGAGCAGTTCGCCAAGGAAAACGGCCTCGACCCCGCCAAGCCGTGGATAGCTTTGCTCCCTGGCTCCCGTGCCAAAGAGATCAGAGACAATCTCCCGGAGATGATCCGCGCTGCGATCTTGCTGTTCCATGACTACCATCTTGAACATGGCAACCCCGAGCCGCAGTTCATCGTGCCGCTGGCCCCCACCCTCACGGCCGCCCAGCGCCGCGCTGTCAAGGAAATGGTGAACCAGCTTCGGGAGAACCTCACCGTCAGCCTTGTCAATGACGCTGGCGCCGAAGGCGCGGCTGGCCCCACCGCAGGTGGTGCGCCGGCGACGCTTTTTCATGCGCGCGCCTCGGTGGTGGCGAGTGGGACAGCTACGGTGGAAGCGGCGCTGATCGGCAATCCATTTGTCGTCGTCTACCGGGTTTCGCCGCTTACCTACGCCATTGCTAAACGGGTGGTGACGGTGCCGCACGTAGCCATGGCCAACCTGATTGCCGGGAAGCGTGTCGTACCGGAGTTGATTCAAAATGACTTCACGGCGGCAAAAATCGTCCAACAACTTGAGCCGCTGCTACCGGACGGCGTGCCTCGCGAGTCCATGATGAAGGAGTTGAGGGTAATTGGGGGCCTGCTGCGTTCCCGGCAGGCGGTTGAACCTGGAGACAAGATCGGTGCCATGGAACGAGTGGCGGCCATTACTCTGGAACTGCTTGGAGCCGCTTCCCCGGCGCTGGATACATCTGTTGTGCAATCCTGAGATCAGCCGGAGCGAGCTTCCGAGTTTCCCAAGTCTTCCGCCACGGCGGGCCGCGCCGGACGACATGGGCACCGAGCGCTAATGCAAAAATCAGACCGTTGGTGGCTAAGAGAATGACTTTGATGCGGAACGAGAAGCGGAACTTGCGGTTTGGATCGACACTTTGGCCCGCCTGGACGGGCTTTCTCGGTTGCCTCGCGACGGGCCTGATGCTGGCCACTCCGCTGGCTGCGCAACGTATGGAACGTCCGGTGCTGGACATTACCGGCTACGTGATAAACGCTGAAATCGAAACGGCCACCCACCACCTGACGGCTAAGACCCAAGTCAGCTTCACCGCGCCCGAAACACTGGAGCTGGCGAGCTTCGGCTTTCATCCGGCGCTGAAGGTGACCAAAATCACCGATGAGGCAGGCAAGCTGCTTAACGGCGAACGATCGGCGGATGGAACCATCCGCGTGACCCCGGCTGCGCCGTTTGTGAAGGGCCAGACGAACCGCTGGACCTTTGAATACGACGGCGCCATCACCGGCAGCGAGGATGGCCCGGTCGAGGGCTTGAAGCTGGCCGCCATCCAGGAGCCGATTACCTACCTGCTTTACCCGGCGCGGTGGTTCCCCATGACCGGCTATCTCACTGACCGCTTTACCGCCGAAATTCACTTCCGCGTGCCTCAGGGGATGAAGGTGCTGGCCAGCGGCGCTTTGGGCAGAGCCAAGCCGGTGACGCTTGCCAACGGCAAGCAGGGCGACGAATTCGACTTCAAGTGGGACAAACCAGGGTTCCCCGGCACGGTGATTGCAGGCCGGTTTGTGGACCCGGTTTCCGCCGGCCCCGGCAACGTGAAGGTATACCTGACGGTCGCCCACCAGGCGAGTGGCAACCAGCTGGCTCAGACGGCGGCCAGGGAGTACGACTTCTTCACCGACAACTTCGGGACGGCCGAGACGCCGCACCTGAATGTCGTGGAGCTGCCGGACGATACGCTGCCGGCCGTCTGGGCTCCGGAGCTGGCGGCGATTCTTGGTTCGCGCGTAGGCGACAAAAGCGGCGCGCGCCTGCTGGCCAACACCATCGCCCACCAGTGGTGGGGTTCGGAGGTAAGCCCACGCACCCTCAACGACGCCTGGATCACCAATGGGATGGCACGTTACGGCGAGCTGATGTACCTGGAAGATGAGAACGGCAAGAATGCTCTGCACACCGCCATGCAGGACATAGCCGCCTCCGCGCTCGCCTACGACACAATCCCGCTTTCCAGCGTGAGCCGGGAACAGCCGTTCTCGCCGGAGTTCCAATCCGCGACACTGGACAAGGGCGCCATGGTCTTCCACATGCTGCGCTGGGAGATTGGCGACAAGGCGTTCCTTGCCACCCTCAAAGGGGCGCTGAGCCAGTACACAGACCAGAGCATGCGAACGACCGATTTCATAAAGGTTGCCGAGGCGCAGAGCCAGCAGCAGCTTACGCCTTTCTTTTCGCAGTGGATCGATGGCACCGGCGCGCCGACGTTCACCGACAAGTACGCCGTTTACCGCCTGGGAAATAACAAGGGCTTCCGCACCATCGGCGAAATCCAGCAGGATCTTGACCTGTTCCGGATGCCGGTCGAATTGCGCATCGAAACCGACGGCAAGACGGAGAACAGGAAGATCGAAGTGGTGGGCACCGATACGCAGTACGTGGTGGACACCTTCGGCCGGCCGCGGCGCATCGCCATCGATCCCGGAGACTGGGTGCTCAAGGCCACGCCCGACTTGCAGGTGCGCATCGCCATTTTGAAGGGGCAGCAACTGGTTGCGCAGGGAGACCTCAACGGCGCCCTTGCCGAATACCAGAAAGCCCTTGAAGCCAACCCGCAGAGTTCGCTGGCTTCGTACCGCATCGGCGAACTGCTCTTCACGCAGCGCAACTTCCAGGCCAGCGTAAATTCTTACCGCGACGCACTCCGCGGCGATGGCGAGCCGCGCTGGACTGAGGTCTGGAGTCACATTGCGCTGGGCAAGATCTTCGATATCACCGGCCAGCGCGACCGGGCGGTGAATGAGTACCGGCTGGCGGTGCAGACCAACGACAATACCCAGGGCGCGGTGAACGAGGCTCGGCAATGGCTGCAGAAGCCGTATAAGCTCCCCGACACCGAGTAAACGCAGACGCAGCGCAGGGAAAACGGCCAGCTCTAGGGCTGGCCGTCTGATTTTGCTGCACTTAGTTTAGGCTACTTGCCGCCTCTCGGCCGGCCGAAGGAGAGTACTTCCACATCCACCTTGGCCAGGCCGCTGTGGGTCATGGCCAGCTTTTCGGCGGCTGCCCAGGAGAGGTCGATGACCCGCCCCTCATCAGTCAAATCGCCTCGATCGTTGATGCGCACCACAACTGAACGCTTGTTGCTGCGGTTGATGACGCGCACCAGGGAGCCAAAAGGCAAGTTGGGCTGACAGGCGGTCAGTTCATGCATATTGAACTTCTCTCCGCTTGCCGTTTTGCGTCCGTTGAACACACCGCCATACCACGATGCAAGGCCGCGGATAATCTGCAACCCTTTCTTGTTTTCGGTTGCTGGAGCAGGGGTCTTTGCCGCCAGGAAAGCCGGCGTGGAGTTGACGGATTGAGGAGCAGGGGAAACGATCGCAGCTGGCTTGGAGAGATCCGCATCCGCATGGACGGTCGGAGTGTTCACCGCCGTAATCATGGCGACCAGCGTACCCGTGGCAGCACCGGCAAGAATGCAAATCCCGAGAGGGGTTTTGATGCTCGTGTTGCGCAATATTGTTCGAATGAACATCCACCAATTTTACTAAACGGGTACCCCTTTTAGCCGTTTTTGAGCGATTAAAGACAAGTATTTCTCTGAAAATGCTCAAGCTTCACAAGGCCCTGCCGATAAGTCCTTGTTTCTCTGCTAGTTAACTTTTGCACTGATATTGGTGCAAAGTCGTCAAAAGTGGCTTTTCCGGGCTGATTCCTGGGTTCAAGTGCTAGACCCGAAAGCTCTAGCGGCCCGCCCGTCTGGAGCCACTTGAGCGGAGTTGATGTTCAGGCCCGGCAAATAGAATTCGCACTAACCAACCCCGGAGTTTCTGAGTCTTGTCGGATGTTGGCAAGCAAGATTTGCCGGAGGAAGTTGAAATGACAAGCGTCCGTTCCACCGTTCCCATCGTTTTCCGCATGGTTCTCTGTGGCGTGTTGTTTCTTGCAGACGCGGCGTTAGCCCAGCAGGCTGTTCCTGTGCCTGCGGCGCCCATCCCGCAAGCCATCCTCGATGCGAAAAAGATCTTTGTCTCCAACGCCGGGGCGGACAGCGGCCTGTTTCCGTCGCCCTTCAGCGGCGATTCAAACCGCGGCTACAACCAGCTCTATGCGGGACTCAAAGCCAACGGGCAATATGAGCTGGTGGGCGACCCGGCCGAAGCTGATCTTGTACTTGAACTCCAGCTCACCGCGCCGGTTGGTTCCACGCGCTCAATGAACTCGAATAAGGTCAATGGAGCGGCAGACCCGGTGCCCATGTTCCGTCTGGTGGTGTACGACCGCAAGACGCACTACGTGCTTTGGGCTTTCACCCAGTCCATCGAGATTGCCTACCTCCAGAAGACCCACGACCGCAACTTCGACGACGCGCTGACAGCCGTTCTGCTGGAGTTTGAATCGCTCTCCGGCAAGGCGCAGGGGGTCACCCATTGAGTTTGGCAGGCGCCCTGCGAAACCGGTCGTTTCGCCCGCAAAGCCTGCAGACGCAGCTTTGCAGATTAATTCCCTCATCCTGCTAGCGTGGACTTGGGCTGCTGAGATCGGAGACGACCCTGCTGCCTGAGGGAGGGACCATGCAACTGAGCGCGGCGGGGATGGACCTGATCAAGCGTTCGGAGGGGTTTCGCAGCCGGACGTACCAGGACGTGGCGGGGATTCCGACCATCGGCTATGGTCACCGGCTGCTAGCCCATGAATCCTTTCCGGATGGGATCACGGAGGAACAGGCAACGGCGATGCTCGACCAGGACGCGCGGCAGGCGGGGCAGGCCGTCGAGAGGCTGGTGAAAGTGGAACTGACCCAGGGCCAGTTCGACGCCTTGACCGACTTCTGCTTCAACCTGGGAGCAGGAAGGCTGGCGTCTTCCACGCTGCTGAAGACACTCAACGGCGGGCACTACGAGGCGGCCAGGGAGCAATTACAGCGCTGGGATCATGCCGGAATTGAGCTGAACGCCGGCCTGAAGTCACGCCGCGAGGCGGAGTTTCGGCTGTGGGGGACTCAGGCCCACCAGGGCGCGGCGGTCTGAGCATTCAGGGCGCCAGGGTGGTGCGATCCAAGGTAGAGATTTCTTTGACATCGAGCCGCTCCTCCGGTTTGAGGTAGCCCTTGCGGCGAAACCAGTCTTCCATGGCCGTTTGCAGGCGGTCGAGCGGAACGCGGTGACCGGCTTCGAGCAGGCCATCGGCGGCGGGCAGTGTGTCGTCGAAGACCGGATCGTTGGTGAAATTGCGCATGGCGAAGTTGTCGATCTGGCGGATGGGGCAGGGATGCGCGGCGCCGGAGGCGTCGATGCGCTGGATGGAGATGCGCCTGGCGAACATGATCTCACTCTAGCGGATTTGCCCACCGTGCGTGGACCAAGCCGCGGGACAGCTCGCGCGGCGAAAGAAATCCCCGGTACGCGTCAACGAAAGCCTTGCAAAGCCCGTCTAGCTGGATGAGCAGCTTCGCCGGCGATGCTGCTCACCAGGAGAAGCCCAACTTCATCCTGCGTGAGAGGGAGCAGCAAATTCATGATTGCAAAAAGTAGTTGTATATTCGTGCGCCGTGGGCTGCTGATCGCCGGCATCCTGGCCGCCACCTGTTCTGTGCTTTGGGCGCAAAACGATGCACCGCCCGCAGGCCAGATGGGCCGCCGAGGCGGAAACTCCGAACGGGAACTGCAGCAGTTGACCGAGCGGCTGCAACCAACAACCGATCAACAGACGCAAGTGAAGGGCCTGCTGGCCGAGCGCAGGCAAAAGATGGAGGAACTGCGCAAGTCCTCCTCTGGCAGCGACGCCTCAGGTCAGGCCGTGCCGCCCAGCCGTGAGCAGATGGAAGCGATCCGCAACGACACAGATACGAAGATCTCCGCGCTTCTGAACGATGATCAGAAAGCCAAATTCGCTGCGTGGCAGCAAGAGCGCAAGGCCAGGATGCAGCGGCGTGAAGGCCCGGGCGGAGATAATCCTCCACCACCGCCCCCGCCAAGCATTTAACGCGGAACACCCCACGAAGCGGTTGGGGTAAAGGCATACAAAAACGGGCGGTCCGCGGCGGCTGCCCGTTTCTGTTTGCGGAATCGGCGCCTTAAGGCTTCTTTTCCACCACCGCTTTGGCTTCTTTGCTTTGCTCCGTCTCCACATGGAAGCGTTTGAAGTCATAGTCGCGCTCGGTGAAATGCTGGCGAATGCCTTTCACCAGGAACACGCGAAGCTGAACTGTTCCCTCTCCACCTGTGGGAAACCAAATCTCGCCGTTTACCGGAGCCTGATCGAAGCGGAAATTCGAGCCCTTTTGGACATTGGCTACCAGGCCTCCCGCCACATGAAAATTGTCATCGAAGCTGACCTCCATGTGCGCAACCTGCCGGTCGGCTTCGTCGACCCACAGCGTGCCCTGGAGCTTCTTGGACGCGTCCTCGGCCAGTCCATGCGTCTTGGCGTCCTTGCGACCCACAAAGTCGAAGACGATTGTAGGCCGGCCGCGGTAGGTCTCGCGCCGGGGGTTGTGTACGTCCATGATTTCCAATATGCGGCTGATGCTGATCGACTCGCCTTCGAGAGGCTGGCCGGGAGGAGTTTTTTCGGCTTTCTCCACCAGCTTGGTCACGCGCTCGGTTTCCTTCTGCTCATCGTGCGCGTCCAGCGGCTTTCCATCTTTCTTGATGGTCCGCTCAATCACATGGCTGTTGACGAAGAAGTCCTCGTTCTCGGTGACCTCTGTCTTTTTCACCTGGCCGTTTGAGTCAAGGTCCTGGGTGGTTTGCATGGAAGTGTAGGTATAGTTTTCACGGACCTTGTCGAGTTGCCTTTGATGCTCCTGTACTTCGAGCATGAGCGCTCGCACGTCGGGCAATGGCGCAGCGGCTAGATCGGTGCTCTGCTGCGCGTGCGCCGGCAGCACGCCCAGAAGAGACGGAAGAAAGCCGGCGACACAGAAAATGCGAAGAGCAAGCATCCGGAAGAAGACCTGAGAAAGGCACGGCGCAACGGTACACGCACTGGATCCCACAAGTTGGACCGAGCCCACCGCCAAAGGTTGTTCCCTTTTGACCAGCTTGAACAGAGCCACTCCATTCAGTATCGTCTGAGGCAATGCTGCCGAAAGCACAAAGGCTGCATCCAGGTGTGGAGGCGGCATTCAAGTCTGCTTCCTTGCACCTGGCGGGCCGAAAGGCCAACCAAGGAGAACGTCAAAATGCTCAAGCTCTTGATTCACTGGCTGCTGAGTGCGGTCACTTTACTGGTTATCGCCCATTTTCTGCACGGCTTTGTGGTTAGCGGTCTGGAGCCGGCGCTGGTGGCGGCGCTGGTCATTGGCCTGCTGAATGCGACGCTGGGACTGGTGTTGAAGATTGTTACGTTTCCCATCACCATCATCACCCTGGGCCTGTTTCTGCTGGTCATCAACGCCGCAATGATTCTGTTGGCGTCGCACCTCGTACCAGGTTTCCACGTGAGCGGATGGATTCCGGCGTTGTGGGGAGCGGTAGCACTGGCTTTGGTGGGAATCGCTGTACACGCGGGATCGAAACGGATTTAGAAGCCCGTCTCAGTCCTCCGCATCCTGGCGTATGACTTCGCTCCTGATCGCAAGTGAATCGGTAAGATTCATCGCACCGGGGTTGAAGCGGGATGAGCGGTAGATTTGTTCGCCGCAGTGGACTGAGCGTCCGCGGTTGGCGCGGCCGCAGGCTTCGCCGGAGCCTTGGGCTTCGGCGTCACGGATACCGGAGGGATTCTCACGGTTGGGCCTACCAGCGTTTGCGGCCTGCGCACGGCTCCGCCTTCAGAGAATGCTCCCGGCGCACCCACGCGTGGCCCTGCAATCCCCCATCCCGCCTGGCCAGGCTGCACATGTGCGTAGATTCCCCATCCCCCGCCGGCGACCACAAACACAATGGCCGCAGCTGCCGCTGCCCGCAGCCACTCACCCGCCGGGGAGACGGGCCAGGCGAGCACGCGGGCATGGCGCGGAGCTCTATGGAGGGCAGCGTGAACACGGTCTTCAAGCCCCTCGGGAGCAGGAAGCGAGGCGATCAGGCGCAGCGTAGCCTCCGCTTCGCCTACGCCGGATTCTTTCGAAAATCCATTCGGATCTGGGTAACTCATTAGAAAACTCCTACCCTGGTGTAGCAATGGTCAAATAACCCATGACACCACAATACTCACTACTGCCGTTCATGATGGAGCAGCTCCGCCATAAGGTTACGCGCCCGAAAAAGTCTTGAACGGACACTGGACTCGGTGATGCCCAGCACCGTGGCAATCTCCACGCTGTTGAGCTCTTCGAAAGCGGAAAGCATCAGCACCTGGCGCTCTTTGACGGGCAGCTTCTCCACGCAAGTCAACACATGGGCGTGGTGCTGCGCGGCGGCGGCGAGGTCCTCGGCGCTCAAGCCCCCGGACGGCAGCACGCGGGCCAGTTCGGCCACGTCGTCGGTCTCGGGGCGCGTCTTGGCGCGGCGCTTGCGGTCGAGCACAATGTTCCACACAATGCGAATAAGCCAGACGCGCTGGTCGCGCACTTCGTCAAGCGTGTCGCGATGGCGCAGCACGCGCAGAAACGCCTCCTGCACAGCGTCTTCAGCGTCGGAGGCGTTGCGCAGAACGGAGAAAGCTACGCGATAGAGGGTTCCTGCATACTGGCTGACCAGTGCCGCGAGAGTCTCCTCGTCGGCCTGTGAACGGTCCGATTGGCTACGGGCATGATCGTGCACAGCGCTTTGTGGAATCTCCATCCAACCTGAGAATACTGCCTGGCTGGCGCTCATACCGAACCAGACGCAGCGGTGGGGAAGAATGCTCGAAATCCTGACCCGGCAATCTTGAGACGCCCTCTGCCAAAACCTTGCAGAACGTAAAAAGAGCCTCGCGAATCGAACTCCGCGAGGCCTGGGTCAAAACTTGGTGGTTTTACTGCTTGCCGGCCAGCTTTTGCGCGGCGATGGAGCCGGCGGCGCCGGCCTTGTCAGCATCCTTGACCTTGGCCCACAGGGCACGCGCCTGGTCCTGCTTCCCTTCCGCAACGTAAAGATTGGCCAGGTCAAGCTGAGCGACGCTGGCCGAAACCGTCTCTGACGGCTTGGCGACGATCTGGTTGTAAAGATCGATTGCCTGCGGGTCGCGAGCCGTCTGGTGGTACACCCCGGCCAGCGCAACCTTGGCAAGATTGGAGAGATTGTGGTCCCACGAACCTTCCGCGGCTTTCAACTCCGTCTCGGCAGAGGCGGTCTGGCCCAGTTCCTGGTAGGTGATCCCGGCAAAGTAGTGGGCCTTGGCGCCTTCCGGCAGCCAGCCGTATTTCTCTACGACAGCCACGAATTGTTTGTTTGCTGCACGTGAGCGGTCGGCGGCAGTGTTGTATACACCATTCTCCGGCGGGGCGCCCGCCACGGCCAGCGGCGCATTGTATAAATCCAGCGCAGCGCCCAGCGCGGTGTCCGCGGCAGAGGTGCGCAGGTTCCAGAAAACGATTCCGCCGATGCCCAGGGCAAGAACCACAACAGCAGCAATGGCCCAGCGCAAAACGCTTGAGCGGTGACCACTGACCCAACTGACGCTGGTAGCAGTTGCTTGGGCAAACTTGTCTTTCTTCAGGGCATGGCGGGTTTGAGTATCCACGGGGTTTTTCTTGTCCTTGTCTTGTCCTTCGTTGGTCGGACTTGCAGGCGGGTGTGTACGCTTTAAGGCACTGCCACTGCAACCTTACCAGTCTAACAGCGTGCCAAGAGCAGCGTCCACCAGGTCGGACGACGAAACCGGCGAAAACACGCTATCTCTTGTTGTCGACCGGCGTGGATCGCAGGGCTCGGATGCGTTCCATGGCGTTATTCAGCACGGGCCGTCCATTCGGTTCGAGCATTCCCTTGTCGATGAGCGATTCAACGAAGGCAATCACGGGCAGCCCGCGGACTCCTGCTTCGCCGACAATCGCATCGGAGATGGTAACGGTGATCTGCATGGTTGGCCGGTCCCCTATTGTATTTATCGGCAGCGGGTGGGACAGCGACAGACGCGACTGCAACAGGAGGCCACGTCGGCGCAAAGTGGACGAAGGAACGGTGCGCAGCTTGCCCTGGCCGCCTGGGAACGATAGGCTAGTTGCATGTACGAAGACTTCCACGTAACCGAGCGCTGGAGCGGCGAAGACCTGCACTGCACCTGGAGAGGCACCGTGGTGGCCATTGCCACCCGCCACGCGGACGCAATCGATGTCCGCTTCGACGTCAACGGAAGGCCAATGTGGATCGCTCTACCCTCAACCGCCTGGGTGGCACAGAAGGAGCGCACCGGCAAGGTGATTACCGATCAGCTCGCGGTGCAAATCGCCGGCCGCTATCTGCGCCAGTTGATCGAAGAAGGCTACGATTCCCGCCGCGAAATCTACACCATGACTGTACCGGAAGTGCTGGAGCACCTCGACGTAGTCGTAGACGAAGCCAAGGCGCTGGGCGCCATTCCGACGCTGCCGGTGATTGCGTAGAGGCAGGGGTTAGGGATTAGGGACTTGGGGTTAGGGGTTAGGGGTTAGGGATTAGCGAGGCTGAATTGCCAAGTATAGCCTCTTGGACCCACCATCCCTGTTCCTTAGGCGTTGATGCTCGATCCGCCGATGTTTTTCTAATCCCTAATCCCTGTTCCCTGTTCCCTGCCTTATTCGTGCCTCAACGCTTCCATCGGCTGCACACCGGCTGCGCGGCGGGCGGGGATCCAACTTGCCGCCAGCGCAATGGCCAGCAGAATGAACACGCCGGTCGCAATCGTTGCCGGATCGTTCGGCTGAATGCCGTAGAGCATCGACTTTACCAGGCGGGTCAGAGCAAGCGCCACGCCGACTCCGACAACGATGCCCGCGACTGCCAACCATGAGCTCTCGCGAAGGATCATTCCGCGGACCTGGCCCGGCTGCGCGCCGAGCGCGAGGCGGATGCCGATCTCGTTTCTGCGATTGGCCACCGAATACGCCATGATGCCGTAGATGCCAACGCAGGCCAGTGCAAGCGCCAAAATGCCGAAGCCTGCAGTCAGCGAGGCAAAGATGCGCTCCATCTGCATGCTGGCATCGATCTGTTCCTGCTGGGTACGAATGTCGATCATGGGAAGATCGCGGTCGACAGACTGAACCACTTGGCGAAGCACCGGAACCAGGGATGCAGGTTGCATGTGCGTACGAACGGCATAGGTCATTCCGCCGGCATCGGGTTGCTGCGCGTAGGGCAAGAAGAACTGCGGCGGCGGATCGTCGCGCAGGTTGTTGTAGCGCGTGTCCTTGCATATACCCACAATCTGAATCCAACCGTCCCCGGCATCGTCATGCGTAGAGAATCTTTTACCGATTGGATTCTCATTCGGAAATGCCTTGCGAGCCAGACCTTGATTGATAACGGCTACCTTGGCCGAGGTCGCCGTATCCTGCGCGGCAAAACCCCGCCCCGCAATAATGGGAATGTCCAGGGTGGGGAAAAAACTGTCGCCGACCGCGTTAACAAGCGCACCCTGGTTCTTATTTACATCGAAGTTCTCTCCCTCGGGAACAAAGTGTATCCGCTCCATGCTTCCCGCAATGTAGGGAACAGAAACGGGCGTCAGGCTCTCAACGCCGGGTACAGCGGCCAACGCTTGTTCCAGGTGCTCATGCAATTGCACATCCTTGCCGGCGGGATAGCGCTTCACCGGAGGGTTGATCTCGAAGAGCATCAGATTTTCGGTGCGAAAACCAACGTCGACTGAGTTGAGAACCAGGAGCGTTCGCATAAAAAGTCCGGAGCCCACCACGAGCAACGTGGAGAGAGCGATCTGAAATGCGACGATGGCTTTGCCGCCAAGACCCTTGCGGCGGCGCGTTGCGGTTTTAGCCGTCTCTTTCAGGTTGCTACTCACTTCGGCGCGAGCCGCCGACCAGGCAGGAGCCAAGCCGAAGAGGAGGCCAGTCAGAACGGTAACGCCCGCAGCGAACGCGAAGATGCCCCAATCAAATGGAATGTTGAATTCATTTCGCTCCCACGGATTGGAAAGCAGCCTGGGAATGATGTTCCGACCCACATAACCCAGCGACAATCCGCCGATGCCGCCGATTCCCGCAAGGAGCAGACTTTCCGTGAGGAGTTGGCGCAGGATGCGTGCGCGACCCGCTCCCATCGCCAGCCGTACACTCATCTCGCGCTGGCGCTGTGCTGCGCGCGCAAGCAGAAGATTAGCAATGTTGGCACAAGCCAGCAGCAGCACGAATCCCGTGACTGTAAGCAGAACATACACCGGCTTCTGCAACATGCCGTCAACCTCGTGCAGCCCGCGACTCCCATCGCTCAGCGCTATATGCGGCATTGATTGGCCCGCGTTGACGGTTGTGGTTCCGCGCACCGCAGCTTCCAGTTGGACATCGAGCGCGGCCTGCGCAGCCGTATCCTTCACGCCTGGCTTTGCGCGGGCCATGATGTTGAGCCACCAGAAGCTTGAGTCGGCAAGCATTGAACCGCCTTTGCCTTTGGCGTCGACCACGGGCTGCATGCTCAGTGGTACAAAAACATCCGGAGATGCCTGTACATTTTTAGCGCCGGTGAATCCGCGCGGGTTCACACCAACGATGGTCAGAGCGGCCTGATTCAGCGTAATCGTCTGGCCCAGGACCGAGGGCGAACGGCCGAATTGCTCGGTCCAAAGCCCGTCGCTGATCACAGCCACCGCTCCGCCGCCCGGCACAGCATCGTCGGCAGGACCGATAGCCCGGCCCAACTGCGCACGCACGCCGAGGGCGCCGTAGTAGTTGCCCGAAACCATCTCCGCCTGAACCCGCTCGGCGTTTCCGCGAATGGTCGCGTTCATGCCGTCATTCTTGAAGGCGAACAGGTCATCGAGAGTTCGATTGTGCGCGCGGAGTTGAAGAAAGACCGGATAAGTAAAGGACGAGCTGGTCACTCCATCGGGGGAGCCTTCAAAGTCTCCCCAGACATTTTGCGCCACCACCTTGTTATTGCCCGTCCACTCGAGTAGGCGGAGGTCCTCCGCCTGCGGCACGTTCAACCGGTCATACAGCAGACTTTTTGCGATGGAGAAGATGGCGGTGTTGGCGCCGATCGCCAGCGCCAGCGAGGTTGCCGCAATGGCGGTGAAGCCGGGACTCTTGCGCAAAATGCGGGCACCATAATGCAGGTCCGCCCAGAACTCATCCCACCAGCGCAAACCGAGCGAATCGCGCATGCCCTCCTTGTGCACCGTTACTGCGCCCAGCGCAACGCGGGCGCGGCGGGCTGCCTCGCCTGGTGAGTGGCCTGCACGAATCAGGTCGGCGGTGAGATTCTCCAGGTGGTTGGCAAGCTCCAGCTCCATTTCCCCTTCCAGGCGTGTCCGCCGGACGACCGCGCTCAACCACGAGCGAGGTTGTGCGACAATTCGAACAAACAATGAACGCAAACTCATAGCACCTCCGGTCCCTGTTCCCTAATCCCTGTTCCCTGTTCTTCTTACGCTCCTTCCGGCGTAGCGCTCAGGATGGTTCCGATAATGCCGGCCATGCGATTCCACTTGCCGGTCTCCTCAACCAGGCGGTCGCGCCCCGCGGCGGTCAGGCTGTAGTACTTGGCGCGGCGGTTGTTCTCGCTCTCGCCCCACTCGCTGGCAATCGCTCCCTGGTGCTCAAGCCGGTAGAGGGCCGGGTAGAGCGAACCCTGCTGAATGACGAGCTCCTCGCCGGAGATTTGCTGGATGCGCAACAGCACACCGTAGCCGTGAAGGGGCCCAAGTGAGACAGCCTTCAAGATGAGCAGGTCCAGCGTGCCCTGCAGCACATCATTCTGTTTTTCATGAGCCATTCGAGCTTCCCATTCCTCTTTCCTAGAGCTTCTAGGAAAGAAAATACGTCGACTCTCCTAGATTGTCAAGGAGAGAATTTGAAGGGTCAGATTGGACCAGCGACCGTTACGGCCTGACGAAAGGCATCGGACATGGGACAATGGGTTTTCCTGTACTTTTCTGCTCATTTTTGGGATAGGGAGTTAGACGGATGGCAAGTTTTTCGATCACCGAAGCAGTTCGGGCACTGGCGGCGGGGCCCCAGGTACATCAGAATCTTCCGGCGGCGCATCTGGTGGAGAGCGCGCTGCTGCGTGGCGAGGCGCGTCTGGCCTCGAACGGCGCGCTGGTGGCTACGACGGGTGCTCGGACTGGACGCAGCCCGAGAGACAAGTTCACCGTAGACGACGCAATTACCCACGATTCATTCGACTGGGGCCGTGTGAACCAGCCGTTCGCTTCGGAGAAATTTGACGCACTTCTGGAGCGCGTTTTGGCGCACATGCGGGAGCGCGACCTGTTTGTTCAGGACCTCTATTGCGGAGCCGATCCGAACTACCGGCTGCCCATTCGCGTCATCGCCGAATACGCCTGGCACGCCTTGTTTGTGCGCCAGCTTTTTGTGCGGCCCGCGACGGCCGATCCGCCCAGTCATCAGCCGGAATTCACCGTGATCGCGGCGCCTGAATTTCAGTCCGTACCGGATCGCGACGGAACCCGCACCGGGACCTTCATCCTGGCCGATTTCACGCAGCGCATCATTCTGATTGGAGGAACCAAATACGCCGGCGAGATGAAGAAGTCCATCTTTGGCGTGATGAACTTTCTGCTGCCTGCGCGAGATGTGCTGCCCATGCATTGCTCGGCCAATGTAGGCGCCGATGGCGTGACGGCACTGTTTTTTGGACTTTCAGGAACGGGCAAAACCACGCTCTCCGCCGACCCCACGCGCCGGCTGATCGGCGACGACGAGCACGGCTGGAGCCCCCACGGGGTTTTTAACTTCGAGGGTGGATGCTATGCCAAGTGCGTCGACCTGAGCGAAGAGAAAGAGCCCCAGATCTATCACGCCATCCGCTTTGGCTCGGTGCTCGAAAATGTCGTTCTTGATCCGGCCACCTGCGAGCCCGATTACAAGGATATTCAACTCACCGAGAACACCCGCGCTGCCTACCCGGTGGACTTCATCGAAAACGCAATGATTCCAGGGGTTGGCGGGCATCCCCGCAACGTGATGTTTCTGGCCGCCGATGCCTTCGGCGTGCTGCCGCCCATCGCGCGCCTTACACCCGAACAGGCGATGTACCACTTCCTCTCCGGCTACACCGCCAAACTGGCCGGGACCGAAGCTGGCATGGGCTCCGATCCCGTGCCGGAATTCTCCGCCTGCTTCGGCTCGCCCTTTCTGCCGCTGCCTGCGCATGTCTACGCGGAGATGCTCGGCAAGCTCTTGAAAATGCACAAAGCCACGTGCTGGCTGGTCAACACAGGTTGGTCCGGAGGCAGATTCGGCGTGGGAAAGCGCATGAGCCTCAAGCACACGCGCGCCCTGGTAGACACAGCGCTCGATGGCTTGCTTGATGGGGTGGAGTTCGTCACCGAGCCGGCGTTTGGGCTGCACATCCCCGTCAGTTGTCCCGGCGTGCCCACGGAGATCCTGAATCCGCGCAATGTGTGGACGGATAAGAACGCCTACGACCGCCAGGCCGCCGACCTCGCTGCCCGCTTCGAGGCGAACTTCCAGCAGTTCGACGCACCAGAAGCGGTGCGCGCGGCCGGACCAAAGGCGCGATAATCTAGACTTGGAGATCGATTATGACGAAGAAGCGTAGCAATGTGTCGGAAGCAATTCTTCAGAAGGCCGGCGGCCAGCTTCGCACCGGCTTAATTGATAAAGCTACAGGTAAAAAGATCACTGTTCGGATGCTTGGCGCGCAAGCCCTAAGTACAGCCAAACCCATCAGCGGCGACGAGATTCGCAGACTGAGAGAACGCGCGGATGTGAGCCGGACCGCGCTCGCTCGTTCGCTGAATCTGAGTGTAGGCTACATCTCGCAGTTGGAGCGTGGAGCTAAACAACTCAAGGGTCCGGCGCTGGTCCTGCTCAACGTGATCCGCCGCAAGGGGTTTGAAGCGATTCTGTAGCCGACAGAATCCACGGGTCTTTCCACTCCCCAGAAACAAAACGGATTGAATGTTCCCTGCGGCAGGTTCAGAATAATTGGCAAACACTCTTCACTACGGAGGCAGTATGCCCAGAAATTGCCCTCTTTGCGGACAGGTCCTGCCAGAAGCGATGGACGAACAGGCACTCCACGAAAAACTAGACAAAATGAAATTCGTCGCCGTACAGGCAGCAACAAAGGCAGCACGGAGAGAACTCGAAGAGGAGTTTAAGGTTCGACTCACAGTTGCAACGCAGACTGCCCAAAGGCAAGCCGAAGTCAGATTCAGCGGCGACCTGCGCGACATGAGAAAGAAACTGGACACCGCTGAGAGGAGCACCGCAAAGCAGGTTGATGATGCAAGGAGGACGGCAACCGTCGAGGCCGGGCGGATGGTGAAAGGCCAGATTGATGACCTCAATAAGAAGCTGAGAGAGGCCGAAACGAAGAGAAATGCTGAGGTCGCCAAGGCCAAGAGAGAGGCCGCTGAAGACGCAAGAGAAAAGGAGCAGTTAAAACACACCGTGGAGATGAGCCGACTGCAAAGCAGGGTCGATGACCTTAACAGGCAATTGGAGAAAAAGTCCGGTGAACAGTTTGGAGAGCAAGGCGAGCTCGACCTCTACGCCGAACTGATTCGGGCCTTCCCGAGCGACGAAATTGAGCGCATCGGGCGCGGTGTGAAGGGCGGAGACATCCTCCATACGGTGATGGACGGGGAGAGGATAGCTGGCTGCATCGTCTATGAGAGCAAGAATGTTTCGACCTGGCTAAACACGTTCATCACTCAAGCGAAGAAGTATCACACGCAATATGAAACGCCCTACGTTATGGTTGTCAGCCGCGTGTTCCCCAAGAAGCAGCGCGGGATGTGTGTGGTGGATGAGGTGCCTGTTGTCGAGCCGCTTCTAGCCGCAGCGCTCGCTGCCGTAATGCGAGAGGGGATTCTCGAAATCGCCAAGCTCCGACTCACAAAAGTGGGCAGTGACGAAAAGGCGCGAGAGTTGTTTGCATACGTGGTCGGCAATGAGTTCCAGACGCGGTTTCGCGACATGTCTGATGCCGTCGAAGGGCTTCAGAACATGCAGAGAGCCGAACGCACTTGGCATGAGAACCAGTGGTCAAAGCAATCGCGGCTTCATGCTCAGATTGAGGGCCGTCACCGTGAGGTCAACGCCAAGCTTCAACTGATCGTGAAGGCAGGAGCAGGCCGGAAGCCGATGGCGGTTGCCGTTGGACAGCGATAGGGATAGCGAAGTAAATCCAATCAAATGACCTGGGGGCGAACGCAGAAAAGCCCTGCCTTCTCGGCAGGGCTTTTCTGTTGAAAATTAATGCCGGCGATCACCTAATCTCCCACACAGTCGCCCGTGCAGTACCATCGGCCCAGCGAGGCTTAACTTCCGTGTTCGGGATGGGAACGGGTGATCCCTCGCAGTATGGTCACCGGCAAA
>JBKQNU010000151.1:0-50876 GCA_052145815.1 Occallatibacter sp.
GCAGAAAAGATCATGTTGTCGCCGAGGAAGCGTCCGCCATGGTAGTCGAAGAGCTTCTCCTGATCCAGACGACCCACGGTGGCAGTGGTGCCCAGGATGGGCTTGCCCAGCGGGTGATCTTTCCAGAAGCTCTGCGTGAACAGCTCGTGCACCAGCACGTCGGGATTGTCTTCGTCGATCTTGATCTCTTCGAGAATCACGCCGCGCTCGCGCTCAATGTCGGAGTCGGCGAAGATGGGGTTGAGCACTAGGTCGGTCAGCACGTCCAGGGCAATGGGCACATGGTCGGAGAGGGACTTGACGTTGAAGCAGATGGTCTCCTTGCCGGTGAAGGCGTCCAGGTTGCCGCCGATCGAATCCATCTCGCGGGCAATATGCTGCGCGGTGCGGGAGCGGGTGCCCTTGAAGAGCATGTGTTCGACAAAGTGGGAGATGCCGTTGGTTTCAGCAGGCTCGCAGCGGGAGCCTGACTTGATCCACACGCCCATGGCCACGGAGCGGAGATGTTCCATGCGCTCGGTCAGCACGATCAGGCCATTCGGCAATACGGTGCGACGAAGATTTCGCTCGTTGGTGGTCATCGTCAGTTCAGATTCGATTGTAGGTCATCGCGCAATCGGTTTGTAGCCCAGCTTCATGCGCCGTTCAGAGTTCGGATTCGGATGGGGCCCGGCTCTCCAGTTCGAGTTGTGGGATGAAATGCTCTATCCTGAACTCAGTCGTGACAAAAAATCTCACCCAATTCACTCAATTAGATGCCGGTGGACCCGCCATCGAATCTCCGCGTGGTTCAGAGCCGAGGCGAAGGACGCTTTTTGGCCTGGATGCCGAAGCGCTGTCGGCGCTTATGGCGGAGTTGGGCGAACCCGCATGGCGCGGAAAACAAATGACGGAAGCGCTGTATCGTCAGCGAGTTTCCGATTTAGATGAAATCACAACTTCATCTAAATCTCTGCGCCGGAAACTAGCCGATGCGGGCTGGGAAGTCGGCCGTCCGGTCATCTCGCAAGTGTTCCAGTCGATTGACGGGACGGAGCGGTATTTGGTCCAATGCGGGGGCGCTGCCGCCTCTGAGGCGCAAACCGTTGAGACCGTCTGGATGCCTGAAGGCGATGATGGAGAAGCCGGCGACGGGAGCGATTCAGCAAGGCAGACCGATTCGTCGGTAGGCGGCTTGGAGAAGAGCTGGGGCCGGGCAACCATTTGTGTGTCCAGCCAGGTGGGCTGCGCCGTCAACTGCCAGTTTTGTCTCACGGCCAAACTGGGTCTGCAGCGCAACCTCAGCGCAGGCGAAATCGCCGGTCAGGTCATTGCAGTGCTGGCTCGACAGGGCGTCGAAGTAGGCCGCGACCGCGTCAACCTGGTCTTCATGGGCATGGGCGAGCCGTTTCTTAACTACGACAGTTTCATGGCCGCAGTACGCCTTCTGGTGCGTGAGGTGGGCCTGAGCCCGCAGCGGATGACCGTATCCACGTCGGGAATCGTGCCCGGCATCGAGCGATTTGCACAGGAACCGGCCAATCTGCGCCCCAAGCTTGCCATCAGTTTGAATGCCCCTAACAACCTTGTCCGTCAAGATCTTATGCCCATCAACCGAAAGTGGAACATTGAGGCTGTGATGGACGCGGTACAGCAGGTCAACCTACGCCCGCGCGAACGCGTGACGTTCGAGTACGTCCTGCTCGCCGGGGTTACCGATCAGCCTGCCCACGCCAAGGAAGTTGCCCGCCTGATGCGGCGGACCGGCCTGCCCGTCAAGGTGAACCTGATCGCCTGGAACCCGGGTCCGGGGATCGCCTATTCCATGCCGCAGCCCGGAGCGGTCGAGGCCTTTCGCGCTGCTCTGGCCGACGAAGGCGTCCCCACCTACCTTCGCCGCCCGCGGGGCCGGGACATCTACGCGGCTTGCGGCCAGCTCAAACGCACCGTTGATGCCTGAAGTTCAGCCCACCCTCAAAACCTGGTGCAAAATTCCTGCAAAACGTCGTAACCCCTGGAGTTAACCCCCGTCGAACCACATAGGCAGGGTGCACGCCACCCCGGAAAGGTCTCTGCCATGCAAAGGTACCGTCTGCTTGTTCTTCCCAGAATAATATTGGCATTCAGCTTTGTGGTTTCCGGTTCGCTTGCGCTGGCAGCCACGCCGGACTTCACCATCGCAGCTACCAACGTGACCATGTCCTCCAACACTTCCAGTGGAACTGGTTCCAGCACTTTCACGCTGACCTCGGTCAATGGCTACACCGGCTCAGTTAAAATCGGTTGCAACTGGCCCGATCCTCCGGCCGGGGTGAAGGTGCCCTACTGCGGTAATGGTATCCCCGTAGTAATTCAACCATATACACTGACCGCGAATCAGGTGGTGACGGCGACAATTGGCTTCTATAACGCTCCCGTTCCTATTCCCGTCACCCAGTTGCGTCGGCGGGGGCAGGGGCTGGCGCCAGGCCTGGCGCTGGCCGGTGCGCTGCTGGCGGGTTTTGGAATCCGTCGTAGGTCAGCGCGCTGGCTCACACTGACTTTGCTCGCTGTAGGCGCGCTGGCGGGTCTGGCGGGAATCGGCGCCTGTGGCGGAACCAGCAACTTCACGACGCCGGGGACCTATGGCTATACGATCACGGCGACGGACATCAAAACCAATGTGTCCGTGACCGCATCGATCGACGTTACCGTGCCATAGGCCGTTTCGGGCTGAGCTTGGATTGCTTCGCGCGGCCTGGCGCTGCGCCGCGCGGCCGCGACATTTACGCCGCCTGCGGGCAGTTGAAGCGCACGGTAGGAAGTTGAGGATTCCCACATCTCAAAAACGAGACCCTTCGGCAAGCTCAGGGCAGGTTGTGGGGCACCCGGCATGTTGTGCGGCACTGAGGACTGCTTGATGATTGCGTGGTGCGAACCGCCTACTTCTCTGCCGGCATGGTCATCGGCTGCACGCTGCCGCAGTCCGGTCCCTTGTACACCGACGAGGATTCCATCGTGTACTCGATTGGCCTGGAATTCGGGCCCATCTGCATGGTTCCCACAAAGTGCACCTTGCCAATGGCGTGGTCGGGGTCGGACCATGACGACTCGAGAGACCCTTTGCCCGTCATCATGCCGGTGCATATCCAGTCGGCGCTCATGCTTGTCGGCTTGAGCGAGACGTTGGAGATTTGACACTGGCCGTTACGGCTCGACGGCATGGGTGCGCCGTACTTGTCGATCATGGCCTGCGTCAGGCAAACCTGGGTGGTGCGCGGTCCCCCTCCGAATGGCGAGTTGGCGCCCGGCGGCATCGTCATTCCCGGCGGCATCGGGGACTGCTGCCAGGTCATGGTGCTGGTCATCTCCCACAGGCCGGGCTTCCTGTTCGCTTGCGCCCAGGCAAAGATGGCCATTGCCAGGAAGCAGCAGCCGAGAGCGATGTAGATTCGGGTCTTGCGCATGGTTCCTCCTGTTCGATTCCGCCGGCCGCGGAGAATCTCCAGTTCCGTCGCCCTGGTGAGCGAATTGGGTTGGGAAATGCTTTGGCCTGCGAGAACCCACTTTACTTCAGGGCGGATGCGGCAGGAAAGGAAAATCTACTCCACCCGAAGCAGGCTTCCGGTGCGGCCCAGGGCCAGCAACGCCCCGGTTACGCGCCCCGGTGCATGGCGGACCACGCTTTCCTCGCTGGCGAAGTCGCCGGTGATGCAGCGAACGCCCAGCGCCTGGATGCGCTCAATGTCCGCGATGATCGGCGCTGCGCCCTCGGCGGCGTATCGGGCCAGCGTCTCCTTCGAAAAGGCGGCTGTATTGATTAGCGCGCAGTCGAAGATGGGTGCGCGGGTGTGCTCGTAGATGCGCTCGATATGCTCTGAAGCGGTCAGCCCCAGGCTTTCGTTGGCCTGGCTCATCAGGTTGCAGATATAGACGCGAATACCGCGCGCACTGGCCAACGCAGCGGGGATGCCATCCACCAGCAGATTTGTGATGAGCGAAGTGTACAGGGAGCCCGGTCCCACCGTGATCAGGTCGGCGCGCTCAATTGCGTCCAGCGTTTCCTCGAGCGGCGCGGCGTCCGGCGGATCCAGCGTCAGTTCCACAATGCGCCTGCGGCTGGCGGTAATGTTGGTCTCGCCGCGCACCACCGAGCCGTCGTCCATGTGCGCCACCAGCGTGGCATTGGCCGTGGTCACCGGATAGATTTTGCCGCGGACGGCCAGGATCTTCGACGCCAGTTGGATGGCGTGAGCAAAGTCGCCGGTGATTTCGGTGAGCGCGGCAACAAAGAGATTGCCGAAGTTGTGTCCCTTGAGCGCCTCGCCGCCACGAAAGCGATGGGCGAAGAGTTGCGCCAGCAGATCTTCTTCCTCGCTGAGCGCGACCATGCAGTTGCGCAGGTCGCCGGGGGGCAGCATGTTGAAGCCCTTGCGCAGGCGGCCGGAGGAACCGCCGTCGTCGGTCACGGTGACCACGGCAGCCAGGTCGGAGATGACTCCAGGCTTGGCGGATGGGCCGGACGGAGTGACATGCTCTCGCAGGCCGCGCAGCAAGGTGGAAAGCCCGGTTCCGCCGCCAATGGCTACCACGCGCATGGCGTCTGCCCTTGCAGCGGCTTCAGCGGGAGCGTGCGATTGCAGCAACAACTGACCGTTATCAGTGGGCGAGGAATTCAATGCAAGACCTTACCGAGCAAAACAGGAACCTTCGGACGAAGAAAAACCTTACGGAATCTCAGGATACAGCAATTCGGTAAAGCGGGGATCGTCCACCATGCTTTGAAAGTCGTTGTCGGCCCGAGCCTGGAGCCGGTTCTTGGGGTTCAATTCAATGGCCCGGCCGAGGTTGGCTAGGCAATCCTGAGCGCGCCCGGTGATGGCATCGAGCAGGGCCAGCCCGTAGAACGCATAATCGGCGTCGGGATGGCCGCCAAGAATGCCTTCGAACTGCTCCCGCGCCTCTTCGTAGTAGCCGGTGTTCAACTGCGATATGGCGTAGTCGTAGTGCTCCTCGGGCGTGAGAAAGGTGAGCCTCTTGTTTTCCAGTTGCCGCTGGCAGGTAATGATGTACATCTTGCAGCGGTCCAGCAATTCGATGGGCGCGGCGGGCAGCAGCTTCTCAAAACCGGCCAGGGCCTTTTCGAACTTTCCCTGTTGCAACAGTTGCACAGCGGCCTGGTAATGCTGAAATGCGGGCCCTGTGCCCGTGGAGGAATGACCGCCAGATTTGCCTGCAGGAGAGGGTTCTTTTTTACGATCGTGCGCCACTGGTCGGGCCTCTTGCATCATGAGTTTACCGCGAGCCCCTTCGTTCTCGATCGCAATCCCGCCGGGTCGCTGCCGGACAGAAAACTGCGCCAGGAATAACGCTGCTCAGGCCATCTTTATACGCATTACCCCGCGGTACGTCAATGGGGCTGGCCGCTCCGCAGTTCGATCACCGGCGTTAGCGCTCCTGTTCCTTGACGAGTTTACGATAGACCGCCGGGTTGAGCGAGGGGTCGTTGTACATCTTTAACTGCCGGTAAAGCTTGAAGCGCCGATTGCCCCCAAGCGTCTCCTGCCATAGCGAATCGAGACAGTGGGCCAGGTCGGCGCGCTGCTCGGTCAAGATGGCCAGGCGGTTCCTGTTGCGCTCGCCGTGACCGGCCGGCGCGTCCGTGCGCTCGGCTTCTTCGCGGGTGTGGTAAATCTTCAGTGCCAGAATCGAAAGCCGGTCGATGATCAGGCCCGGAGATTCCGAATGCAGCGGAGCTTCCAGGTTGGGCAGGTCGCGGGCCGCCAGCCAGTCCAGCAGCACGCGGTCAAGTTGCTCGGCCAAATCGTTGCGGCGCTGGTTGGTTGTGTCCACGCGGCGCTTCACCGCGGCCAGTTCGGCCTCGGTTGCGCCGGGAGCGCGCGCCTCGTCTTCAATATGCCAAAGGTCGAAGTTGGCGCGATGCTGGCGGGCAACAAGGCTAAGCCATTCGTCATTCAAACCGCCGTCCCCGTCGCACGTTTCCACATGCCAGCGTTCTGTCAGTTCGTCGTGGAGTTTCGTGATTGCGATTGCCGATAGCATTCGTGCCGCCTTGGTTCCTTCCAACAATGTCTATGCTGCTTCAATACAACGACCACGCTGCTTCATTTCAACGTCTATGCTGCTTCATTACAATGTCCATACTCCTTCATTGCAACAACGGCGCTCACCGCGTGCACGGCGACGCGGAAACGTTGCTCCCGGAGGGAGCCGTCGATAGTAGCCCAGGATGAAGTCCGCCGCGGCGGACGAAAATCCTGGGTTTCGATGTCCCAGAGCATTTCCGTCCCGGAGGGCCGGAACGAAACCCAACCTCGACTGCCTGACCAGGGCGTCGCGCCCCGTCTATGGTAGAACTATCCTCACTTGGAGTCCAAACCGGAAATACCAGATCCACGCAGCGAGGTATCGATGGGCGACGCAACCGAGCGGTTTCTCTGTATTGCCAGCTACGAAAAGGGCCAGGACTTCATGCGCCAGTGCGCGGAGATGGGCGTCAAGCCCATGCTGCTCACCGTGGACAAGCTCCGCGATGCCAACTGGCCGCGCGAGGCGCTGGAAGACATCGTCACCATGCCGCCGGATCTGACGATCGAACAGATTCTCAACACTGTTTCCTGGATGGCGCGCAGCAAGCGCTTCGACCGGATCGTCGCTCTCGATGAGTTCGACCTGGAAACCGCAGCGCAAATCCGCGAACACATGCGCATCCGCGGCATGGGCGTTACGGCTTCAGCCTACTATCGCGATAAGCTGGCCATGCGTATTGGCGCGCTGGAATCCGGCTTCCTGGTGCCGGAGTTCTGCCGCGTGCTCAACTACGACGAACTGCGCGCCTACATGGAGCACGTGCCGGCGCCCTGGTTGCTCAAGCCGCGGTCGGAGGCGTCGGCGCTCGGCATCCGCAAGATTCATGAGCCGGAGCAGCTATGGCGGGCCCTCGACGAGCTCGGCGATCGCCAGAGCCGCTTCCTCCTCGAACAGTTCGTCCCCGGCGACATCTTTCATGTCGATTCGATCGTGAGCGAGGGCAAGGTGGTGTTCGCGGTTGCTCACCAATATGGAAAACCGCCCATGCAGGTGATGCACGAAGGCGGCGTGTTTACCACCCGCACTGTTGACCGCGCAAGCAGCGACTGGGCGGATTTGACCGCGTTGAATGCCCGCCTCGCTCCGGCCCTTGGCATGGCCCGCGGCGTCACGCATGGGGAATACATCAAGGCCCACGCGGACGGCCGGTTCTACTTTCTTGAGATCGCCGCGCGGGTCGGCGGAGCGTTCATCGCCGACCTGGTGGAAGCCTCGACCGGCATTAATCTTTGGCGCGAGTGGGCGCGGCTTGAAGTGATGAACCTACGCGGCGAGAGATACACGCTGCCCGCAACGCAGGAGAGCTACTCCGGCAGCGTCATCTGCCTGTCCCAGACGGCCGAGCCGGACACCAGCAGCTTTGACGCGCCGGAGATTGTGCACCGCATGAAGAAGCATCACCACGCCGGGCTGATTGTGAAGTCCGAAGATCCCAACCGGGTGAGGGAACTGCTGGAGCAGTACAGCAGCGAGTTCGCGCGGCGCTTCCTGGCCTCGCTGCCGCCGCCGGAAAAGCCGACCGCGTGAGCCCGCGCGCGGCGATGCCTCAGCTGTTCGATTTGGAAGTCCTTTGTTTTGAGGGGTCGAAAGTCGATTTTTCAACGGAACATGTTTCATTTCAAGGGGATGGTGCAAAAGTGGGGAAGTATGTACTTTACGCAAGGATGGGATTGGCAATTTAATTGCCTGAGCAGACGCCTGTACTTTACAAGGGGATTTTATTGGCGGTTCATAGTCGTCGGCGGCGCACCCTGCCTAGCCAATAATCGGCAAGGGGACCTAGAGAGGCACCCCCATATTCTGCATTAAAAACAGTGCGAAACGGCGTTCGATTATGGAAAACCACGGACCCTGAGAACGCACGTTTCGGGTTTTGCCCTATTCTTTCGGGTATTACCGAATATGATGAGGCGGATGATCTATTTTTGTGCTACTTTTCGCAGTGTTTTGCTTTTCTGGATTTGATATAGTGATTGGCAACGGCCTGTGCTTGCCTACACAGGACTCACCCGCCGTGTTGTCTGCGGCGGGCGTTTGTTTTTAGGCGGGAAGTTTAGAAGGATTTGGACCGATTGACTGCGGGGTGGAACCTAGAGAATCCCACCTTACCACTCCTGGCGAGAAAAGTCAACCCTCCAAGCGCGAGTGGAATACTGTCTCAAAACAGGAAAGGGGATTAGGTATGATCTCAAACCGCAGTAACAGACGCATTTTCTTTGCCATCAGCATTTTACTGACAAGTGTGCCGATGGCATTTGCCCAAGTCGCTCCAACTACAAGTTCCAAGCCAAGCGTTGCCGATTTAGAGCAGTCTGTTCTTAAAATCGTCGTTGCTGGCCCCCAAGGTTTGAACTCCATCGGCACCGGCTTCCTTGTCGGAGATACCGAGATTGCGACGGCTGGACATGTATATCTGGACGCGGCAAAGGCGCTCATCGACGGTGGCCCTAGCGCGATATGCGCCTACAAGGTATTTCGGGATGGCCGTAAGGTCCTATTCCCTGTCGAGTATGAGAAAGCAGACTTTACTCACGATTTAGCGATTCTCCGATTTGCCCCGAAAACGATTCCTGCGACTGCGAATTTCGTCATTCATCCGCTTGTTGTGGAAGATTCTAGACCGGAGATGGGCAGCACAGTGGCTTTTTTGGGATACTTCGCCGGAGATGAGTTGCCGCTTATGTCACAGACGACGGTGGCTGGATATACGAGTTCCCCGCCATCGCCCGAACAAATAGTCTTGGACGTGCCAGCTAATCCAGGTCAGAGCGGATCGCCAGTCTTTGATTTAGTTACCGGCAAAGTGGTCGGAGTTTTAGTGTCCTTTGTGCCGGTAATCTTAGTCCCAGGCGGCTTGCCAACGCACTCTGGATTATCTAGATCAGTCGAAGCTGTGCATTTGAAAAGGTTGAGAGAATCCGCAGACGTTCGCTGACCTTGCCAAGAGCGGAACTGTGCCTGAAGATCGGTCGATCCGCTACTCGATTGGCTTGAATTTTGCCAAAGGGAAAAGCGGAGCCCTGGGTCGGGAACAGGGGAGGATGTTCCTTGACTACTAGAGGATGTGGTTTGTTGATTCTGCAAGCTGGAACTTGCGGTCTTCTGAGCTAACGCAGAATACCCACAAACCAGAACGACGCAAATGGTTCCGATGGGTACTGTCCAGATTTTCATTGCCTTGCACTCCCTGCTTATTTGCGGAGGATGATTATGCAACCGCGCAAAGCGGTTGTCAACATAATTTGACCACAGGGAATAGGTAATTGGAAGCGATTTCGGAGAGCAAATATCAATATTTGTTTGCGCTTGCACCAAAGTAACAGCAACAGTGTCGATACAGTAAATGGCTATATCTTGGCGGTTTAAGCATCCTGAGGCGATCTATTCCTTCGGCCATCCCTCGGCTGGTTTCTTCTTCGCGAGCGACTTCTTTACCGCATCTTGCCACTCCCCCTTGATCTTGAGGGTTTCTGGCTTAGGGCCGCGTTTCACGCCAGTTCTCGCTGCTAGTGATCGTTTGGCCGCTTTCTTTGGGACCGTTTTCTTCGTTGCCATAATTGAGCCGTTCCCTTACGCGGCTGGCTGCTTATACATCATGCGCTTTCCTTCAGCCGATTTGATAGCTCGCACGGTACGTTCGCCGTCATTCATCTTGCGATTGTTCCAGAGAAAGTCCGCCTGCCAGATGTAGCGATGCAGGTATTCGCTACTCACATTGTGGTAGATGCCGACGATGCTGCGCTTCAAAAGAGCGTGGCTGGATTCAACAGTGTTCGTCGTAACGTCACCTTTCGCATATTGGCCAATGCTGTGTCGAACGCGCTGGTGACCACCTCTAAAAAAGCGGGCACTGCCCTTGTATCCAATGTAGTCGTCAGTCATGAGTTTGGCGCGCGGATCAACAACTTTCTTGAGTTCTCCTTTGAGCGTCCATCCCGTCACATTCGGGATGATCTTGCGGCGAATCTCACCGCCCCGCTGCACGGCGGCAAACACAATCGTCTTCTCCTTTTTAGTCTTGCGATTATCGACGTGCCGATTACGGGCCTTGTCGCCGACGAAAGTTTCATCAGCTTCCACAATGCCGGTCAGCTTCGGTTGGTCTCCGTTAGGGGCCATTGCGAAGCGAATACGGTTCATCAGGAACAACGCGGACTTGTAGCTGATCTGGCAGTGTCGCTTGATTTCGAGAGCCGAGACACCCTTCTTAGAAGTGGCGGCTCTCCAGAACGTGTAGCACCAGTGCCGGAGTTCGATTCTGGACTCTTCATAGACTGTGCCGATTCTCACCGTGTACTGCTCCTTGCAGTCCCGACAGCGCCACAAGAAACGTGCGTTGCGTTCGCCCGTCTTAGCATCGGCCATCTTGTAGACGGCTACACTACCGCACTTCACGCAGCATGGATTCGCGCCCCAACGTTGACCCTCCAGAAACTCAACCGCAGCCAACTCATTCGAGCAGGCGACCGGAATCTGATCGACAATTGGTGAGTCCGAAAGTTGATGTTTGCGGTCCTGCTTTGTCATGGTTTAATTATGCTACTTGACGCAAGTTGTGTCAAGTACAAAATTACTTAGAGGGTGGATTAGGAGTAAGTATCGCGTCTGTAAAATCCTTCAATCGAGTTTTCCAGTTTCGCGGCGGAAGAGGCACATCCTCATCTTTGTTGAAGACTGCATAGGGGGAGCGGTGCAGCATGATCCACGTGCGATCCAGCATCTTCTTAGTGATCTCTGGCACCTTCGTACATGAATTAGCGGTCAATATGACGGCGTCCCAGTTATACCCAACGTCATCGTCATCCTCCGCTTCGATCTTCGCATCCAAAATCTCAAAAAGCGCGCGATCAAGCGGGAATTTCCTTTCCCATTCGTTGTCGAACATCTTGCGCAAAGCGTGAGGCGACCCGCTTCCTATCGCAGAAAATCCGTTCTGCGTTGTGTCTGTGCAAGCGCCGGGATCAATCAAGGTAAGGATATACGGCTCCTTCTTGATGTCGAACCCGCACAGGATCAGTTCGCAGTTGAATGTCGGTTCTTCCGTTTCGTGGCGGTCTTTCCTAATCGCTTCTGCAATACCTTCGATAACGGAGTTCACTTGCTGTTGTAAGAGTGCTTCTTCAAACTTATCTCTGGACATGAAGGGGCGAATGTGTCGCATCTCCAACAATTCGGATTCGGCCTCGCGATAAGCGGTTTCACAGTATTCACGAGTCTTTTCGCGATCATTGCCAAGATCATCATGCATGACAAGCTTAGCCAGCACTCTAGCAATGGCGTCGTCACTACCCGCAATCATCGCGTGTACGTCATTTTGGAGCGGAAGTATTTTTACCGAATCGGTATCCCCCTTCGCGCCAAGGCTCCCAAAACTTATGTAGCGATCTGCAATACCGATCACAGCACGTTTGTCAGCGGCCAACGCCCCAATACAGATGGTCATGCGTCTCCTTTTCCGCCGCCTCAACTTTGTAGGATTCTTTGAAAAAATTGGCTTAGGAAGTGGCCGAATCATAGCTCACCCCCTGCCCTTGCGTAAAGTACATACTTCCGCAAAAGTGGGGGAGGGGTGGGGTGTTTTTTCGTTCCCCCTGGGCCTCCAGAAGCCGATTAAGCCTTCAATCCGGCTTCTCTTTCATGATGGTGCGCCAGGGAGCCGTAATTATCTGCAAATTTTTTTTTGGGCGGGGTTTGCGCGGTAGGTCGGGGTTTTAACCCCGACATCTTGGCCATGAAGATTGGCGGGGATTTATCCCCTGAGGTATGCTTCTCTCACTCCATAATGCAGACCTATACGCTAACGACAGCGACTCATCAGCGGCGTGCTTTATTTGCGAGAACTGCAAATGCCGAGTTGCTCGTGAAGACGTTGTTTCACTATCGCGCCCAAGGCCGCTATCTTTTGCATGGGTTCGTGGTCATGCCGGAACATCTGCATGTGCTGCTGACTCCTTCAGCAAATCAGACGGTCGAGCGTTGCGCCCAATGCATCAAAGGCGGTTTTTCGCATAGCCTGCGCGCTCAATTTGGCGGGGAAGTCTGGCAGACGGGATTCCACGAGCACCGAATTCGCGACGCGGAGGATTTTCAAAATCAGCTTGCTTACATTGCGGCCAATCCGGGGAAAAGGGGATTGGCTGGGCATGCATTTGTGCATACTCGTTATCTGGATCAACTCGACCCGACGCCTGAGCGGCTTCTCGACGCAAGGTTCAACCCGTCATCCGGATGACCAGGAAGCGTACCTCAGGGGCTGAAGCCCACGTTTGTTGAGCCTGATCGATTGTCGGGGTTAAAACCCCGACCTACCAGACCGATGAGATATGCGATCGCCTGGACGAGGTTCCACGCCGCGCGCGGGCCGGCGACAAAGGAGCTATACTGGCGCCGCGAGGACGAAAAATGTGGATTCCACGCGGATGGAAAAAGGCGGATTCTGTAGCCGCCACGCGCGATTTCCTTCGCCACAAGCCGCCCCGGCGCGCTGCGATTCGTGAACTGATCACCGAACTGCTCTCGCCCGAGCCTTTCGCTCGCCGGTGTGCGGCCGACCTGGCTCGCCGCGTGAGCGCTCGCGAACCAGGCGTGCTCAAGAACTATGCCGACGTGCTGATCGACCTGGTGAGCGAACTTGGCGACGATCAATGGCAGGCCCGCGGGTACATTGCCCAGGCAACGGCTCTGAACACGGTAACGCCCATCCAGCGAGGGCGGTTGGCTGGCATGCTGCGCGCAATGGCGGATGACCAGCGCATCGGCCTGCGCGCCATGGCGCTGGAGGCGCTAGCTAATCTCGCCGTTGCCGACGCAAATCTACGCGAGGAAGTGCTGATACTGCTGGAGAACGCCCGCGTCGACCCGGTCTGTGCCATGCGCTCGCGCGCCCGGCGCATGTTGCCGGTTCTGCTGATGGCCTCGGAAGAGAAGCCCGAATGAATTATTCCCGGTGGAAGGCACGAAAAACCTCTTGACACGATACCAACTGGTCGGTATGGTTAAAACCAGCTGGTTGGTATGCTCATGGATTCGACAGAAACAAGGCACGAAACGCGGCATGAATCCCGGCATGAATCCAAGACGCGGCTGCTCAACGCGGCGCTGCACGTGATTCGCGCCAAGGGCTATTCCGCCACGCGCATTGAAGATATCTGCGAAGCCGCCGGTCTTACCAAGGGCAGCTTCTTCCACCACTTCGACAGCAAGGAAGCGCTGGCTCTGGCCGCCGCCGATTACTGGAACGAGATTACCGGCGGCGTGTTCGCCTCCGCGCCCTATCGCAGCCATGCCGATCCCCTCGACCGACTACTCGCCTACGTCGACTTCCGCAAATACATTCTGCTCGGCGATCTGCCCGACTATACCTGCCTGGTGGGAACCATGGTGCAGGAGGTCTACGACACCCACCCCGCCCTGCGCGAGGCCTGTAACCGCAGCATCAGCGGCCACGCCGAAACCCTCATCCCGGACATCGAAGAAGCCATGCGCCAGCGCGGCATGCATCCCAAATGGACCGCCGAAAGCCTGGCGCTTTACACCCAGGCCACCATCCAGGGCGCATTCATTCTGGCAAAAGCCAGGCGTGGCCCGGAGATTGCCGCCCAGTGCATCGACCACCTGCATCGCTATCTCGAACTGCTGTTCAACCAGTCCCGTTTGCAGAATCACTTGTCCCAGTGAGGCCAACCTATCCCTCGAAGAGAATACCGGCTCACAAGAAAAGAATCCGAACACAGGAGAGAAACATGAGTGCAAAGACTTTCAAAGCATCGATTCTCGCGGCTGCAATGCTGTTGGTTGGGCCTTGCGCGGCCAAGCCTGCGCAGGCCCAGGAGAGCAAGGCTCCCTATCCGGCCATGGCCCCGCTTGACCAATACCTCATAGCCGATCGCGGCGCTGAAATCGCGCTGGCAAGAAGCGCAGCTCCTGCGGCGCTCTCCAATGACGCCAATGTACTGGTCCTCGAAAAGGATGGCTACCACACCGCGATCGAAGGCAAGAACGGCTTCACCTGCATCGTGGAGCGGGGATGGATGTCTCCCCTTGACAGCACGGATTTCTGGAATCCCAAATTGCGTGGTCCCATCTGCTACAACCCTCCGGCCGTGCGCTCCATCCTTCCTTACACCATTCTCAGGACAAGGCTGATATTGGGCGGCCTGACCAAAGACCAGATGGCCGAGAAGATTCAAGCCGAGGTTGCCGGGAGCCTGCTGCCTTTGCCCGAACCGGGGGCGATGTCGTACATGATGTCGAAAAACCAATATCTCGGCGATGGTCCTGGGCACTGGCATTCGCATCTGATGTTTCATCTCCCCCGCATGGGCGCGGCGAGCTGGGGAGCGAACCTGGATGACTCCCCGGTCGTGGTCGACACGTATCATCATGACCCGGGGCCGGAGCCCGAAACCATTTTTATGGTGCCTGTCGACCACTGGTCCGACGGAAGCCCGGCAATGCAAGGCGATCCCGCTTCGCATCAGCATTGAAATCTCTGCGCTTTCACTCGACACGAGATGCGCCCTGCTCGAATATTGGATTTGAACCAAGCTCCGCGCATTCCGCGGAGAGATCGAAACTGGACAATTTTCAATCTCAAAGGAGACACAATGAATCTCACCGAAGAACCTGAAATCGTCCAATGGCCTGAGACCCACTACGTATTCGTCGAGAAGACCGGCCACTTCCCAAAGATTTGTCCGGAGGCCTGGCAGATCGCGCACAGCGTTGCCCCGCTGCTCAAAGAGCACAACCAGGTCACCGGTTATATGAGCCTCTACAGGATGAGCCCAAACGTCTATCGCGCCGGATTCGCGCTGGCGGCTGCGCCGGTAAAACTGCCTTCTGACCTGAAGTACGAAAAATTTGCGGGGGGAAAGTATAGCAAGTTTGTCTTAACCGGTCCTTACGCTGAATTGGGTCCGGCAACCGGCCGCGTGTGGGAGATTGTTTCCAAAAACGGCATCATGGTGCGGCCCGATTTTGCGATTGAGAACTATGTCAACAATCCGAAAGAGACGCCGGAAGACAAGCTGATCACGGAGATCCTCGTCCCTACGGCGTGAACAGCTCCTGACCTGCACGTAACGCCTGTTCCTTGGTAACTAAAACCACTACACCTGAACCCCCAGGAGGTTCTCGCCATGTCTACCGCAACACTGAACGTTCTCACGTCCAATGTTCCCGGCTCACAAGAAGAGGCCGATATTCTGGCCGTCCTTGAGACTCTCACCGAATCCAACCACGACAAGAATGCGGCCCTCTTCGCCGCGCAGTTTACTGCGGACGCGGCCGTCTACAATCTGGCGCCGCCGCTCGAGCATCAAGGAATTGATCTTAAGGAAAAGCAGGCCTGGTTCGATTCCTGGGCCACGCCGGTGGAAATCGAACCAAGCAATTTCATTCTCACCGTTGGCGGCGATATCGCCTTCGCCCACGGATTCCTGCACATGAGCGGGACCAAGAAAGGCGCCGCAACCCAAGCAAATTTCTGGATGCGCGAGACAATCTGCCTGGAGCGGCAGGGAAGCGAATGGAAGATTGTCCATGAGCACACGTCGGTGCCGTTTTACATGGACGCCAGCCTGCGTCCGGCCTTCGATTTGCAGCCCTGATGATTTTCTCCGATCGATTGGTTGGGCCGGCAGTAAAGGCGCCGGTCCAACCACGCTATGCGCTGTTTTCAAACGAGGAGAATCGGAAACATGGCTAACACCGGCAAACAAACAGTCGCCGCGAAGAAGGTGGCCTCCGCGGCAGTCGCACGGTTTCCGAAAGGCGTAAGTCAGCCCGCTATCCGCGCTCTCGCTTCTGCCGGATATACCCGCCTCGATCAGCTCGACAGAGTGAGTGAAAAGCATCTTTCGACATTGCATGGAATGGGTCCCAAGGCGTTGAGGCTCATCGGTGAAGCGCTGAAGGAGCGGGGCAAGGGCTTTCTCCCGTAATTCTTGATCTTGGATTACCGCGTGTCTTGAAGCCATCGCATTAGAATAGTTGCGGGAGCAAGCATGGACTTGAAGAGTCAGTCTCCGCACCGGCGCTGGAATCCGCTTCGGCAGTCTTGGGTGCTGGTTTCGCCGCATCGCACCCAACGCCCCTGGCAGGGCGAAGTGGGGCAGAAGACCGTCCCGTCGGGCATGGCGTATGACCCGCAATGCTACCTGTGCCCTGGAAACGAGCGTGCGGGCGGCGTCGTGAATCCGGCCTACGAGAGCGTGTTTTCCTTTGTAAACGATTACTCCGCGCTGCTGCCCGAGGCCTCCGCGCCGGCCTCAGAATCCGCGTCCACGCTGCTCCGCGCCCAGCCTGCGCGCGGCCTGTGCAAGGTGCTCTGCTACCACCCCGACCACTCGCTCACCCTGGCGCGCATGACCCGCGAAGAGATTCGCCCGGTCGTCGACGCATGGACAGCGCAATACGAGGAGCTGGGAGGCCTGGACTGGATCAAGTACGTCCAGATCTTCGAGAACCGCGGGGCCATGATGGGCGCCAGCAATCCTCATCCTCATGGGCAGATCTGGTCCACTGACTTTATCCCCGACGAGCCCGCCGCCGAGACGCAGGGGCAGCGCGAGCACCTGGCCCTCACCGGCTGTTGCCTGCTGTGTGAATATCTGGCCGCGGAACATGCCGCCGCCTCCGACGGCCAAGGCCGGATCATTTTCGAGAATGAACATTTCATGGCCTTGGTGCCGTGGTGGGCGGTATGGCCGTTTGAAGTGCTGCTGGTGAGCCGCCGCCACGTGAAGGCAATACCGGAGTTCACCAGCGACGAGCGCGAAGGCCTGGCCGATGCGCTCAAGCGCCTGACCACCCGCTTCGACAATCTGTTTGAGACCAGCTTCCCTTACACCATGGGCTTCCACCAGGCGCCCACGGATAAGTCCTCGCATGAGGAATGGCATTTTCATGCCCACTTTTACCCCCCGCTGCTGCGTTCGGCCACGGTGCGCAAGTTCATGGTGGGATTCGAAATGCTGGGCATGCCGCAGCGGGATATCACTGCCGAATCGGCGGCTCAGCGGCTGCGCGAGGCCAGCGAAGCGCATTTCTGGCCGAGGGGGCGTTGAGATTTCCCACCCTTGGCACGACAACGAGTACGTGCCAAGGATCAGGCACCCAGGTACTTTTGGCCGAGGTGAGCTGACTGCCAGCGGAAGGAGGGCTCGCGGCCGGAGGGATGTGGTGAGCTCGCTGGGGCTCGAACCCAGGACCCACGCCTTAAAAGGGCGTTGCTCTACCAACTGAGCTACGAGCTCACATCTATTTCAACTTATTTAGATTCAATAAATTGAGGGCTATTGAGTTTTAGAGTCCTCGTGGCCTTTTTGGTGTTGGTAGCCAATTTGTAGCCAATTTGTAGCCACTTTGTACCGAAACCGACCCTGGACGAACCAGAGTCTCCAGCGCCTGCAACTTGTGAGTTGGGGCGAAGTGGGCGTACCGGGTGGTCATCGCGATCGTCTTGTGTCCCATGAGTTCCTGCACCGTTCTTAAGTCTACCCCAGCCATTACCAAACGGCTAGCGAACGTGTGCCGCAGGGTGTGCCAGCGAGATCGCATATTTCTGTTCAGCCAAGTTCGATAACCTTGGCGGTTTGGGAATCTGCCGCTCTGTTTCGGCACTGCGAGGCGTTGAGTACGAGTTCAGGTTATTCAAACAATTCCTTCGCGCTACCCACCGTGAAGCTTCCTGACTCGCTTCTCAGGTTCAAAAAACAAACGAGCACACATTCTCCTGCCAGCCGCAGAAGCCAGTTCGGACCAACGCCGAAACACGGCCAAATTGCTGCGAAGAGCGTGCAGATGGAAGCAGTGATAGCAAGTGCCTCCACAATGCCACGGGGAGGCTCTTGATCCCATTTGCCGGAGCACAAAGTCAAAAAACCTACTCACTGCCCGCCTCTTTGCAAATAGAGTCTGCTTCTAATGGTTGACCGTAACCAATTCATTACAAATTGTTTATAACGGCATATTTATTAGAAAACAAATAAGCACAAGATACGGATGACCATTTACCCACGTTCATCGGCGTGAAATTTCCACAATTCAGTGCTTGCACAAACGGCTGCACTGGCTTACGATCATTCAATCGAAAACCGAGCCTTGCCAAGTCCCCACGCAAGGTTACTTTTTAGTTACTTGTATTGCTGGCGAGGTTACGTTAGAGTGATTTTCGCCGCTGGATGTCACACATGGAGCATTTGTTGCCCTTGTGAGCAGGGTGCTTTGGTTTGGTGATGATTGAAGAGGGGCTTAGCGTAAGGTTGATTTGCTAAGTCAGCATGGCGGAGCCATGTGCATTTCGATGCCCAACAAGAAGGAAACTATTCTTCGCTCCGCCCATTACGCACATCCGGTGCGTTTCTCTCTGTAGTTATGCGACGCACCGCTTAAACCAGAGGCTTCCGATGAGTCTACAGACGATTGGTCAGACATTCGGTGGTCAGGGCGCCCAGGACCCAGCAATTATGGGCGCCGCGCGAGACCGCAATTGGTACGCTGTTTACACTGTTCCACAACACGAAAAGTCGGTACTGAAGCAGCTTCACATTCGGGAGATTGAGTCATTTCTCCCTACCTATGAAACCGTCCGGGTCTGGAAGAACCGGCAACAGATGAAGCTCATCCTGCCGCTGTTTCCAACCTACTTGTTTGTGCATATCAATTCCAGGGAGCGGGCAAAGGTCCTCCAATCGGCCGGTGTGCTCCAAATTGTGGGCAACGGCCGAGAGTGTGTCCCTCTTCCGGATTCCGAGATCGAGTTTCTACGCTCCGACTTCTGTAGGCAGCGGATCGAACCTTATCGCGACCTTGTTGTCGGCGAAAGAGTTCGCATTAAGAGCGGCGTAATGCAGGGTCTTCAGGGGACTCTTGTGAGGAAGAGCAACAGCATGCGGTTCGTGCTGACGCTCGAACTTATTAACCAGTGTGCTGGAATTCACGTGGACGCTGAAGATTTGGAGCGGATCGTCGCATAGGACCGGGATGCCTTTGACGTTAAGCTCTGGAGGGTTAGTTGCATCCGCGCAAGTGCATAGGCCGGTGGAGCAGTCGCCTTTGGCTCTATCGTATCGATTCAAGAACTTTTACAGCTTAATTTGATCCAGGAATTCTCCTCCTCCATCTCTTCTATCTGCCACCATTCAAATTCAAAGTTCGCCAGAAAATGAGCCGCTAGGGGTTCAGCGCGTCTGGATCAATCTGCACGCCCGGGTTGTGACGTCAATTCGCGATCCCTTTGGTGTGGCGTAGAGTCGCAGCGACCTTACGTAAGTGAACAATGTCCCGTGCAGGCTGCCGATGCCCTGCAATTGTGGTTTGGAGTACGAGTAAAATGCCGGTTACGGCTAAAAGCTCCGTGAGGGTAGACAAGATTCTCCAGGCTGCAGGCAAGCTGTTTGCGCGCCAGGGATATCACGCAACGACCACTCGTGAAATAGCCCGACTTGCCGACGTGAGTGAAAACACGCTTTTCCGGCATTTCGATAGTAAGGAAGAACTCTTCTGGTCGTCCCTCCGCTCGTATTCCGCAGGGCTAAAGTTTCGCCAGAACGTGCTTAAGGGGATAACGCAATTCGACCCTCCAGAAGTGGTCTTGCCAAATATTATTGAGATGCTTGCAGATACAGTGAAATACCGCCCGGAGTTGCTTCGGCTGGTTGCGGTCGCATTCATCGAGTTGCACGCGAAGGCGGACGAATTCAGTCAGGAGCAACTTTCGCCTGTTTTCTCGGCAATCAACCATTATTTTGAGATGAGCATCAGGAGCGGAAAAGTTCGTAATCTGGATCCCACAATCCTGACATCTGCATTGATATTGACGGTGTTGACGCATCCGGGGATATACAACCTGATCGATGGCAACAAGCCTGTATATCCAAATAGCCTGGAAGCTCATCGTGCATACGCCAGGTTCTGGCTGGATTTGATCGTTCCAAGGATGCCGGCCCATCCATCGCCGACTACCGAGACAATTGAGGAGTATTCAGGCTGAACTGCATTTTGGTGAAGTGCGGAAGGAGTTATTTTCATTTTCGACAGGGCCGGCTGAAGTCGATCGTTCGGCAGGCTGTTTTGGCGGCAGGTGTCCGACCAATAAACGGGGCCTGATGTTATCTCACTTTCCCTAGATGAATCATGGCTTTGCCAGTTAACTAATGAGCAGTCTGGCAACCACTGGTTGTACGAGAACGTCTGCTGTGTGACAGAGTCTGATGTTCTCCAAGGTTTGGAAACTCAAGAGAAACCAAGCGACAAGAATCCACGAGGAAAAGGTATGACTCCGGAATCAAAGCTTGCCCAACGGCATAGGGCGCAACGCACCAGGCGTCGCTTTATCGCTTCTTCTCTGGACTTTGCAGCATTTGCCCTCTCTACGTTGCTCGCATTCGAGTTGCGATTCGACGGCGCACTGCCTGCCCAATACATCCGCCCAATGGTAATTGCCTTGTGGATCTGGGCCGGGGCAAAGTCTGTATCCTTCATTGTTGGCGCTGTAGACCGGGGAAGTTGGCGGCATGTTTCTGTTTTCGATGCGGTGCGGATTGTTTTGGCTGATTCGACGGGGGCAATACTCGGTGGATTGGTCATATATCTTCTGCTCGGGCCATGGGGCATTCCGCGTTCTGTCTACATCCTTGATTGGCTGGTTTCCTGCGTGCTGGCTTTGAGCGGCCGGTTGGCGGTTCGCCTGATCTTGACCGCGAGAAGCAGGAGTAGGGTCGAGGGCGAGCGGACGAGAACACTCATATACGGCGCCGGCGCCGCAGGACTGGCGCTTCTGTTGGAGTTGCGGCAGAACCCTTCTCTGATGTGCGATGTCAGAGGCTTTGTCGATGACGATCCAAGCAAAGTTGGGGAGACCTTGCATGGAAAGCAGGTATTGGGAACGGGAGATTCGCTCGGGGCATTGGTGCAGAAGCACGCCATCAAGAGAGTGCTCATTGCGATTCCTTCCGCGACGGGACCGCAAATGGCGCATATTCTAAAGCGCGCCACCGATGCCGAGGTGGAATACAAGACGGTGCCGAGTCTGGGGGAACTTGTCCAGGGCACGGAATTGGGCAAGCAAATCCGCGAGGTTGCGGTAGAGGATTTGCTCGGTAGAAAGCCAGTGCATCTTGACCTGGAGCGGATTCGGGAGCGCATTCAAGGTCGGGTGGTCATGGTGACCGGCGCCGCGGGTTCGATCGGGTCGGAGATCTGCCGGCAGATCGCTCCCTTCCGTCCGCTTGCCATTGTGGGTTTCGATGCGGCGGAGACTCCCCTTTTTCATATTGACAGGGAGATGGCTAAAAGCTTCCCATACATAACTTTTTACCCAGAAATCGGCAGTATCACCAGCCGTGGCACTCTGAAGCGGGTCATGCAACGCTATCACCCTTCGATTCTGTATCATGCAGCCGCCTACAAGCATGTTCCGTTGATGGAGAGGCACGTCTTCGCTGCCGTCGAAACCAACATTTTCGGGACCTGGAACGTCGCCAATATAGCGGCCGAGTACGGAGTCGACGATTTCATCATGATTTCCACAGACAAGGCGGTTCGGCCGACCAGTATGATGGGCGCCACGAAGCGCACAGCAGAGTTGCTCATTCGCGCGCTCCAGATGGAGGGTGGTACAAAATTTGTTGCGGTGCGCTTCGGGAACGTACTCGGAAGCAACGGGAGTGTTGTTCCAATCTTCAAGGAACAAATTGCCGCAGGCGGCCCGGTAACAGTCACTCACCCGGAAATGACCCGATATTTTATGACCATCCCTGAGGCGGCCCAACTGGTCTTGCAAGCTTTCTCCATCGGCAAGGGTGGAGAGGTATTCGTTCTCGAAATGGGCGAGCCCGTCCGAATCGCGGATCTAGCCAAGAATCTAATTCTGCTGTCGGGGCTCCAGCCTGAACGGGACATCGAGATTCAATTTACCGGTCTTCGTCCAGGTGAGAAAATGTTCGAAGAATTGAATCTGCAGGATGAGCATCTAATCCCAACTTCGCACGCTAAGATTAGAAGCTATGTCTGCCATCGGAATCTCGATGCAATGCAAATCAAAGCGTCTTTGCAGCGTCTGCAAGCAATTGTCGAAGGACACGACGTCGCCAACCTCGTGCTGCTGCTCAAGGAATTGGTTCCCGACTATAATCCGGGGACCGAGTTTTTGAAAGCTGCCTTGTCTATAAAGAAGCCATACAATTCAGGTCCAGACAAGATTCCGGTTCCTCGCGGGCAGACCGAGATCCCGGTGGTTGCCGAACGAACGTCGGCAGCTCTGTTGAATTAGAGCGTTCAAGGATGCTTGCCACGGGAACGGATGCAGGGATGAGAACATCGTGGAATTAACCTGCATTCTTGTAGGACTGCAACCGTACCAGGCTGGAAGTCGCGCGAGCGCATCCCGAGGTTCAGGGCAGTGCTTGCAGGCTAAAGACTCAAAGCGCCAGGAGAGGCCTCCAGGATATGTTCGAGTTAAGGTCTGTCTGCCGCAGGTGCGTTCCTCTCCTTGTCTCTTGTTACTTACTTCAATGGGATTTGATTCTGAGGTGTTCCAATTCATGACGAAGCGGCTCTTATTTCTCCTGCTGTCTTGCACGCTCTGCGCCGGGCAGTCCACAATTACTTCCCCGAACACCTCCAGTCAGTCGACGCCCACCAGCGGCTTGGGGAATTCCTCGGCGCAGTCTTCCCAAACTTCTCCTGGAGAGCAAGAAGGCACCTCGACCGAGTTATCACCAAACGCTCCCAAGGTACAGAAGGGGCAGGGCGCAAAGTCGATAGGCTCCCCCACGATTAGGGCGAAGACGGAGAGGGATACTGATGAAGATGTCGATGAGGCAGTCCAGAAACCGACCAGAAAAATTCCCGCGAAAATCGTTCGTTCCGAATTCGAGCGCTTCGTCGAAGATGCGACAGGGGATCAGCTTTCGGTGTATGGAAGACAACTGTTCGATGAAGTCCCTTCAACCTTCGCTCCCATGGATCGCATTCCCGTCCCCTCCGACTATGCAGTCGGCCCCGGTGATGAACTGCTGATCAGAGCTTGGGGAAAGATCGATTTGGATGTCACGGTGACGGTAGACAGAAACGGACAGATTTCCCTGCCCAAGGTAGGCACCTTAAGTGTGGCGGGTTTGCGCTATGAGCAATTGGACGGCTATCTTCGCACCGCCATTGGCACCATCTACAAAGGCTTTGATCTGAATGTCACCATGGGACATCTTCGTTCCATCCAGGTTTTCGTGCTGGGGAGTGCTCGGCAACCCGGTGTGTACACCGTCAGTTCTCTGAGCACGTTTGTCGATGCCCTCTTTGCCTCCGGAGGCCCCTCGGCAACCGGCACCATGAGGCATATTCAGTTGCTGCGCGGCAGTCGCCAGCTAACCGAGCTTGACGTATACGATTTGCTGCGTAAGGGTGACAAGTCGCACGATGTTCAGCTGCTGCCTGGAGATGTGATCTATATTCCTACCATTGGCCCGCAGGTGGCGATAACGGGCAGCGTCAGCGAGCCGGGGATCTTTGAACTGAAGGACGATACAACTGTCTCTGCCGCACTGGAAGATGCGGGCGGCCTGACCAATCTGGCTACAATCGACCGCGTTCTTATCGAACGGATCGAGAATCGCAAAAAGCGCCGTGTCGATGAATTCGCACTGGACGCAACCGGCCTGCAGCGTACGCTCAAGGACGGAGATCTGCTAAAGATTTCTCCGATTTCCCCCAAGTTTGAAAATGCAGTGATGATTCGCGGCAATGTTGCGTCCCCGGGCCGGTTTCCCTGGCATGATGGGATGCGAGTCTCGGATTTGATCCCATCCCGTGCGGTATTGATCACCAACGAGCATTGGAAGCAGCAGAACCATCTGGCCGATGCACGGCACACCGACATGGCGACCGAACAGCAGACCGACATGACGACCGAGCGGCAGACCGAAACGATGACCGAGCGGCAGACCGAAACGATGACCGAACGGCATATCGACATGATGGCCGACATCGCTCAGACCGATGCCGAAATCAACTGGGACTATGCGGTGATCGATAGACTCGATGAGCACGATCTGAGCACGCGCCTGATTCCCTTCAATCTGGGTAATGCCATCGACAATCCGGCGTCTTCCGACAACCAGCTCTTGAAGGCTGGCGATGTTATCACCGTCTTCTCGCGGAATGATCTTCCCTTGCCGCTGGAGAAGCACCAAACCATCGTGCAAATCGGCGGCGAGGTCAATGCGCCAGGAATATATAGGATCAAACCGGGAGCCACCTTGCGGGATATTGTCGAGATGGCCGGCGGACTGACCCCGTACTCCTATCTGTTCGCTTCGCAGTTGACACGCGTTTCCGCCAAAGTGCTTCAGCAACAACGACTTGACGTCGAGATCAACCGCATGAAGAGGGAATTAACCTCGCAATATACGAGCAAGAGCTTCCCTGCTCAGTCTCAAAATAGTCAGATGCCGGGCGGCAATGGAATTGAATCGGAAGACGAGGCGAGGATGAGGATGGAACAGAACCTCTTCGAGCAACTCGCCGAGGTGCGCGCAACGGGCCGCGTTGTCCTGGGCATCAAGCCCGATGCGAAGACAGTGGAAGATATTCCGGCCTTTCCGCTGGAAGATGGAGACAGTTTCGTTATCCCGCCCATGCTGGCTACTGTCCATGTCCTTGGCGAGGTTTATAACGAGAATGCTTTTCGTTACCAGCCTCGGAAGCGCCTAAGTGGGTATTTGAACGATACTGGCGGGGCCACGCGGACGGCGGACGTCAAGCGCACGTTCTTGATTCGCGCCGACGGCACGGTGGTCAGCAGGCAAACCCACGTCGGATATTGGTCCGGCCATTTTGAAAACATAGCACTGATGCCTGGCGACGCCATTGTCGTTCCGCCCAAGGTCAAGGGCCCCGGTGGATTCCTGGAAAACTTGCCAGCAATTACGCAGATTCTTTCTCAAACCGCCTTGGCCGGCGCCGTGGTGAGTCTGGCCAAGTAATTAAGGTGTAACAGATGATTGAACAGGATTTATACACGAGCCAATCTGATGCCGATTCGGAAGAGGTGTCCTCGTCGGGAGACAACGGTAAGATGTTTGGTGTTACCGTGATCGACGCCCTTACACAACTTTTCAGCCACAAGCGGTTGATCTTAATTGTGACGGGTGCGTCCATGCTTATAGGCCTGGTTTACGGCCTGGTGGCACCAGTCGAGTATACGTCCGCTGCTATTATTATGCCGCCCAAGCAAACGTCGTCGACCACTTCTTTTCTGAATTCCCCAATAGGGATGGGAGCGTTGGCCGATGCGGCGGGAGGCGGGCTGAGCCTCAGAGATCCCAACGCAATCTACCTCGGTCTTCTGAGATCGAGGCCGATTGCGGATGTGCTCATCGACAAATTTGGCTTAGCGAAGGTGTATCACTCCAGAGATATGACGGCTGCCCGCAAGAAACTGGAAAGAAATACAGTTATCAAATCGGAAGCAAGCAGTCTCATTTCCATATCCGTTACAGACGGAGACAAGAAGCGCGCGGCCGACATTGCAAATGCTTACACGGAACAACTCCGTTTGCTTTCCAAGAGCATCTCATTCACGGAAGCCTCCAGGCGGCGTCTCTTCTTCGAAGAGCAGTTGAAGGGCGAGAAGGAAGTGCTGATTGCGGCCGAAGTTGCCTTCCAGCAGGTTCAGGTGAACAAGGGCTTGGTTCACCTTGATTCGCAGGCCAATGTGATTATCGGCAGTCTCTCTGAGCTTCACGGTCAGATCGCGGCCAAGGAAGTGGAGTTGCAAGCGCTACGGTCGTTTTCGACCGAGCAAAACCCCGATGTGCAATTGGTAGAGAGCGAACTCTCCACCATGCGAGAAGAGGCCGATCAGATGGAGCAGCACAGCCAACCGACAGGGTATTCGGATATGGGGTTGAAGGATATTCCAAAGGCTGGGCTGGACTATATCCGCGCTGCGCGGGAACTGCAATACCAGCAAGCCTTTTTTGATGTGCTGTTGAGGCAATACGAAGCTGCTGGGCTGGATGAAACCAAAGAGGCGTCCACCATTCAGGTCGTGGCGCCGGCTATCGAAGCGGATAGGGAATCTTCTCCGCATCGCCTGCTCATCCTGCTGCTTTTCACGATTGGAGGCTTTCTCGCTTCATGTTTCTTTGCGCGGTGGAGGTATGTATCTCAATCGGATCCGGACCTCGCCAGAGCGCTTCAGAATCTGAAATGCACTCTTACTGCACAAAAGGCGGTAGTGTCCTAGAGACATCGTTCTAAGAGAGCGTTGCAGAAATTGTCGGACGATGTACTTCTGAACACCGACGCGACCCGGATTCTCACGGATCACGACGCCTTCAACTACGACCGCATTGTGCGGTTATGTAAGACTGTGATCGACACGCTGGACGCCACCTGCAACATTTTCACCGACCGGAAAAAATCATTCTGGCGTGGAACTGGAGGGTCAATGCCGCTGAATGTTGCTGCGGTAGGATACGGATACTGGGGCAAGAACCTTGTCCGGAACTTCTTCGAGCTCGGTGCGCTGCACACGGTGTGTGACGGCAACCCCCTCGACGAGGCAAGTTTTGGGACGAAGTACCCCCATGTAGCCTATCGGCAGAACTACGCGGACGTTCTCTTGGACGACAATATCCGGGGGGTTGTCCTGGCCACGCCGGCAGTGTTCCATTTCGACATGGCGAAGCGTGCTTTGCAGGCCGGCAAGGACGTGTTCGTTGAGAAGCCGCTGGCGCTGACCGTAGCCGAAGGAGCGGAGTTGGTAGAATTCGCGGCCAGGAGCGGTCGCATTCTGATGGTAGGCCACATCCTCCAGTATCACCCGGCTGTCAGGAAGCTGAAAGAGCTGATTGATAACGGTTCCCTCGGCCGCATTGAGTACATCTATTCGAACCGTCTCAATATGGGCAAGATCCGGGCCGAGGAAAACATCCTGTGGAGCTTTGCACCGCACGACATCAGTGTCTTGCTCGGCCTGCTTGGGGAGAATCCACAGTCGGTGACTTGCGAGGGCGGCTATTACCTCAGCCAGGATGTTGCCGACACCACGGTGAGCCAATTCTCTTTTGCGAACGGGGTCCGGGCCCATATCTTCGTCAGTTGGCTTCATCCCTTCAAGGAACAGCGTCTGGTTGTCGTCGGCTCTGAAAAGATGGCTGTCTTCGATGACACTGCTACAGACAAGCTGGTGCTGTATCCGCATCGCGTTGAATGGAAGGATCGACTCCCGAATGCAGTAAAAGCAAGTGCCGAGCCAGTGGCGCTTGAAACGGCGGAGCCTCTGCGGAACGAGTGCAAGGAGTTCATCGATTGCATGGAGTCTCGTCGTGCTCCTCGCACCGATGGCCGCGAAGGTTTGAGAGTTCTGCGGGTACTGAATGCGTGCCAGGAATCGATGGAGGGGCACAAGAAGGTGTTTTTAGCCGCCTTGCCGGAGATGCCGAAGAACAGGTTCTTCGTTCATCCGACGGCGGTTGTCGACGAGCCGTGCGAAATTGGCGCAGGAACGAAGATTTGGCATTTCTCGCACGTACTTAAGGGAGCAAAGATCGGTGAGCATTGTATCTTCGGTCAGAATTGCCAGGTGGCGGAGAATGTTGTCATCGGGAACAACGTCAAGGTGCAGAACAATGTCTCGATCTACGCCGGTACGGTGATCGAGGATGATGTGTTCCTGGGACCCTCCTGCGTCCTCACCAACGTCACCAATCCCCGCTCCCAGGTGAACCGCCATTCATTGTACGAAAAAACGACGTTCCGCCGCGGTGCAACGGTAGGTGCGAATGCGACGATCGTCTGCGGGATCGAACTGGGGCGGTACAGTTTCATCGGAGCAGGAGCGGTGGTGGCTAAGAGCGTGCCAGACTACGCCCTAATGGTGGGTAACCCAGCACGCCAGCTTGGCTGGATGAGCCGTCACGGCCACCGGTTGGCCAATCCGGACGCAAACGGCGTCATGCGCTGTCCTGAAAGTGGATTCCGATACCGGGAAATCGAACCTGGCCTGGTGAGATGCCTCGATCTGGATGAAGAAGCGCCTCTTCCAGTGGAACTTAGCTCAGGCGTCAAGACCTATGACGAATTCAAAGACCAAATGACCCAAGAGGAAGTTCACCAATGAAAGTTCCTTTGCTCGATCTGAAGGCGCAGTATGCTTACCTTAAGGATGAGATTCTCGCAGCTGTAAGCGAAGTGCTCGACTCTCAGGTTTGTATCCTGGGACCCAAGGTCGCCGAGCTGGAACAGCGCGTCGCTGCGCTATCCGATTGCAAATTCGGGGTCGGCGTCTCCAGCGGCACGGATGCGTTGCTGGCCAGTCTGATGGCTCTCGGCATCGGCCCCGGGGATGAGGTCATCACCACTCCCTTTACCTTCTTCGCGACGGCGGGTTGCATCTCTCGTACCGGAGCCCTGCCGGTATTTGTCGATATCGATCCGCGCAGCTACAATCTGGATCCGGGAAAGATCGAAGCCGCCATTACCCCCCATACCAAGGCGATCATTCCGGTTCATCTCTACGGCCAAATGTGCGACATGGACCCGATCATGGAGATCGCCGCCCGGCACAACCTCTACGTGATTGAAGATGCCGCGCAAGCTATTTCAGCAACCTACAAAGGACGCAAAGCGGGAAGCGTCGGAACCGTAGGCTGCTTCAGCTTCTTTCCCAGCAAGAACCTCGGCGGCGCCGGGGATGGCGGAATGATAGTAACCAACGATGCGGCACTCCATGACCGTCTGGTCGCCATGCGCAGCCACGGCTCTAAGCCAAAGTACTACCATAAATTCGTTGGAGGCAATTTTCGTCTCGATCCGCTCCAAGCCGCAATCTTGCTTGTCAAGTTGCCGCACCTTGCAGATTGGTCCGAAGCAAGGCGCCGTAATGCTGCCATCTATGACAAGGCCTTTGCCAACAGCGACGTTCGCACACCGTCGATAACGCCGGATTGCGTAAGTATTTTCAATCAATATACGATCCGCGTTTCGAGCAGAGACTCAATTGTCCGGGCTCTCGGGCAAGAGGGTATTGGCGCAGAAATCTACTACCCGCTCCCATTGCATCAACAGGAATGCTTCGTTGGCAAGTGTCGGATTGTAGGAGAGCTTCGCGAGTCTGAGATGGCATCCCGAAGTGTATTGTCTTTACCAGTCTATCCAGAACTCACTCAGGAGCAGCTCGATTGCGTAGCCAATTCCGTCCTGCAGCTTGCACGATCAGTCGAAGACTCGCAGATATCTCAGGCCTTGGCAGCGCTTCACGATTAAATCAAGGATGAGGTAATCGCATGAGACCGCTTTTTGTACTTGCCCTCGCGCTCATCATGTGCGATGCAGTGGAAGCTCAAACCCCGGTGCCACCGTCGCGAGCAAAAACCTGACTGCAGACGTGAACATTGTGGCAGAGACAACCTACACCCCCACAGACATCCTTGTGACTAGCTATCTAGCGCTGCCGGTCGCTGAGGGCGGCGCGACGCAGCATGAGACCTTCATTGAAAGAGTGACAGAGAACGAGAATATCAGCGCCACCGGCCAGACAGTGAACATTATAGTGGTGAACTCCTCGCCTCTATGCGGCTCTCCCTACGGCAGGGGCAGTTTGGACCTGGACGGGTGTTGCCCGTGACCGTGCCGGCAGGCAACTTTGCGACCGTGCAGATCGGCGTGATCGACTTCATTGACCCGGGCAACCAAAGTGCGGCTCACTAGCACCTTGTGCTTCCGGACTTCCGCATCCTCAGCAGAATCTGTGTGCGGATTCCGGTTCCGTGAGTCGACCCAGCGCGTGATACCTGAGGTATGCATAGGGCCATTTGGAACCCCCCGAAGATTCTGGCTTTAGCAGTCCGATTTTCAAAGGATGTAAGCGCACACTCGCTGAAGCCCGGTAACATCGGTTCGGTAAGAATAACCAACAAACCTTTAATCGTGTTATTGAGTAATTCAATCTCAGCAACAGTTGGCGATCATGTCGTTGCCTGGATATTGCCGTGCGGGCAAATTGGTCGGTGCAATTTTTCAAAAGGAGGAATTTCGGATGAAGACGCTATCCTGGGTTAGCGGATTGGCGGTGTGTTGTTCGCTTGGGTTATGTCTGCGCGGGAACGCACAGACAGTCGTTGGCAATGTTGTCGAGAGCAACGGTACCGGCTATCCGCTCGGCAGCAATCCCGCATATTTCGGCGTGGACTTTGGGTACAACAACTTCGTCTTTGGCCCCTATGCCGGCCACAACATAACAACAGGACGGTACAACATGGCCCTGGGACAAGTGGCGTTGCAGCACGCTACTACGACGAGTGAAGATACCGCAGTGGGCTATGGAGCGCTTAGCCACGCCGTTAGCGCGAATTACGCTACCGCAGTTGGATACGAGGCGCTGGCCTCTCTGGTCGGAACGGGACCGGAAGATGCCAATGAAAGCGTCGCTGTTGGCCATCAAGCGGAAGCATACGCCACCGGCAATGACAATGTCGGCATTGGCCCTCACTCGCTGATCGCCGTTACTGGCGATCGCAATGTGGCGATGGGGACCGACTCGGGCGCAGCAGGCATGGCTCATGCAGTCGCGGGGCCTGATAACGGTTGGCTGATTAATCCGGGATTGTGGAGCGGCTCGGATAATACCATGATTGGCCACGACGCTATGAGCGGATGGACCTGGAATTTATATTTGCAAGGTGATTGGACTAACGACGTCGATGTCACCGGTAACATGAACTCCTGTCTTGGCGAGGCCTGCCTGGAGGGACTAACCACCGCGAGCAATAACGTCGCAGCCGGTTATCGCGCGCTTGCGTCAAATAGTACGGGAAATGATAACGTGGCCATTGGATATTATGCTGGAGTAACCGATGAAAGCGCGAATCAGGATACCAGCGGCAGCCAGAACGTCTGGGTAGGGCGCGAGTCCGGCGCTTCGACTCCGACTCAACTAGACAATTGCGTTGCCGTAGGTTATCGATCCAAATGCGATTCAAGCAACGAGGCTGTTATCGGAAATAGCATGACCACCAAGGCGATAGTGCATGGCGATCCTCACTTCTGGAGCGTCTTTGTCGCTGGACAGGCTTATCAGTGTGGATCGACAGCGGACGGCAATGCGGTTGGCACCTATCCTCGATGCGGCTATCTCTCTTTGCCTATGGCGATGACGGTGACGCAGATATCGTTTTCGTTCGGAGCGGGCGGCCTTAATTATGGCTGGTTGCCATCCTATACCGTTTACGATGGCACCAACAAGTGCTCCGTGCAATGGACGCAATCTGGCGGTGTAGCGCAGCCCACGACTGGCGTGCCAACGGGCAGTTGTACATTCGCGGCTGGAGCCAATCTGGCAATTGTGATGACTGGAGAATACGGCGCCTCGCAGGATGCTTATAACGCCAATATAACCGTTACTCTGGTTCCATAAGGATGCGATGCGCGTGTCACAAAATGAACGATGGGAGTGTTATCCGCCCTTGCTGTGCGATGGTTAAGCATTGTCCAGCCGTCGCGCCGCTTTGGGGGAGCAGGGTGTTATGAATTGGAAGATTAAAGCGTTCGTGCAAGGTGCGATCTCCGCGATGCCCCGGAGCGCGGAGGTCAATTATGCGTTTCAGAGATACATTAGCCGAAACCTTCCTCCCAAGGCTGCGACCATGCGGCATGCGCTGGATACCATTCTTAGTGACTTTGCCGTCATGCGAGAGCACTTGAGCGTCCCCGTGAACAAGGCACAGTGCTTTGAATTTGGGGCAGGGGCTACGTTCTTGGGACCATTGGCGTTCTATTGCCTTGGTATCGAGGATCAAACTCTGGTAGATATTCACCGGCTGTTGCGGCCCGAACTTGCCAACTGCGCCATTCGCTTCTTGCGCGAACAGCAGGATACCGACTTCATCAGGAAGCCGCACGAGTTGGTACCCGAAGGGGTTCACGGCCAGGGGATGATTGAATGGTTCAAGAACGCGTACGGCATCAGCTACCGGGCGCCTTGCGACGCCAGGCGCACTCCGTTTGCTCCAGGATCATTCGACGTCATTACATCCAAGGCCGTTCTTGAGCATGTCCCTAAGCAGGATATCGGAGCGATTTTGACAGAGTGCAAGCGTATTCTTCGCGATGACGGGGTGGTAGCATTTCGAATCGATTACCAGGACCACTATTCGTACTACGATCCGAAAGTGTCCATCTATAACTTTCTGCAATACACCGATGCGGAGTGGCGCAAGTACAGCCCGTCGCTGCACTTTATGAACCGGCTCAGGCATCGGGACTACCTTGAACTGTTCAAAGCTGCTGGATTCGAAGTTCTCGCTGAAGTGACATACGAGATTCGGGAGGAAGACCTCGCGGTGTTGAGCAAACTGCCGCTTGCGCCGCGGTTTGCTGGTTACAGTGAGCGCGAACTCGCAATTCGAGGAGCACACACAACCTGTGCGAAGGCGAAAGCAAACCGCGTAAATGCATCTCTACAGGTGCTGACAATCCAATGACTCCCCTGCCATTCGTCTCGATCATTATTCCGTGCCTGAATGAGAAGAAGTACATCTCCGGCTGTCTCGACTCCGTGCTGGCGTTCGACTATCCAAGAGATCGGTTGGAGGTCCTGGTGGTAGATGGGATGAGCGAGGATGGAACACGCGATATCTTGCAGTCGTACTCGCGGGCACATCCGTTTATGCGGATTTTCGACAATGTGAATAAGGTCCAGAACTACGCACTGAATATCGCGATCGTTAGTGCTCGCGGCGACGTGATTCTGCGTCTCGATGCGCACGCGGAGTATCCCGTGAATTACGTCAGCATGTCCGTCTCCGTGCTCTATGAAACCGGTGCCGACAATGTTGGAGGTATTCGCAAAACTGTGCCGCGCACTGATACGCGGCTGGCTAACTCCCTCGCCTTCGCCGTGTCTAGCCGATTCACTGCTGGAAACGCCGCCTACCGGACGGGCGCAAAGGAGCGCCGATGGGTGGATACCGTCTATTGCGGCTGCTATCGAAAGGAAGTCTTCGAGCGGATCGGCCTGTTCAATGAAAACTTGCCAAAAGCGGAGGATCGAGAGTTCAATCAACGTCTGCGGGAAGCGGGTGGAAAGATCCTTCTTGATCCGCAAATTGAATGCAAGTATTACGCGCGCACCGATTACGCTGAGTACTGCCGTTGGATGCTGCTCATCGGTTCGTGGCCCTTTCTAGGCGCTAGACTCTCCAAGCGGCGTCTTCTTTTGTTTCGCAACTACGTGCCGCTTGCTTTTGATGTCTGTCTGGTCGCTTTGCTTACGGCCTCGTGCTGGCTCAGCGTCGCGCGATGGTTGTTGGCGCTGTTTTTTCTTATGTACGGAACCTTGTCCGTTTTGGCTGCTGCCCCTCTTGCAACGAGCAAGAAGGACCCTTTGTACCTGATCATCGCGCCATTCGTGTTCATTACAACACACGTTCTCTACGGTGTCGGTTCCTTTTGGGGAATCGTCAAGCCTTTGGGGCATATGGCGGCACCTGTTGCCGTAACCCCGGACCCGGTCGGGGGAGCGCAACAGCAATGATGAATGCTACTTCCGAGGCACCAAGCGGTAGCGGCGCGAACGTGTTTCATTTCCTGCGTGGGCGAGTGGCTTTGTGCGCGATTCTGCGCGCATTGAAGATGCAGCCTGGCGATGAAGTTCTGCTGCAGGCCTTTACCTGCCTTGCGGTGCCAAGCCCGATCGTTGGCATGGGATTGAAGCCGGTTTTTGTCGACGTCGACCCTGGCACCTGCAACATGAATCCGGAGTCGTTGCAAGCGCGCATCACGGCGCGCAGCCGGGTGATCCTGGTTCAGCACACGTTTGGAATTCCCGCGCCCCTGAATGCGATTTTGTCGCAGGCCCGGAGGCACGGCCTCGTGGTGATCGAAGACTGCTGTCACGTGCTAGGCTCGCGGTATGAGGGACGGGATCTTGGAACTCTCGGCGATGCCGCATTCTATTCCTACGAGTGGGGCAAGCCGGTCGTCATCGGTGTAGGTGGGACGGCTGTCATCCATTCGGAATCGATCCTGAAAGCCGTTCAATCGAGTTACCGCGACTATCGGCCTCCGAAGGCACGCGATACGGCTGTTGTAAACCTTCAGTATGTTGCTCACGCGCTGCTTCGCCGTCCGGCTTTTTTCTGGACCGTGCGCGAGGCATATCGTTTTCTATCGAAGTCCGGGTTGATCGTGTCCAGCTTTCGCGAGGAGGAATTCGAGGGCAAGCTGAACAGCGATTACGAGACGCGCATGGCGGACGGACTGAGGCGGCGATTGAGTGTCAAATCGAGCCCCGCGCGAGTAACCAGGTCGGTCGAGCATCGATTCCAGCTCGGGCGCCAGTACGAGACATTTATGCGGGAATCGGGGCTTAGGACGGCAATTCCACCAACGGGCTCGGAGACGGTGTTTCTGCGTTTCCCTCTTTACGTCCGCGACAAGGCCAAGGTGCTGGAGATGGCCCGCGACGCACGCATCGAGATGGGAGACTGGTTTTTGTCGCCGGTTCATCCCCTTTCCCCCGATCAATGGCCCGTTGTCAACTATGCAAAGGGAAGCTGTCCGGTTGCGGAGCGCCTGAGCAACACGCTGGTCACGCTTCCGGTTACCGAGACAGTGGGTCCACGCGATATGGAAAAGACGCTTGCGTTTCTGGCGAAGATGGCAGACGCGGAACTCCTGGAGACGAGGCCAGCGAGATCAATGCAAGAGAGTGCAGAATTTCAACCCGCTCCAGGCGTGTTTCAGTAATGGCCGTTCCTGTTGCCATGAGTTCGCCGCGGCCCAAAGCGCGAATTCATCCATTTTTGAGAGATATTGGCTCCACTGCCATTGCCGGCGTCCTGGTGCTGGTGAGCAGTACGGTGCTGATCGCGCTCATGGGCCGGACCATGGGGCCCAATCCTCTCGCGCAGTATCTTCTGGCCCGCAGAATCGTAGCATGGATGCAGAGCAGCCTGATTGTGTGTTCGGCGCTGGCGCTTCCGTATTACGTTAGCCGGCAGAAGCTGGAAAATGAGGGCGTGGAGTACTTTCTGGCGGCGCTGGCAACTGACGGTCTGTTTGTCGTGTTTGCGGGCATTGTGCTACACAGCGCGCCCCGCTTTTTTTCCTATTGGCTGTTCGGCGATAGCCAACTCAGCCGGCTCCTGTTCCCTTTAAGTGTCTGGACGCTGGGATATGCCTTTCACGGCGCCACTTTCGGATATCATCGCGGCCGCCTGCAGATGCTCACGGCGAACGTATTACAGTTGGTCAACATCGGCGCGCTGGTGTTCCTGACGTTCGCAATGTTCGAGCGTTCCCGGAACATAGTTGCAATGCTCACCTGGACAGGCATCCTGATGATCGGGTTTTCGATTGTCTTTGCTTTTCCCAGGCACGGAATTTTCAGCGCCGCGGGCAGGCAGGTTGTTGTCAAAGCCAAGCAACTTCTGACGTACGGTCTGCCGCGGATTCCCTCACAGTTCGGATTCATCGGCTTGACTGCGCTGGGTCCGATTATCGCATCCCATTACCTTCCCCTCGGCCAGGTCACATTCCTCTTGCTGGGCGGAACCTTGTTCAGTGCATTCTCCCTGAGCGTAATGCCGCTAAGCATCGTCCTGCTGTCGAAGGTGAGCCGGATGTTATCGGAGAATCGCATCGATGATGTGGCCCGGCGGCTGGAGCAAATGCAGACCGGCGTCCTGCACATGAGCTTCTTCGCCACGATCATGGCGATGGTGTTCACCGATGTAGGCTTGCGCGTATGGCTGGGGAAAGACTTCGTGAATGGCGCCGGGACGGTTCGCATCCTTCTCTTGGGCATGCCGTTTTACGCTTACATCAGTTCGATTGCGTCCAGCATCGATGCCGCGCACGTGAAGGCACACAACTCGCGCAATGTAGCCATATCGTTGGCATGCTACCTGGTGTTGGCGGCCATCGCGGTGTACGGCGCTCCGCGTCCGTATCTCTCGCCGGCGATCGCCTTGGCCTGGTCCTTGACACTCGTGATCCTGGCCGGCTTCACGGCGCACTCGGCGCGAGTCCTGTTAAAGGCGAAGTTTCCGTTACGCTCAGCATTTGCCGGGCTTCTCGCGGCCGCGGCGCTTGGCGGGGTGGCTCTTTTGTTCGAGAGGTTTTCGCATTTTCACGGAAACACGATTTCCGTTCTGGGAGTCATTGCGATTCTCTCCGCAGCCTACGCGGGGATTCTCTTCGCGAGCGGCACTGAATGGGTACGGGAATGCCGGCACATGCTGGCACATCGAAGCGGTTGAATACAGATTAGCAAGTTGGACTCGAGACGATGAATCTCCTACGCAGGCCGTTGTTTGTGATCCTCTTTCTCGCCTGGCTGGGTGCGGTTACGATCTTGCCTATTATGGGCAAGAATGTGACCTGGGTTGCCGTGACGGGGTTGGTCATGGCCCTTTCCCTGGTGTTGATGCGGCACGAGGAAGGAGTCTTCGATTTCAAGCAAATGAGCATATCGGCCGCGTGGTTCTGGACCCACATCGTCTTCGTGGTCATTCCATCCCTTTTCGTAATTTACCTCGAATCCGGGAACCACCCCAACCGCTTCATGGTTTCGGTGGACGGCTCTCTGATCCTGGTGCCGTTGGGCATCCTGATCGGGCATGTGATTTGCGGCTCCCGCATGGGGGCGGTAAGAAAGTACTATCTCGACCCGATCGATTGGCAAAGTGCAGATTTCACCTCGCTTGGAGTCGTGGCTCTGCTGGTGGTTTGCATATGCGTCGGGTACTACCACACCACCCAGGTTCCCTCGGTGCCACTGCTTTTCATGTTTCAGCATCCCGGCGAGACTGCTGCGACAGGCTTGTTACGAGAGCAATCATTAAAGCTTCTCGACTCACCCTTGTCCTACGCTTATGACGTGCTGGCGAAGGTCATGTTCCCGGTCCTGGTAATGATGACGGGATTTCGCTGGCTGTGTTTGAGGACAAAGTGGAACCGGGCTCTTTTCATTGCTACATTCGTTACGGCGCTGCTATATTGCGGCATGACGCTGGAAAGGTCCCCGGTTGGCCTGGCGGCCCTGGGAGTCGTGGTGGGGATCTACATAATAAAGCGAAAGGGAGTACTAAAATCGGAGGCCTGGCTGATTCCGATTGCCATCTTCACCTTTCCGACGATCGTGTTTATTTACGAGTACGCCAATACTACCCTTCAAACAGGGTTGAGCTTTTTCAATGCGACGGGGGGGCGCATCTTCTACGGCGGCGCCCAAGTGCTGTTCTATTACTTCGACCTTGTCCCGGAGGCAATCCCCTACCAGAACGGCGCAACCATCGGCAAACTTGCCTTGCTGTTGAACTTGCCGAAATCCCCGATTGCAAACGCTGTGGGTCTGCGCATCGATCCGACTCTGCCTCAATCGGTTTCGGCCAACGCGCCATTTCTGGGCACGTTTTACGCCGACTGGGGCATGACGGGGGTGATGCTGGGATGCATCGTGACCGGAATCATCCTTGCGATGGTCCAGCACTATATCATCACCCGGCCGAAGACGCTCAGGAATCTCTGCATTTACGGCTTCGTTCTTCTCAAGATCAACGTGCTTGCTCTTGCGGCGCTGCCTTATGTGCTCGCATCGGGCGGCGTGCTTATTGTGATGATTCCCATGTTCGTCGAAGATTTGATGGGGGTGAGGCTGGGGCGTACCCGTGGCCGGCGGGCCCTGTTCCCGCAACATGCGTTCCCCAATCCCCGCAGAGAATAGAATTCAGAACAAGTCAAGACAGTGTTTGAGTCCGCAAGAAGGCTTTTGAAAGTTCGAATGACAAAGCCGCATATTCCTGGGAGGCTCGAGGTGAGTTTATGTGTGGAATTGTAGGCGCTGTCGGAAAGCTGCCCGCCGATGATGACCAACGCTTTACGATAATGCGCGACTGCCTGGTTCATCGTGGGCCCGACGACGGGGGTTCCTGGCGATCCAGCGACGGCTTGGTCTTGCTCGGTTCGCGCCGCCTGGCGATTCTTGATCGTTCCCAGATGGGTCACATGCCGATGGTGAGCCGATCAGGCAACTCGGTCATTGTGTTGAATGGGGAAATCTACAACTACATCGAGTTGCGCGACCAGCTTATGCAGAAGGGATACCGATTCACTTCCACCGGCGATACAGAGGTGCTGTTGGCCGCCTATGAGGAATGGGGAACGGATTGTCTCTCGCGCCTGAACGGTATGTTTGCCTTTGCTGTGTGGGACGCGGCGCAAAAGAAGCTCTTTGCGGCCAGGGACCGATTCGGCGAGAAACCGCTCTTCTATTTCTACGATCGGGCGCGCGAAGTATTCATCTTTGCGTCCGAGATGAAGGCGCTCTTCGCATCCGGCCTGGTCGAGCCGGAGCCAAATCCCGCTGGTGTCAGCGGATTTATGTCGGCCTATCCCCCCGACGATGGCGGGTCGACTATGTTTCGCGGCGTAAACTCGCTGGGCGGGGGGCATGCCTTCACGTTATCGAGCCCCGGCTTTGAGTTGACAACATGGCGGTATTGGGACTTGCATCCGGATACCGAGACGCATCTGGAAAGCGATGCCGCCTATGCGGAGAGGTTTCTGGAACTGCTGAGCGATTCCGTGCGTCTTCGCCTGCGCTCGGACGTACCTGTGGGCTCAAGCCTGTCCGGCGGGCTCGATTCGTCCACCATCGTCGGGCTGGTCTCCCGCCAGTATCAGGGAGAACGCCAGGAAACATTCTCGGCGCGTTTCCGCGATGCGCGGGTGGACGAAGGAAGGTTCATCAAGGCGGTGTGCGAGTTCAACGACGTGGAGAACCATGCCGTCTATCCCGATCCCGCACTTTACTGCGAAGAGGCGGAACTGATTGCATGGCATCAGGAAGAGCCCTTCCACTCGTCCAGCATCTACGCCCAATGGAATGTGATGCGCCTGGCTCGCGATTGCAATGTCACAGTGCTGCTCGACGGGCAGGGAGCTGACGAGACTCTTGCCGGATATCCTACATATCTGGGCGCACACGTGCGGGGGCTGTTCGCGCGCGGGCGCGTTGTGGATGCGTGGAACTCCATGCGCGAGCACTCCCGGCACCAGTCAATGACATCGCTGCCCATCGCGATGTCCACCCTGGTCCCATCGGGCGCACGTCTGGCGGCCCGCAGGCTGTCCCGACGCCGCGAACTGAACCGCGACTTTGAGAAGAGCGTGCCCAGGGGACACGCGAAAGGGGAGAATCGATTTGCCAACCCCCTGAAGAATGAGTTGTACACCACGCTGATGCTCAGCGTGCTGCCCGCCTTGCTGCGTTATGCCGATCGCAACTCCATGGCGTTTTCGCGCGAGGTGCGATTGCCCTTCCTCGATCACCGATTGGTCGAATTCCTGTTCAGTATCCCCGTCGACCGGATCATGCGGGGAGGCATGTCGAAGGTGATCATGCGCAACGCGATTCGCGGCCTGGTGCCGGAGGTTGTGCGCGAGCGCACGGACAAAATCGGTTTCGCAACGCCGGAGTGGACCTGGATGACGGGTCCGATGCGGGCATGGGTGCGGGATCTGCTCTTTTCTCCCGAGTTCCTGGCTCGCCCCTGGACCGACCCGAAGATCGTTAGCGAAACCTGGAAAAGGTTTGAGGCAAGTGATTTTCAGGCCATTAAGACAGCGTATAAATGGACATCTCTGGAGATATGGGCCAGGGTGTTTCTCGATGGACGCAGGCCTGCTCTGCAGCCGGTGGAATCCTCGTTGCAGACCAGCAGTGCGGGGCAGGGAAAATGGGTATAAGCGTTTGCGTGCTGTCGTCGGTCCACGACGCTCTGGATCAGCGGATATTTCATAAGGAATGCCGGTCTCTTGTGCGTGCAGGGTACGATGTGAGCGTAATCGCGCGCCACCCGCGCCCCGAGGTAGTCAATGGGATCCGCATCATCCCGTTGGCCCTTCCCGGTCACAGAGTTTCGCGTATGCTTCGCACCGGCTGGCAGATCTATCGCAAGGCGCTTGCCGAGCGGGCAGACGTCTACCACTTTCACGATCCGGAGTTGATCGGTGTAGGATTCTTGTTGCGGCTTCATGGCAAGAAGGTTGTGTACGATGTCCATGAAGATGTTCCCCAGGATATCCTGCACAAGTTCTACTTGCCCAGGTGGGTTCGCCGTCCGATGTCCTGGATGGCAAGCACTATCGAGGCACTCGCTGCGCGTCTGCTCTCAGGAGTGGTTGTGGTGACCCCTTCCATCGCCGAAAGGTTCGCGCGGCATTCGAAGCAGGTTGTGATGGTACGTAACTTCGCGATTCCGGAACAGTATCCTCCCCTGGCCGAGATCCCCTGGGAAGAGCGCGACCCGGCGGTCATCTTTCTAGGCAGCATGAGCCGGAATCGCGGCATACGTGAACTGGTCGAGGCAATCGAGCTGGTTCCCGCAAGCTTGAATCCGAGACTGCGTCTCCTGGGCCCATTCAGCATGACTGATCTTCCCGCCGAGTTGGAGAAGCTCCCGGGTTGGGCGCGGACTGAGAACCTGGGAGAGATCAAGGACCGCGAGCGCATTGGCAAGATATTGAGCAAGGTGCGAGCGGGCTTGGTGACCCTCTATCCCATCCCTCAGTTGATGGTGGCCTACCCCGTCAAGATCTTCGAGTACATGGCCGCCGGAATTCCGATCATCGCATCGGATTTTCCGCTATGGCGCCGAATCATTGATGGGGCCGGATGCGGATTGCTGGTCAATCCCCTCGAGCCACGCGAAATTGCCGCAGCCATCGAGTACATTTTGATTCATCCGGATGAAGCCGAGGCTATGGGCAAGAATGGCCGCATGGCGATGGAAACCGAGTTCAACTGGGCTCATGAAGAAGGAGCGCTGCTGGATTTCTATAACGATCTCTGTGCTCGCTTGCCGCGAGAACCACAGGTGGTTTCCCAATCGGGGACCGTCCAAAGATGATCACTTCAGTCCGGCTCAATCCCCAGAGAGCGCTCTGAGTTGAAGGACGCCGGTACAAGCCATAACAAGTTCGGTGGCCGCAATCTTGTGCGGGCCCACTACGAACTCAACCCAGAGGAGGTATGGAAAAATGCAGACCGGAATGATCGCGCAACCGATTCGAGTCAGCAAATTCCTGGCGGTACTGCTGCTGCTGACTGCTCTCAGCTCCACATCCTTGGCCGCACGGATCATCGTTGGCGATTACGCAGGAGAGATGCGCGAAACCGCCAAGCGCAGTGACGGCAATACTCACGTCGACACGCCGGCCATGATTTCAAGACTGACCGCGCTCAAAATAAACACGTATTTCTTTCTAATCCTGCATTCGCCGAGCGATTGGGATGACTTTCGCAACGAGTTTGCCCCGGCCGCCGCCAAAGCAGGGATCGACGTGTGGGTCTATCTTGTGCCTCCGCTGGAGTGCCAGCCGGCCTGCTCCCAGCCGTATGGGAAGGACTACGTGCGTTGGGCAACCGAGATCGCGCGTCTTTCTCTCCAGCAACCCGCTGTGAAGGGAATGGTGATCGACGATTTCGATTACAATGGCGCGACGTTCACCCCACAGTATGCCAATCAGATTCATCAGGCAGCAAAATCCGTCAATCCCAGGTTCCTGTTTTATCCCTTGCTCTACTGGGGACTGGGCCTTACGTCACCGGGCTATTTTGACCGCTACGCTCAGGCGATAGACGGGTTCATCTTTGCGTACCGCGACGAACCTGTCACCAATACCGTCTCCACAGAGTCTGTCAACGATCAGCTTGCCGCGGTCGAGGCAAAGTCGGCAACGTACGGAAAGCCGTTCCTCTTGATGGTTTACTGCGTACCAGTTCTGCGAGGCGTCCCGGCTCCGACCGCTGAGTACATTCAGGCCCTGGTTGCTGCTGGTCTTCAAGCTGCACGTCAGGGCAAGGCCCAGGGCGTTCTGACCTATGTTCTGGATAAATACTCCAGTCCGCTCGGTGCAAGCGCCAATCCGGCCGAGCACGGCAACGGCTACGGTTTAGTGATGGTTGCGGGCAAGACTTCTCCTGGAGCTTACGGCGAACTTAACACTGGCATGGGATTCCAGCCCGGTCTGCCGTCCTACGCGCTCACCTTCTGGCACAGGAATGTCGCTCCCACGGGAATCCCGCACGGCGCCTTGTCCATGCAGGTTATCGCCGACCACACCGTTTTGTGGGAAGCAGACGCCACCGGCGGCTCGACCACATGGAAGAGCGAAACCGTCCAGATTCCGGCCGCGGTAGTCGGTGGTTCAAGCCACACATTGCGCTTTGTTCTGACGAATGTATCAGGGGCCGATTCCCATTTCACCGCGTTTTTTGACAATTTACAGCCACAAGGGTTTTCGGTGAAAGACCCCGACTTCGAGAACCCCGGCGCGTGGACCTCATACCGCGACAATGCGGCGTTCCGTTCAATCGTGCAGGTGTTCGATCAGAATCAGCCCCAACACCTCTTTGCCAACTTATCGAATATGTACCAGAATGTGCGGTAGATCATGCTGCAGAGAAGTCTGGCATGCGACGGAGTGGCCAACTCGAAGGAGAATGTCACCGTCATCAAGGCTGTTCCGTCGCTGCCCGCTTCCTTTTGGTGTGAGGTAGCCGCTCTGCATCGCCGGGAGATTCACGGGGGATTCATATCAAGTTTGAACCCGAAGTTTCTGCAATCGATCTATAAGTCCATCGCACGCAGCGACAATGCATTCCTTCTGGCGGCATGTGAGACCGAAACAGAAAGGGTGCATGGATTCATCTGCGGATCGACTAACACGAAGTCGGTGCTCATTCAGGTCTTATTGCGATCCGGTGTTGGTCTCATCGTTTCGCTGTTGCCCAACGTGTTCTCATTGCGCACAGTCAGGAAACTATTTGAAACAGCGCGGTATGCCGGCGCGGGTGCCTCGGAGGCACTTCCGCGAGCGGAGATACTGAACTTCTGCGTAGACCGGCAAGTGCAGAGGCGGGGAATGGGCCGTTTGCTTTTTGCGGCGCTCAGAGCTGAATTTCGCCAACGCGGCGTTCAGACAATCAAGATTGTCACAGGCGAATCTCAGATCGGCGCGCAGCGGTTTTACGATGCCGTCAATGCCCGCCGAGCCGGTAATCTGGAGATTCATGATAACTCAAAATCGGTGGTATTCTTGTATGACATCAGCTAACGCTACGACCGGAAACACTGTGAACGATTCTGACAATAAGCCGCTTCGCACTCCCGCGGAACGTCAAGTAGGCAGGAACATTGAAGCCATCTTCAACAAGTGCACGGATCCGGTCGAGATCAAACTTGAGAACTTTACGAAGTATGTGCGCCGCCAGCACATCAAGCGTCTGCTGGCGCTGTATGAAGTCTACAAACTCGCGCTGCCGGTAAAAGGCTCCATCGTCGAATGCGGCGTGTTCAGGGGATTCGGGCTGATGGGATGGGCCAAGTTGAGCGCAATCCTCGAACCGGAGAATCTCACACGTCGAATCTATGGATTCGATTCCTTCGCGGGATTCCCGTCCATCGGAGAACGGGATCGGAGCGAGTTTACAGATGTTCACACCGGCGATCTGTGTGCTAACTCCTATGACGAACTGACGGAGTTGATTCGCGAATACGATCGCGACAGGTTTCTTGGGCACATCCCCAAGGTGGAGCTGATCAGGGGTGACATTGCGACCACCGTTCCCGAGTTTGTTGCCACGCATCCGCACCTCGTGGTGAGCCTTCTCTATCTTGATGCCGACATATATGAGCCCACCAAGGTGGCACTGCAGCATTTTCTGCCGCGCATGCCTCGCGGCGCTCTGATTGTGTTCGATGAACTTGACAATCCTATTTGGCCGGGCGAGACGATGGCGGCGATGGACGCTGTAGGAATGCGCAATCTACGCCTCCGTCGCCTGGATTGGGATCCTTACATCGCTTATGCCGAAATCGAGTAGCTCGCTCACTCATCTAAATCATGACTACACGTACTGTTCCATTTTTCAACTATCCCGCTCTGTTCACGGCTCATGAACCGGAATTCGTTAACATCTTCCGCGATATCGGGAGGCGCGGAGCATTCATCAAGCAGAAAGATCTCCAGACCTTCGAAAGCCGTCTGGCGTCTTACCTGGGCATTTCGCATGCGCTGGGAGTCGGCAACGCGACCGATGGACTGGAAGTTGCGCTTCAGGCGGCAGGCGTCGGGCCGGGAGATGAAGTTATCCTCAGCTCGCATACGATGCTTGCGACCGCAGTAGCGATTCATTTCACCGGCGCTACTCCAATCCCGGTTGATTGCAGTGAAGACCACCTCATCGATCCCCGAGCCGTTGAAGCTGCTGTAACTCAGCGGACGCGAGCGGTCATGCCGACTCAACTCAACGGCCGCACCTGCAACATGGACGCACTGGGAGCTATCGTAGCGAAGCATGGACTGCTGCTGGTCGAGGACGCTGCTCAGGCGCTGGGATCGCGCTTCAAAGGGAAGTGTGCGGGCACCTTTGGAGACTCTGCTGCAATTAGCTTCTATCCCGCAAAGCTGCTAGGTTGTTTCGGAGATGGAGGCGCGGTCGTGACCAACAATCAGCGAGTCTACGATCATGCGTCGGAGCTTTGCAACTTCGGCCGCAACGAAAGCGGGAAGGTCGTTCGTTGGGGATTCAATTCGCGTCTTGATAACCTTCAGGCTGCAATTCTGAATTTCCAGTTCGACCGGTATGAGCAAATTGTCGCGCGCCGCCGGCAAATCGCGGGCCTGTATGCCGAGCGTCTCGACGATGTAGCCGAAGTTGTTCTTCCGCCCGCTCCGGACGCGGACCCCGACCACTTCGATGTCTATCAGAATTATGAAATCGAAGCGGAGAATCGCGATGCGCTGAAGACATTCCTCGCTGATTGTGGAGTGGGTACGCTGGTCCAGTGGAACGGCGAGGCGATCCACCACCTGGAGGCACTGGGCTTCACGCAGCCGCTGCCTTACACCGATGGCCTTTTCAAGCGCATGCTGCTGCTCCCGATGAACATGTCGCTCTCCGATGATGACGTTCATTACGTCTGCGATACGATCCGCACCTTCTTCGGGTATTCAAAATGAACGCAAATATAGCCACAAACACTTCTTCCCTGGCCAGGCGCATTCGTATTCACGCCCTACGGATGACCAGCATAGGCGGCGGATCGCACGTCGGGTCGATCTACTCATGTGCCGATATTCTTGCAGTGTTATACGGCGGAATTCTGAACGTCGATTCGGCAGCGCCTGAGAGTTTAGATCGAGATCGCTTTGTCCTGAGTAAAGGCCATGCAGGGGGCGGCCTTTACGCCGCGCTTGCAGAAAGAGGATTCTTTCCGATCGAAAAGCTCATGACTCATTACCAGGACGGATCGGATTTGAGCGGTCACGTGTCGCACAAGCTACCCGGCATCGACGTGTCCACCGGGGCATTGGGGCACGGCCTCTCGATCGCAGCCGGAATGGCATATGCGGGGAAGCTGAGGAATGCAGAGCATCGCGTGTTCACTCTACTTAGCGACGGGGAGTGCGATGAGGGGTCAACCTGGGAGGCCATTCTGTTCGCTGCCCACCATGGGTTGTCGAATCTCGTGGCCATTGTGGACTACAACCGGATTCAGGGGATTGCTCCTGTCTCTGAAGTCATAGGACTTGAGCCTTTTGCCGATAAGTGGACCGCGTTTGGCTGGGCCGTCCGCGAGGTTGACGGTCACGACCACGAAGCTCTGCACCGCGCTCTCTCGGCCGTTCCGTTTGCAGATGGCAAGCCGTCCTGCCTGATCGCGCACACCACCAAGGGCAAGGGCGTGAGCTTTATGGAGAACACGGTGCTCTGGCATTACCGCATTCCACGTGGCGAGGAGTTCGACGCCGCACTCTCTGAATTAGAGGGCCAATCGTGAGAGACGCTTTTATACATGTGCTAACTGAACTCGCTCCGCAGCACCCGGAACTTCTATTGCTCTCGGGTGACCTTGGTTTTGGAGTGATGAACGACTTTATCGCGCATTTTCCCCGTCAGTTTTTGAACGTCGGCGTCGCTGAGCAGAACATGTCGGGCCTTGCCGCCGGACTGGCGATGGAAGGCCACGCAGTTTTTACCTACTCCATTGGAAACTTTCCCACGCTTCGCTGCCTTGAGCAAATCCGCAATGATATTTGTTATCACGGCGCGAACGTAAAAATCGTCTGCATCGGCGGCGGCATGAGTTACGGGGCGGTGGGCTTTTCGCATCATGCCACTGAGGATCTGGCTATCCTTCGCTCCCTTCCGAATATGCTGGTTTTCTCGCCATGCGATCTATGGGAGGCCGCTGAGGCTGCACGCTACCTGCTGTCGCATCGCGGCCCTTCCTATCTGCGCCTCGATAAATCGGCGGCGCCGGCGTCTGTGCGGCATGGCGAGATTTTTCGGCCGGGCAGCATTCGAACCATTCGCGACGGATCGGACGTGACACTCGCCGCTACCGGCGGAATTCTTGGTGAGGCTCTGCTGGCCGCGGATGCCCTGGCCGAACGGGGCGTTCTCTGTCGCGTTCTCAGCGTCCATACCATCAAGCCCATCGACACCGATTCGCTCGCGGCCGCCGCGTCCGAGACGGGCGGAATTATCAGCATCGAGGAACATGCCGTCGATGGCGGCTTGGGCGGAGCCATTGCCGAAACGCTCATGGAAGCAGGGGTATTCCCGGGTTTCTTCGTCCGAATGGGGCTCCGCAACACCTTTTCGTCCGTTATTGGCAGCCAAGCGTATCTACGAAAGGTCTATTCTCTCGATGCCGCATCCATTGTTCGAACCGTGTCCGCGAAGTTGGGTATTCCAGCGGAGGTTCTTTCGTGAAGATAAAGCGCGTTTTTGACTTTCTGGCCGCGTTACTGGGCTTGCTTGTCTTTTCGCCGGTTCTGATTGCAGTCATGTTCGCAATATGGATTCAAGACAGGCATTCGCCGTTTTACATCGCGCCCCGGGCCGCTCGCGGAGGGGGTGTCTTCCGCATGGTCAAGTTCCGTTCCATGGTGGTAAACGCGGACAAAGTCGGAGGTTCGTCCACTTCGCTTACCGATCGCCGCATTACCAAAGTAGGACAATGGGTCCGTGCTTACAAATTGGATGAGCTGATCCAACTGTGGAACGTTCTGAAGGGTGAAATGAGCCTGGTCGGGCCACGGCCTCAGGTGGTGAGCGACGCAGCGCTTTACACGAATGCGGAGAGACGCTTGCTTTCCGTGTCCCCTGGGATTACCGACCCCGCTTCCATTGTCTTCTCCGACGAAGGGGAAATCCTGAAGGGCAGCGCCGACCCCGATCTCCTTTACAACCAGATTATTCGCCCTTGGAAAAGCAGACTTGCGCTGGCTTACATCGACCACCGCAGCTTCTGGATCGATCTTTGGTTGATCGTTCTCACCGTGGTCACCATCGTCTCGAAGCCCATAGCTCTCCGCGCCCTTGGAAACCTGCTCAACGGCTGGGGACTTGACCCGCTTGTCGTCCGCATGGCTGCGCGCCAGGAGCCGCTCTTGCCCTATCCGCCGCCCCGCGCCGAAGCAGCCGCTCCGCACTCCCAGTGAAGATAAGAATGTGGGCAGACGCAGGTCCATATTTCCTATTGTCAAATGGTCAGCTGGGCTGACCGGACTTCTGGCAACTAAACAATGTGACACACAGGGCGAATAGGCGCATGATTAATACATGAAAGCGCCAAAGACACTCCGCAATTGTTCCGCCTGCCGCTTCTTTCTTCCCCTTTGCCTGCTCGCGTTGGCTGTCGTCGCTGTCGCCCAAACCTCCGACGACCCCTTCAAGAAGGCCGGAGCGGACGCACGCTTGCGTCGCGCCTTCGAGCAGACTCTCTACAAGCTTGAGCCCTCCGGCGAGGGAATCTTCCGCGCCGCCAATCCCGCTCAGAAGCTGATCCTCGAATTCAACGGCCGCGAAGCGCTGATCCAGCCAACCAATCCGCACGCACTCCGCCTCCACGCGCACGGCGGCACGCCAAGCACAGCCCTTTGTCTCACCGGCTTCGGCTATGGCGACCGTCTGCGCACGCCCACTCCAGCAACGCCGGAAGCCTCCGGAACCCGCGTAGATTACCGCCGCGACGGCATCGACGAGTGGTACAAAAACGGGACGCGCGGCCTCGAACAGGGCTTCGCGCTTCCCAGCCGCCCAGGCAGATCCACATCCGGAGAGCCGCTCATCATCGCGTTGAATGTCTCCGGCGGTCTTCATCCTGTCCTCAATCCCCCCGGCGATGCAGTTCTGCTCCAATCCGGCCAAAGCACGATCCTGCAATATGCAGGACTCGAAGCTCGCGACGCCACGAATCGCGCCATTCCCTCACACCTCGAAGTCCGCGATCAGCAGATTCGCCTGGTCGTCGACGACCGCAACGCGCAGTATCCCCTGGTGGTCGATCCCTATGTGACGTTGGAAGCCGAGCTGATCGCCTCCGACGGAGAAAACGAAGACTACTTCGGCGCCTCCGTCTCCGTGAGCGGTAATACAGCGATCATTGGCGCCCCTGGCAGGCGGGGCGAAGAGCTCGCCGAGTACGGGAACGAGGGAGCTGTGTACGTGTTTGTGCTGAGCGGCGGAACATGGACCCAGCAGGCAGAGCTGGCCCCTCCTGTCGCGGCCGCAGATGACAATTTCGGCTTTTCGGTGGCTCTAAGCGGCAATACAGCAATGGTTGGAGCGTTCAGCCAGGGAGACCACGGAGCCGTATACGTGTTTACGCAAAGCGGCGAGACATGGACCCAAACCGCCGAGTTCACCGGCTCCGACACCACGAGCTTCGATGAATTCGGTCTCTCCGTCTCCCTGAACGGCAACACGGCCCTCATTGGAGCACCTGGCCACACGGTAAACGGGAACGCCAACCAGGGAGCGGCATATCTGTTCACTCAGAACGGTACGACATGGACCCAGCAGGCAGAATTTACGCCCACCGATGGAGACGCGAGCGATTTATTAGGCTCCTCCGTGTCGCTGAGCGGCAACACGGCCCTGATTGGAGCTCCTGGCCACACGGAAAATGGGAACACCTATCAGGGAGCCGTATACGTGTTCGTGCAAAACGAAGGGACCTGGAGTCAGCAGGCAGAACTGACTTCCACCGACGGGACAAGCGACGACGATTTCGGCATGGCCGTTTCTTTGAGCGGTGACGCAGCCGTAATTGGCGCGGACTACAAGACTGTCGCCGGAAATCAGTACCAAGGGGTGGCCTACGTCTTTGTGCGAAGCGGCACGTCATGGGCCCAGCAGGCGGAGCTGGCTGACCCTGTAGGCGCGGCGGACGACTTTTTCGGAGGCGCCGTCGCACTGAATGGGAACACGGCAGCGGTAGGAGGCTACGGAGAAACAGCGGCGTGGGTATACGCGCGAAGCGGTACGGAATGGAGCGAGCAGAGCGAGCTGCCGATCTACAGCTCCCAGGACCGTTTAGGCCTTTCTAGCCCAAACACTCTCTCTTTTGGCCCGAATCTCTTCCTGTTGGGAGCCCAGAGCCAAAATGTCAACGGCAATAGAGACCAGGGTGCTGTGTATGTCTATCTCAACGTGGCATCTCCCCTAACCAACCCCGGCTTCGAACAGGGCGCGTCCACACCGATCAACGCCACCGGAAGCGATGTAAGCGGTCCCTCCGCCGCCACCGGATGGGACATCTGGAACAACGCTTCCGGCACCACCACCACGGAACTCTGCACCACCACCTGCCCGTCCGGGAGCACCCCACCAGCCCCCGTCGATGGCACGCACACTCTGCATGTCATCACCACCAGTGCCTACGCCGGTGTGTACCAGGTCTTTGCGCAGACAGCGCTGACCGGCGGCTCATTATGGCTTGACATCGTCAGCGGATCAGTCTACGTCAGCGTGTTGGGATCTAACGTGTCTGGACCAGCGGGCGACGTGGACGGCTTCGCAAGCAGCACCGGCACGTTGATCCTACCCATGAACGGCCTCCAGTTCAACGAGATCGTCATCTACTCGAATGGCGCCCCGGCGGAGTTCTACGTGGACGCCGTCGATCTGGTACCACCGCCGCTGACCAACTCCGCATTCACCCAGGGATCGTCAAGTCAGGTCTCGTTGACCGGCACAGGCAACCTCGGCGCTTCCGCCGCCACCGGTTGGAACGTGGCAAATGGCGTCGCCGGCACCACCACAACAGAGCTATGCACCAACACCTGCCCCTCGGGAGCCACGCCGCCCGCTCCCGTCGCCGGTTCTCACATGCTGCATGTCACCACCACCGGAGCGTCGTCTGGCGTCTACCAGACATTCCCGCAGACAGCGCTCTCCAGCGGCGTACTGTGGCTGAACATCGTCAGCGGCCCTGTCACCGTAACTCTGCAAGGCCCCAGCGGTCCCGTTTCCCTCACCGCCACCCATGACGGCGCCTTCTTCCTCCCCGCCAACGGAGGCCTTTTCAGCGAAATCGACATCGACTCCTCGTCTGAAGGCCCCTCCGACTTCTTTGTGAATGCCGAGAGCCTGATGCCTACCCTGGCGACCATCGCCAACCCCAGCTTCGAAACCGGCTCCTCGACCCTCGTCACCTTCACCGGATTGGACTACGGCGGGTCCTCAGCGGCCACAGGCTGGCCTGTCTGGGACGATGAGAGCGGCACCACCACGACCGAGCTCTGCAGCACCACTTGCCCCTCCGGCGCCACTCCGCCCGCGCCCGTCGCCGGCAGCTACACGCTCCATGTCAAAACCACGAGCGACTTTGGCGGCGTCTACCAGGCCTTCCCTCTCACCACCCTCTCCACCGCCTCCATGTACCTGAACGTCGTCAGCGGCACCGTAGCCGCGGAGCTTCTCGGCCCCAGCAGCG
>JBKQNU010000152.1:0-109199 GCA_052145815.1 Occallatibacter sp.
GCGTTCTTCAGCGGAGCCGAAAGCCTGCCCTGAGCGTAGTCGAAGGGGACCTGCTTTTCGGGAAGCTCGCGGCAAACCAGGTAGTGCAAAACAAATGCCAAGAACTTCGGAGACACCACACTAGAGCAGAAATAACGAATAACTGAATGGTTCTGGTGGGGCCGCTTGATGATCTGACTCCGGCGAAACCCTTCAGGGAGCAGTCAGGAGCCTCATTTCTCTTCCTCTGCAGCCGGCTCCGTGCTTTGTTCTACGCCCAGTCGCTCCAGTTGGTTCCGCCAGTCAAGCGATTCGACGAAGCTTCTCGATTCGCGCCAGTTCGGTTCCACGATCACATGCAGTTCCAGATAAACGCGCGTGCCGAGCAGCGACTCGATCTTACGACGGGCGGCAGTGCCGATCTCTTTCAACTTTGCCCCGCCTTTGCCAATGAGAATCGCCTTCTGCCCGTCGCGCTCGCAGTAAATGGCAGCGGCGATCCGGGTGAGCGGCGGCCGTGCGGGGACGGCGCCCTTTTTCCGGGGCACAAATGGCTTCGGTTCCTCGAAGCGCTCGATGACCACAGCCGATGCATACGGTACTTCTTCGCCCGTCTCCACCAGGATGCTCTCGCGAATCAGTTCCGCCACCATGAAGCGCTGCGGCTGGTCAGTATACTGGTCTGCCGGGTAATAGCGCTCGCCTTTGGGCAGTGCGTCGACAATCTTGCGCACCAGCAGATCGAGCCCATCGCGCTTGCGTGCGCTGACAGGAATGATTTCGGCGAATTTGAATTGCTTCGTCAGGTTGTCGATCAGCGGCAGCAAATGATCCTTTGGAACGAGGTCGATCTTCGTAAGGACGAGAAACACCGGGCAATCGACCTTGCGGATCAATCCAAACAGGAATTCATCTTCGCTGGCCCAGTTAGTGCGTTCATGCTTCTTCGCCTCACCCACACTATCATCCTGAGCGGAGCGTAGCGCAGCCGAAGGACCTGCTTCTTCTCCTGGGCCTGCTTCATCTTTCCCTGGAGCCGCTGCCGCCTCCAACTGCACCTTTCGAGTCGCATCCATGAGCACGAGAACGACGTCGCGTGTCTCCAGCGCCTCGTAAACTTCCTGCAGCATGCGCCGATCCAGGTGAGACCCCGGCTTGTGCACGCCGGGGGTATCGACGAACACGATCTGCGCCGCCGGGTGCACACCTTTCAGCGCCGGCACTTCCACCACACCTGCGATGCGGTTGCGCGTGGTCTGCGGCTTGGCCGAGACGATGGCTACCTTCTCGCCAGTAAGCGCATTCAGCAGCGTGCTCTTGCCGGCGTTAGGCCGGCCAAGAATTGCGACGAATCCAGATTTCAAGTGGACAATGCTCCTGACGCTCTATTATCGCGGATACGGCCGTAGCCGATGCTCGGGGTATGTCAGGTCCGAAGTATCCCACCCAACATTTGCGCGGCTTCAGGACGAGGGAACCTCAACACTGGCCGGCGGAAACACGCGCAGCCGCTCGACGCGCCGATCGGTGGACGCGACAATCTCCATGCGCATTCCGGCCGGTTCGAGCAGCACCACCTCGCCGGCCAGCGGAATGCGCCCCTCGATCTCGCTCACCAGGCCGCCCAGTGTGGTGGCTTCGTAGGCGTCGCCTAACTCGACCGGCTCACCGAACAGGTCGGCCAACTGGTCCACGGGAAAGCTGCCGGGGACAAGCCACACGCCGTTGGGTTCACGCTGCGGCTCTTCGATAGAGACTTCTTCCTCGTGCTCATCGCGGATGTTGCCCACGATCTCTTCCAGCAGGTCTTCAATCGTGACCAGGCCGGAAACGCCGCCGTACTCGTCAATCACCACACGCATGTGCTGCTTCTCGCGTTGCATCTCGCGCAGCAATTCGTAGCCGCGCTTGGTTTCCGGCACAAAGGCGGCTTCACGCTCGATGCTGGCAACGGTGCGGGTGCGCGCTTCTTCATCCGTAATCTGCAACAGGTCGTGCGCAAAGGCGATGCCGGTAATGTTGTCCAAGGAGCCGAAATAGACAGGCACCCGCGAGAAATTGTGTTCGCGCAGCATCTCGAGGAATTTTTCCAGCGTAATGTCGGCGGGAACGGCGAAGACCTCCGGCCGCGGAGTCATCACCTCGCGCACCAGTTTGTCGCCAAACTCCACCGCCGAGCGCACCAGGTCGCGATCGCTCTCTTCGAGAATGCCCTCTTCCTCACCGGCTTCGAGAAGCGCTTCCACATCCACCGCAGCCTCTTCTTCCTCACTCACCTGCTCCTCTGCCAGCGATGCAACAGAGAAGAAGAAGCGCACGAAAACCGTGATCGGAGTCATGAGCCACAGCAGCAGCCGGATGGGCCACACCAGCCGCCTGACCCAGCGCCCGCGGGTGCGATTGAAGAGCAGCGACGGCAGCACCTGGTTGCAGAAGACCACTACCAGCACAACGCCGAGAACGGCCTGCGCAATCTCCGCGTAGGTGGGCCGGCCCAGGTGCGGAGCGCGGTCGAACAAGACCGCGCCGAACTCCAGCGCGATGATGCCCAGCGCCAGTTGCTGCAACAGGGCCGCGGAGATGGCCGCATGTTCGCGGGTCAAACCAAGCTGCGGCTCAATCAGTTCTTCCCACGCGTCGAGATTCTCTTCGATCTCGCGAGTTAGGATCTTGCCGAACTCGGCGTAGACGCGGCTTATATAGGATGCCAGCGTTTCCACCGCAGCCAGCAAAAGAACCATGCAAATGGCCAACGTGCTCATGGCCGTTTGGCCTTTGCGATCGACCGGGTCTGGACAATCATGTTGCGAGAATGAATGCGGGCTTTAGCCCCTGCGGAATGCTCTGCGCCGGCCCGTTCAATCAATCCTTGCGGCAATTTCAATTTGGCTCGCAAAAGCCGTTCGCGGCGCGCCATCTTGCCGTCGTCGACCTCGTGATCGTAACCGGCCAGATGCAGCAGCCCATGCAGAATCAGCACCTTGATCTCGGTCGAAAGCGAATGTCCCTGCTCAACCGCCTGGCCCAAAGCGGTAGTCACGCTGATGGCCAGGTCGCCCGCAATCTCTTCCGCATTTGATCCGCGGATCGGGCCTTCCGCCGGAAACGAAAGCACATCCGTCACTTTGTTCTTGCCGCGAAACTGCTTGTTCAGCTTGCGAATTGCCGCGTCGGTTGCAAGCAGCACCGTCACCTGCCCCTTCAGCCGCACCGCCTTCTGCGCAGCGGCAAGAAAACGCGACAGCGTGCGCGCCGACGGCAGCCGGAAATCCTTCTTTGGGGATGAACGAATGAACGCAACCCTCGCTGTCGCCGCAGTTGCTGCCGGCGCGGGGTCAGGGTCCAAATCTGGGTCGAGGAGAATCATCTTGCCCGGCGCCACGGTGAGCGCGGTCCCGGTTCATCTTCGATTCTACCCTGTGTAACACTCGGCTGATAGACTGAGCCTTTAAAACCCGGAAGCCGGGCCCGTCTGCCGCGTGCGGCGCGCCTGTTCCAGGTAAGCGATTCCGTTTGTGGGAAGCCCAAGATGCCCAAACGAATCCTGCTATTTGCGCCTTGCGCCTTCAATCTGGCGGAGACCAGCCGGATGGTCGAGATCGCCAAGGCCGTCATGCGCCATCCCGAGGCAAGCCAGGCTTTTGAGATTCATTTCATCTCCGATGGCGGCGACTTTGAGGGCCTCATCGAAAAGCACGGCTTTGCCCTGACGCGGATGGAGCCTCGGCTGACAAAAGAAAAGATCGATCTGATCGCCAAGGTGGACCGCGGCGAGAAGTTTGTGCCGGCCTTTACCGATGCGGAGTTGATCGAGCGCGTCAACAATGAAGTCTTGTGTCTCGGGCAGCTCAAACCAGCCGCGGTCGTAACCGGCTCTTACGTGACCATCCCGGTCACCTGCCGGATTTTGGGGATTTCGCTCGTATGGGTCGTGCAAAGCACCTGGCTCCCGGAGTTCTTCTGTCACGGCGCGGGGATGACGGATAAGCTCAGGCCCCCTGCACTGAAAGCTGTGGCTGATTGGCTGGTGTTTCGCTTCATCAACTTCTGGATCCGGTACGGATTTCTCAATTCCATCAACCGCACGGCGAAGCACTTCGGGACTCCGGGATTTGAGACGATCTTTGAGTTCTGGAGCGGTGACCTAGCGCTGGTGGCCGAGCCGCCCGAGTTCTCAGGAGCCACGCTGTCTCCGAACCACATCTTCATCGGCCCGCTCGTTCCCCAGCAGGAGTTCCCGATGCCCGTGGAGATTGCCGCGATTCCCAGAGACCATCCGCTGATCTATCTGGCCATGGGCAGTTCTGGCACGCCGGAGATCGTTGCCCGAATCGTCGAAGGCTTTGAAGGCGCGCCCTACCGCGTCGTCGCTCCGGTGAAGTTTCAGCTTGAGCAGGTCCGCGGGGTTCACATTCCCGCCAACGTCCTCATCACAGATTGGCTTCCCGCGGTTCAGGTGAACAAGATGGCCGATCTAGCCGTGATTCATGGAGGCGTGGGAACGGTGATGGCCGCCGCGCTGGCTGGCAAGCCGGTCGTCGGCGTCGGCATGCAGATGGAGCAGGTTGCGAATCTTGCCTGCCTCGAACGTCTCGGCTTCGCGATTCGCGTCGCAAAATCAAAGAACCCGTCCCGGAAGATTCATGCGGCAATTCGGAGATTGCTCAATGATGACCTGGCGAAGGCCCGAGCGGCGGAGTTCGCAAAGGTCGCCGCGCAGTGGAACGGGCCGGAACGCGCGGCCGAAGTGCTGCTAGAGAATTTCGGCGGGTGAGGCAAACCGCCTCACCCGATTTTCGAGCCGGGCGCGAATTAGAAAATCATTGCGGTTTAGGCACGTGAACCGCCTGTGCCTGTGTCCGGTTCTCCTGCCTTTGCTCTCCGCCGATGGCCTCGCCAAGTGCCAGTGGCAGTTCCTGCTGCTGCGGCTTGGCCGATTCATACGCGCGCACGATCCGCTGCACCAGCGCGTGCCGTACCACGTCGGAATCCTCGAAGTGGCAGAAGTGAATGCCCTCCACGCCGCCCAGAACGTTGATCGCATCCAGCAGCCCCGACTTGCGCGGATTGGGCAAGTCAATCTGGGTGATATCTCCGGTGATGACCGCTTTCGAGTTGGCGCCCATGCGCGTGAGGAACATCTTCATCTGCTCGACGGTCGTGTTCTGCGCCTCGTCCATGATGATGAAAGCATCATTCAGCGTGCGGCCGCGCATGAAAGCCAGCGGCGCAACTTCAATAACATTCTTCTCCAGCATCTTGTCCACCTTCTCGGGATCGAGCAGGTCGTAAAGCGCGTCGTAGAGCGGGCGCAGGTAGGGATCCACTTTTTCCTGAAGCGACCCTGGGAGGAATCCGAGCTTCTCGCCAGCCTCCACCGCGGGACGGACGAGCACGATGCGGCTCACCTTCTTGGCGTTGATTGCGGCCACAGCCATGGCCACGGCCAAATACGTCTTGCCGGTGCCGGCCGGGCCAACGCCGAAGGTCATATCGTTCTGCTCGATGGCCTCGACATACTTGCGCTGATTGATGGAGCGCGGCTGCACGGTGCGCTTTACTCCCGCGGAGCGCTGCTTGCCGCTGTCGGAAAGCGAGCGCAGCGTGGTTGCCGCATCGGCTACCACCAGGCGCAGCATTCCGTTCAGTTCACCGTTGTGCGGATTGATGCCCTGCTTGCGCAAGGCCTCGAAGTCCTGGAAGATGCGCTGTACGCGCGTCACGCCCTCTTCCGGTCCCTCCACATGCACGGCGTCGGAGCGGAGATCGATCCGGACGCCGAGCCTATCTTCCATCAGCCTGAGGTTTTCATCGCGGGTCCCGAACAGGGGCTCAAGATTGGGCGTGATTTCCAGAGCGATCTTCAAAGGAATCGGCAGCCTCCAATGCGGCGTTTTTTGGTTGAGATTGACCAGAGGCGGCCCAGTCGGGTTGCCTTCGGCGCGGCGTCAAAAGAAATATCGGCATTTTGCGAGATAAAAGCCAACATCGTCCACGGTTGCCTGGCGTGCGCTGACTCGCGGCACAGGCGTGCAACGCGCTGTGGTCGCAAAAGAGTGGTTGAACTTGAGAGGGACCCGAAGGTGTGGGGCAGGCCCGAGCCGGAGCTCTGGGCTGTCTGACGAAACCGCGGGTTGGCTTTGGCTACCAAATCGGGTATCTGCGCTTGAGACTAGCGCCAACATCTCACGGCGTCAATCCACCGCACAATAAATTTAGATGACAAGAGTGCCCAGACGGTTACCTTGGTGGGAATTCCCCCGACCCAAGCCCCACCCGATTCACATCCCCTCCACTATGCCGCAGCCCCGTCGAGGGACTCGGTGGGCACAATTACGGTTCAGTAAGAATTTGTTACTCGTCGGCAATGAATCGGACGCCGCTCTCGTGATAGCATCTCGGCATTGGCTGTTGCCGCCCCCCGTCCGAGCCAGCCAAGGAGGTTCTCCATGAGCCCTTTTTCCCGCCGCGAATTCCTTAAAACCTCGATTGCTATTGGAGCAGCCGGCTCCGCTCTCAATTTGACTTTGCAGGCGGCGACCCCAAAAGCCACCGACGTGGTCACGCTGGGCAAATCAGGCATGCAGGTCACGCGCCTGGCCTTCGGTACAGGCAGCCAAAATGGCTATGTGCAGGCCCGGCTGGGACAGCAGGAGTTCACGCGCCTGGTTCATTATGCGTATGACCATGGCATCCGCTTTTTTGAGACCGCTGAGGCGTACGCTACGCCAGCCATGCTGGGCGAGGCTCTGAAACCCTTCCCGCGCGACAGCTACCAGCTTATGACCAAGGTGACCACCGATGAGGGCGTCGAACCGGCAAAGCGTTTTGACGATTTGCGCCGCATCTCGCAGACGGAGTACTTCGACATCATGCTGCTGCACTTTCAGCACACAGCAAGCTGGGTTGCTGATACCGGCCGCTGGCAGGAAGGCGTGCTGGAAGCGCAATCGAAGAAGCTGATTCGCACCCGCGGTGCATCGGTGCACGGCCTGCCCGCGCTGCGGCAGATGCCGGGGAACAAATGGCTGGAAGTAGCGATGATCCGCATGAACCACAATGGAACGGCCATGGACGGGCCCAGCTACACGGATAACCGCAACCCTGCCAACGTAAGCGAAGTGGTGGAGCACGTGAAGCAGGTGAAGAAGGAAGGCATGGGCGTGATCAGCATGAAGCTGGTCGGCAACGGCGCCTTCACCCGCCACGAAGACCGCCAGGCGGCCATGCGCTTCGCGTTCAAGAATGCCGGCATCGATTGCGCCACGGTTGGCTTCAAAAGCACGCAGGAGATCGACGAAGCAATCGACAACATGAATCTTGCGCTGGCCTAGGATCTGTCTTCAATCTTCATATCAAAAAGGCCTGTCATCCTGAGCGGAGCGTACTTCAGCGGAGCCGAAAGCCTGCCCTGAGCGTAGTCGAAGGGGACCTGCTTTTCGGAAAGCTCGCGGCAAACCAGGAAGTGCAAAACGAATGCAACGAGCTTTCTGCTCACCACCAGGTTGCGTCGCGTAAAGCGAGGAGCCGCGAGTTGTGACGACGCGTGAACAGAAGGCTCGCACGCAACTCGGCCGCGCAGCGGTGCAGATTTTTGCTGCCAACGAGCGGATGAACCAGGTCATCCTGGAAAACCTTGACCCTGCCACCTGGAATGCGAAGCTGTCGATCAAGCCGGCCGGAAGTGTGCGCACCATCGCGGCGATTTTTACGCACGTGCACAATGTCCGCACCAAGTGGATCAGGCTTACAGCCCCGCACTTGAAAGTTCCAGCACAGCTCAACCGGTCTCGCTGCACACCGCTTGAGGCCCGTGCCGCTTTGGCCGAGAGCGCCACTCGCTGCTCGGAGATGCTTGCAGAAGCGCTGGGCGAGGGTGAGCGCCGCGTGAAGATGTTTTTGAGAGACGGCTGGGCGCAGCCCTGGCCGGTAGGCCCGGAGATGCTGTGCTACATGATCTCTCACGAGGCCCATCATCGCGGCCAGGTGTGCATTCTCGCGCATCAGCTCGGATTTCCGTTGCCGATGAAGGTGACGAGCCGGCTCTGGAACTGGGAGAGGCTGTGGAAGGAGTGCGGGTTGCTGAATGGACCTGGCTTCGATTCGTAGAGAATCCGCTCGCCGCAATTGACCCGCCGCCCGGTTTCCCGTAAACTAGGAAATTGCGTGGGATGCGGATCGTGTTGCATTCTGACCCCGCATCATCCCCCCTGACCTGGGCTCGCGATTGGGCCATTGGTGACAGGGAAAGAAGATTAAGGAAGATCAATGGCAAATCATGTTTCGTCGCTGAAGCGCGCTCGCCAGACCGTAACGCGCACTGAAGTTAACCGCGCCAACCGCAGCCGCGTGCGCTCCAGCCTGCGGACGCTGCGCGAGGCTCTCGCCAAAGGGGATGTGAAGGTTGCCCAGGCCCAGTATCGCGAGACCGTTTCGGTGCTCGACAAGAGCGTGCAGAAGGGCGTGCTCCACGACAACACCGTCTCCCGCTACAAGAGCCGCCTGAACGCGCGCCTGAAAGCCCTGGTTCTGGCCAAGGCGTAGTTCGGCCGCGACCCACGATCGAAGACCAAACAGCCGGGATCGCTCCCGGCTGTTTCTGTTTTTCGCAACATCGAATCCAGCGCCTTCGCCTCAATCCAGCCTTTCGAAGATTCCCGCAGCGCCCATGCCTCCGCCTACGCACATGGTGACCATGCCGTAGCGCACCTGGCGGCGGCGCATCTCTCCCAGCAGCGTGGCGGTCAGTTTGGCGCCGGTGCAGCCAAGTGGGTGCCCAAGGGCAATAGCTCCCCCATTGACATTGACCCGCTCCGGATCGATGCCAAGAGTGCGAATGATGGCCAGCGCCTGCGCGGCGAAGGCTTCGTTCAACTCAATCAGGCCGATATCGCCCAAGGTGAGCCCGGCTAGCTTGAGCACCTTGGGAATGGCTGTGATGGGGCCAATGCCCATCTCTTCCGGCAGGCAGCCGGTCACGGCATAGGACACCAGGCGGGCAAGCGGTCGAATGCCCAGTACCAGCGCCCTGGCGGCGTCCATCAATACTACCGCTGCCGCTCCGTCTGAGGCTTGCGATGAATTGCCGGCAGTCACTGTCCCCTGTGCGTGAAAAGCCGGCTTGAGCTTGGCCAGGGCTTCGGCTGTAGTGTCCGCGCGCGGGCCTTCGTCGATGGCGAACACACGCTCTGTCACCACCGGCTTGCCTGCCTTGGTGCCGGGAACAGAAGTGGTCACCTTCACCCAAACCAGTTCGTCGGCAAATCTTCCGGCGGACTGCGCGGCCACGGCTTTCTGGTGGCTGGCAAGAGCAAAGGCGTCCTGGTCCTCGCGCCTGACGTTGTAGTGGCGGGCGACCCGCTCGGCGGTCAGGCCCATGGTGAGCAGGGCTGCGGGATAGTGCTCGGCCAGCCACGGGTTCGGGCTTGGCTTGAGGCCGCCAAACGGAAGCATGCTCATGGTCTCGGCCCCGCCTGCAACTACCACACGATCGCCTCCGGCGCGGATGCGCAGGTCGGCAAGAGCAATCGCCTCAAGTCCCGAGGAACAAAGCCGGTTCACGGTGGCGCCTGGAATTTCGACCGGCAGACCCGCGCGCAGAGACGCCATGCGGGCCAGGTTCCATCCGGACTCACCCTCAGGTTGCGCGCAGCCCAGAATCACGTCGTCGACTTCGGCTTGATCGAGGCCCGGAACGCGGTCCAAAGCGGCGCCAATCGCGAGCGCGGCCAGGTCATCGGGACGTGTTGTGGAGAGGGTGCCTTTTGGCGCGCGGCCAACGGGGGTGCGGGCAGCGCTGACGAGTACGGCTTCCGGCATGGGTACTCCTTCTTATCTCGCATGTGCAACTGCGTTTCTGCCTTTAGTCTGACGTCTCCAGCACAAACCAATTGCTCTTTGCATAAAAGTGGTAGATGGTGCGGTGCTCGACGGTTGAATCCGCCAGCGCGTCGTGGTCCACCCGCGCCGGGCGATGCTTCAGGCCGCTCTGTGCCTCATGCACTTGCTGCGGCGTGGCCGGATCGATGCCCCAATTGAAGCCAAGGACGCCGCTCGGGTCGTGCGCCTGCAACCGCAGGGTCTCCGGGGACGAGGCAAGAACCATGGGCTTGGCCTCGGCCTGCCCCGAGGTCCCATCGAAAAAAACCAGCAATGAGACTGTACCCTGTGCCGAGCATAGGACGGCCCAATCCGAGGAGCCGGCTTGCTCCAGGCTGGCATGAACCACATTCTCCGGCCGGTGCGCCTCATAGGTTTGGGGAATGGTACAGCCCCGTCTGTTGAGCAGGTCCACAATGCTTGCGGGCAGATCGGGAAATGAACTGACCGGTAGATGGCGAATGAGGTATGGGGTCGATCGGCCCGCAACACTCACCTGCCCGGATTCCGTAAGCTGCGCGAAGCTCGGATCGGCGAGATGACCGGAGATCGGCATGTCTAGAAGAAACATGCCAAAAACTGCCGCAAACGAAATCTCCCGCCAGCATTCCATGGTGCCTACTTCAGATTCAAGCCAAGTTGCACGGCCACTGCCGCCTCAACGCGTGACATATCGTCCGCGTCTAGGATTCCTAGTTTGGCACCGAAGCGCAGTTTACTCGCCGTTGCCAACTGAGACGCGATTGCCTTGCGCTTTTCTCCTTTGACTTCGATTAGCGCTTCGCCTGGATACAGGCGCTGAGTTTTTGAAGTTATCGGAACCACTTGCACCCGGTTCAGCGCCTGGTTGGCGGCGTTATTGGAAAGTACGATTGCCGGTCGGGTCTTTTGAATCTCCCCGCCTACGCTAGGATCGAAAGCGACCCAGTAAACCTCGCCACGTTCAATAGGCATCGCCAATCAATCCTTCCGTCCACTCTTCGGCTTCGGCCTCTTGCTCTTGATCGGCAGCCATCTGGCGATAGCCTTCTAGTAGCTTGGCATCGCGCTCTCCGGTGAGTTCTTCAACCTTTTCCTTGATAGCGCCAGCAATCTCGTTTGGCAGGATGAACCACACAGGGTGCGCGTTTGCCAGCGGGACTCCTTTTTTGCTTTCTTTGCTATCGCCATTCCACCGGATTCCAATGCATTCGTTTCCGTCGTAGGTGAGCTGCGCTATGGACCAGCTATGTTCAACGGGGCCTCGGTCAAACAGGACTTTAAGACGGCTAACCTTGTTCTTTGGAGAGACCACAGTCTCCGGATCGATATACATCTCTAGCCTCCTTTAGATAGAGTTTCATACGTACGTACGTATGTCAATTCCGCAGCGGCTTTCCCGTCTTGAGCGTATGCGCAATACGCTCCTGCGTCTTGTGCTCGCCGCAGAGGGAAAGAAACGCCTCCAGTTCCAGGTCAAGCAGGTATTGCTCGCTGACCAGAGAACCGGCAGTCACGCGACCGCCGGCAAGGATGTACGCCGCCCAGCGAGCGACCTTCTGGTCGTGCTCCGAAGCGAAGCCGGCCTCGCCCATCAGGAAGACGCCAGTCTCGAGCGTTGCCAGCGCGCCGGTTCCGGGCGCGGGAATCTGCGTGCGCGGCTGGGGCGCGACGTAACCGGCTTCGCTGAGAGTGAGCGCCTGGGCCTTGGCGTCAAGGAGCAGACGTTCACGGTTCAGGGTAATGCGGTCAGCGGAAGCCAGCATTCCCAGCGGCCTCGCTTCCGCAGCCGAAGTTGAAACCTTGGCCAGCGCGATGTTCTCGAACACCCGCTTGAGCGCCGTGCCCATCTCGGCCGACTGCGCGAAGCGCGAGGGCGGATCTTTGGGGTCGGGCGGCGCAATCGCTGCGGCCTGATCGAGCGCGCGGAGCAGCATCTCCTTGGTGCCCCCTCCGGCTGGAATCAGACCCACACCCGCCTCGACCAGACCGATGTAGGTCTCGGCGTGAGCCTGGCGGCGGGCGGCGTGCAAGCAAATCTCCGCGCCTCCGCCGAGCGTGAGGCCGAAAGGCGCGGCAACGACAGGCCGCGGGCAGAACTTGATAGCCGCCGTCATCTGTTGGAAGCCATGAATGACCGCGGCAAGTTCATCCCACTCACCTTCCTGCGCGGCCAGCAGTAGCTGCATCAAGTTGGCGCCGACGCTGAAGTTCTCCCGGTCGCTGGCGATCACAAAGCCGGCAAAGTCGCGCACCGCGTCCGAGTCCGGCTTGAGCACCGAGGAGATCATCGAGAGCACATCGCCGCCGATGGCGTTCTTCAGCGAATGCAACTCGATGCAGCCGATGCCGTCCCCGATGTCGATGAGCGCGGCGCCCGCGTTGGAGCGGACCACGCCGTTGGAACGGCGGAAATCAGCGATGCGCGCGTGGCCAGGCTGCTGCGGAATGGGATCCCATGCATTTCTGACCGGGTTGTAGCACTGCGGGCCATCCGGTGAATACCAGGAGACCGTCGAAGATTCGGGGCTGGAATGCAACAGATCCTCAACAGCCCGGCTTACCGGCAGGCCCATCGCCTTCATTCGGGCAACGGTCGAAGCCACGCCGGCTGCATCCCACATTTCAAACGGGCCCAGCTCCCAGTTGAAGCCGGCCTTCATCGCCTGATCGATGGAGACTGCGTCGCCGGCCACATCGCCGATGCGGTCCGCAGCGTAGTTCCACAGCGTAGATAAAAACGGCCAAAGGAACTTCGCGGCCTTGTCCTTTGCCGGATCATTGGCCAGCAGCAGACGCAGCCGTTCCTGGGTCGTGGATGCGTTCTTGGCCATTTCAAGCCCCGGCAATAAAGGCTTGACCGAGGGCCGGTATTCGAACGTCGCCACATCGAGCACCAGTCGCGCTTCCTTCCCATCGACGCCGCGGCTCTTCTTGTAAAAGCCCTGCCCGGCCTTGTCGCCCAGCCAGCCCCGCTTCACAATTTCTTCAAGCACCGACGAGAAACTGCCCTGAGCCACGCCTTGCGGGAAATTCGCGGCCACGTGGGCCAGGATGTCGATGCCTACCATGTCCGCCAGCCGGAACGTGCCGGTGCGCGGCCAGCCAATCGCCGTTCCGGTCAGCGCGTCTACCTCTTCGACAGTGAGGCCCTGGTCGAGCATCAACGTCGCTGCCGTAAACATCACAGAAACGCCGATGCGGTTGGCAATAAAGTTGGGCGTGTCGTTGGCGAAGACCACCTGCTTGCCAAGATTTCTGTCGGCGAAGGCGGCAAAGGCAGCCAGGACAGCGGGATCGGTTTCGGCGGTGGGAATGATCTCCAACAGCCGCATGTAACGCGGCGGATTGAAGAAATGTGTCCCGAAGAAGCGCTCGCGGTGCGTGGCCAGGCCGGCGGCAATCTGCTTCACTGGCAGGCCGGAGGTGTTGGTGGTGAGCACGGCTTGAGGCGCAAGGTGCGGCGCCACACGCGTCAGCAATCCCGTTTTGATAGGCAGGTTCTCCGCCACCGCCTCGATCACCCAGTCGCATCCTGCCAGTTTGGGCAGATCGTCCTCAAAGTTGCCGGGGGTAACAAACGCAGCCAGCGAAGAGTCGTAGAACGCCGCGGGCTTGGTCTTGGCCAGAGCTTCGAGTGCACCCTTCGCCAGACGGCTGCGGTCGCCCTCCCCCTCCGGCACCAGATCCAGAAGCAGGGTCGGAATTCCGGCATTGGCCAGGTGGGCGGCGATGCGGGAACCCATGGTTCCCGCGCCCAGCACCGCGGCGCGGCGAACCAGGAACGGAAGAGCGGCTATCGAACTTGGTTGAGTGGAAAGGCGTTCAGCGGGAGTTGCAGCCGGTGCGGCGGTCGTCATGCGGAATCTCCCTCATGCGGCGTCGTGCAAACTTCCACCGCGCGGAAACTCTCGAAGGATACGGAACGGCGGGGGGAGGGGTCAAGGCGCGGGAGCAAGCGGGATTCTTATGTACAAGCAACCGGGAGGCTTGATGATTCCCTCAGGGGCTAAAGCCCGCGCACGTTTTGTCGGAGAACTGGCGCAGCTAAAGCCGCGCCCCTTCAAAGCGGCAGACCTATCGCAGCCATTTTGCAGAACTATCGGCAGGCATATCGCAGCCAAATCGCAGACCTATCGGAGATTCGCTAGAGCTTTCTGCGCATAGCTTCAAACACGGCGTAGCCAATCATGGCGGAAACCAGGGCGATCATGAAGTTTGTCGCGGTGAAGATATCGTGAAGGGCGAACGCCAGGGACTTTGCATCTCGATTGGATCGGGTAAACTCGCCCATCAGCAGGTTGGAATAGAACAGAAAGATAATAAACGCGACTTCGATCACCGCTCGCACGAGCCGCGCCCGAGGCCTCCGGTCTTTTGATTCCCTCTCCATGGAGTCTATAGCCTAACAAGGAATTCGGCGAAAGCCGGGGAAATCGCTTCATTCCTCAGTCGCCCGCCCCTGAATCTTGAAGCGATTCAGACATTGGCACGATTCACAATTTCCTCAAACCCGGTCCCGCATTGCCGTTGCATACTATCGCTATGCAGAACCGATCCGTACCCACCGACACCGTGCTTCCCCATCTTGTCTATCGGGATGTGGCAAGGGCCACTGAATGGCTTTCCAAAGTCTTCGGATTCACCGAGCATTATCGCTATGGCGATCCCGTGAGCGGAGTCCAGATGCGCTTGGGCGAGGCAGTCATCATGCTCCACAAGCCGGGTAATACAGTTGAAAGCCCCACCACACTCGGCTTCGGAACCCAGATGCTCACCGTTTTTGTGGCCGACGTGGATGCGCACTACGCTCGCTCGAAGCAGCAGGGCGCAACCATCTGGGAGGAACTGCACGAGACCATCTATGGAGAGCGTCAATACGGGGTTAAAGACCTGGAAAGTCATCGCTGGCTATTTTCCCAGCACGCTCGCGACGTTGACCCCAGGGAGTGGGGAGCCAATGTGGCCTAGCCAACATTGACGCTGCCGTTCAGGCGGTCCGCAGGGTAAAGAGCGTAATCTCCGGTGGACAATTCAGCCGGAACGGCACACCCACCGTGCCAATACCGCGATTGACATAGAGGCTCAAGTGGTTCCACCATCCACCCAAATGGAACCATCCCTCGACATACCTTCTTCCCCAACCGGGCAGATACAGAGGGCCGATAACCGGCAGCCGGATCTGGCCACCGTGCGTGTGGCCGCTTAGCATCAGATGGACCGCTTTGCTGGCTGGATCGTCAAGCAAAAAGTTGGCGTAGTCCGGTGCATGAACCATCAGCACGATGGGCTCATTGGGCACGTTGCGGATCCAGCGGGGAACGGCCAACTCCAGGTCCGGATTGCCCATCACAGGATCATCCGTTCCCGCCAGCCAGAATCGGCTGCCGGCGCGCTCAATGGGCAGGCAAGTGTTGCGCAGCACTGTAATCCCATTCGTTGTGAGCGCCTCCATGACTTCGTCTGCTCCCACGCCAATATCGTGGTTGCCGAGTATGGCATAAAGTTGCCTGCATTTGAGATCCTTCAGGATTCCGGCGCATACCCAGGCTGCGCGCACGGCATACTTCTTCCCGAAGGGCCCGGTGCTGACGTAGTCGCCGGTGAGGAACACTGCGTCGGGCTGCAACTGGTTGATCCGGTCAACTACGCGCCTTAGGAAGAAGGACTCGGTATATTCGTCCATGTGGATGTCGCTGAGTTGAACGATTTTCATGCCGTCAAAGACAGGTGACAATCCGGCCAGCGGCATGTCGTGGTGCGTGACCTGGATCCAGTGACGGGCAATCTCCCCTGAATAGAGCGCCAGCCCGGCAGCGCCATATATGCCGGCCTTGAGGAAGCGGCGTCTGGTGATGGGCTGTTTGAGAATTGAAATAGAACCCTCCATCTTCAATCCTACACACGCGGGCAGGATCGGCCGGCTCAGCAGGTGAAACTCGCTCGGAAGCCAGTCTCCCCGGTTTGACCCCCTCTGGTGGTGGGCACTAGCTTGATAAGAGGGCGTGAATCGACCGCCGCACCTCCCCATCAAGAAAAATCGGACAAGGAGATTGGATGCACATTAGATTGCGAACCGCGGCCCTGGCATTGGGAATGGCGGTAATGGCTCTTGCCGGTGCCAGAGCACAGGATCTGAAGAGCTTCGAGCAGAAAATCACCACCAAGGTGCTTTCCAACGGCCTAACCATCCTCATCTGCGAACGGTCGGACGCGCCGGTTTTCAGCTATTCGACATTCATCGACGCCGGGGACGTGAACGACCCCTCCGGTGAAAGCGGCCTGGCGCACATGTTCGAGCACCTGGCCTTCAAGGGAACCAGCCAGATTGGCACCACCGACTACGCCGCCGAAAAAATTGCCCTGGCCAGGGTGGAAGCAGCCAATGCCGCCTACGAGGCTGAATACCTGAAGCCCGTGGGTCGCGACGAGAAGAAGCTAGCCGGATTGAAGAAGGCATTTGTCGAGGCGCAAGCCGAGGCGCACAAATTCGTCATCCCCAACCAGTTCACCGACATTGCGGAGCGCAACGGCGCCGAGGGGTTGAACGCCGAGACTGGTCTCGATGAGACGCAATTCTTCTGGTCCATGCCGGAAAACCGCCTGGAACTGTGGGCGTACCTGGAAAGCAGCCGCCTGGCCGATACCGTTCCGCGTGAGTTTTACAAGGAGCGCGACGTGGTGATTGAGGAGCGGCGCATGCGTACCGACTCCAACCCCGAGGGCAGGCTGTTTGAGCAGTTTGTCGCCACCGCCTACGTGGCTCACCCCTATGGCCGGAGCGGCATCGGCTGGCCCAGCGAAGTGAGCCAGATAAACGCCACCGAAGCCATGGAGTTTCACAAGAAATACTATGTGGGCGCAAACATCGTGGTAGCCGTGGTGGGCGACGTGAAGGCGTCGGAAGCCATGCCCATGCTGGAGAAGTACTTCAGCCGCGTTCCCGGCGGACCCAAGCCCGAGGAAATGACGACGGTCGAGCCGAAGCAGTTTGCGGAAAAGACCGTGGAGATTCGCGACCCATCCCAGCCTATCTATATGGAGGGCTATCACCGGCCTGATTATCGCGACCCGGACAATGCGGTTTACGACGCCATCAGCGATATCATGTCCAACGGCAGGGTTTCGCGCCTTTATCGAAGCCTGGTGCGCGATCAGCAGATTGCCGCCGACGCTGAGGGCGCAAGCCCCTTTCCGGGTGGCAAGTATCCCAGTCTGTTTGCCTTCTTCGCCGCGCCTCTTCCCGGACACACTTCGCAGGAGATGCGCGACGCCATCCACAAAGAGATTGAGAAGCTCAAGACCGCAGACGTGACCGACGACGAGTTGGCCATGTACAAGACCCGCACCCGGGCCGACCTGCTGCGCGGCCTGGCCGACAACCAGGGGTTAGCCAACGACCTGGCCGAGTATCAGACCCGCTACGGAGACTGGCGCGAATTGTTCCTGCAATTGGACAAGGTGGACAAGGTGACCAAAGCCGACATCCGCCGCGTTGCCAACCAGGTGTTTGTGGCCAGCAACCGTACCGAAGCCTGGACCGCGACCGAAACGCCCAATGCCTCAGCCCCGAAAGCCGAAGCGGCGAAGGACGGGAGCGCGCAATGAACAACCATTTCGAAGCTTTCGTTGGGTTCTCAGACGTCTTGAAACGGCGTGGCATTGGCGTCTTGAAAGGGCACGGCTTTAGCCGTGCCGATAGAGCCCGAAGCAAGAATGCGGCTTTAGCCGCCGAGGGAATGCAGACGTCGAAAATAAGTTTCCCTCGGGGGCTAAAGCCCTTGAGATTCTTGGCGCGCCGAGCGGCACGGCTAAAGCCGTGCCCTTTCAAAGCAGCCACCTTCGTCGTTCGACCTGACCTTTCCGCCGCCGGGTTGTTAATCGCACTCATCGGGGTCTTGCTCGGACCTTGCGCCCTCCCCGCGCAGCAGAACAAGCCTTGGGAAAAGATTCCCATCCCCAAGCTGCACGAGTTCAAGCCCCAACAGCCCATACGCATCGAACTGAAGAACGGCATCGTCATCTTCCTGCAGGAGGATCACGAACTTCCGTTTGTCTCCGGCTCGGTGCTGATTCCAGGCGGCTCGCGGGATGAAATCCCCGCCAAAGCCGGCCTCGTCGGGCTCGATGGCCAGGCATGGCGCACCAGCGGTACAGCAAAGATGGACGGCGACGCTCTCGACGATCTGCTCGAAGCCAAAGCGGCGCACATTGAAACCGAAGGCGACGAAGATTCCACCGCGCTTGCCTGGGACTCGCTCAAGGGCGATGCGGACCAGGTTTTTGCTCTCGCCCTGGACCTGCTTCTGCACCCCAAATTCAGCCAGGAAAAGCTCGAACTGGCGCAGCAGCAGGTGGCCACGAGCATTGTTCGCCGCAACGACGACGAATCGGCCATTGCCGAACGCGAATCGGCCAAGCTGGTCTACGGCGCCAACAGCCCATACACCCGCCAGCCGGAACTGGCCACCATCGGCGCCGTCACCGTCGACGATCTGAAGGACTGGCATGACCGCACTATCGGCGGCAAGTTGATTGTGGGCATCAGCGGCGATTTCGACCCGGTTTCCATGGAAGCCAAGTTGCGCTCCGCTTTCGAAAGCCTGCCGCCGGTCAAACCTACTCCAACCCGTCACGATGCTTTCACCGGACCCGCGCCGGGCGTCTACTTCATCAATAAGGAAGACGTGAATCAATCCGACGTGGAGATCGTTGGCATCGGGATCGACCGCCGTAATCCCGATGTGCCCGCAGTGGCCGTGATGAATGAAATTCTGGGCGGCGGCTTTGCCAGCCGGCTCTTCCAGAAGGTTCGCACCGAACTGGGTCTGGCCTACGAGGTAGGAGGCGGAATCTCCTTCGGGTATGACCATCCAGGCCCATTCCGGACGGTTGCTTTAACCAAGAGCGCCACCACGGTGGACGCCACCAAGGCCGCGTTGGCACAAATTGCGGGCCTCAATGCAGCGCCCTTCACTGAGGTCGAACTTGCGCGCGCCAAAGACAATATCCTCAACTCGTTTCTGTTTCGCTACGACACAAGGGACAAGGTGCTCGCCGAACGCGAACGGCTGGAATTCTACGGGTACCCGGCAGACTACCTTGAAACCTATAAGGCGGCCCTCGAAAAAGTCACCTTGGCCGATCTGACCAATGCGGCAAAGAAGTATATTCATCCTGACAAACTGGCCGTGCTGGTGGTGGGCAACGGATCGGAGATCAAGCCGGGGCTCGAAGAGCTGAACCTTGGGCCCGTCCACCCGATCGACATCACCATCCCCATGCCGGCCAGACCCGGCTCAGGAGAAAAGCCGCAATGAGCACCCCGATGCCCCGTGCCCCATCCATTCGCGCTTTTTTGCGAATGGGTGGGAGACCACGAACCTCGACCGCAGTCGTTTCGGTGGGAAATCACGAACTTCACGGAGTGCAACTTCGACATGAGTGACGAAGTGGAATCGACCTCGAAGCTGGCTATTGTCATCATGGCCGCCGGCAAAGGCACCCGCCTGAAATCGAGCCGTCCCAAAGTGCTGCACGAAATCGGCGGCAAAACCTTGCTGGGCCATGTAATCGCCGCTGCCAGCCAGGTCGTTCTACCCACCCACATCTATGCCGTCGTCGGTCACCAGGCTGAGAAGGTGAAGGCCGCGGTCGCGTCTTCGGGAATCCGCTTTATCGAACAGACCGAGCAACGGGGCACCGGCCACGCCATTCAGTGCGCGAGAGAAGCCATCGCCGGGTACGAAAACGTCCTGGTTCTGTCCGGTGACGCGCCGTTGATCAAGGCGGAAACTCTCTCCGCGCTGTGGAATTTCCACCAGGCCGAGCGGGCTGCCATGACGCTCACCTCCGCTGAGCCCGCCGACCCCACCGGATACGGCCGCGTCATGCACACCACGCCCGAATCCATTGAAGTTGTATCCATCGTCGAGCAGAAGATGCTGGCGCCTGAGCAGCTTTCTCTGCGCGAAGTCAACATGGGCCTCTACGCTTTTCGAACCGCCTCGCTGCTTGCACACCTGGGCCAATTGACGAGCGACAATCCCCACGGCGAACTTTACCTCACCGACATGGCCCACGTTCTTCATGCCGCCGGGGAGCGGGTGGTTGCCTTCCATGCATCCCATGCCGATGAACTCCTCGGCGCCAACACCATTGCCGAAATGATGGCCCTTGACGCCACGCTGCGCATCGCCACAGCCAATCGCTTGATGGCCGCCGGCGTCACCATCTTCCGCCCCGAAACCTGCGTGATCGACACCGATGTTGAAGTTGGGCCCGATACGGTGATCGAACCGTTCGTCCAGCTGCTCGGTCGCACGCGCATCGGTTCCGACTCCCGCATCCGTTCCTACACTGTCGTCGAAAATTGCACCCTCGGCAACGACGTTCTGATCCGCCAGAGTTGCGTTCTATCTGAGAGCACGGTCGCGGACGGAGCCAGAATCGGCCCCTTCGCGCATCTGCGCCCGGGGTGCGAAATCGGCGAAGACGTCCATATCGGCAACTTCGTTGAGGCAAAAAAGGCCAAGCTGCACAAGGGGGTCAAAGCCGGCCACCTGACCTATCTCGGCGACGCCGAAGTGGGCGAAGGAACCAACATCGGCGCGGGCGTGATTACCTGCAACTATGACGGGGTAAACAAGCACATTACGCGCATCGGCAAAGACACCTTCATCGGCAGCGACTCCACGTTGGTAGCCCCCATCTCCGTGGGAGACGGGGCTTACATCGGCGCAGGCTCCTGCATCACCAAGGATGTTCCAGCCGGGTCATTGGCCGTGGCCAGGGCTCACCAGATCGGCAAGGAGGGTTGGGCCAGCACGCGCCGCGCCCGTTTGAAAGCGAAGAACGATACATCTGCCAACCAGGCCTAGGGCGCCCTCTCCCCATCTGCTTCCTCACGGCGTGGCCTCTTTTCAATAGGAATGTCCCCGAACATGTGGCTCTTTTTGAGCTGCAGGTATTCAAGTCGGCACCTGCGCCCAGCTGGCGGGAGCAGCCGCAGCGGGGGCGCAAAATGTGGGCCGCGCAGACGGTCCGCGCCGCCTCTTCTTCCGGCTTGATGACCGGGCACCGTGTTAATAGATCACAACAACAATTTTGAAATCATGGATTTACAGGAACAACCTCCTAGCCAGGCCTACCCTTCAATGCGCCGCCAGAAAAATTCACTAATTACTGATATTCAGCAGACCAATCCCAATTCGACGCATCTAAGAGAGGACGCCATCGAAGAAAGGTATTTCCCTTCTCAGCGTCTGGGAGTAACCTTCCCATAGCGCGTCCCCGGGGGTTCGATTCGGGAAATGACGGCTGGCCACGATTAGAACCGGCCAGTCGGTCTCCCTCGAGCCGTTTGTTCCGGATTGTCTTGTCTTTCCTTTGTTTGATCTGCGATTCAGACATTCCAGACTGCTGTGGATGGAACCGGATATCCGCCTAACGGCCTGCGAGTAAGTCCGTCAAGCACAATGGCAGCCTCCATCGAGCTTGCGCAGCAGGGTGTTCTGTGTAATCCGTGCAGAATCAAACGATGCATCGGTTGAATTGGGCGGACTTGTCCGCGCCAGGCTTAGGCTCTTCCGCATGCCGGCCAGCGAACAGTCCGCTTCAGGCGAATTCGCCTTCACGGCTGGCTCGCCGGCAGTGCAGAGACATTGGAGGACCGGGCCCTTGGCATTGAACCTGGCACGATCGCAAGTAGTGTCTCTCGCGACTGGTTCGCGCGCGGATTCTGAAACGCGCCTTGCCTCCCGCCAGCGCCGGACCGCGCGCATTTTGGTCGTGGATGACGAACCCCATGTTCGGAAAATGATCGGCTCAACGCTTGAACGCCAGGGATACGAAGTCCAGTTGGCCTCCAGCGGCCGCGAAGGCCTGGAGACTCTGGAACGCAACGCGTTCGACCTGGTGCTGACCGATATCGTCATGCAGGATGGCAACGGCATCACCCTGCTGGAACGCATTCACGGGCAACAGCCCCAGCTTCCCGTCGTCATGGTCACTGCCATCCATGACATCAGCGTGGCCATCGACTCCATGCGCCGGGGCGCTTACGACTATCTGCTCAAGCCCTTCGAGCGCGAACACCTGATCAACACGGTGCAGCGCGCTTTGGACCATCGCCAAGCCCTGCAGGATAGCCATAACTATCAGCAGAATCTGGAGCAGGTGGTGCGTGCCCGCACTGAGATGCTGCGCCAGGCAATGGAAAACCTGGAGCATTCGTACGATGTGACCCTGGAGGCGCTGGGTGACGCCCTGGATTTGAAGGACTCAGAGACAGAAGGGCATTCCAAGCGTGTAACCGCTTACACCATTGCCCTGGCCCGCGCCATGGGCATCGGCCCGGCGCAGATCAAGATCATCGCACGCGGCGCCTTCCTGCATGACATCGGCAAGATGGCCATTCCTGACGAAATCCTGCGCAAGCCGGGAAGACTCTCTCCGGAAGAGCAGGATGTCATGCGAGAGCATTGTGTGCGCGGTTACAACATGCTGCGCAAGATTCCGTTTCTCGCTGAATCGGCTGAGATTGTCTTCTCTCACCAGGAGCATTTCGACGGCTCAGGCTACCCCAACGGGCTGCGCGGAAGCGAGATTCCGATTGGCGCCCGCATCTTCGCCATCGCCGACACCCTGGATGCAATCACCAGCGACCGCCCTTACCGCAGGGCAAGAAGCTTCGACGCCGCTCGTGAGGAGATTTTGCGCTGCTCAGGAACGCAGTTTGACCCGGCGGTGATCGAGGTCTTTCTCAAAGTCCCCAATGAGCTGTGGCACGAGTTGCGCTCTGAGATCACCGGCCAGAACAAGCGGTTTTCCACCTTCGACATTGCGCCCGTTCCCGACCCGCCCGCAATCTGAAGCCGATTGGCTTGCGGCCGTTCTTACGAGCGAATCACCCATTCCGGCATCTAATTCTTAAATGGGAGAAAAGCATGCCCGCGCTTTCTAATGAACAAGCCGCATCCAAACTCAAGAACCTGCCTGGCTGGGAAATCAGCGCAGGAGAACTGGTTCGAACCTATGAATTTGAAGATTTCCGCGCCGCGCTTGGCTTTGTGAATCAGGTTGCCGATCTGGCGGAAGCGGCCGGACATCACCCGGACATCGATATCCGCTACAACAAGGTTCGGCTGGCCCTGGTCACCCACGATGCCGGCGGTCTGACCAACAAGGACTTCGATCTAGCCGCTCTTGCAGACAGCGCCGTCTGAAGCTCTTGCACTCCGTCTCAGGCTTCGTCCGCAGGATCGTCCTCGGGAATCCCAAAATATGGATTTTGGTCGCTTTCCTCGGCTTCCCGGAACTTTTTCAAGGTCTTGCGGTACCACCACGCAGCCAGCAATCCCCCCGCAAGCGCCGAACCGGCCGCTACAACACCCACTTTAAACCAACCCTTCGGCTGCGCTGTCTGCCCTGCTTTGTCGTCGGAATTCAATGATTCTAAATATTTTGCCATTCTTGATCGGTTTCCTTCTGTGAGGATTCTTGACTTGTGCAGAGAGTTTGGGCCCCAGAAATGTCTGCGAATTAGATGCTGGCCACGGAGAAAGGGATTACCCATCCATCCGGAGAAATAATTTCGATTTTTGTATTTGATTTCGACCCAATCTATGCTATGGTGTATATATTCCAGTGAAGGAGCCGGTAGAGCTTGCCGCTCCGGAGTTGGAAGTAAGTTGCGTCACTGGCCTCCCGGCACGAACAGCAAAACGTTCGTGCCGTTTTTTTTGCGCCGGATAGCCCGGCTCCCCCACCTCACCCGGTTCAGATTTGCCCTCATCCAGGTCAGAATCCGATAGAATAGCCGTGAGACATTTCCTATGAAAAAGCCCATCAAACCCCGCTGGCTGCTCCCGTTGGGTGTCTGTGCCCTCACCGCAGTCAGTTATGCGCAGTGGTCAAATCCAGCCAACGATGTTCCTGCTTACCACCCCTCCGCGCCTCTCAAGGTAAGCTCCCTTCCGCCCATCCTTTCCGGCGCCAACCTGACGGGCAGTGATTTTCGTTATCCCTGGCAGGTCCATGTCTATCAGCAAGTGGCCAAAATCAGCAGTGTGACCTACCAGCTGCCCTGCAATTGCCGGTGCGACCGCGCCCTGGGCCATACCAGCCTGCGCAGTTGCTTTGAGGGGCTGCACGGCACCGAGTGTGCCACCTGTGCCAAGGAGGGCTTCTTCGCCTACCAGCAGACCAAACTGGGCAAGACGCCGGCGCAGATTCGCGAGGCCATCGCTCGCCGCGAGTACGAGTCTATCGACTTGGAGAAGCAGTAAAGACCAAGGAGTTTTGAAGCAGTTTGCAGGCGCAACCCCGCCCCGCTAAACTTCCTTCAGCATGGCCATCGCCCGTGACAACTCCCCGGAACGCCTCGTCAGCGCCTCGCGCGCCGAAGAAGAACAGGGATTCGAGCTGAAACTCCGCCCCCGCTGGCTGGGTGAGTTCATTGGACAATCAAAAGCAAAAGAACAGCTCTCAATCGCTCTCGAAGCGGCCAAATCCCGCGGCGAAGCTCTGGACCACGTCCTGCTCTTCGGACCGCCGGGCCTGGGCAAAACCACCCTGGCCACCATCATTGCCAACGAACTGGATGTTGGCTTTCAGCAGACCTCCGGCCCGGCCTTGCAGATTCAGGGTGACCTGACCGCCATCCTTACCAACCTGCGCGAGCGGCAAGTGCTCTTCCTTGACGAGATCCACCGCATGCAACCGGTGTTGGAAGAAAAACTCTACACCGCCCTCGAGGACTACAAGCTCGACATCATCATCGGGCAGGGGCCGGCGGCACGAACGCACGTGATGGAGATTCGCCCCTTCACCTTCATCGGCGCCACCACGCGGCCGGGTTTGCTGTCGTCACCGCTCCGTTCGCGCTTCGGCATCCTGTTGCGCCTGGAGTTCTATACCGAGGAGGAACTGCGCTTCATCGTCACCCGCTCGGCCGAGGTGATGGGCGTGCCCATCGATCAGGATGGCGCCGCGGAGATTGCATTGCGTTCGCGCGGCACACCACGCATCGCCAACCGCCTGCTGCGCCGCGTTCGCGACTACGCGCAGGTACGCGGTTCGGGCGCCATCGACCGCCCCACCGCCAATGCCGCCCTCACCATGCTGGAGGTGGACGCGCACGGATTCGATGAGATCGACCGCAAGTTGCTTCTTGCCATTATTCAGAAATACAGCGGCGGCCCAGTCGGCCTGGGCACGCTGGCCGCAACCCTGGCCGAGGAGGAAGACGCGCTCGAAGAGGTCTACGAACCGTTCCTCATCCAGATTGGCTTTCTCGACCGCACTCCAAGGGGTCGCGTCGCCACGCGACTGGCCTACGAACACTTCGGCCTGACCATGCCCGGCCGCCAGGTACCGCTGTTTTAGCATTGCCCTCCGTGCCCCATCCATTCGCGTTCTTTGCGAATGGGTGGGAGACCACAAACCCCGACGTCCATACCTTTATAAGGAGTTTTCCATGTCCCTGACTGAATCCACCATGCTCGAACTCGGCACCACCGCCCCGGATTTTGCGCTCGCCGATGTAGTCTCTGGCTCGACCGTCCGCCGCAACGACTTCCGCGGCAAGAAGGCCCTGCTTGTCCTCTTCATCTGCGCACATTGCCCCTACGTCAAGCACATCGAGAAGGGCATCGCCGCGCTGGGCAACGATTACGCCGGCAAACCTGTCGCCATTGTCGCCATCAGTTCCAACGACGCGACCACGCATCCCGCCGACAGCCCCGCCGGACTCAAGCAGCAGGCTGAGACCTTCGGCTTCAATTTCTCATATTTGTATGACGAATCGCAGGCCGTCGCCCACGCATACAAGGCGGCCTGCACCCCGGACATCTTCCTCTTCGACGCCGATTTCCGCCTCGTCTATCGCGGCCAGTTTGATGCGAGCCGCCCTGGCAACGGCATCCCCGTAACCGGCAAAGATCTCCGCAAAGCGATCGACCAGGTTCTCGCTAACCAGCCCATCCCCACCGACCAGCGACCCTCCATCGGCTGCAACATCAAGTGGAAGGCGTGAAGAAAGCGAGTCGGCAAGTCAGCGCGTCGGCCGGCTCGACGGCTAACTCGCTGACTTGCTGGCTCGCTAACTTGCTCGTTACAGCGCCAGCCCCTTCAAATACTCTCTGAACTTCTCCGCAAACTCCGGCCGCTTCAGCGCAAACTCGACCGTCGCCTGCAGCATCCCGAACTTATCGCCGGCGTCGAAGCGCTTGCCCTCAAACGTGTACCCGAAGACTTTTTCTTCCTTGAGCAGCGCCTTGATTCCATCCGTCAGCTGGATCTCGCCTCCCGCGCCCGGCTTGGTTTCCTCCAGCAGTTCGAAGACCCGCGGCGTCAGCACATAGCGTCCGATAATCGCCTGCTTCGAAGGAGCATCTTCGAACTTCGGCTTCTCCACCATGCCGGTGCAGTTATAAATGCGCTCATTTGCCTGATCCTGAGATCCGGCCAGCACACCATATGCGCTAATTCCCTTTCCCTCAATTGTCATGGTCGCCAGCACCGATCCGCCGCGTTCATTGAAAACATCGACCATCTGCTTCAGGCAGGGCGGATCGGCATCGATCACGTCGTCCGGCAGCAGCACCGCGAATGGCTCATCGCCCACCAGGTCCTTGGCGCACAGCACGGCATGGCCCAGCCCCAGCGGTTCTTTCTGACGCACATAGCTGATCCGCGCCATGGATGAAATCGCGCGAGAGAGCTCCAGCAACTCCGTCTTGCCCTTCCGCTCCAGCGTTGCATCCAGCTCGTAACTGATGTCGAAATGGTCCTCCATCGCGCCCTTGCCACGGCTGGTCACAATGATGATGTGCTCAATCCCTGATGCAAGCGCTTCTTCCACGCCATATTGCAGAATGGGCTTGTCCACAAGGGCAAGCATTTCTTTGGGGATTACCTTCGTCGCCGGTAAAAATCGCGTACCAAGACCAGCCGCGGGGAATACCGCCTTCCGAACCCGTTTACTCATTCAGTCTCCTCTATTTAGAACCCTCAGCGCCAAATTCGCTAACTTGCTAACTCGCTGTCTCCGTGAAGCGGAGGCTAACTTGCTTACAATGTCACCAATTCAATGGCAAACCTCAGAGCGTTGGCGATTGATCGCCGAGCATGGCTTCGCGCACAACCTTTATAGGCGGAAACCCCTGGCGCAGAAACTCATCATGGAATTTCTCCAGCGAAAATGCCGCGCCCTGCTTCTTTTTCATATCCTCGCGCAGCTTCATGATCTCGAGCTTGCCCAGCGTGTAATAAAGATAAGTAGCATCGCTGGTTCCACGCTTCGTCTCCACCACGGCCGTCTCTCTTGGCTGATAACCTTCCTTCTGAAAAAACGCGACTGCTTCATCGAAGCTCATCTTGCCGGTATGCATTTCGATGCCGACAATGAATCGCGCGTTGCGCAGCAGCGCATCCTGCAATTGGCCCAGGCGCAGGAACTTCGCTTCGCGCTCATCCCTGGCTCCAGCGCCCGGTTGCCCGTAGCCTTCATCGAGCATCATCTGCTCGCAGTAGTGAGCCCAGCCCTCGACGTCGGTGTTTGCGCTCAGGATTTTGCGCACTTTGCTAGGCGCCTGCGGCAGCCACAAAAACTGGATGTAGTGCCCCGGATAAGCCTCATGCACCGCCGTCGAAATCACCGTGCCAATGTTGAACGAATGCATGAAGCCCTCAACTTCTGCGGGCGTCATCGAAGGATCCGGCAGAGTGACGTTGAAGTATGCTTCCGTCGCGTGCTTCTCAAACGGTCCTGGCGTATCCATCGACGCAAAAGTCGTGGCGCGCATGAACGGCGGCGTCTCCTCTACAATCGGCCGAACATCCGATGGAATAGTCACGATGTGATTGGTACGGATAAAGCCCACCAGCCCATCAAACGTGGCGCGAAATGCATCCAGCAAATGATCCGGCGCGGGATGATTTTCGCCTAATTCCTCAAGGACCGCGCGCGCGTCCTTGTTCGGCTCCAGTTCCTTCGCAACTTCGTTAAAGTGCGCCTGGTTCTTGCGCAGGTCTGCCCAGCCGATTTCGAGCAGTTTATCCAGCGGAGTATCCACCATCTCGTCGTATGCCAGTTTTTTCTGGAATGCATCCGCGCCGATCCTGTAGTCGCCATTCGAGCGCGGCAACAGATCCGTCTTTACCCAATCCAGGTAACTCTTCAGCTCCGCAATTACTTTAGCGTTGGTCTGCGCAAACTCGGCCTTCAACGCTGCGTCCTGGGCATCGGCAAATGCCAGCGGAACGTCCTTCTCGAAAAAGCTGATAATGTCGGGTAACTGCTCAATTGCTATCTCGGTATAAATGCGCGGAGGATTCTTCAGGTTTTCACGCGCATTGGCCAGCAGCGCCGGCATTTGCTTCTCCCGCGATACAAGTGAGCGCAGCCGTTCGTCCGGCGATGCGAATTTGCGCTCCATCAGCACAAAAGCTCCACTGGCGCAAACGCTTGAATAGCCATCCGGATTCTTCTCCCACGGACGGATTGCCTCCAGAGTCAGTAGCTGCGAGCGAATTTCCCCAAGGAGAATCTCGCGGTCGCTTCGCGGCACAAAATCGGCCGCCGCATCATCGGGATGAATCGACTCGACCCGTTGTTCAAATGCCTTGAGCGCGGCAATCTCGGCATCGATGTTCTTCCGCGAGTAATTATCCAGTTGCCCGTCATACTGGTGATAACCCGTCACCGTTGCATTCGAAGGAGCATAGTGAAAGTACACCTGGTCGAAGTACTCCTCAGTTACCTTGTCCAGTTTCTGCTTCCAATCATTCGTCGCAGCATGCGCATTGATCGCAGCACTCATGCAAACTCCTATCGCAAGAACGGCAAAAAGCTTCTTCATGTTTCCTCATTTCGAGTGAGCCCGGTCCCTATGCACTCACCGGCGCCGGGGCCAGTTTGGCGAGCACTTCGTGAATCTCCAGTAACACTTCGTCGGGCCGCGTGGCAGCCAAAGGATACTTCAACAGCCCCTGCGGCGTGAACTGCGCGCCGCGCTTGGCGTTCTTCGCAACCAGTCGCATCAGTGTCTGCGGATCGACAGCCGCATTCTCCATGAACCGGATCTGCAACTCGCTGCGCTTGCGATCCACTTGCGCAATACCCATCCGTTCGCATTCCAGGCGCAGCAGCGCGGCTTCGAGCAAATAGACGGTCGCGTCCGGTGGCGCGCCATAGCGGTCTTCCATCTCCGCGCGCACCTCGGCAACGGCCGCCTCGCTGTTTGCGCCGGCGATTTTCTTGTAGAGGCGCAGGCGCTGATTCTCCTCCGGCACATAGCTCTCATCGATGCGCAGCGCGATGCCCAGGTTGAGTTGCGTCGCAGGCCGCTCTTCGCTCGTTTCGCCCTTCATCTCCTTGACGGCAGCCTCCAACATCGACGTGTAGAGCTCGAACCCGACCGCTTCAATGTGGCCGCTCTGTTCCCCGCCCAGCATGTTGCCCGCGCCCCGTAATTCCAGATCGAGCGCGGCAATCTTGAATCCCGCGCCCAGGTCTGAAAACTCCTTCAGCGCCGCCAGCCTTCTGCGCGCAATCTCCGTCAACTCCTGCTCCGGCGGAATGAGTAAATACGCATATGCTCTTCGATTCGAGCGGCCAACTCTTCCGCGTAACTGGTAAAGCTCGCTCAACCCGTGCCGGTCCGCTCGATTGATCAACATGGTGTTGGCAAGCGGAATGTCCAGCCCGTTCTCGATGATGGTTGTGGCCACCAGCACATCGTATTCATGCCGCATGAAGGCCAGCATCACGCGCTCGAGTTCCGTCTCGCCCATCTGCCCATGACCCACAGCCACTCGCGCCGCGGGAACGAGCTCCTGAATCCGCGAAGCAATCTCGTAGATCGACTCGACGCGATTGTGCACAAAATAAACCTGGCCTCCGCGCTCCAATTCCACTTCGACTGCAGAGCGGATAATCTTCTCGTCGAACTTGGCCACAACGGTCTGAATCGCCATGCGGTCCTTGGGCGGGGTCTCGATCACGCTCATGTCGCGCAGGCCGACGAGAGACATGTGCAGCGTGCGCGGGATGGGCGTGGCACTCATGGCAAGGACATCGATCTCCTTGCGCATCTGCTTGAGGCGCTCCTTGTGGCGCACGCCAAAACGCTGCTCCTCATCCACAACCAGCAGGCCCAGGTCCTGGAATTTGATGTCTTTCGAAAGCAGGCGGTGCGTTCCAATGAGGATGTCGACGTGCCCCGTCTCCACCTTCTCAACAATTTCCTTTTGTTCCTTCGGTGTGCGGAAGCGCGAGATCATTTCAATGTTGATGGGGAACTGCGCAAATCTTTTCTTGAAGGTTTCGAAGTGCTGAAAGCTCAAGATCGTTGTCGGAGTCAACACCGCGACCTGCTTGCCGTCTTGCACGGCTTTGAATGCAGCGCGCATCGCGACCTCGGTTTTTCCGTAGCCCACATCGCCGCATAGCAGCCGGTCCATGGGCGTGGTCGATTCCATGTCGTACTTGATGGCGCGAATCGCGGATAACTGGTCGTCGGTCTCGTTGTAATCGAAGGAATCTTCAAATTCCTTCTGAAACTCGTTGTCCTGGGAGAAGGCCGTGCCTTTCGCCGTGGTGCGTTCGGCGTATAACTTCAATAACTCGCCGGTCATGTCCTGCATGGCCTTGCGGACGCGTGCCTTGGTCTTGGCCCATTGCTGCGAGCCGAGTCTGTTTAACACTGGCGCAGGTCCCACATCGGTGGAGCGGTATTTCTGAATCAGATCCAGGCGAGTTAGCGGGACATATAACTTGGCAGCCTCGGCAAACTCCAGAATCATGAACTCGACCGACAGTCCATCCTGCACAATCTCTTTCAGCCCTTGATATTGCGCGATTCCGTGCTCAACGTGAACGACGAAATCCCCCACCGTCAGGTCGCGGAAATCAGAAACGAACGCTGCCGTTTTCGATCGCTTGGGCTCAGGGCGCGCTGCCACATCCGCCTCGTCGGATAGATCGTTGGCCCCGAACACAACCAGGTTCACGTCGGCAAAACTCACGCCGTTGGCCAGAGGCGTACGCACAATTACCGGCACGCGCAAATCGCCCGCGAGATAACTGCCCTCGTCCAGCATGGTTTCGCCGGGATGCGGATTTCGGCTGCCGAGGCGGTAAGGAATTTGATACTCGCGCAACACTGTAGCCAGCCGCTCCACATCGCCCTGGTGCGGAGCGGCCAGCACGATTCGCGACTCGGCGGCCATCAGATTCTTCAACTGCTCGGTCAATGCGGGAATCGAGCCGTGAAAGCGCAGCGTCGGCCGTGTATTCAATTCGATCTCGCCCAGTGTCGAATCCTCATCCAGCACGTCGACCACGCCCAGCTGATCGAGGTCGAGGCCCATATGCGCGTCGAGCGACGCCTCAAGTACTTCGGGGCGCAGATAAATGTCCTCCGGCCGAATCAGCGAGCCCATGGCCGACCGCTCATGGCGTTGCTCCATCTTGTTCCACCAACGATCAATCTGGTTGCGCACCATGGCCGGCTCTTCAATCAACAGCACCGCCTTGGGAAGCAGCGACAGCAAAGACTTTTCTGCGCCCGCCACTGCGGAGAAAAACTCCCATCCGGGAAAGACACTCACTCCCCCGGCGGCGGCCATCTCCGCAGCCATCCCTTCATCTTCCGCGTCCTCTGCAACCTCCACCCGCTGCCGGCTCAATCGCGCATGCACCGCGGCCAGCAGCCGCTCCGTCACCGGCGTTTCTGTCAGCGGCAGTAACTGCGCTTCATCGAGCCCACTTTGCGAGCGCTGCGTTTCGGGATCGAATTTGCGGATGGTCTCAATCTCGTCGCCGAAAAACTCGATGCGGACGGGCCGATCGGCTTCTGGAGAATACACGTCCAGAATTCCGCCGCGGCGCGTGAACTGGCCCGGCATTTCTACCAGGTCCATTTGCGTATAACCGACGCTGGAAAGGTGCCCGGTCAGCACCTCGACGTCAACCTCTTCGCCGCGCTTCAACGTCACCGCCAGACCTGCGTAGTAATCGCGGTCAAACAACTTCAGCGCCGCCGCTTCCACCGGCGCAATCAGAATCGACACCGCACCGGTCGCCAGCTTCCACAGCGCTGAGGCACGCTGCTCCTGCACGTCGGGATGAGGGGAAAGATTTTCGAAGGGAAGCACGTCGTGAGCGGGAAGGCGGACCACCTCCGCCGGATCAATCGCACCGGTCAGCTCGCAGCCGGCGCGCAGCATGGGCTCCAGTGCTTCGGCAGCCTTGTTGTCAGCCACCACAATGATCACCGGTTGACGGGCTGCCCTCGCCATCAGCGGCACATAGAGTGCCCGCGCCGTCGCCGTCAGTCCGGAGACACGTCTCCGCCCCGCACCCAGGCTCAAATGCCTTCGTACGCGATCGAATCCCGAAGAGTGCTCCAGCTCCGCAAAAATCTCGCGGACGAACGGGAGGATCATGTGATTTTCAGTTTAGCAGCGGACGGGTGTGGGGCTGGCCGACGTCAGCGATCTGGTCCATGTCCGGTTTAGGTATCTGAGTTTGGGGCGAGCAACCGGAGCGCACTACATTATTTGTACCCAGCCTCGCGCCCATGCCGCACCGCCAGAATCACCGCTTCTTTCCCGTCGATGCGGTAGAGCACAATGTAGGCTCCGCTCCCGAACTCAATCACCCACTCGCGGAACTCGGGTGGTAACTCGTCCACGGGACGTCCAATGTGCGGCTGCTTCCCCAGCGCCTTCACGCCTTGGCGGATCGCCTTCACGGCCCGCTTGGCCGCATCCCGGCTCTTGGAAGCTAGAAAATCGTGGAGTCGAGCGACATCCCGCATGGCCGGTTGCGACCACTTCAGACGTGGCATTCTGGGGCCTGGGCGTCCTCGCCAGCCTCAAGCTTGGCCAGCCATGCGTCCGCTTCCTCGGCGGTAGCGTGCAGGCCGGTCGTCTGGTAGTGGTTCCAGGCTGCGAGCGCATTCTGCCGCAGTTGCTCGCGCCCCTCTTCGCGACTTACATACTGCTCTACAGCCTCGCGCATCACCCAATGCGCAGACCGCCGCCTTGCCGAGGCAAGCCGCTGCACACGCTCTTTCAATTCAGCGTCGAGCTTCAGGCTGGTCGTTGATGTTGCCGCCATTGTGAGTACTCCAAGGTGTTACCTAGAGCTAAGTATACCACTGCCAGTAGTTTTCCTACTCAACGCCGCCCGGGTGAACAAATACCTGCTGCGGGGCAGTCACTTGCAGGCCCAGCCCCTCTACCTTCAGCTTCAAAGTTTCCACCTGGGGCTTGCGGTCCAGGGGGGCCGTAAATTCGAGCGAATACTGGTTCTCAAACCGACGCTGCAAGTCCTCGAAAAATGGCTGGAACGATACGGGGTTGCCGGTTCCCGACCAGTAGCTGTTACCGCCCGTTGCCTGGGTCAATTCGTTCAACAGGCTTTGGCCACCCTCGGCTGTGAATGAGCCGGGCGCAGCGTCGAAGTCGCTTCGCCAATAGATCGTGTAGACCACCATTCCTGCCTGCACGCAATCGCGAATGGCCGACTCCACGTAAGGGTCCTCGGGGTCAAATCGCCGGTTTTCAGGGTCCACGCCATCGCTGAGCATGATGACTTCGCGGCGGACCTTTCGATCTTGCGAAGGCCAGCGATGGGACAAATCGGACAGCGTGAAATAGGGATTGGTGCTGGGGCCGGCGGGCAGATGGAATTCTGTCAATACCTGCTTGTGGTCCGTCGAAAAGGGGCCAGCCATGGCAGCGTAGCCGTTCTGCATGTAACCGATCGCGACTTTCGTATCCGGGTTCAGATTTTGAACGAATTGCTTCATCTCGTCGAACTGGCGGCCCAGGTTGCGCGCGCTGGAGTCGATCAGCACGATGAGTTCCATCCCGTCATTTTTCCCCTTGAATGGAGTCCAGCCGGTGACAACAGCGTCTTTTCCGTTGACTTTGGCGCTCACGTCTTGCTGCGCAATGTCGGGAGCTACTTCGTTGTGCTTGGCGAAGATCGTCACCACCGCGCGTCCGGCGCCGTTATCGCTCTGTGCAAATGCCTGCGCGGCAATGAGCAGCGCTGCGGCAGCCATCCATCCAATACTCTTCATTCGAATTATCCCTTCGAAGTTCCGGCGGCGGCAGTTGTTCTGACGTCGAGGGAAGCAGAACCTCTAAGAGTTAGACGCCTCGACGGGGCGACGGTCAAGCCAAAATACGCGACTGGCTTGCAGATGCCGGAATTTCCCAGTCCCGGCCATGGCAGCTTCTCGTCCTCGTTTTTCCTTTACTCCCCGCCAAGCGCCTTGGCGAAGGAGTAGAAGAAGTCCAGCGACTTCCAATACGAGTCCACCGGGAGCCGCTCGTCCTGGCCATGGGCGCGATCGTCATCCCGCTCCAGGGCGATGGCGGAAAAGCCATAACAGGGAATGCCCGCCTGCGCAAAGTAAATGGAGTCACTTGCGCCGTTCTCCATCACCGGGGTTACGGGCGTGCCTGGCCAGATGGCCTGCGTAAGCCGCGTTAATGGCTCGAAGACCTCAGGGATGGGTGCGGGCGGCACCATGGCTTTTCTCTCCGGCGCAGTATCCGAGACCGCTCCAGCGTCGGAAACATACTTTACCGTCAGCTTTTCGTCGGCGAAGATTCCAATCAGCAGTTGCCGAATCTCCTCCGGCGAGTGACCGGGGAAGATTCTGCAATTCACATTGGCCTGTGCCGTCTGGGGTAGCGCATTGTTGGCGTGTCCGGCGCTCAGCCGCGTGGCCACGCAGGTGGTGCGAAAGTTCGAATTGAAGCTGGGTTCGGCACTCAGCCGTGCGGCCGCAGCGAGGTCGGGGGGCGTACCCAGGATGGCCCGCATATCGGCAGCGGACTGGCCTGTCTCCTGGCCGGCCAGGTTCTTGAAGTAGGTGCGCGTCACTTCGTTCATCTCGAAGGGAAACGGATAGGCCGCCAGCTTGTTGAGCGCAGTTGTGAGTTCGTAGATTGCGTTGTCCGGACGCGGAATCGAGCTATGTCCGCCGCGGTTGGTCGCTGTCACCTGGTAGTCGGAGTAGACCTTCTCCGTCGCCTCCACATCGGCCACCACGGCCCGCCCGCGGTCCAGTTCCACGCCGCCTGAATCGGGATTGATCACGAATGCCGCATCCACCAGGTCGCGATGCTCCTTCACCAGCCAGTTGGCGCCGTTGAATTTGCCGCCCTCTTCATCGGCTGTGAGCGCAAGCACCAGATCGCGCTTCGGCTTGTATCCCTCGCGATGCAGGCGCAGGAACGTGAATACCAGCGCGGCGTCGGAGTTCTTCATGTCCTGCGTGCCGCGGCCGTAGTAGTAGCCGTCCTTCTCGACAAATTGGAATGGATCGGTCGACCAGTCCGAGCGCAGCGCCTCGACCACATCCATGTGGCATAGAAAAACCACGGGCTTCTCCACCGGCAATCCATCGGCACGCAGCCGCACCACCAGGTTCATCTTGCGTGGATCGGGTCCCAGCAGGCGCACATCGTCGGCAGCAAAGCCGGCATCGAGAAAAAGTTTCTGCATGGCTGCAGTCGCGGTGGTCACGTTGCCCAGCGGCGTGTCAGTAGTGTTGATCTCGATCAGTTGCTTAAAAATGGCCCGCGCCAGTTCGCGATCCTCAGCAGACGTTGTGGGTAATGGAGCCTGAGCAGAAGCAATGGAGCAAATGAAGGGAACACCAACGGAACCGGCAAGTGCGAGAACTGCAATCGAACGGACGAAGTGATTTCGGACCATGAGCGCATTGTATCGCCCGCTGCGGCTCGCCTTTGGGCGGATCGCGGATGGCCCGCATTTGCGCCGCGCAGGCAATCGATTTATCGTGGTGCCACGACGTATTCGAGGTGCAGGATGCAGTTCCGGTTCAAGGTTGCCGTTTCTCTTGTTGGTCTCCCTCTGATTTTTGGTTTGGCACTCACCGCCGCCGCACAATTGCCCGACAAACCGCCGATGCGGCCCAGGATCACCGGCCTATCGCATATCGCGGTCTACACATCGAATCCGGCGGCAACGGAGCACTTCTATGTTGACGCTCTCGGAGCGGTGAAGGTGGCCGATCCGGAGAATCCCAAAGGCGTTCGCTATGCAATCAGCGCCACGCAGTTCATCGAGGTGCTTCCGTTGCCGGATGGCGCGGGCATCAATCGCCTGGACCACACCGCCTGGAATACGGACGACGCGGAAGCGCTCAGACGCTTTCTCGGCTCAAGGGCGTGGAAAGTACCCGGCCAGGTGGAACGAGCGGTCGATGGCAGCCGATGGTTCACCACTTCCGATCCTGAAGGCAACAAGGTGCAGTTCATTCAGTTGCCGGAGCATCTCAGGCCGGTTCAAGCGCCCAATGCTATCGGCCACCACATCATCCACGTTGGTTTCATGGTTCACAACCGCGCCGTGGAAGACACCTTCTACCGCGACCTGCTGGCTTTCAAGCCTTACTGGTATGGCGGCATGGTGGAGGGAAGGATTGACTGGGTCAGCCAGCAGTCGCCCGAAAGCCACGACTGGCTGGAGTACATGCTGACCTACGGGAACACGCCGGTCTCGGGCAGCACCGGCATTCCTGCCGGCATGTCGCAACACGATCTCGGTGTGCTCGATCACTTTTCAATCGGCGTGGACTCGGTAGACGCGGCGTTCAAGACCCTCAAGGATGCCGGCCGTCTGGCAGCTGTCGACGCACAGGCTCACACCCAGATGGGCAGGGACGGCAAGGGGCAATTCAACCTCTTCGACCCGGATGGGATACGAGTGGAGCTGATGAATTTCCACGCGACTGAAAAGCCTTGCTGCTCATCGTTCACGGCGGATGACCCGGCGGAGTAAGCAACAGGCAGGTGTCTGTGAATTCCCAGCCTGAAGCGGCGAAATCCCGATCCTGGAACCACGCTGTGCGCTCTTTCAATCACAACTGATTCAGCTGTCTTCGGGCGGGGAATTTGTTTATCCTGCTGACCTGACCCCTTATATCCGTCCATTTTGGAATACGATTTGGACCAAGGAACGGGGAAGGACGATGAACAAGAGCCGACGCACGGAGGCGCAGATGATCGCTGCGCTGAAGCAAGTTGAGGCAGGGCGGACAGTCGAGGATGTAGCCCGGGAGCAAGGTGTCAGCAAGCACACGATCTATGCCTGGAAGGCGAAGTTCGGTGGCATGGAAGTGAGCGAGGCCGAAGAGGTCAAGCATCTTCGCGACGAGAACTCCCGATTGAAGAAGCTGGTTGCCGATCTGAGCCTGGACAAGGACATGCTGCAATCGGTGATCCGAAAAAACTCCCTGGGCTCGTAGAACGAAGGGCAGAAGCAAGGCGCTTGCTGGAGGAGTTCCGGGCCAGCGAGCGCCACGTCTGCGAGCTGATGGCGGTGCCGAGATCGAGTGGCCGGTATCGAAGCCGGCGAGACGACAGCCAGGTTCAGGAACGGCTGCGCGAACTGGCGCGTGAGCATCCGCGCTTTGGCTATCGACGTCTGCATTTGTACCTGCACCAGGAGATGGGAGTGAATCATAAGAAGGTGCAACGCGTGTATCGCGAGCTGGGTCTTACGGTGAAGCGAACACGGCGCAAGCATCTGCGGCGGACGCTTCAGCCACGGCCGGTGTTGACTGCGCCCAGCCAGGAGTGGGCTCTGGACTTTGCCAGCGATGTTACGGCCGCCGGACAGCGTTTCCGCGTCCTGGGCGTGATCGACAGTTTCACCCGGCAGTGTCTAGCGTTGGAGGTCGCTACCAGCATCGGACACCCGCAGCATCGATAAGCTTCCAATCTTCCGCGGTTGGACAAGGCAAGAGGTCACAGACTCCGTGCCCTGTTGGATCGGTCAGGCTGAGTGGATTGTTCTGAACGTAGCTGTACAGATTCAACGTTTGCGGGTCACCCAGTTTGGCGTACGGAACTGGCTCCTCTTTTGCGCTCCAATCGGGCGACATGAAGCGTCCCATGCTGCTGCTGTAGTAGCGGGCATCGAAGTAGTCGTTTCCTGATTCGGTATCTCGTTCTTTGCCGGTAGTACGAGATGGCGAAAAACGCACTGTAGTTGCACAAATGGCGAGGGGCATCGTAAATACATCAGACCCCCGGCTTCATCCGGAGCACTATAGTGTCACCGCGTCCTGCTTTAGGGGAAACGATCACTACCCCGACCATGGACTGGAATCCTAGCGATGTAGCCTTGAAGAGATACTTTCCAGGACGAATCTGTCTTAGGGCAAAGTTTCCATTACGACCAGTCTTGGTTGACCTGATAGTCTCGGAGTCCCCCGGTCCTCGCAACTCGAATAGAACCCCCTCAGGAGGTGCCTTCTTCTCGAATGCGATGAAGGCTGTACCCTTAACTTCGCGAACAGTAAACGGATCGTCGAGATGATTGATGATGTGCTCATCACGCGAGATCGTAAAACCCTTTAGTTCGCCAGACTGATAGCGATCCTGTCCCCAGGCTACTGAAACGCTCATCAACCACATCAACACCAAAACGCGTCTGATCATTGGACGGTGCCCCTTTGCTATTGCTTCGGCGGCTTAGGATCACGGATCAATTGATCTCCCGCGCGCCCTTCCAGCTTCATGTTCGGTCTCTGTGAGCGCAGCCTAATTTCGCGTTCCACAGCATCACCATGCGCCCCTTCCATGCCGGTTTGCTTACTCATGTACTGCTCGCCCATATCGATCTTGGCGTAAGCCTCCGCGAGTTCATGGAAGATCGTGCTCGACAAAGGCACGACATCCCCATTCGAATCGCGGAGGGGTCTGCTGTGGGGGTCAATCCCAATCGCATCGTCAACGCCGGAGGGCGGAAGATTCATGGAGTTCTTGCCGTTTCCGTAGCGCCAGTCGGGCCGATTGTCCAGATTTACGGGGTCGTCATTCGTAACCGACCGCAAACCACCAGCCGTCAACATCGTCGATCCAAGATCGAGGCTATAGACGCTCTTGCTTTCAACGACGTCGCTCAGCAAGAACGCCCCTTCATTCTTGCTTAGATCAATACCGGTCAAGTCGACCGTGATCGTATGCGTATCAGCGTTATAGCTAACACGGCTGCAATCCCCACCGATCAGCTTACAAAGCTGTTTCTGCGCCTCATCCACATCTCCGGAGATTTGCAGCGTTTCACCGTCCGGGTCAACGTATCGAAGCGGGTTGTTCGCAACGTACGAATAGAGATTCAGCTGCTGGGGATTTGCCATACGTCCAGGAGTGATCTTTACAGGATCAGGCGACATGAAGCGCCCCATGCTGCTGCTGTAGTACCTGGCCCCGAAGTAGTCGTTGCCTGATTCGGCGTCCCGTTCTTTGCCGGTAGAACGGAATCCCGAAAGACATGCTGTGGTTGCACAAACAGTTGAGCCCGTCATAAACGTGGACCCCCATCGTAGGTGAATCCCAGGTCGCAGAAGCACGGTCTGAGGCACCCGTGCATCTACGATTCATAGTTTCCTTCCTCAAATGACCACACCTCATCCTTCTCCCCCTGCTCAAGAAGTTCATAGATCGCCTGGATGTCCTTCCCCGCAGGAATATCTACTGCAACAAAGTGGTCGTTGGCGTTTTCGAATGTTGCTCCCAGCGCGGAAATCGGATCCCAGTACCGTTTGAACTCAGGGCTGTGGATGGTCCTGCAGTCGTGTAGAAAAACTCGATATGTTGAGTGACCGCCTTGTGAAATCACTTCCTTGAACACCAATCTTCCATCAAGCTCTCGCGCGGCGACGACATCCTCGGAACTAACGCCAAAGACATAGAACGGGCTATTTGCAATTCGAAAGTTCCCAATACCAACGGGCTCCGCCCAAACGGTCTCTGTCTTGATTCCTTGTTCGTTCCCCGGATCAAGGTGGAACACGATTCGGACATTTTCATTGCTCATTTCTGACCGTTTTTCTTCAGCCATTCCTGATACTCCGCGCTAGTCTTCGCGCCCTTTTGACAATTGTGGTGTGCGCACATTCCTTGAAGGTTCGCATCTGTAGTATCACCGTTCTGCGACCGAGGAATCGCATGATCGACATGCTCCGCCTGATTATTGCAACCGTCTACAGCGCATTTGCCGCCATTCTCTTTTCGAATCTTCTCTCGCTGTGCGGGGGTCGTTTTCTTCCCAGCGCCAGGGCCTCCCGCACTTCCCGGCTTCATCGCCATCGCCACAATGTTGCTCACAGCGGTCGCGCCTGTAGCAGCAGCGTGCACGTCCAGAGCAGTACCTGCGACCGCCACGGCAACGCCCGCCCCAGGCACAACTGCGCCGACGCCTGTTAACGCTGCCGGAGAGGTAACGACTGCCTCGCCGCCTCCTCCCACAATTGCCGCTGTGCCGACGACCGCCTCCAGACCTGATTGCGCTAATGAGAGTACATGCCCAGAGATAGCGCCCGCTATCCCCGCACCACTCGACGACGCATCCGGAGCCATTCGCCCTGCCCCTTGATCACTCAGGTAGGCATTGCTCGCGCTATTCATGAAATCTGTGACTTCGTCCCAGCAGCAATGCCCGTCCGGATCGGCTCGATACAGCGGATTGTTCTCGACATACGCATACAGATTCAGGCTCTGCGGATCATCCAGCTTCGCGTACGGAACCGGCTCTTCCTGCGCGCTCCAATCCGGCGACATGAAGCGCCCCATGGCGCTGCTGTAGTAGCGTGCGTCGAAGTAGTCATTGCCTGATTCGGTATCACGTTCTTTGCCGGTAGAACGGGATCGAGATTGCGCGTATTCGTTTTGACAAACGGCGGAAGCCGTCATAGATGTCGACCTCCATCGTAGGTGAATGCCGAGTCTCGAAATCGAGGCTTGGGGCCCCCCGCTATTTGGAGGGGACAACGAAGGCATCGGAGATCAGCTCTGTTGGTTTGTCAGCCGTTCGCTGTTTGAGAAAAACTGTGAAGGCATGCTTCTGACCAGCATATTCGGTTGATTCAAGCAGCTCCCATTCTACGGACGAGTAGGCTGGGAGCGTTATCCACTCTCCGGCAGTTCCAAAAAGTACGCCCTGAATGCCTGGGCTCACGCCGGTTTTCTTTTGTCCACCGCTTCCGCTCAACCAGACAAAACCCGAGGCGCTACGTTCGACGGTATAGCCGGTTGGAATGGCGGAGTTCTTCCAACTGTAAAAGCTGACACCGTGCGAGGCAGTTGAAAGACGAATTCGTACCGCAACGTTTGGGCCAACGAAGTCAGGCGACCTTTCGGCAGCCTCTTCGTCGCCGAGCGCCCTCACTGAGACAATTTCAAACTTCACCCCTTGAAGAGCGGGCTGCTGAGAAATTGCGGACACGGTTGCACCAAACATAAAGAGCAACACCCATAGTCTGCTATTGCGGATTCGAAGTGATGCCGTTGCGGATTGAGTCATCGAGTCCCTTATAGATCGCTGGATTCTGGAAATAGCCCTTGAAACCTTCGAATATCTGAAGTTGCATTTGGAACGCAGGATTCTCTCCATTGTGACCTGGCCCTCCATCTCGGTGCACTTGCTCATGGCGCAGCGCCGAAGCGCCGTAGTAGCCGAAGTCCGAGCTTCTTTGCGACATCTGGTAGAACCCAAATTCGGGTTCCGTGCGGATGTAAATGCCTCCGGGGGCGGTGAAGGCCTGCGCTCCCATCATCCTGTCAATCGCCGCCGGAGTCGCCTTGCCAGCAAAGTCGCTCGCTGTGCTGGTACTCAAAGTGAAATCGGAAAGTTTCAGGCCATTCCTTTGCCCCGTCTGATCGAGCTTTGATAAAAGCCCGCTGACCACACTGTTGCCTTCTTTCTCGAGGCCTAGAGTCGTCTTTTCGGCCTTAAGCATGCCTTTAATATCCGAGTCCAACGACTTATCCTTCAACGTGTTGTTAATCTGCTTCGTGAGGTCATTGATCTGCTGGTCGGTGTGCTGGCCAAGCTGGACGAGTTCGTGCCCGTCTACATCGAAGCGAGACAGTGGATTGTTCCCAACATACGCGTAAAGGTTTAACGTTTGCGGGTCGCCGAGCTTTGAGTATGGAACCGGCTCGATCTTCGCGCTCCAGTCTGGCGACAACATTCGGCCCATTGAAGATGCGAAGTACCTAGCTCCGAAGTAGTCGTTTCCGGATTCGGTATCGCGTTCTTTGCCGGTAGAACGGGATGGATGACCCGAGACTTCTTCATCAGTACAAACGGCGCTGTGCGTCAAAGCCGTGGGGCTCCAAATCGTAGCTGTACTCCCAGGTCTGAAAACCCAGACCTGGGGCGCTCGGCATTTACTCTAAGGCTTAAGCATTTTCCAAACCGCGAAGACCGTCATCAGCAGCGAGAGTATGAAAACGATGGCCCGATTCCGCGGCGTAGCCTTCATTCCCAGCTTCTCTATGTGCTCTTCCGTCATCGGCGTGTCCCCCCCGGGGGGAAAGAAATCCGCCATAAACGCATAGAACATACCGCAGACTCCTGGGATCACCACGACGAGGGGACCCCAATCTCGGACCTTGAAGGCATAAAGCACTGATGACGCTAATGACATGCTGGATCCCCCATTCCACCGAAGGTGGCCCTGACTCCTGCTTGAACGACCCCCTGGCCCAACTCACATCCGCCCCTGGCCGCCCCTGATCGTTGACAGAAACACTCGCGCCGATCCCAGTTTCGGGATCGCGTACACCCAAACTGCCGCTGAACGAGCCTTTCTGGCTCACCCTCACTGACCCGGAAAATGGGAGTGCCGATCCAAGTGGCGTGTTTTTGCCTGTTACTGGGGAGTTTATTGAGTCTGGAGCGCCAGGCGTAACACGAGTTCCCCCACTGAATTGGCTCCCGCTATTTGAGTCGTACGAATATCTACCCTGGAGGGGCCCAATGTTGATCTGGCCATATGCGCCAACAGAACAAATCGTCGGGAAACCTGCCGTATCAGTGGCGACTCCCTGAACAAGTGCCATGATCCTGGCGTCGTCAGGGTCCATTTGTTGAGGCTGCGCTGAGACAACGATAGTCGTGCTTGTGGAATTCAAATCCTGTGCGATCCCAGCGATATTTGCGTTCGCCTGATTGCTCCAATCGCCTGCATGCAACGTTGAAAATGCTGTCGGATCGATCCACGTCCCGCCTTGTCCGCTGCACCCGGAAGAACTGCCTGTTTGTGGATCATCTTTCGAATCGAAGCTGCCGTCGTCCCAAACGCATTCCAGCCCCGAAGGGTCTGTGTTGACCAAGGGATTGTTCCACGCGTAGCTGTAAAGATTGAAACTCTGCGGGTTTGTCGGATCTGCATACGCCAACTGCGATGGGTCCGGGGACATGAACCGGCCCATTGACGATGCATAGTACCTTGCCCCGAAGTAGTCGAGGCCGGATGCCGTATCTCGGAATTTGCCTGTGAAGTGAAGCTGGGTAGCGTCGGTGCCGCCGTTCCCGACGTTGACGCTATTCGTCGTCAGCGGATTGCCGATGTCATTGCCGAAGGGCAGGCTCAGGTAGTTCAGCTCGGGCACAGCTTGGCCGGAACCATTGATGGTGGCCTGCACCCGCTTGGTTCCCAGCGGGTCGTTGAGCGCGAAGTGCAGGCCGCCGTTAAGGAAGCTATATGTCGCGAGCAGCTTGCCGTCCGCAAAGGCGTTGGTGTACTGCGGGGTGCCGGAACCGTTAACCTCCGTCACCAGCTCGCCGCCCGGTCCGAACAGAAACTCAAAGCTGCCCGTATAGCCATTGCCCGTGGTGGGCGCATTGCAGCTAGACGGCCACGACGGGAGCACTCCTTTCGCTACACGCCGCCCCTCGGCGTCGTAGATGTATTGGGTAATGTGCCATCCGCCGCCGAGGGCGGGGAATTCCCCAACGCACAACCGCCCCTCGGCGTCGTAGAGGTAATTGTTCTGGCCGTCGTAGAGCACGTTTCCCGCCGCGTCGTACTGGAAGCCCGACACCTGATTGTTGGCAGTCGGCGTGGTCACAGTATACTGCGCACCGATGGGAGCGCCCGGGGCGCAAGGCGTGGAAGTGGTGTCGGAGAACGCCTCCAGCGTCCGGTTGCCGAAGGGATCGTAGATCCAGCAACCGTTCATGTTAGTGTACTCGCCGGACACGCTTGTAACCGCCGTATTCTGGGCCGTCGTCAGACGGTTCAAGTAATCGTAGCCGAAGTTCCATGTGCCCATGACGACCGGGTCAATATAGTTTTCGAGGTTGCCCACACCGTCGTAGCTGGCCGTGTAGTTGTAGACGCCGCCGGGAGGGCTGGTGAGCGGCGTCGGCTCGATAGTCAGGGCCAGCAGCGCCTGATCGGTCTGATGGGGTGTGCTGCTGTCGGTCATCGGCGAATTCGCGCTGGCCCTCACCCTGCTTGCCGGAGCCGGCCTCACCATCCACAGCTTCTGGAACCTCGCTCATGTCGATCTTGGCCTGAAGACCGATCACGTCCTCACCTTCTTTCTGCCTGTACCGGATTCGCGATCCAAAGATCCGGATCGGATGAGCGCTTACTATCGCAACATCCTCGCGCATATCGCTGTCGTCCCCGGTGTTTCCCACGCAGCGGTCATGACGGGCTTTCCGATCTATGGAGCAGGATTCGGTATGCCTCTCACTCTCGAAGGCGGACCCACCTATGCCAATCCCTCCCAGCGCCCCGGTACAGGTTTCGGCATGGTCACCCCGGACTATTTCCAGACCTTCGGCATACAAACACTTTCCGGCCGCGCCTTTACTGACCAGGACAACGCGGCCTCCGTCAAAGTGGCAATGGTAAATCAGGACTTCGTAAATAAGTATCTGAAAGGCAAGGACCCGCTACGTCAGCGCGTTCTGGTGGAGCAACTCATTCCCGGCGTCACCAAGCTTGGCCCGTATATTGCGTGGCAAATTGTTGGAACCTACCACAACGTGCATACCGCCGATCAACGCGAAGAAAACCCGGAGATGCTCATTCCGTTCTGGCAGATTCCATGGCCGCAGGCGGGGTTTGGCGTGCGCACTATGGTAAACCCTTCCACCATGGTGAAAAGCATTGCCGCCTCAGTGCACGCCGTCGATCCCGCCGTGGCGCTGGCGGAGCCCAAGACTCTCGACCAGGTCGTCGACGAATCCATGGCCAACCAGCGCTTTACCCTCATCCTATTCACCAGCTTTGCGATGGTCGCGTTATTCCTGGCCGCGCTCGGCATCTACGGCGTTATGGCGTTTTCCGTGGCCCAGCGTGCGCATGAGATCGCTCTCCGCATGGCTCTTGGCGCCACCCGATCGCGTGTCGTCGCTCTTGTCATCCGCGACGGCGTTCTGCTTTCGGCCATCGGCCTGGCGCTCGGTCTCATTGGCGCCTACTTCGTCGGGCGCGCCATGCAGAGCTTATTGTTCGGCGTCCACGCTCTCGACTTCACCGCTTTCGGGTCAGTGGGGGCGGTTCTTCTGGTGACGGCTGTTGTGGCCTGCTTCCTGCCCGCCCGAAGAGCCGCCTCCGTCGAACCTATGCGCGTGCTCCGCACGGAATAACAATCCTGTTATCCCCGACGCGTTCAAGCGGTAACTGAGGCTTGTTCTTCACAGTCCATTCGAGTTCGCCCACCGCTGAAGCCCGGAATACGATTCTATCCAGCTGGCTGTCGGATGACCGCCATCCTGCCCTCACTCGATTTCCGGCCAGATTCGGTCACCTTCAGGGCGAAGATTCGGCATAGAGAAGGATTGGCGACCATCCGGGCGGAACGATTGTCAGGGAATGCGCTGATCTGACTTTGCGTGCCCGATAAAGACGTGGCTTCAAGCGCGGATGCATGCGTACGCAGCGGTGCGAGGTGCCCCCAGCGTATACTCCCCACATCGAAGGTGGCGCAATTCGAGTCCCTCAGAATGAAGAAACAACTCTGCACATGCGTCTCCCTTTTTCTGGGCGCGACGAGTATTTTATGTGCGTCGCAAGAAATACAGCACGCACCTACGGACATCGGAATTGCGGCGGTCTCTTCGGTGGAAAGAGATAAAGCGGAAGGACTCATCAGTCTCGATGTTGTGGTTAAGGATGCTGCAGGAAATCCGGTTTCCGGCCTTGCAGGAGCCGACTTTAGCCTGCTTGAGAACGGTCGTCCGCAAGACATTCTCTCGTTTCAAGCCTTTGATGGCCTGGGCGCATTGTCCGAGCCTCCCGTCAAAATCATTCTGCTAATCGACACCATCGAATTGCCGGAGAATCTGGCGCGCGACGAACGCCTCGCAGTTATAAGTTATCTGCGTCAAAGAGGCGGACGATTAAAGCGACCTGTGTCAGTTTTCCTGCTGGCCGATACTGGTCTTTGGACTGTTCCCTCCTCAAGCGACGGAAACGTAATCGCACGGGAGATCGAACATAATGATTTCGCATTGGTTCGCCATAACGTGGGCTGGCAGAGAGGGAGGGCAGCGCCGGGAATGAAGGATTCCGCCTCAGATTCGGCATTGAAGGCGCTGGGCCAGATCGCCACGGATGAACGAAAGATGCCGGGCAGAAAGCTGTTGCTATGGGTCGGTCCCGGCTGGGGGATCGGGAGCGGCGCATATGCGGAGGCCAAAGCTGGTTCGCCAGCGTCGCAGGAATTTGACGCTGTCTGGTGGTTCTCCACACTGCTTCGCGAAGCGCGTTTGGCTCTCTATAGCTTTGCAGTCGGGGAAATCGATCCAAGTTCTTTATCGGCTGCACCCGACTCAAATCCCGCCCTGGCTCAGCGGCAGATTTATAAGAGCTACCTGGATGGAGTGCGCAACCCGCACAAAGCCAGCGCTATAAACTTATACCGAAAGGTGCTCGCGATTCAGAGCGGTGGCCGCGTGCTCGATAGCGGCTTCGACCTGGTGCAGCAGATCGAGAGCTGCGTTCAGGATGCCGGGCCTTTTTACAGAATCTCTTTTTCCCCATCTCCCGCGGACCATCCCAATGACTATCACGATTTGAAGATCGTCATCGACCGGCCGGGGGTGATCGCCCGCACCAATACCGGCTTCTATGATCAGCCGTACTATTCGATTGATCAGATTCCTCCACCCAAGAGGGTATCCGTTGAACAACTCGAACAGCTATTGTTCTCGTCGCGCGGGGAGTCGGACGCAGAGCTGGCAAAACAGCTCTCGATGCTGGCGCTCAGTGAGCGGCTGAGCGAAGCCAGGCTTGCATCATGGAGCGAAAAAGTGCGCGGCAAGCGAGTCGAAGAAGAACTCCGCATCCTTGCCGATTCATCCGCCTTTTTGGAGCCACCGGCGAATGAGATCCCAATCAAGGTTCCTCCGGACCTTAAAGCACAACAGCACATACTTTCGCTGACAGCGGAGTACTTGAGCACGACAATCCACAAGCTGCCTGACCTCTTCGCTAGACAAACTACGATCCGATACCAGGAAACGCCGATGTACCTTGAAGCCGGAACCAACGTCAATTATCGACCGCTTCACATGACTGACAGTTGGTCGACCACCGTGCACTATCGGGGCGGCTTGGAGGTGGTGGAAACAAAACCGCCCAAGAAAAAGCCCAAAGAACCCCAATTGATCACCTATGGAGTCTTCGGTGTAGCTCTTGAAGGCTTGCTGAAAGACATCAAAGAAGATGGCGGATTCACCTGGAGTCGATGGGAACGAGGAATCCTCGGCCGCGTGGCCGTGTTCCAAAAGGTAATCCCAACGCAGCGGTCCCGGTACGAGGATTGGCTTTGCTGCCTTCCCGATGGGGACGGCGAACGAGCATTCGAGCGATATGTGGGCTATCACGAAGAAATCGCTGTCGATCCCGGCAGTGGAGCTGTCTTGCGCTTTGACGTCCACGCCGAACCGAAATCGACGACTCCACTGGCTAGATCTGACATTGTGATTGAATACGGTCCTGTCGAAATCGGCGGAAAGACCTATATTTGCCCCCAGAGAAGCATCTCCATCGTGCGAATGAGGTCTGTGCGGACTCTGAGCGAGTGGGATGAAACATTCCGGACCTACGGCCCCTACGCCGCAATGCTCAACGACATCCGCTTCGATCAGTACCACGTCTTCCGATCGGAGGCCCACATGCTCAACGATTTCACTCCAAACGAAAAGTAATCTGTCACCATTCCGAACTCATCCTCTTGGAGGCTGAAGGTTCTCCCTTTTTGGGGATTCCGGGAGGATCACCGGCCAACCGGAAGTAACTCAAAAACTGCCTCTGCTTCAATTGGGGTTTCGCTCTTCTTTGCGTTGACGCAAAAGAATTAGGCCAAGCAGGATTGGTAGAAGAGGGATCGAAAGAGCGACGACGAATTCCGGAACCCAATGAATACCCACAATGAAAATGCGATGCTGGAATGACCGGACGAATTCGGTCACAGCCGCAACTGCGAGCACTTGGCCGGCACCTCGTCCAACAAGCAGAAATCCAGCTTCTCTCTGGTCATATCGCAAATGGTACGCCCGTAGACGGATTGCTAGAGAATCACCGCCTAACCAGAAGTAAACTCAAAAACGGCCCGGACCAATCACATTGCGAAGCCGGGCGCAGTCCGATCTGCTTTATTCACAACCAGCTCAACTCATCTCTGGACAGCAGGGCTCTGGGCCTGTGCTTACGACACGATGCCCATCACTGAAACGCCCGCCAAGACCTTCAACGTAGATGCTGAGCAAGAAGAGCGTTTGCACGCCGCGCCGTCTCTGCGTCAGGGCCCTGCGCCGCCGCCTCCAGATGTTGCCGCGCCTCGGCTGGTCGGTGTTGCTCCAGCAGTGTTATTCCCAGACCCAGCTGTGCCTGCGGATGGTTGGGCTTGAGTTCCAGCACCCGGGTATACTGGGCCGCGGCCTCGCCTTCATGGCCGGTCGCGGCAAGCAGATCAGCCAGGTCCTCGTGGATCTGAGAATCTCCGGCGCTCTCCCGCGCAGCCTCGTTCAGCTCCGCGACCGCGCGTGGCACCTGGTCCATCACCACCAGCAAACGGCCGAAGTGATGATGCGCCTCGGCAAACATCGGGTCGGCATCGATCGCCTTCTCGAAGTAAAAGGCCGCCTCTTTGTAGACACCGCGCTCAAACAGCAGATTCCCCAGATTGTCGTTGGTCTCGGCGTCTTCCGGCTGGCATCGCAGTGACTCGCGGAACTCGCGCTCCGCCGTGCTCAAATCCCCGCGTCCTCTGGCGATCACGCCCAGCAGGTTGTGCGCCTCGGGCCGTTCCGGATTCGCCTTTACCGCGCGCTCCAGCACCGCGGCAGCCTGCGCGGTCTCGCCGCTGCGCAGATACGCGTTGCCCAGATCGCTTAGTAGCAGGTCGTCCTGCGGATACTGCGCCACTCCCTCTTCGAGCGTACGCGTTCCCTCTGCATCCTGGTGCGCCGCAAACAGCGCATGGGCAAGCTCCACAATCGCCGGCTCGAAGCTTCCGCGCTTCTCCAGCGCAAGCCGCGACCAGCGCGCCACCTCCGTCTCATTTCCCGCACGCTCGTACTCTTGAGCCAGAGCCAGATAAGGCTCCGGCGCACCCGGCCGGTACCGTTCCAGCAGTGTCTGCAGGCGTTCCATGCCATGGTCGTTCTCAACCTGCGCCTCGGCCACGGCGATTTCCGCCGCCGGCGTCGCCGGAGGTTTCTCCGGATAGTAGAGCGCGACGTTCGTGACGGCACGTTTGAGCGCCACGGCCTCAGCGAGCGGCGCCAGCAGATCGCGATTCGGCTGAGTGCGCCGGATGAAGTGGTCGGTCATCACCACATGCACCGTGTCGTCGGTGCGGCGCTTCGGCATGTGGCAGGTCAGGCACGTGCTCGCTGCCGGCAGCGCCACGGTGTGCTTGACGCCGTGATGGCAGTTCAGGCAAACCTCCACGTAGTGTGCCGTAGCCTCTGGCCCATGCGGAATGTCATGCGGATCGTGGCAGGTCAAGCAAGTCATCTGGCTGTTGCGGAAGCACGCTGACTTGCGCAGCCTGAACGCCGCATGCGCGATCTCGAATCGGTCGTCTGTCGCGTTCGCGGCATCAGGCAGGAAATAAAGCTTGTAGTCGGCCATCAGCTCGCCCGGCCGATAGGAGAAGATTGGGCGGTCGAAGGCCCGCTGCTCGTTCGGTTCAAGATAGCTGGTCTCAAGGTGACACTGCATGCAGACCTCAAGCTGCCGCTCCCGCCCCAGCCGCGCAGGGTTGACGATGGTTGCCCGCACCCGTTCGGCTGAGGACTGACTGTCACTCGCCGCCTCGATATGCGCCTTACCCGGTCCGTGACAGCGCTGGCAGTCGATGCCTTCGGGCAACTGCCTCGGGAAGATCGACTTGTCCAAATCCGCATCTCCATGCAGAGATCCTGGGTCGCCCGGCGGATAGCCGTTGTGGCAGAACATGCACTCCGGCTTGATGGCGCGGAAGAAGTCCTTCTGGTGCTTTTGGTCGTAGCCCGGACTCATTGCCCAGTAGCCCTTGCTTTCCGCGTACCAGGTCACCGGCAACTCGATCAGCTGCCCATTCGCGGCCCGATGGAGGTAGGTTCGCGCATGATTGCCCGAGCCGATTTCGTAGTCGATCCGCTCTTCCATCACGTTCGTCTCTTTGCCGTCAAAGCCGCGCTGCGACCGCCGCTCGAATAACTCGCCATTCCGTTCGACCATTTCGTAGCGCATGCCGGAAAGGCGATGATCGACCGTGTTGGCTCGCGCGAAGTCTTCCACGACGTTTGCAGCCGAAGCCTTCGAGAACGACCGTCCCATGCCCGTTTTGCGGTAGGTTGCGGCTACATCCCGGTGACAACGCGTGCATTCCGCCGGATCGACGTAGTCAGAGCTTTGCGCGGTTGGAGCCGCCACCGTATCCCGAAAGGTCCGTGAGGCTTTCCGCTCCAGGAAAAAGGCGCCAGCCGCCACTACCACGATCGCGGCAAGCGTTCCAATCCACAGCAATCGGGAACGGCGGAAAGAATTGGCCTGTCTGGTTGTCATCTGGCTCGCATCTACAAGTTAAATGCTCGGTGGTTATGGTAGCTAAGGCAAAAAGGAGCCACCTTCGAAAGACTTGGGCGTGTCGGCACAGCACTTCGCCCTGGGCTGATACGGCAGGGTTCCACCACTCTCGGTCAATTTTAGATTGAGGCTGGCCCGGTTCGCGGGCCTCGTCGTTTCATGCCTTTGGCTGGCATCTTCGCCGTACGAGCGGATGACCGCCTAGCCGGACAGAACTCAAACACGGGGTCTGAGGGTCGATTATTCAGGCCGCTGATCGCGCAACACGCATGAGCTGGTCCGGGTCTCCTCTTCGCTCCCTCAGTTCGCTTGTGTTTGGAGCGCCCCCGTTGCTGCTTCCGTGGGGGACCAGGACAAGGATCGCATGGCTTCGAGTTGTGCCCGGTTGACCTGCTAATCGGACAATATGGGTTCCCAGGTCTGAGAATCCAGACCCAAGGCGCCCGGGAATCGGGAAATTGATTCTGGATTTTGGGGGATGAAACCTGGGTAAAGTTCCCCTTTGCGGAGCCGGCGCTTGGACCTAGCCGGGAAATCTGTAAAGATAGAAGTGCTATGACAGTTTCCGCTCCTTCTCAAGTCTTTGCCGACAGAATCGGCCGCATTGAAGTTTCCGCAACCATGGCTGTCGCCGCCGAGGCCGCAAAGCTGCGCGCGCAAGGCGCTAACCTGGTGGATTTTGGCGCCGGCGAGCCCCACTTCCCCACCCCGCGGCACATCAAGGACGCGGCCATCGCCGCCATTGAAGCCAACTTCACCCGCTACACCGTAGTTCCCGGTATTCCCGACGTGCGCAAGGCAATTGTCGAGCGCCACGCCTGCGACTTCGGCTCCGATTACGGGCTGGACGAGGCCATCTTCACCACCGGCGGCAAGCTGGCGCTGTTCAATACCATCCAGATTCTTGTCGATCACGGCGACGAGGTCATCCTGCCTGTCCCCTACTGGGTCAGCTTCAAAGACATCATCCAGTACGCGGGCGGCAAGGTCGTGTTTCTCGAAACCAGCGAGGCAGAGAGCTTTCGCATCACGGCCGATGCGATCGAGAAGGCCATTACGCCGCGCACCAAGGCCATCATTCTCAACTCGCCGTCCAATCCCGCCGGTTCGGTGGTCTCCGCGGACGACCTCGAACGCATCGTTCACCTGGCCCACGAGCGCGGCATCTTCCTGCTGCTCGACGAGTGCTACGTGTATCTGAACTACGCGGGCAAGCCGGTCTCCGGCGGCTCATTTACCTGGGCCAAGGAGCACCTGGTCATTCTCGGTTCGCTTTCGAAGACGTATTCCATGACCGGGTGGCGCGCCGGTTTCGCGCTGGCCTCGAAGCCCGTGGTCGCCAACCTCAGCAAGCTGCAGTCGCAGTCCACCTCCAACGCCGCCAGCATGGTGCAGAAGGCGGCCATCGCCGCGCTCACCGGGTCCCAAGAATGCGTCTGCGAGTTTCGCGCCGAGTTCATCGATCTGCGCGACTACATGCTGGCCAAACTGGCAACGATTCCCGGCGTCACCTGCACCAAGCCCGAAGGCGCATTCTACGTGTATCCCAACATCGGCGCCTTTATCGGCAAAGGCGGCATTCGCTCCGCCACCGAACTGGCCACGCGGCTGCTGCATGAGGCGCACGTGGTCACGGTTCCCGGCGAGGCCTTTGGCACTGCGGAGCACATCCGCATTTCGTACCCTGTCACCAAGCAAAACATCGACGAAGGCGTGCGCCGCATGGGCGAATTCCTGACGCAGCTGAAATAAATCGGCTTCTCCAGCCACAGGGACCACAGTGAATTTGAGCAGCGGCGATTGAGAATCCGCCGCTGCTCAAGCGCTTCCAAATCAACCCATTGCCAAAAAGTGATACGCGCACTGTGCAAACATGCCGCTCGTCCGGTAGGATGTGTCTTCAATGTCGAAGTCAATCGATTTTCGCCCTGTGATTCTCGCCGGCGGCAGCGGCACCCGCTTCTGGCCCCGCTCTCGCCGTGCGCGCGCCAAGCAGGTGCTGGCGCTCGACGGTGAACGATCCATGATTCAGCAGACGGTGGAGCGCCTCAAGCCGCTGGCCAAGCTGGAAAAGACCTGGATCGTTACCAACGAGTTTCTGGCCCAAGAGATCGCCGATCAATTGCCGGGACTCCCTGCCGGACAGATCGTGCAGGAGCCGGTGGCCCGCAACACCGCTCCCGCCTGCGGACTGGCTGCATTCCTCATCGAGCGGCAAAACCCCAATGCGGTGCTCGGCGTTTTCCCTTCCGATCACGTCATCGCCGATGAGCCGCGCTTCCTCAAGGCGCTGCAAAGAGGCATAGCCCTGGCTTCCGTTGGCGACAACATGGTGGTGCTGGGCATTGAGCCCACCCGCGCCGAAACCGGCTACGGCTACATTGAGACCGGCGACTACACCAAGGACGATTCCGCGCTGCATGTCCGGCGTTTCACTGAAAAGCCAAACCAGAATCGCGCCGAGGAATTTGTATCCGCCGGCAATTACTATTGGAACTCGGGCATGTTTCTATGGTCGGCGCGCACCCTGGCAAACGCCGTGCGCGAGCACCTGCCGGAGACCGCGCCGCTCTTGGAGAGCATTGCCGCGGCGTATGGTACAGCGGATTTTGAAGAGGTATTTCACTCTCTTTATCCCAAGTGTGAAAACATTTCCGTGGACTACGCGGTGCTTGAGCCGCGCTCGGCCAAGGGCGAGCACCTGTCTCACCTCTATTGCCTTCCCGCCGAGTTCAGTTGGAACGACCTGGGCTCGTGGGCCTCACTCTACGAGTACCAGCTCGACACTCGACTGCGTGGCGACGGCGACGGTAACGTGGCCGAGAGCGAAGGCCACATGACCATTGATGCGGGCAACAACTACATCTACAGCCCCAAAAAGTTTGTAGCCCTTGTTGGCGTTGAAAACCTGGTCATTGTGGACACCGAAGACGCGCTGCTGATTGCCCACCGCGACCACTCCCAGGATGTGGGAAAGATCGTGAAGGAACTGGGACTGCTGGGGCGGCCCGAACTGATCTGACTGAAAGAGAGTGTCGGCCGTGGCAAACGTGGCCGTATGCCACCCGATCCTGTATTGTCGCGTCTCCAACTCGCGCCTCCGCAATGTTTTACTCTTAGTCCTAGTACCACAGTTTGTACTTGCGTCTTTTGGGGAAAGAGCGGCAAGAACCCGGGCCTGAAGGCTCCGTTATTTTCGCCCTTTTCCAGGGGTCTGAAGACCCCTGCCCCCTCCAAAGCGCCGATCTACGACCGTAGTACCAGGAGAGCTGGAACCCGGAATGCCTCACCCGCAAATCAAGTTCGGCACCGACGGCTGGCGCGGCGTGATCGCGGACGACTTCACCTTCGCCAACGTCCGCATTGCCGCGCAGGCAGTGGCTGCCTACGTACACTCCCGCCGCGGCTCTGACCAGGAAGACCCCGCCCAGGGCCTCTGCATCGGCTACGATACGCGTTTCGAGTCGAAGGCTTTCGCGCGCGCCTGCGCTGAAGTGGTCGCTGCCACCGGCATTCCCGTCATGCTCGCGAACGACATCACTCCCACGCCCGCGTTGAGCTTCGGCGTCCGCGGGCGCAAGGCCGCCGGCGGCATCATGATCACCTCGTCGCACAATCCCGCGCAGTGGAACGGCGTCAAATACAAAGCCTGGTACGGTGGTTCTGGAAAGCCCTCCATCATCGCGGAAATCGAATCCTATCTCGGCCAGCCGGTCCCACTCGCAGCCGTGCCTGCGGCGACCGAGGAAGTCGATTTTCTGCCGCCCTACCTGCAGGCAATCGAGAGCTTCGCTGACCTCGACCTGATCTCCCGCTCCGGCATGAAGTTTTGCATTGACTCGATGTACGGCGCCGGGCGCACCATTCTTTCGGACATCTTCACGCGAATCGGCGTGGCCCACGTGCAGATCCGCGGCAACGTCGACCCGCTCTTCCCCGGCATCAACCCCGAGCCCATTGAGCCGCATATCCGCGCCCTGGGCGAGGCGACCGTGGCCAACCACTGCCAAGCCGGCCTCTGCACCGATGGCGACGCCGACCGCATCGGCGCGACGGATGAGGATGGAAATTTTGTCGACCCGCACAAGATTTTTTCGGTCCTGCTGAGCTGGGTGCTCAAGCGCAAGGGCTGGCCTGGAGCCGTTACTCGCGCCTTCAACACCACCAAGATGCTGGACCGAATTTGCGCCAAGCATGGGCGCGAACTGATCGAGCACGGCATCGGCTTCAAGTTTGTCTGCGACTACATGCTGGAGCGCGAAATCGTGATGGGTGGCGAGGAGTCGGGCGGTATCGGCTTCCAGCGCCATCTGCCCGAACGCGACGGCCTGTTGAACGCGCTTCTGCTGGCCAACGTGATGGCCGAAGAAGGAAAAACCCTCGGCCAGCTTGTCGCCGACCTCCAGGCCGAGTACGGCGAGCATCAGTACGGCCGCATCGATCTGCACATCGCTGACGACGTCAAGAACGGAGCGATCGCACGAGCCCGCGCGCTCAAAACAGGCGATCCGGTCTTTGCAGGCATGAAGATCCTCCGCCAGGAAAACCTCGATGGCGTGAAGTTCTATCTCGACAACCCCGAAGCCGCCACCAAGCCCAACGCCGCCGAGACCTGGCTGCTGCTCCGCGCCAGCGGCACCGAACCGTTGATGCGGATTTACACCGAGTCGTGCTCGAAGGAGTCGGTGGCAAAGCTGCTGGAATCGGCGCGGGTGTTCGCGCTGGGCGGTTGAGGGACAGCTATTTACGGCTGCTTCTGCTGAAACATTCGCGCGTCGAATATGAAGGGCTGAGCGGGGTCGATACGGAGCTCGCTCATGCGGGGATGCAGCGGATTGAGCAGCACATTCCACTCGGAATGGATCGGAGCCGAGGGAACCAACATCGACAGCGAACTCTTTGCGCGAATCCAGCCGTCGCCGAGCGCGCGCAGCGGTTCAAAGTCGTCGGACCACCACTCCGGCGGCAACTCATCAGGCTGAATAGTGCGTGAAGGTTCTGTATCCGGCAGATCCGCTGCAATTGAAACCAGGTCGGCCGGCTGCAGGTTCGGTTCCAGATGAACGAACAACTCAATCGCCGCCAGAGCCAGCGACGACGAGCAATAAACCATGGGGACACCGCGCGAATTCCAACGGCCCCCAAAGCGCCGCGCGCCTTCGCCGCTGAAGGCCTCGTTGGCATACGGCGCCCGGCAAAGCCGCCAGATGCGCATCAGGAATAGACGCCATAAGCGATGCGGCCCAAGATGTCTTCCACTTCGCGCACACCAGGGTCGGTGTCCATCTGGTCAAGGGGACGCTCGCCACGCAGTGCGCGGTTGGGCGTCTTGAGCCACGCTGCGGCTTTGTCGCCGCTGCCCAGCGTCTCAGTGGCGTTGGCGTAAACCTGCGCCAGCCGCACCGTCCGGTCGGATTCGGCTGGCGTGAGCCGGGAGTCTTGCGTCATGCGCCGCGTGAGTGTGCGCTGGGGAATGCCGATCTTCTCGGATATCTCGGCTTGGCGCAGGTCGAGCCGCTGGGCAAGCAGAAAGAGCGCCTTCACCGGCAGCCCTTCCCGAACCATTTCCGCAAGCTCGCCGCTTCTCTTGAAAGCCTTGCCGAGAATCACTTCACCGCCGAGCAAATCCGGGATGGTATGGGTTGCCATGGTGTGCCTCCAGAACCAGTGTATGCCATTTGGCCAAAAAAACAAGGCCAAATTTACGATATTACGGCTATCCTGGCTCGCTTGCCCAGCCGCACCACGATCCGCGCAGGCAGTTCTTTCAGTGGAATCAGGGAGTTAGTGGCAACTTCGCCGTTCAGTTTGACCGCACCTTCGGCAATCTTCCGGCTGGCTTCGGCACCGGACGCGGCCAGACCGAGTTGAACAAGCAGCTTGGGGAGGCGAATCTGCATTGTACCCGGCGCGCCGGAAGGGCCAACCAGATCGGCATAAGCAACGGGAACTTCCTCCAGGTCTTCCGCGGTTTCCTTCTGCTGGAACATGCGCGCCCAGTTCTCATCGGCGGTGATCGCGGCAGCTTCGCCGTGAAAGCCGGCGGTGATGGTGCGGGCGAGGCGCTTCTTGGCTTCCATGGGGTGGAGCTTGCCGGCGGCGACCTCAGCCTTGAGCGCGTCCACTTCAGACTGCCTCAGGTCGGTCAGAAACACCCAGTACTTCCACATCAACTCGTCGTTGATGGACATCAGCTTGCCATACATTTCGGCGGGCGGCTCATTGATGCCGATGGCGTTGTTGAGGGATTTCGACATCTTCTGCACGCCGTCCAGGCCTTCCAGAATCGGCGTCATCAGCACGATCTGCGGCTTCTGCCCGTAGTGGCGCTGCAGCTCGCGGCCGCACATCAGGTTGAACCGCTGATCGGTGCCGCCGAGTTCGACGTCACACTCCAGGCACACCGAGTCGTAGCCTTGCATGACAGGGTAAAGCAGTTCATGCAGGCTGATGGGCTGCTCGGCCTGAAAGCGCTTGTGGAACTCGTCGCGCTCCAGCATCTGCGACACGGTAAAGTGTGCAGTGAGGCGGATGGTCTGCTCGTAACCCAGCTTGCCCAGCCACTCGGAGTTGTAGCGGACCTCGGTCGCCTGCTCGTCCAGAATCTTGAAAACCTGCTGCTTGTAAGTTTCGGCGTTGGCGTCAATCTGTTCCCGTGTCAGCGGCTTCCGCGTAACATTCCGCCCCGTTGGATCGCCGATCAGCGAGGTAAAGTCGCCCACCAGAAAAATCACCGTGTGGCCCAGCTGCTGGAAGTGGCGAAGCTTGCGCATCAGCACGGTGTGGCCGAGGTGCAAATCCGGCGCGGTGGGGTCGAAGCCGGCCTTCACGCGCAGGGGGCGGCCGGTTTTGAGGCTGTCTTCAAGCCGCTCGCGCAGGTCGCTCACGCGGATGATCTCCGCGGCGCCTTTTTCGAGCAGATCCATCTGTTCGGCAACGGGTGGGAATTGGGGCATGTCGTCTATCAGTATAAGGTTGTGTGCCCTGGGCCGAGTGGGTGCCGCATTTCCAGGGGCAACTATGCCTTACAAGTCGACTTTCTCCGCAAGCTCCGCTTCCATTCCGCCCACCGAAGCCTTCGCGAGCACAGCCTTGGTGAGCCGGTCGGTCATCACCTGGAAGTGATAACCCATCACCGCAAGCGTCATGGCAGCGCCCACGCAATGGCGGTAACGCGTGGCGACGGTGAGGAGAAACTTCCAGTAGCTCCAGCGCTGGCGGCCGAAGACTCCCTGGCGAACGATAGAGGTGACGAAGGCGCGCGCATTGGCAGGTGTCAGCCATCGCTGCCGGGACGACTGTTCTTTCGACTGCGTCCGGCTCAGGTAGAGCTTGACGCGCTCATAGTAGGCCTCGCAGCTATAGATGCGTTTAAGCACCGAGCGATAGCCCTCGACCAGCCGGGCCGAATCCATGTGAGGAAGAAAGTTGAGCTTGTCGCCGGTGTTGTCTCCGTGGCCGGCATCGAGAATGCGGCCCTCCGTGCGCAATCGGCGGAAGAGCTGCGTCCCCGGCATGGCCTGCAGCAGGCCAACCATGGCAATGGGGATGCCGCTCTTCTGAATGAACTCGACCATGCGGTCGAAGATATCTTCGCGATCGGTGTCGAAGCCGAGAATGAACCCGCCCATCACCTGCATGCCATAACTCTGTATCTTCGCGACGCTATCGAGCAGGCTGCGCCGCGTATTTTGCAGCTTGTGGCTGGCGATGAGACCCGATTCATCGGGAGTCTCGATACCCAGGAAAACGGAGACGAAGCCGGCGTCCTTCATCAGCTGCATCAGCTCCGGGTCGTCGGCCAGGTTCAAGGATGCCTCGGTGTTGAAGTCGAAGCTGGTTTTGTATTGGCTGCGCCACTCAGCTAGCGCCACGCACAGTTCCTTGGCGCGCGCCTTGTTGCCGATGAAGTTGTCGTCTACGATAAAAACTGCTTCGCGCCAGCCGGCGGCACGCAACTGGTCTAGCTCGGCCAGCACCTGGGCAACAGCCTTGGTGCGGGGACGGCGACCGTAAATCTCGATAATGTCACAGAACTCGCAGTTGAATGGGCAGCCGCGCGAGTACTGCACGGCCATGGTGGAGTAGCGATTCATCTTGATCAGGCTCAGGTCGGGCAGAGGGCTCAATCCCATCTCCGGCCTCTCGACGGCCTGGTAGACGGGCTTGGCCGTCCCTTGCTCCAGATCCTGCGCCAAGCCGGCAATCAGCGTCTCGGCTTCGCCGATGACCACGTGGTCGGCCTTGAGTTCGGCGGCCAGCACGCTGCTGGCAATGGGCCCGCCCACAACGGTCCGCAGACCCAGCGCGTGGCAGCGCTCAACAATTGCCAGCAGCGGCTCTCGCTGGATGTGCATGCCACTCAGCATCACCACGTCAGCCCATGCCAGGTCGCGGTCGCGGAGACGCTCAACGTTGGTGTCCACAAGGCGCTTGTTCCAGGCCGCAGGCAGCAGCGCCGCAATCGTCATCAGCCCCAAAGGAGGCTGCGCCGCGCGCTTGCCCACGAACTTGAGCGCATGTTTGAAGCTCCAGTAGGTTTCGGGAAATTCCGGGTAGACAAGGAGAGCGTTCATCGAACTCCTTAGAGGGAGAAGAACGCGGGTGAGTTTGATTAGGATGATCCGGGCCGTGTTCCCCGCCAGCGGAAACAATTGCGGCCAGCTCGCGCAGGCGTACTTCTCCCGCTTCTATTCTCCCACCATGGCGCTGAAATTCTGGTCAATTGGAGACACCTTGGCGGGAAACACCGCGCCCCAGGAAGCCGAAATCAACGTAGCCGCATCGATGCCGCTCACTGCGCATCGGCGCCCTTTGCCTTAAACTTGCAAGATGGAAGAGTTCAGTCGTATTCAGCGGCTCCCGCCCTATGTCTTCAACATCACCGGCGAGATGAAGGTCTCCGCGCGCCGCCGCGGCGAAGACATCATCGATTTCGGCATGGGGAATCCCGACGGGGCCACGCCCAGGCACATCGTAGACAAGCTGGTGGAAGCGGCCATGAAGCCGCCCACGCATCGCTACTCGGTTTCGCGCGGCATTCCGCGACTGCGCAAAGCCATCTGCAACTGGTACAAAACGCGCTACAACGTGGATCTCGACCCGGAGTCGGAGGCTATTGTCACCATCGGGTCAAAGGAAGGCATCGCCCACCTGTGCCTGGCAATTCTCGATTCGCGCGACACGGTGCTGGTGCCCAATCCCAGCTATCCGATTCATATTTACGGGCCGGTGATTGCGGGGGCCCACGTGGTGAGCGTGCCGGTGCACGACCAGGAGAAATTCCTCGCGGAGCTTGAGGACCTGATTCCGCGCATGGTTCCTCGGCCGAAGGCGCTGATTGTCAATTTTCCGTCAAATCCGACGACCGAATGCGTGGATCTTCCTTTCCTTGCGCGCCTGGTGGAGCTGGCGCGCGAGTATGGCTTCCATCTGATTCACGACCTGGCGTATGCCGACCTGGGATTCGATGGCTACAAGCCGCCCAGCGTGCTCCAGGTGCCCGGCGCGAAGGACGTGGCTGTCGAGTTTTTCACGCTTTCGAAAAGCTACAACATGCCGGGCTGGCGGGTGGGATTCATGGTGGGCAACCCGGTGCTGGTTTCGGCGCTGGCGCGGCTGAAGAGCTACTTCGACTATGGGACGTTTACGCCGATTCAAGTGGCTTCGATCGCCGCGCTTGAAGGACCGCAGGAGTGCGTGCGAGAAATCTGCGAGAACTACCGCAGCCGGCGCAACGTGCTCGTCGAGGGCCTGAACAAACTCGGCTGGCCGGTCGCTCTGCCCAAGGCCACCATGTTTGTATGGGCGCAGATCCCGGAGCAGTACCGCAAGCTCGGGTCACTTGAATTCTCAAAGCGCCTGCTGACGGATGCAAAGACCGCCGTCTCGCCCGGCATCGGCTTCGGCGACTACGGTGATGCGCATGTGCGCTTCTCGCTGATCGAAAACGAAGAGCGGACGCGGCAGGCCCTGCGCGGCATCAAGGCGATGTTCGCCAAAGGCTAGATGTCAGTGGTCAGTCGTCAGTTTGGTGCGGCGGAGCTTGCGCAATCCCCGGTCTTCCGCCGCGGTCCGCAACGGCGGAAGACCTGGGGCATCCGGCTCCGGTCCGAATCCAAGGCATACAAACTCAGTGCATTCCTCCGCCGCCGCCGGGGGCTGCGCCGGGCTTGTTCTTGCTGAGCAGGAAGGCTAACAGGACAAGAAAGATCGACATATAGGAGAGCTCCATGTAGACATCCTGGTAGCCCTGCACACCGGCCTGGCGGTTGAGTTGGTTATAGATGTTGGCAATGGCCAGGGTTGCGCTGTTGGGATCACCGAATTTGCCGCCGAAAAAGCCGCTCAGCCCATTCACTTGCTGCTGATAGGCGATGGATGCCGGGGTCATGGCGCCCTGCAGGTGCTGCTCGTGCCACATGGACCGGCTGGTCACCTGGGCATTGGTGAGGGCGATTAGGATGCTGCCACCGATGTTTCGCGCAAAATTGATGAGGCCGGCCACCTGGTTCGAGTCCTCTTTGGGCATACCCACGTAAGCCGCTGTGGTGATGGAGATAAAGCAGAAAGGCAGGGGGATCATCTGCACCACGCGCAGCCAGGATGCCTGACCGAAGGTCATGTCGAGCGTGGTGACTTCAGCAGCGATGCGGAAGGTGATGATGAATAGGAGGAATCCGAGGGCAGTGAGGTAGCGCGCGGAGATTTTGCTGGTAGCAAACCCTGCCAGGGGCATGACGAGGACCAGGGTGAATCCGCCTGCGGTAAGGGCCAGACCGGCGGTGGTGGCCGTCCAGCCAAGAAGCTGCTGCATGAACTGCGGCTGCAGCACGGTGTTGGCGTTGAGCACGCCGCCGACCAGCATCATGAGGAAACAGCAGATGGCGAAATTCTTGAAGCGGAAGACTTTCAGGTTGATGAGCGGCTCTTTTTGATTCCACTCCCACCAAACGAGCGCGATCATGCCGGAGACGAATAAAAAAGCGAAGAAGCGGATGAAGTTGGAGGCGAACCAGTCGTTTTCCTCGCCTTTATCGAGCATGATCTGCATGCCGCCCATGGCGATGGTCAGGAACGCCAGGCCGACATAATCCATGCGGAAGAAGCGGGAGCGGTCGGGCTTGATCCAGGGCGGGTCTTCGACCAGGCGGGTAACGAGAATGAAGGCCAGGATGCCGACGGGAATATTGATGTAGAAGATCCAGCGCCAGGAGAAGTTGTCAGTGATCCAGCCGCCGAGCGTGGGGCCGATGGAGGGAGCGAGGACGGCGACCAGCCCGTAGAGTGCGAAGGCCTGGCCGCGCTTATGGGGCTCGAAACTGTCGGCCATGATGGCCTGCGCCATGGGCTGCAGACCGCCGCCGCCGGCGCCCTGCAGGATCCGGAACACAAGCAGCATGGGCAGCGAGAGAGCCGCGCCGCAGAGGAAGCTGGAGACGGTGAAGACAACAATACAAAGAAGAAAAAAGTTGCGGCGGCCTAGGACGCTGGAGGCCCATCCGCCCAGGGGAAGGACGATGGCGTTCGAAACCAGGTAGCTGGTCAGCACCCAGGTGCCCTCGTCGGTGCTGGCGCCAAGGTTGCCGGCAATGTGCGGCAGGGCAACGTTGGCGATGGAAGTGTCAAGGACCTCCATGAAGGCGGCCAGGGCGACGGTCATGGCGATCAGCCAGGGATTGACGCGGGGCTTCCATTGCGCCTGCGCAATCGGCTGCGGGTTGTTGACGGTTGTGCCGGCGGGAACCGGTAAAGCTGGTGACGCTGCGGACAAAAGTCTTCTCCTCTGCGGGTTCGTATGGTTTATCAGCCTGGGTGGGCGTGATTCAGCGCCGGTCCAACGCAGCGGGCGGACGGCGCGGGAAAGTACTCAAAAAGGGACGGGTCTTGCGCGTACCTTCTATAGATTCGCTTTTGCCGGTTTGGGGTTCATGGATTCTGACTGAGGGCCGCCGACGCTAGTCTCGGGCTGCGCCAGCCGGCGAGGGCGATGGCCAGGGCAACGGCCTGCATGGCAACAATGAATGCCGCGCAGGCGGGCCATTTGCCGAGAGCCCAGAAGGCTCCGGGAACAACGCCGGCAGCGGTTCCGCCAAGGTAATAGCAGGTCATGTAAAGGCCGGCGGCAGTCACGCGCGAACCGGGCGGTGCGGCCACGCGGAGATGGCTCTGAGCGGCAGTCTGGGCGATGAAAACGCCGGAAGAAACCAGGGCAAGGCCCAGGATGATGACCCACAATCGAGGCTCAAGAGTCAGCAGGACTCCCACCATGGAGCAGCCGATGGCTCCGGCAATTCCGGCGCGCAGGCCGACGCGGGTGATGAGCAATCCGGCGGCGGGCGTGACCACAAGGCCGACGAGATAAACAAAAAAGAGAGAGCTGAGGGCGGTGGTGGAAAGCAAATATGGGACGGCGCTGAGGTGGAAGGTGATCCAGGTAAAGACGCCGACCAGCGAGAACAGCACGTTGAATCCGACGGCGAAGGTGGCCACTAGACGGCGGCTGCGGAAGAGGCTTTGCACCTGGTAGGGGAACGCGAGTTGCGAGGATGAATCTGCGTGTGCGGCGGGACGGCGCCTGCCATGCGGCAACCAGGCGGCCACCGCGGCGGCTCCTGCAAGCGAGGCTGCGCCAAGCACAAGGAAGGCGATACGCCAGTTGAACCAGTCGGTCAAAATGCCGGTTCCGACGCGTCCGGTGAAGCCGCCAAGTGCGGTTCCGCTGACGTAGAAACTCATGATCAGGGCGACGCGGTCCGGCGGCCATTCCTCCCCGATGTAGGTGACAACGACGGCGACAATGCCGGGGACCATGATGCCCTGCAGGAATCTCCAGAAAATAAGCTGTCCGAGCGATGTGGAAGTGGCGGCGAGCAGCGTGGGGATGGAGATACCCAGGAGCGAAGCGACGATGACTCGCTTGCGCGGCAGCCGTTCGGTGAGCGCGCCGAAGATAGGCGCCGAGAGCGCAACGCCCAGCGTTGCGGCGGAGACTGTCATGCCAACCGCGGTTTTTGAGGCGTGAAAGAGACCGGTGAAGAGCGGCAGCAGCGGCTGGGTGCAGTAGAGCTGAAGAAACGCGCAAACGCCGCAGAGCGTAACCGCCACGGCTGCCCAGGGAGCGGCTGCGGCTCTATCCGGTTGGGAGTGGGATTCCAAGAGTCAGAATAATTGATGGCCGTTCACCTGACCGGATTTTTGCACCCATCGAAAAAGGCCCGGACTGAGGAGTCTGGGCCTTTTTTCAATGGCAGCGCAGCTTACGCAAGCGGTTAAGGTCTTTCATACCTGCTGTAGATGGAGAAGGTAAGCGTCGTGGAGTGTGATGTGCCTCCGCTGGTACCCGTGATGGTGATGGGGTAGGTGCCGGTGGGGGCATTTCTGGCCACTTTGAGTGTGAAGTCGGACGACCCGGAGCCGGTGACTGAAGTGGGACTGAAGCTGCCCGTCACGCCGGACGGAATCCCCGTCGCCGACAAGGCCACCGCCGAATCAAAGCCGCCGGAGGCGGTGATGGTTACTACCGCGTATCCGCTTTGGCCCTGGTACAGGTAGCCTGCAGTGGGTGAAACGGAGATGGTGTAAGCGCCGGTAACCGCCGCTGTCACAGTAAGGGATACGGTAGCAGTGTGGGTGATTCCGCCGCCGGTTCCGGTAATGGTGATGGTGGATGTTCCTGTAGCCGCAGTGGAAGCCACGGTAAGAGTCAACTTGGACGTTCCGGAACCCGGTGCCGCGATGGAGGAGGGGCTGAATGCGGCGGTCACGCCGGTGGGCAGACCCGAAGCAGACAAGGCAACCGCCGAGTTAAAGCCGCCGGAGACCGTAGTGGTGACGGTGGAGGTTCCGGTGCTTCCCTGCGCCACGGAGACTGACGTGGGCGAAGCGGCCAGCGTAAAGGCAGGAACCGGTGCGGAGGTGACGGTGAGCGAAATGGTGGCCGTGTGCGTAATGCTGCCGCCCGTGCCGCTCACAGTTATGGTGTAGGTTCCGGGAGTGGTGGTCGATGCTACAGCCAGCGTGGCCGTTGACGTTCCCGAACCCGGTGCGGCGATCGAGGCCGGACTGAAGCTGACGGTCACGCCCGAGGGTTGGCCGGTTGCGGATAAAGCAATCGCTGAGTCAAATCCTCCGGAGACTGCCGTGGTGATGGTGGAAGTTCCACTGTTGCCCACCACAACCGAAACCGACGTGGGCGAAGCGGCGAGGGTAAATGCGGGCGTCTGGCTCGTTGGCGCCAATGCATTGATCAGACCCGTGCCGTTCGGGCTGCCCCAGCCGGTGACCAGATCGTAGCCGGTGACCGCCGAATAGCTTCCCGAAGTACCGCTGGTGATGTCGTGGAAGTCGGTCGCATAAGCGGAAGTCAGCGCACCCCCGGATTCATTCTGCGCATAGATTGTGGGGTTGATGAAGCCGAGCGTCGCCTCGCCGTTGTTGGCAAGCTGTTCATTGGCAAGTGCGATGTAGGCAGCCCACATGGGCGTGGCAAAACTTGTTCCGCCGTACTCATTGGCCAGGCAGGCTGTCTGGTCGGCGCAGGTGTAAAAGGTGAAATTGGCGTTAGCCGAGACGTCAGGGCCGTTGCGCAGCGTGGTTGACCCCTTGTTGCTGGAGTTGATGACGCCGGCAGCCGCTTGCCACGAGGGGATCGCGATTCCATCCGGAGAGATGCCACCGCCGGAATCAGACCATGCGGTTTCTGATTTCCACGGACCGGCCGCGCTCGCGGTTACCAGGTCGGTGCCGCCAACGGAGACAACATTGGCATCGTCTGCAGGCCAGGCTTCGTTGCTTGACGACCAGGTGGAGCTGTCGCCGGAAGCAGCAAAGAAGTTCTGTCCCTGCGCCGCCATCTTCTCGAAGTAGGGGTCCAGCGTGGAAGGATCCGCCGGCGTCCAGCCCCACGAGCAACCGATGGTGGTGGGCAGCGGGCTGTGCGTGGTCATCGCGCTGATGATGGCCGTGTCGGTGGATCCGATGTACATGACCAGGCTGGAGAGCCCGGGCGCCATGCCGATCGCCTGGGTCATGTCGAGGGTTTGCTCGGTATCGTCGCAATCGCCGCCCGCGCGGGAGTCTACGCAGGATGTGCTGGTGCCGTCCGTCGAAAGCAAGGTGATGGGCACATTGTTGGTCTGGCCCACATTGCTGAAGTAGGTGTTCAGGTCCGTGAGATCGGTCCCCAGGTACTCAAACAAGCCGAGGTTCTGGCCTGCGCCGGTGAGGGCCGTTCCGCCGTAATAAGCTGCGCGCATGTCGCTGCCCAGGAACGAAGCCGATGGGCCGGAACCCGTGGTGGCGTGGGTGACGACCTTGTCCTCGGGAATGCCGTGCGCCTTGGCGTAGTCGCTCTTCTTCTCGAACATGGGATGGGGAATGGAGAAGTTGTCCAGGCCGGAGACGTGCCACAGCGGGAAGGCCAGGCTGGTGGTGGGTTCGCGGTCGGGTCCGTAGAACGTGCGGCTCTCGGTCGGATGGCGGTAGGTCATCATGTTGACGTGGAAGGCCTTCTCGATGGCCGAAACCGGCCCCTTGATCTGGACCTCCATGCCGTCGCGGGTTCCGCCCACAACCTCAAAGCCGTTGGCCTTGGCGAAATTGACCACGGCATCGTAGTCCGCCTGGCTGGGACCAAACCGCTCGGTAAACTCCGCCACCGTGAGGAAGCGGCGGTACGAAAAGCTGCTTGGATCGTAGACATCGTTCAGGAAGGATTTGAGTCCGGCGGGATCGCGCAGGGTGAGAACCACGTCGAGCTGCATGACCTTATCTTCCGGAAGATGTCCGATGGGTTGCGCCTGACCCGTGCGGGTCACCTCGCGCATATGCCGGGTTAACACGGATTGCGCCTGAGAATTCGCTGTCGCGATCGAGAGAATCGCAACGACAGGGAGCAGAAGCTGGCCTAGTTTCCGAACCATGGTTTCTCCTTGAGGGGATGTCTGGCGGATGTCCGGTTCGCAAGCGTGGGGAAGGACCACCGCTGAGTCAACGTAGGGTATCACTGCAATTCGTGACGGGGCTAGTGAAATTCTTGAGCAACCGGAAGTGGAGCAGTTACTTCGGTGTCGGCTGTTGCCGTGCGTCAGTTCCGCTGGGGTCCGAGGCGCTTCAGGAAGCGATCGAGCTGCTCGCCGTCGATGGGGTCGAGTGCGGATTCCTGGGTACGCTTTCCCTTGGAAGGCGGGCTCACAACGAATTCCAGGCCGACTCCATCGTTGCCCCAGCGAACGGACCGGGCATGAACGGTAACGGACCGCTCGGACGGGGACAGGCTAAGGTCAGGCTTGGTGATTGTCATGCGGATCACAGTGCCGGGATACCACCGCTCCGTCGTCACTACGTAGAGGCCGGTGGCGCTGACGTCGCGAATTTCATGGGCGTGGGGAGCTCCGCCGGTAAAGAAATGGGCCACCAGTCCCGGAACCGGGCGCCGGGCGGTTCTCCGGGGGTCGGCAGGATCGGAAGAAAATAGCCATCGCCCTAGTTTGCTCAGCGGCGACTGTCCGGGCTGGCCGGATCGATCAATCCATGGCTTGGCCGGTTGAGCCGGCTGCGACGGTTGCTGTATTTGCGCCTGCAATTCTGCTTGTGGCGCTGCCTCAGGTTGCCGTTGCTGCTCGGATTCCGGCTTCTGCGCCGGGAGTTGCGGAGTGGCTGGGAGGACACTGGGCGCGATTGGCTGTTCGGGAACCCGAACCGGATCTATTCTGACCGGATTAGCTGGGACGGAAACGGCCTGGACGGGATCAACCGTAACAGGATCGACCTTGACCGGATCAACCTGGACTGGATCGATCTGGACTGGGTCGATCTCGACCGGATCCATTGGAAAAGGGGCGATCGGTCTGGCGGATAGTTCGCGAATCACCGCGGGACGGGCAGGCGCCCTTGGCTCCTCGCGAACCAGCACCGGGCCCAAAGTAGGACCGGCGCTTACGGCGGGCGGAGGCGCGACGATCGTTTCAGTGCGTGCAAGCCGCTCCAGGCGCCATTCCATCTCTTCCGCATTGCACAGAATCAACTGGTCGCCGGCCTGGGTCTGGGTTGAGAAGATGGCGTGGGAGGGCAGAGCGAGGACGCTCGCTGCCGGCGGAGTGGCCGGAGAAACGCGGTACGTGGGAAAGAACTCGACCGGCTCCAGCACCCTGCAATGCACATCGAGGTAGAGCAGATCCAGCGGGGTTTTCACCTGCGAGGCGGGAAGGCCGCGAAAGGGCGCCATCCACATGCCCGCTGAGGAGTTAGGCGTTAATGTGGCCAACCAATCCTGAAAACTGGCAATTGAAAAATCGCCGGCAATCACGAACATCCCGAGAAAACATTCCCGGGTCTGGTTGAATGCACAGATCTGGCCCGGCTCCATGAGGGCTCTCGCCTTGGATAACTCAATCAGCAGTGGAGAGCGGTCGTCAGGCGGCACACTTCGGCCCGGTGTGGACAGCGAAGCCGGTATGCGCCAGGATTGGGCCATAAGGGTAACTTTAATAATCTATCGGCAGTAACGTGTTACGCAATCACCCGTAATGTGCAGAAAAGTCGATTTTAGTGTATATATTCGCCGCCGATTACAGCTAAAACCCTCCCATTCGCCCTGGAAAGATGTCTCTGAGGACGATTCGCTAGAGTCCGGCGGCCATTTCGGCTAGTTTGGCGACGGTGTTCATATTGCGTGCGGTGCCGCTTTTGGCCGCTGGGATTCTGAGTTTGGACTGGCCTGCGCCGACGGGATAATACACGTAGATTTCCCGGAGTCCGAGTCGAAGCTCTTCGTTGACCTTCCCCGAAACTTTGTTCAAGGCATCTGCAGCCGGAGCCTTGTCGAGGAATATGGCGTGGGTGAGGTTGCCGGGCAGCTCCGGGAAGGGGTTGCTGGAGAGGACGCCTGCCATCTCCGCGGCAGTGCGGACAAGAACGCCGACCGGCTTGCCGGCATAACCCGCCAGTGCTGCCTCGAGGGCAGCTTTCACCTGGGACTCGGACTTGGCGGACTTGAAAACGACGTTGCCGCTGGCGATGTACGTCCGGACTGACTTGAACCCGGCCGCCTCGCACATGGCTTTGAGCTCGGTCATGGGGAGTTTGCCGGTTCCCCCGACGTTGACGGCGCGCAGCAGGGCGATGAAAGCTTGCATGATCCCTTTTTACACCGTAACGGCCGGGATGGCTCGCCAACCCTGTGTCCCGCATTTGCCCCGAGAGTCGATTCAATCGGCGCGGGCCGTGGCGGGTTGGCGTGCCTGGCCTTGCGCGCCTCCAGAGCTGCCGTGGCTGCGGAGCTTCGTGATTCCCAGAATGATGCCCGAAACAACCACAATCGCAAAAATCCAAAGCAGTGGAGTCTCCCATTTTGCCAGGGTTCCAGACCACATGCGGACCATGCGGCGCCCGTACTTCACTGCCAGCCAGGCGACGAACGAGTAGCGCAGAGTGCGCGCCGCTCCGAAAGTCAGCAGGAAGGGCCTGCGGGCAACGCCTAACGCGCCCGCGGCGAGAATGAACGGCGAGAGCGGGATGGGCGGCGGCATTAAGGCAGGGATAAAGACGGCCAGGAGGGGGTGCCGCTTGACCCAGCCGACGATGCGCTTGAGGAAGCGGGCGGGAACCCAGCGCTGCAGCGCAGCCTCGCCGCCCTTCTTGCCGATGCCCCAGGAGGTGTATCCGCCAATCAAGCTGCCGGCGATGGCGATCAATGCGAGCAGCCACGGATCGCCGTTGTGAGAGACCAGCCACAAAAGAAACAGATCGGTGGTGCCGGGGACGGGCAAAGGAATGATGGAGGAATCGAGGACCGAGGTCAGAAACAATCCCGCCAAGCCGAGGTGGACGGCCCAGTGGGGCAGCAAATGTCGATGAGCAGCAGGGGCGAATGTGGTCACTCCTCTATTTGACGCACTTTTCAGGCTAGCCGCCGCCCGCATGGATGAGAAAGACCCGAAGGCCGGGGATGAGCCCCTCCATACTAGCCATTCGATATAACCTAGGTTCAGAAGATGAGTCCCCTCCCCAACAAGCCGCCGGTGCGCGGCATGGAGGCTTTCGGCTTCCGCGACTTCCGGCGATACCAGTTGGCGCGTGTGATGGCGATCCTGGGCGCCGAAGCACAGTCGGTCGCCGTGGCCTGGCAGGTCTATTCCATTACCCACCGCGCCCTTGACCTGGGCTACACGGGGCTGGCGCTATTTCTGCCGGGTCTGCTGTTTCTGTTGCCTGCGGGACACGTAGCCGACCGCTTCGATCGGCGCCAGGTCATCCTGGTTTGCTACGGGCTGCAGGTGTTTTGCACCACGGCGCTGCTGCTGCTGACGCGCGCCGGGCCGCACCGGGTATTTCCCATTTATGTAGTCCTGTTTTTCGTCGGGTCCGCCCGAGCGTTCTCCGGCCCGGCAAGCTCGGCGCTGATTCCCCACCTGGTTCCGGAACGCCATTTTGTGAATGCGGTCACCTGGGGCGGGGCCATATGGCAGTTTTCCAACATCACCGGCCCGGCGCTCGGTGGACTGCTGTTCACCTTGCCGCTGACCCGCCTTATCCCCGACACCTCGCTTGAGGGCGCGGGGATTGTGTACGTGTTCACGCTGGGTACGCTGGGATGGTTTCTGGTGCTGGTGGCCAGCCTGCACGTGCGCCCTGGACGAATGGAGCACAAGGCCGCATCGCTGAAAGTGGTGATGGCGGGCTTCCAATACATGATGCGCTCGTCGCTTCTGCTGGGGGCTTCGTCTCTGGATCTGTTTGTGGTGCTGCTGGGTGGGGCGACCGCGCTGATGCCGATTTTTGCCCACGACATTCTTCACCAGGGGCCTCGCGGGCTGGGATTGCTGCGCGCGGCCCCGGCGGCCGGAGCGCTGATGATGAGCCTGACCATGGCGCGCTTCCCTTTCCGGCGGCGGGCGGGAATGCGGCTGTTTGTGTGCGTGGCGATCTTCGGGGCGGGGACGGTGGTGTTTGGCCTGTCCCGCAGTTTGTGGCTTTCGATGGCGGCGCTGGCAGTGGCCGGCGCAGCGGATACCGTAAGCGTGGTCATTCGCGGGTCACTGCTGCAACTCGGCACGCCGCCGGAGATGCGGGGACGCGTGAGCGCGGTGAACTCGCTGTTCATCGGCGCTTCAAACGAACTCGGCGAGTTTGAGAGCGGTTTGACGGCGCAGTGGTGGGGTGCGGTGCGGGCCACAGTCGTAGGCGGCGTGGGCGCGTTGGCAGTGGCTGGATTGTGGGCTGTGCTCTTCCCCGGCCTTCGTAACGCAGATGAGCTGACGTCGGAGGCGCTGCGGCCAAGAGCGGCGCACGGCGAAGTGCAGGAAGAGCCGGCGGGCGCATAGCTCAAGGCGCCAGATCGCGCGAGGCGATCGCCGCGATGGTCGTGAGCCGGCCCTTCTGGATGGCCGGGACGACGTTATTGAGGCCGATGTTGGCGGTGCTGAGCACACCCCAGCGGAGCTTGTTTCCCATGCGGATTATTTGAATGCGGGAATGCGTCTTGTCTTGAGGGGTTGCGGAGGGCGATGCGATGCCAACTCCGGCCGATGTTTGCGGTAGAAACTGGCTGGGTGATATACCTTGGCGTCGGCTGCATGCTGCATCCCGTCTGGCGTGAATCAGGATGGACGGAGTGAGCAATCAACCCGGAGAGGAGTGCCGGCAATGAACCTGCAAGGAAGAAAGCGGAGGATGCGCGGGGTTGGCCCTACTGTCATCGCAGCGTTGGCGGCCGTCGGATTCGCAGCCTTGCTCGCCGCCCAGCAGGGCCCTCAGCTCACCATCCACTGGGACAAGACCACCGTGGTTTCGAAGTCTTCGCCAACACTGCAGGTGGTGGTGAATCCGCCCTTGCGCCACGGGGAACCACTGAGCGTTGCCTCCTACAAAGCCGTGAAGGAACTGGGAGCCGATTATGTGCGCTATGTGCCCTGGCTGCCCTATCCGCGGCTGGCTGTGGCAGAACTGGAGCCGCCGACGCCCGGAAAGACCTCCTGGGACTTCAGCCTCATCGATCCCATGACGAAGGACTTTCTGGCCGCAACCGAAGGCCACTCGACCATTCTGAATTTCAGCACCATTCCCACCTGGCTCTTCAAGACGGACAAGCCGGCCACTTATCCCGACGACCCTTACAAAGTGACCTGGGATTACACCCAGGGCACCGAGCTTCGCGATCCCAGCGGCAAGCAACTGGGCGACTACTACGCCCGGCTGGTGAGCTGGTATGTCAACGGCGGATTCACCGATGAGAACGGCGCGCGCCACGAGTCCGGTTACCACTACAAACTCCCTTATTGGGAAGTGCTCAACGAGGTCGACTTCGAGCACAACATGACTCCTGAGCAATACACGGCGCGTTATGACGCAATTGTCAGCGCGATCCACGCGGTCTCGCCGGAGACGAAGTTCGTCGGCCTGGCGCTGGCCCAGCCGAGCACCAATCCGGAGTATTTCGAATACTTCCTGGACCACAAGAACCATCGGCCCGGCATTCCCCTGGACTTCATTTCGTACCACTTCTATGCGACACCTGTTCGCGGCGAGACCGCCGACAACTGGCAGTACACGTTTTTCGACCAGGCCGACGGCTTTCTGAATTCCGTGCGCTATATCGAGGCCATCCGCAAGCGGCTTTCACCCCAGACGCGAACGACAACCGATGAGCTCGGCGTCATTCTTCCCACTGACAACACACCTCAAGATAAGACTCCGCCGCCGGCAGCTTATTGGAATGTTGCGGGGTCGCTCTATGCGTATCTCTACATTGAGCTGTCGCGATTGCAGATCGATGTCATCGGCGAGTCGCAGCTGGTGGGCTATCCCACGCAGTTCCCCAGCGTGAGCATGATGAATTGGGAAAGCAACAAGCCCAACGCACGCTTCTGGGTTCTCAAGCTCATCAAGGATTCATTTCGCCCTGGCGACACGCTGGTGGAGACGAATCTTTCCGGAGCCGATTCCGGCAGCGTGGAAGCGCAGGCCATCGTCACGCCCGCAGGCCGCAAGCTGCTGCTCGCCAACAAGCGCAATCACGCGGTTGAGATTCCACTCGCCGGCGCCGGGAAGGTTACCGCTCTCACTGTCGACTTCGAGAGCGGCGACGACCCAGCGCGCAGCGTAAAGATTTCGGGCGGCAACATCCGGCTTGAACCATTTGCCGTGACGGTGGTGAGCTGGTGAGCGAGAGTGCTGAGCCGGTTTTGCGCGTAGGCCTCTGCGGCATTGGCCTCGATGCGTATTGGCCGCAGTTCGCGGGGCTCAAAGACCGGCTCGAGGGTTATGTTGAGCGAGTGGCCGCGCGGCTGGCCCGACCCGGCGTTGCCGTGGTGAATCTCGGCCTGATCGACACGCCGCAACGATCGCGCCTGGCCGGCCACGAAGCTCGTCGCGAAGACATTGACATTCTGTTTCTCTACGTTACCACCTATGCGCTTTCGAACACCGTGCTTCCGCTGGTGCAGCGCGCAGGCGTGCCGGTTGTGGTGCTGAACCTGCAGCCGGAGGCGGCCATCGATTACCAGGCCTTCAATCGTTTGCAAGACCGCACCGCAATGACTGGCGAGTGGCTTGCCTTCTGCTCGGCCTGTCCGGTTCCGGAAATTGCCAACGTGCTGGCGCGCGCTCGCATTCCCTTCCACCAGGTGACAGGCGTGCTCGGCGATCGGGAGGCCTGGGCGGAAATTGAAGGGTGGCTCGCCGCGGCGCGTGTTCGCTCCACGCTGGCTGCGGCCCGGCTTGGCCTGATGGGCCACTACTACAGCGGCATGCTCGACATAGTAACCGATGTGACGCTGGTCTCAATTGTCTTCGGCACGCACGTGGAGATTGTGGAAGCGGATGAGTTGAGCGCGCTCGCCGCGAAGGTCAACGACCAGGACATTGCGAGGCGCGTCGACGAGTTCTACGCGGCATTCGATGTGCAAGCCGATTGCCCGCCTGATGAACTTCGCCGCGCCGCACGCACCTCCGTGGCTCTTGATCGGTTTGTCGCGCATCACCAGCTTGACGCTCTGGCCTGCTACTACAAAGGCTCAGGCAACGCGGCCAATCAAGACACCATGAGTTCCGTCATCCTGGGCACTTCGATGCTCACCGCACGCCACATCCCCGTAGCGGGCGAGTACGAGGTGAAGAACGCGCTAGCCATGAAGATCATGGATGCGCTGGGGGCGGGCGGATCGTTCACTGAATTTTACGCGCTGGATTTCGACGACGACCTGGTGCTGATGGGTCACGACGGGCCGGGACACATCGCCATTGCAGAGGGCCGAACCAAAGTGCGGCCACTCACGGTCTATCACGGCAAGGTGGGCAGCGGCCTATCAGTCGAAATGTCCGTGAAGCATGGGCCGGTGACGCTGCTCTCGGTGGCCGAGGACGCGCAGTCGCGCTTCAAACTGGTGGTTGCGGAGGGTGAGTGCGTGGCCGGAGAGATTCTGGAAATCGGCAACACTAACAGCCGCTATCGCTTCCCGCTCGGCGCGCGAGGCTTTGTGAACGCGTGGAACGCACAGGCGCCGGCGCACCATTGCGCAGTGGGCATTGGACATGTTGCTCAGATGCTCGAGAAAGTCGCGGCGTTGATGGGGATCGGATTTGATCAGGTCTGTTGATGCGAGGCCCTCGCCAATCCCCGCTGCAAAGCGTTTCTCTTCAGTGTCATCTCCGGCCGTAACCTCAATCATTCGTTACCGGTAACCACTTTTTTAAAGTACCAACGGCCCATGCCTGTCACAAGAAAGGGGCATTGGCGTCACCTCTTTTGGGAGCCAAGATGAACCAGACGCTACCCGATTCTCAAAAGTCCTGTATTCTGTATCCACATCGAAGCAACCACTTCGTCTGGTAGGGATTTTCGCTGAACGGGATTCGGCTGTGCGTCACAGACAGTGGTGGTTTTACGATTCCAAAGGTTCGTGGAACGGCTCGATGAATCACGCCCCTGGATTCGGCTCTAGGCTGTATAGCAAACAGGGTTCGCGGCCGGCAATCAAGCTTCCTGCAACTTAGGCCGCCAGTTCTATCAACTTTCGGCATGCAGCATCTGCCTTTTGCGTTTGTCCGGACGACCAATCCGGCAGACCTTATTCCTTGGTTCGGAAGGTGAAAAATGAGCACAACCACCCTGGCTCCCGAAGCCGCTGGTGATTCTCTTGGAGAGTCGATTCAACAGCAGATCGCAACCATCGTCAACGATCTGATTACGCAACTCCCTGACCCCGAGCACCTCAGCAGCGAGCAGCGCCGCGGCATCGTCGCCCGTTATACCGCAGTACTCGAAGGCAATTTCATCTATTGGATGACCGCCGCATCCATTGCCGCCAAGGCCGACGAAGTGCGCCCCATTCTGGGGGAGAACCTCTTCGAAGAGGTTCGCGACTCTCACCCTGCGATGATGCGCAGGTTTGCCGTTGCCGCGCACGCTTACCCCGACGCCAAAGACGCGCTTTCGGTGGACGCCGAGCTGACCGCAGTTCGCCTTTTCCTGGGCAAGCTGCAAGGGGTCCAGTCGGTTCTGACCATGGCCTTCTTTGAATGCTGGATTCAGCGCTTCATGGGTTACCTGGCCGAGCTTGCCGGTCTGCAGGGCTCCTCGGAGCGGGAGTACACTGACGTCCATGGCGTCTGCGACATCACGCACACGGCTGAGCTTTTCCGCGCATTGCAGCTGGAGATGGCGATCAATCCGATCGGTCCCGATTCGGATCTTTTCGAGGGCGTCGATCTTCTGCGCACTCTGATCATTGCAATCGTTCATGGTCCCAAACAAATCGCCGCGGCATAGTCGGACCCATAGGGTGTTGCAGTGCAAAACCAGCTTTCTTTGAACGGGCAGCCTCAGGAGCGCGCCGGATACTTTCCTGTATCCGGCGCGCATCTTTACACCGTGCTTCACGAAGTTGAGAAACCGGTGGCGCGCGTTCTGCTTGTCGGCCCATTCGCATCGGAGCGCCACAATTCCTATCTTCCCTGGGTGCGCTGGGCGCGTTTTCTGGCTGCGGAGAACATTGAAGTTCTTCGCTACGACTATCGCGGAATTGGAGAGAGCACAGGCAGCTTCGAGCTGATGACGTTCGAGGACTGGGGCGAAGATGTGCGGCTGCTCTCCGCTTGGTTGGCAAACCGCGCGCCGCATGCGCCGCTGTTGCTGCACGGCCTGGGGATGGGCGCAGTGCTTGCAGGCCGCGCATTTGACGAGGGCATCGGCGATGGGCTTCTGTTGTGGTCCGCGCCCGCCAATGCCAATCAGGCGCTTAGATCCACGCTCATGCGTTGGGTGGGTCTGGAGCAGATCTTCAAGTTTGGCCCCGATCGCAAGTCCGCGTCCGATTACATTCGCGAACTGGAGCAAGGTTCCCCATTGGAAGTGGATGGGTATCGCTGGCCGGTGAGCCTGTGGCGCGATTCTTTTGCGTTCACACTGCCTGCCGCGCTTGAGAGCGAAGAGAGCGCCGCTCAGAAATATAACCGGCCGGTCAGAATCGTCAAGCTCACGCGGGAAGCCGCCCCGCTCACCAAGGGCGGTCTGGTGGGCTACGACGACCTGAAGGACTTCAGTTGGTTGTACGCTCCGAATCGCGCATGGATCGCCGCCGCCGCTGCGCAATCCGACCAGGGTGTCACCTATGCTTGAGGCCATTGGGAAGCGTGAACTGATTGTTCTCGATGGCCTTGGGGTGCGCCTGCGCGGCACATATCACCCGCCCGCCGATTATGCTACTGATTCAAAGGCGGGCGATTCAACGACCGATGATCCAGCTGCGAGCCGGACGAAACTGAATCGCATCGGAGTACTCTTTGTAAATTCGCTTTCGCTGCCGCGCGCGGCGAGTGGGGATTCTGCGGTTTACTGGGCCGACTCGTTGGCGGAACATGGCTACCCTGCATTTCGCGTCGATCTTTCGGGGCTTGGAGACTCAGAAGGGGAAGCCTCTCCCGACTTGCTGGACAACATCAATTCCGGGGGGCTCGCCACCGTCGCAGCGGGTGCGGCAAAACAATTGGTGGAGCGCTTTGGACTTACCGGCATGGTGATCTTCGGCCACTGCGCCGGCGCCGTCTCCGCTCTATTCGCGGGCGCGGCCAGCCGCGAGTGCGCAGGCTTGATTCTTCTTGATCCATACTTTCATCTGCCCCAGGCCCAACGGCCCAAAGTGCGGCAGGAGTTGAGCGATTGGGCACGCCGCAGCAGAGTGGGCGGTTTGCTCAGCAACGGCTACGATCGCGCCCGCAAGATCCGCCTCATGCTGCGCGGGAGTTCGCTGCCGGGGAATGCGAATTCCGCCTTGATCGCACGCTGGAAGCAGCTGGCATCGACTGGCTTGCCTATCCTTCTGCTCAAGGCGCCGGGCATCAAGGCGCAAGGCTCCAAGCCCAGGGTCGGCGAGTTCGACTACATCGACCATGTTGTAAAACTGGCGGGCCAGAAGAGCCGTGTCTCGGTAGATTTTGTCGAGGGCGCCGATCATTCCTTCGCCAATCACGAAGGCCGCGAAGCAGTGGAGGGGCTCATTTCCGGCTGGCTGGCTGCGCAGTTCCCTTTGACGAATTTCAGCCCGCGCGCAAGGGAGGCTTCCCTTTTGCGCGCCGGTAAGAACCAAAGTGAATCGAGAAAACCGCAAGAGGCGCCTGCCGATTTGGGTTGCGCTCTGGAACGCAGGTGAACGGAAAAATGGACATCAGAACGGAAGTCATCGCGCAATTCAAACAGGTGGCGCTGGAGCATGACAAGCAGCTTGCGCCGCTCACCGATAATCTAGCACTGCTGGACTCAGGCCTGGATTCGCTCTGCTTCGCGATTGTTGTGGCGCGGCTTGAAAACTCGCTTGGGAAGGACCCATTCAGCGACGACGAGGACGCGCGCTTCCCCGTGACATTCGGCGACTTCATCCGGTTCTATGAAAATGCCGCAAGCTAACCCGGCCTGCCTCATGTCGTCGATCTTTGCCGCCGGCAACCTGTCGTCGCGCAACCTGGTGGGCCTCGACACCAAGGCTACCTGGGATGAGCTCGTGCACGGATCGATTCTTGAGGGACCAACAGACGGTTTGCGCGGCAAGTCAGTATTGATCGCTACAGTCGACCAGTTTCGCGCCGCAGCGGCCCTGATCGAACTTGACGGCATTGCGCGCCGCATCGTTCTTTATCCTCCCGATCTTTCGCTGGAACATCTGGCCTACGTGGCCAAGACTGCCGAGGCGGATGTACTGATAACAGACCAGGCAGAGACAGCCGCCGTCGGACACGGTATAGGCCGCGTCATTTTCTGCCAACGAAATGTTGCGCCTTTGAAAGAAAACCGCGGGCCTTACTACCAATCGGCGATTGAGACTGAATGGATCCTGCTCACCTCCGGCACCACCGGCCGTCCCAAGCTGGCCGTGCACACGCTCGCAAGCCTGGCGGGCTCGGCTTGGCACACTGACCCTGCGTCCGCTTCGCTGGTGTGGAGCACGTTTTACGACATCCGGCGCTACGGCGGGCTGCACATTTTTCTGCACGCCGCCCTGACCGGCACTTCGCTCGTGGTGTCGAGCGCCCTTGAGTTGACTGCGGATTTCCTTGCCCGTGCCGGCGCGCATGGAGTCACCAATATCTCCGGCACACCCTCGCATTGGCGTCGCGCGCTGATGAGTCCCTTCGCCGATCGCATCGCGCCTGAGTACATTCGCATGTCCGGGGAGATTGTCGATCAGGCCATTCTGAACCAGGTGCAGACACAATATCCGCACGCGCGCGTCGCCCATACCTTCGCTTCTACTGAGGCTGGCGTAGGTTTCAATGTGAACGATGGCCTGATGGGATTTCCCGCGGAAATACTCACCAGCAATCCGCTGATCGATATGAAAGTGAAGGATGGCACGCTGCGCATTCGCTCCTCGCGCACGGCGGTCCGTTACCTGGGCGAGGACAGCCCTGTCTTGAAAGATGATGAAGGCTTTGTGGATACCGGTGACACACTCGAGCTGCGCGACGGGCGCTATTACTTCACCGGACGGCGCGACGGAACGATCAATGTTGGCGGCTACAAAGTACACCCGGAGGAAGTTGAGGCGGTGATCAATCGCCACCCCGTAGTTGCCATGTCCCTGGTGAAGGCCAAAAAGAACCCCATCACCGGCGCGCTGGTCGTGGCCGATGTGGTGCTCAAGACATTTCCCATTGACAGCTCCCTCGATCCTCTGCAGCGAGACATTCTGCGGTTTTGCCGCGGAGAGCTGGCTCCTCATATGGTCCCCACCGTGATTAACATCGTTCCCATGCTGGCCGTCGGCGAATCAGGAAAGCTGGTGCGCCGTGCGTAACGCAATCGTCACGGGCGGGAGCCGCGGGCTGGGCCTGGGCATCGCGCGCAAGCTCATTCAATCTGGATTCCGCGCGATTGTAATTGCGCGCAAACAGAGTAATGAGCTAACTGCGGCCAAACTTCAAACGGAACAGGCTCATCCAGGCTCGTTGCACTTTGTGGCCTTCGACCTGGCCGAGATTGACGGCATTCCCGAACTGGTGAAGAAACTGCGCAAGGATTTCGGACCCATTTACGGCCTGGTGAACAACGCCGGAATGAGCCTCGATGGCGTTCTCGCGCTCACTTCGACACAGCAGATTGAGCAGGTGGTGCGCCTGAACACAACGTCGCCCATGGTGCTGACCAAATATGTGGTTCGCTCGATGATGGCCGATGGAGGCGGACGCATCGTCAACATTTCGTCGATTGTCGCGTTTACCGGCTACAGCGGGCTCGCAGTTTACGCCGCCACCAAGGCCTCGCTGATTGGCTTTACGCGGTCGCTGGCGCGGGAGGTGGGACGTGCCGGCGTAAATGTCAACGCCGTGGCCCCGGGGTTCGTCTCGACAGAAATGACGCAGGGGCTCACGGAAGAAAACCGCCAGCAGATTGCACGGCGCAGCGCGCTCAAGCGCATGGTCGGCGTGGAGGATGTGGCCAATGCGGTTGACTTCCTGATGAGCGAAGGATCGAAGAATATCACGGGAACGGTGATCACCGTAGACGCGGGGAACACCGCATGACGACCATCGAAAAAATCGGCGTGACCCCAGCCGGAATCTCTCCTTCGAAAGCGTGGCTGCGCGCATTGGAGATGACCGCGCCCATCGCGCGCAATCGCCATCGCACTCTTCCTACTGTCATTGAGGAGGTCGCGGCCCGCATGGGTGACGCTCCGGCCCTGCTGTCGGACAGGGAGAGCCTGACTTACAAGGCGCTCGCTCGACGCGCCAATCGGTATGCGCGGTGGGCGCTCGATCAGGGGCTTGCCAAGGGCGACGTGGTCGGCTTGCTGATGACCAACCGGCCGGAGTATTTTGCGGCGTGGCTGGGCATCGCCAGCGTTGGCGCAGTCGTTTCTTTGCTCAACACCAACCTCGTCGGCTCCTCGCTTGCCCATTGCATTCGCATTGTTTCACCCAAAACGATCATTGTGTCGGCCGAATTCACGAATACGCTCACCGAACTCCTGCCGCAGCTCGGGATTTCTCCGCCAGTCTGGACCCATGGCCAAAATGACTCGCAGTTCGCGCGCATCGATCACCACATCGAGCGCTATTCCGGCGAACCGCTCGACATAAGCGAACAGCGCGCGCCTGCGCTCGACGATCTTGCACTTTATATCTACACGTCCGGAACGACCGGCCTGCCCAAGGCCGCCAAGGTGAGCCATGTGCGCGCCATGCAATGGAGCCACTGGTTCGCGGGGATGATGGATGTGCAGCCAACGGACCGCATGTACAACTGCCTGCCCATGTATCACAGTGTGGGCGGCGTGCAGGTCATCGGCGCAATGCTCGTGGCCGGCGGTTCCGCGGTGGTGCGTGAAAAGTTCTCAGCCAGGCAGTTCTGGGACGATGTTGTGCGCTGGGATTGCACGCTTGTCCAGTACATTGGCGAACTTTGCCGCTATCTGTTGCACGCCGAGCCATCGGAAAACGAGACCCGGCATCGCATCCGCCTGGCCTGCGGGAACGGATTGGCAGCGGAGATCTGGGATGCATTCAAGGACCGTTTCCGCATTCCGCAAATTCTGGAGTTTTACGCAGCCACCGAGGGCAACGTCTCGCTGTTCAACATTCGCGGAAAGCGTGGGGCTATCGGTCATATTCCGACTTACCTCACTCATCGATTCTCGCCGCTGCTGGTATTAACCGACATCGAAACCAGTGAGCCGGTCCGCAACGAACAGGGATTCTGCATCCCCTGCGCCGAGGACCAGGTTGGCGAGGCGTTGGGGAGAATTGTCGATGACCCCTCAAATTCAGGGAGCAGCTTTGAGGGCTACACATCGATAGAAGCTTCAGAAAAGAAGATTCTGCGCGACGTCCTCGAACCGGGCGACAGCTGGTTTCGCACCGGCGACCTGATGCGGAAAGACGAGAAGGGCTACTACTATTTCGTCGACCGCATCGGCGACACATTCCGCCGGAAAGGTGAGAATGTGGCGACCTCTGAGGTTGCGGAAATCATCTGCGGTTTCCCAGGAGTGCAGCACGCGAATGTTTACGGAGTCGCGGTACCCGGCGTCGAGGGCCGCGTCGGCATGGCGACACTGGCCACCAGCCACGAACTCGATTTGGCCGGCTTCCGCAAGCACCTGACCGGCCGCCTCCCCGCTTACGCGCGCCCCGCCTTCCTGCGCATTCGCAAACAGGTCGACGTGACCGGCACGTTCAAATATTCAAAGACCGAACTTGTCCGAGAAGGCTATGATCCGGGAGCCTGTGGCGACGTGCTTTACTTCGACCATGCAAACGAGTTTATAAAGCTCGACAAAGATGTGTACGAGCGCATTCAAGGCGGAGAGTTTCGATTGTAACGTTGCGGCAGGCGCGCAGTTGGCATACGCTGCACACCGGTCACGAGGGATAAGAGGAAGATGGACATCGATCCAATGCGGGATGAATTCGCAATGCTGGAGTCCGCGATAGCCGACGGACCCATCGTTCCGAATGCGACGGCCGCGGAGATTCGCGCCTATCTTGGATCGCGCTTCGACTTCAAACAGGCCATGCCGCTCGATGAAGTTGTCGCCGATGTGGAACGGATGCTGCGCCAATGGCAGGTGCAAGTCACTCATCCGCGCTACTTCGGCCTTTACAATCCCAGCGTCACCCTTGCCTCGGTGGTAGCGGATACGATGGCGGCGATGTATAACTCGCAACTTGCCAACTGGCGCACCTCGCCTGCCGCAAATGAAATGGAGCGCCACACACTTCGGTGGCTCGCAGATAGATTCGGATTGCCGGCGGACTCGATCGCCACCTTCACCAGCGGCGGCTCGGAGGCAAACCTGACGGCTGTTGTGGTGGCGATGACAAAGACTTTTCCCGAGTATGGCGAGTATGGCCTTCGCCGCCTCGCCGGCGATCCGGCCATCTATCTCACCGAAGAGGCGCATCACGGCTTCAACAAGATTGCCCACATGGCGGGCCTTGGACGGCGCAACCTGCGCATTGTTGCAACCGACTCGAATTTGAAAATGAATATCGGCGACCTGACAACGCGCGTGACGGAAGATCGCAGCAACGGTCTGCTGCCTTTCATGGTTATCGGTACCGCTGGAACCACGGCCGCCGGCATCATCGATCCGCTGGAAGAGATTGCGCGCATCTGCAAATCGCACGGCCTCTGGTTTCATGCCGATGCTGCCTATGGGGGCGCCGCCGCTGTTTCGCCAACTCTTCGGCGCCATCTCGCAGGTATTGAAGCTGCGGACTCCATCACCTGCGACGCGCACAAGTGGCTTTCTGTCCCCATGGGATGCGGGATGTTTTTCTGCCGGTTTCGCGACAGCGTTGCGCAGGCATTCCGGTCAGATGTTACGTACATGCCCGCCAAGCCTGTGAGCGAAGATGCATCCGCGACTTTCAATCCGCTCACGCATTCGGCCCAGTGGTCGCGCCGTTTCATCGGACTCAAGCTATTCATTGCGCTGGCGCAATATGGTGAAGCGGGTTACGCTGAAATGCTGGACCATCAAGCGCACATGGGCAATGTGCTGCGCGAGTCGCTTATCGCCACGGGGTGGCGCATAGTCAATTCGACGCCGCTGCCGGTGGTCTGCTTTACCCGCGATGGCGTTGTGCCTTCGCAACTCGTTGCGGATCTGCGCGAGCGGCAGATTGCGTGGATGTCCGATGCGGAAATCGCCGGCATTCCGTCAGTGCGCGCATGTATTACCAGTTTCAAAACCACGGAGAAAGACATCGCGTGGGTTGTAAGACAGATGAACGATCTTGTATCGAATGCGCCGCGCAGAAAGACGGCGTAGCTGCGTAATTGAAGGACGGATGGACGAATGAGACCGGAAACGATCGCAATCCACAGCGGCTACGAAGCCGACCCGACGACGAAGGCCGTGGCTGTGCCGATCTACCAGACCGTAGCCTACGCCTTCGACAGCGCCGAACATGCGGCTGCGCTGTTCAATCTCGAGGCCGAGGGCTTCCGCTACACGCGCATTCAGAATCCTACAACCGCCGTGCTGGAGCGGCGAGTGGCCGCGCTCGAGGGCGGTCTTGAAGCGATGTGCGTGAGCAGCGGCCAGGCAGCAGTAAACTACGCCTTGCTGAACGTCGCCGGGTTGGGATGCAACATCGTCTCTGTTCCGCAACTCTACGGAACCACGCACACACTTTTCGCGCACATCCTTCCGGGGCAAGGCGTCACCGTTCGCTTTGCGGAGAGCGACGCCCCTGAAGCGATCGCCGGCCTCATCGACGATAAGACACGCGCCGTTTTTTGCGAGAGTGTCGGAAATCCCGCGGGAAACATCTGCGACATCGAGGGACTGGCGGCGGTGGCGCACGCTCACGGGATTCCGCTCATCGTCGACAATACTGTGGCCTCGCCAATCCTCCTTCGGCCTATCGACCATGGCGCGGACATCGTGGTGAATTCGCTTACTAAGTTTCTCGGCGGCCACGGCACCACGCTGGGCGGCGTTATTGTCGATAGCGGTAACTTCGATTGGAAGCAGCATGCGGCGCGCTTTCCGGCGTTCACGCAGCCGGACCACTCTTATCACGGCCTCGTCTATGCCGATCATTTCGGAAGGGCCGCATACATCGCCCGATGCCGCAGTGTCTATCTGCGCACCGGCGGCGCGGTCCTGTCGCCCTTTAACGCGTTTCTTCTTTTGCAGGGAGTCGAGACAGTTGCGTTGCGCGTGGAGCGCCACGTGGAGAACGGCAGAAAAGTTGCCGAGTATCTGCGAGGTAATCACAGGGTGGAGTGGGTGAAGTACGCTGGGTTTCCTGAGAGCCCCTATCATTCGCTGGCGCAGAAATACTTGCATGGCCGAGCTTGTTCACTTATGTCTGTCGGCATCAAGGGCGGCTATGCAGCCGCTGTGAAATTCCACGACGCGCTCAAGCTCATAACCCGGCTCGTGAATCTTGGCGATGCGAAGTCGCTGGTATGTCATCCGGCATCGACGACCCATCGGCAGATGTCCGCCGAGGAGCAGCGCAGCGCCGGCGTTTTGCCGGAGATGATTCGGCTCAGCATCGGAATTGAACACATCGACGACATTATCGAGGATCTGGATCAGGCGCTGGCAGCAGCCGCACAGACAAATTGATTTTGCAAACTGGAAGTGACAGATTTCAGAAAGGAGGAATATGGTCGTCAACGTTGACTCAAATCGTTTCAGCCGCGACTGGGCTGCCGGCAGCGTGCAATCGCCTAGCCGCATGGCACGGCGCAAGCGACAGGAACGCGCTGGGCAATGCGTGACCATCGGCCTCCTCAACAACATGGCGGGGGCGGCTTTTAAAGCCACTGAACGCCAGTTTGTCTCGCTGCTCGACTCTGCGTCTGAAGGCATTCCAATTCATGTGTCGTTTTATGCTTTGCCCGGTTTGTCGCTTTCCGATTCCGGCGGACACCATTTCGCCAGCCATTATGCAAACGTTGATGCACTGCTGGATACGCGGCTCGATGGCCTTATCGTCACCGGCAGGGAACCGAAAATGGCGAACCTGCGTGACGAACCTTACTGGAAGGATTTCGCTCGAATTCTGGAATGGGCGAAAGGCAATACGCATTCCGCCGTGTGGTCCTGCCTGGCCGCACACGCTGCCATTTTGCACATGGATGGGATCGATCGCCGCAAGAGCGAAGAAAAGAACTTTGGAGTCTTCGATTGCGCGCGTGTGTCCGATCATCCGTTGATGCAGGGTCTGTCATCGCGCTTTGAGGTTCCACATTCGCGCTGGAACGGCGTGGCTGAGGAAGACCTGGCGGCGCGCGGCTACACCATTCTCTCGCGCATCGCGGATGATGGCGTAGACATATTCGTGAAGCAGGTGAAAAGCCTCTTCGTATTCTTTCAGGGCCATCTGGAATACGAGTCCGACACGCTGCTGCGGGAATACCGGAGGGATGTGCAACGGTATGTCAAAGGCGAAATCCATGCCTATCCGATGCTGCCCCGCGGTTATTTTAACCGCGAGACAGAAGTCACGCTCACGGGGTTGCGAGAAAAGGCTGTCTCATCCCGGACCGCGGAGCTGTTGAGAAGCGTTGCGGCTGCAACGGAAGAAGCGAAGGTCCGGAACACATGGCATTCTCCGGCGTCGCGAATCTACAGAAACTGGCTGGAATGCATCTGCGCGCGGAAGAGGGAGAGCGAAGGAACGCACGATCGGAGTGCGGCAAAGCCGGTGATCGCGAAGCTCTGATCGTTAGCCACGGCAAATAGCCATCGATTACCGAAGGTGGCCATCTCTTCGTTTCATTGCCTCTCGATGATGCGAAAGTTCCCGCTGCAATGCAACATGCTCATCAGGTAGAGCATGCCGTCGTAATAGCGCTGCTCGCCCGATGGCACGGGCGTGTTCCAGAGCTCCTCAACAAAGGCTTTTGCGATCGGACCCGGCGTAGCGGCAAAGCTGCCCACCGCGGTTGTCGCCACCATGCCGACCGAATGCCTGGTCGAGAGCGGCTTGCCTTCCAGGGTGTAGCGATCGGCAAACTTGTCGATGCCCTCGCTGAATAGGAACTTCTGAATTCGATCGCTCAGAACCGTCTCGCGCGGATCCTTCTGCCACCAGTCATAGTCCACCGACCAGTTACTGACGCTCCGCCATGAGTCATAACTGAAGGGAGTCGGCTTGCCGTCCCAGCCCATGATCTGCGTCCCGTCGAAGTTGCTCCTATCTGGCGTAAGCCCGGTCTCCGGTCCAGTAACTTTGGTGAACAGGTCCCGGCTAACATCCGCAGCCCTGGCCCAGAATGCGCGGTCCTCGACAGGCCCCCAGCGCGCCCACAACTCGTAGAAGGCGGGCAGATGATAAGACGCGTCCGTAGTCCCGCCTTGAACGTTGGGGACAAAGCGAATCATGAAATGCGTCTCGTCTACCATGGGCCCGATCGACTCCGTCCACGGCCCGCGATTGAACCGGAACATGGGCGGATGCGTCGCCCCAGCGTTGCCGCTTGCCGCCTCGGCTCTTTCGCGCGCAGCATTGTTGGGGCTGGGCCAGGGATGATCGGGCGGCGTGAATGGAGGATCGTCTGGATGAATGCGAAATGGACCGGTTCCCGTTAGCACTGGATGGTGGCGCATTCCGCGAAGTATCTTGTCGGCCTCGGCCTGGTAGTTATAGATACCCGTCCCATTGCCCCACCGATGCGCAGCGAAGTATAAAGCCATGGTGAAATATTCTTCGCCATCCGGGGCAGCCCCGGTAGATCGGGGCGTACCGTCCGTGCCCATCGACCATGCAAAGTAACCAACCGAAGGATTGTTGGGGTCGGTGATGAGCATGTAAGTCTTGGCCCAATTCCAGAGAGCATCGAACTCGCGTTTCTTGTCGAGTTCGACCGCAATCATCATCCCGTAACTCATGCCCTCGGTGCGTGCATCGTTGTTCGCCCAGTCGGTGATATAGGCAAGCGTGCCGTTTTCATTTGCGCCCGTCTCAAAGTAAAGCCGCTCCTCTTGCCCGTCACCGTGAAACAGCTCCTGAAATGCCCTGTCGATCTTGGCTTTGCTTTCGGCGGGCGTGTGCCCCAGCTCGGCGAACAAGTCGCGGTAACGATGACTGCTATAAGCACCTTGCCCATCGCCGGGCATGCTGCGAATATCGCCCAGGGGAGCGTTCTCATGGGCCGGGGGCGGTGCGTACAGAGGCTGTGCGGATGAAGGCGGAACTGACGGAGCCTGTGCGCATGCGATCCACGCAGCCGTCAGCAGAGTGACTGGAACGACAATGCAAAGAGAAGCTCTGCGGATCATAGAAATTGCCTTCCTTAGTCAAAACTGATCGAGCTCGAAGTCGCCTCAGGACCAACGCCACCATTCCACTACAAATGGGCTGCTCTCGTCGAATCCTGATCGTTGATTGCCTCGGTAAGCACGCACTGAAGGCCTTGATGCGTCACGCAGAAGAGAGTCTTCCTTTGCAGAGATTTCTAATCCGAGATTGCTTTTTGTTTGCCCGTAGCTATTGAAGCGAGTATTGTATGCGAAGTAGGTAATCGGCTCGATCAGAGTGGCACTTAGAGCGGATTTCGAAATTGCATGGACTTTCCTGGCATCGTGGCAGGTGGCATTTTCTTGAGGAAGGAACCACTCGATGCCAAGGTCTAAGGGCTTTTGTAACTCGAAATCAGCTGTAACCGTGTGACTGAGACCATTACTTGTACCGATCAGGGGGTTCCGATGGCACTACCGGAAATTCTGGCAAGCATCGATAGCGAGATTGCACAATTGCAAAGGGCGCGCGCATTGCTGATTGGCGCAGGTGCGCCCGCGGCAAAGAAAAAGGCAGGAAGACCCAAGAAAGCTGTAGCGGAGGTTGCACCTGCCGCAGCGAAGCCTGCAAAGAAAAAGAAGAGAAACCTCTCCCCGGAAGGCCGGAAGCGCATCGCCGAAGCTGTTAAGCGCCGCTGGGCCGCGCAGAAGAAAACCGCTGCCGCCTCTGCAAAGTAGCTAGTGGCCGGCGTCTCGGATAGATACCGGTGTTCCCCGTCTGCGGATTTATTGAATCTCAAGTTCCATTCATCCTCCCTTCGGGCAGCTGGACTGGCCGAGAAGGAAGGCTACGCTTCTGAACGAGTCGGTTCTGGTGGCGCTGCGCTGTTGCTCCCAATCCTGATGACCCGGACCCATTCTTCGTTGTATATTCAGCCATGCGTTTCACTCCAAACTTGCTCACAGCCGTTTTCCTCTGCGCCTTCTCTGCATCCTGCTTCGCTCAGACCAAGGATGCCGGAACCGATTCAGGCAAGGTCGCAGCCAAGTCCGCGTGGCTCAGTCTGACTCCGGAACAGAAAACTCAGACCTTTGAGTTTGCAGAGCCTTTCAAGGATTATTTGCGCCACGCGAAGTCCGCAGCCCTCTCTGAAGCGGAGTTGATTCGCCTTGCCCGCGCGGCCGGCTTCGAGGACTTTGGGTCGCCATCCCAGGTGAAGCCGGGTGCGCGCCTCATCATCGGCAATCGTGGCCGGGCCGTGTTGTTTGCGGTTATCGGTACCGATCCCATCGAGTCCGGCTCACGCATGGTGGCTGCTCATCAGGACTCGCCTCATATCAATCTCAAGGCGCGTCCCGTTGTGAATGCGCCTGGCTCGGTCGCACTGCTGAAGACCATGCCTTACGGGGGCATCAAGAGGTACCAGTGGGCTAACTTGCCCATGGCTCTCGTTGGCCGCATCGACACGTTGGACGGGCGTCACATCGAAGTAAACATCGGCTTCGCGCCCGGCGATCCCGTATTCGTAATTCCCGACGCAGCACCGCATTCTGATCGGCTATTGCGTACACGTACTTACACCGAGGTATTCTCCGGCGAGGAGATGAATCCCGTGATCGGCAGCATCCCCGGCCAGGATTCAACTGTTGCCGATGAAGTGATGGCCACGCTGCGCGATCGTTTCAAGATAAGAGATGAGGACCTGGTTGCGGCGGAACTCGAGCTTGTTCCCGCAACCCAACCCGCGGACGTAGGAATCGATGGCGGCCTCATCGGCTCGTGGGGCCAGGACGACAAGCTCTCTGCTTACGCCAGCACGCGCTCGCTTTTCGATCTGAAAGGGGCACCGCGCAAGACGGCCTTCGCCTACCTCACCGACTTCGAGGAAGTCGGGTCCCCCAATGACACCGGCGCCGGCTCCGATTTTCTCGACTCGGCATTTACGGCACTCATTGACGCGCAGGCAAAACCAGCAACAGCGCTCGCCGTGCGCAATGCGCTGGCCCATGCCGAGGTGCTTTCCGCCGACACCAACGACGGCGTCAACCCTATCTTTCCTCAGAACTCAGAAAACTCCAACGCAGCTATCGTCGGCTATGGCGTCGCGATCAAGAGGTACGGCGCCGGCTTCGATCCCAATTCGGAATTCACCGCGCGCGTCCTGCATCTGCTCGACGCCAATCGAATTGCGTGGCAGACCCAGACGCCCAGGGTCGATGTTGGCGGAGGCGGGACCATTGGCGGCTTCCTCTCCATGCGCAACATGGAAGTCCTGGACGTGGGCATCCCACTACTCTCCATGCATGCTACTTATGAAATGTCATCGAAGGTTGATCTCTGGTCTTACTACCGCTTCATGCTCGCGTTCTACACAATGGAATAACTCCGCCTTTGCCTTCTTCGTTCGTCCGGGCATGATCTGTGAAAATGTGACGGAGCACCTGATTTCCACTTTCTCAAGGCCGGGAAAGGTCCGCCTTCAAGGAGCCAGGTACCTTTTCAGAAATGCCAGCGAACGCTCCCGAGCTTGATCCGCCGCCTTCTTGTTATAACTGCCGCGCGCGTCGCAGTTGAAGCCATGCCCCGCGTCATACCAATGGATCTCAACCTCCGGGTGTGCAGCATGAATCTTCTCCACTTCTTCAGGCGGAATATGTGCATCCTGTCTGCCAAAGTGCAGCATCACCGGAGCGGAGAGCTTCTCGCCGGCGTAGTTCGAAATCCGCCCACCGTAATAGCCCACCGCAACTGCAGGCCGCAACCGCGTCGCGGCGAGCCATGCCATGGTTCCTCCAAAGCAGTAGCCAATAACGCCCACCGGTTTTCCTGTCGAGCTTGCCGCAAACTCGATCGCAGCCGCCACGTCTGCTAAAGACTTCTCCACATCGAGCTTTGGAATAAAGCTCATAGCCTTCTGCATGTCTGCGCCTGCATACCCAAGCTCAACCCCGCGTTCGATGCGATCGAACAGCGCCGGGGCGACCGCGAGAAATCCATCCCTGGCGTAGCCATCGGTAACGCTTCGAATGTGCGCGTTCACGCCGAAGATCTCCTGCACCACAACAAGGCCGGCAACAGGCTCGCCCTCGGGCCGCGCCACATACGCGTCCAGCTCGTGCCCATCCGCTGCCTTCAAGGTCAAATGCTCGTTCATTTCCGCCTCTCCTCTCGTCCTAGTATCCTCTATACTCCACAAGCTCACCAGGGCTTCCTGAATATCGACTCCCGTATTCTCAACGCAGTGTGAGCGCGTTTCCTATTCGGTCAACCAGCTCAAGAATCGAGAATACCGGCCTGTGCAGCAGTCATCCACTCATGCCGCGGCGCGCAGATCATGTGCAAGGCAGATACTCCTGCCCGTAGAATGGACAGATGAATCAGACAGTCTCAACTAGAATTGCCTTGCCGGGCTACCCGGGTTGCGGATGGCGCTGAAGCAAACAATGAGGCGACGATGAAGGTCATAGGCATCAGTGGGCTTGAGAAAGCCGTGCCGTTCAAGAGGGCCGTCTTTCCTGGCCTCGATGAGCGCGAATATCGCATTGCCCAGGGTATGGATGCCGCAGCCGCGCTGCTCATTGATGGCGAGTTAGTCGCAGCAGCGGAAGAGGAGCGTTTCAGCGGGAAAAAGCACACTGGCGATTTTCCAGTAAACGCCATTGAATACTGCCTCAAGCAGGCCGGAATGGCGATCGGCGAAATCGACGAGATTGCTCACGGTTTCAATTATGCCCCGTATCGCGACCTATATTTGAATGACTCGATCTCCGCCGCGCTTTACAATCAGGTCCTTTCTCGTGAGGCACTGCTGGAGCAGGTGCGCCGCAATCTTCCCGGATTTCCCGAAGAAAGAGTATTCGCTGTCGGGCACCATCTCGCGCACGCTGCGAGCGCTGCTTTCACTTCCGGCTGGGACGAATGCCTGGTTGTGGTCAACGATGCCATGGGCGAAGTGGAGAGCCTGAGCGTTTACGACTTCCATGACGGAGAACTGGAGCGAATTTGCAGCATTGGCGCCAATGACTCTATCGGTATTCTTTATTCCCTGGTAACTCTTCACTTAGGTTTCGACTTCAATTCGGATGAGTACAAGATCATGGGGCTAGCCCCTTACGGTGACCCCGCTCGCTTCAGGGCATTTTTTGAGCAGGTTGTAGAACTCCGTGACGATGGAACCATCCGCATTCCGATTTTGAAACTCAACCGGTCGCGCGAGGAACGGGAGAGTTACACCGCTACGCGCGCATATCTCGACGATAAACTAATTCCGCACAGACTCCCCGCGGACCCGGTTACATCCGATCATGAGGATGTTTCGGCCGCGCTTCAGGAGTGCCTGGAGAAAGTGGTCCTTCATGTGTGCGGCCACTTCGCGCAAAAGACTGGCCTGCGCCGGATTGCCTTGGCTGGAGGAGTTGCCCTCAACTGCACAGCCAATGGCAAGCTGATGCATTCCGGGCTATTCGACGAAGTCTACGTGCAGCCCGTGGCCGGCGATGACGGCGTCGCCCTGGGAGCGGCTCTCTATCGGGCCTCGCTGGCCGGCGAGGTTGTCAATCGGCGATTTCCGGCGCCTCTGTTTGGGCCTGCTTTTTCTGCCGGTGAGATCGAATCTGCACTGCAACGATTCGGCGATCGAATCCAATGGCATTGCTTCAACTCGCTCGAATCTACCTGCGCGTGCGCGGCGCAGTTGATTGCGGATGGCCGCGTTATTGCATGGGCTCGCGGCCGCATGGAGTATGGCCCCCGCGCACTGGGAAACCGCAGCATCCTTGCCGATCCCGGTCACCCGGAGATGCGCGACCGCATCAACGCCATGGTGAAGAAACGCGAAGCCTTCCGCCCATTCGCGCCCGCCTGCGCGCTGGAACAGGCGTCGCGCTGGTTTGATGTCGCAGAAGGTGAACAGCATCCTTACATGATTAGCGTGGTCGATGTGCGTCCCGAGGCGCAGGCACTGCTGCCGGCGATTACACACGTTAATGGTTCAGCTCGACTGCAGACTGTCAGCGCCAGCGACAATGCCGACTTTCACGCTTTGCTTCTCGCTGTGGGCGAAACCACCGGCCGGCAAATGGTACTTAACACCAGCTTCAACGTCAAAGGACAGCCAATCGTGAATACTCCCGATGAGGCAATAGAAACCTTCCTTGGAACCGGCATTGAGTTCCTGTTCTTGGAGAATTACCATGTTACCCGTTCAGTGGCTTGAGTGGAACCGAACTGAAGTCGACTATTCGCGTAGCAGCACCATCGCGGATTTGTTCAGGCAGCAGGCCGCTCTGACTCCTGACACCATCGCTTTGATTCACAATGACCGTCAGTTGAGTTATAAGGAAGTAGATGAACGCTCCGATAATCTTGCAACTCAACTGCAAGCTCACGGCGTGAAACCGGAATCATTGGTGGGCGTTTCTATCGGCCGATCAGAAACTCTCGTTATCGCCATATTGGCTATTCTCAAGGCCGGAGGCGCCTATGTTCCGCTGGAACCCAGCAACCCAAAAGAGCGTCTCTCTTATGTCATCGAAGACTCAGGCATGCAAGTCTTACTCTGCTCCGCAGAGACTCGTGGCCGGGTTCCACTCAGCCAGAGTCTCAGTGTTGTCGATGTCGAGAATCCCGGTGGTGGCGCCGCGCAAGATTCTCGATCTGTTTCGTCGACCGCGAGTAGCCATGACCTCGCCTACGTCATATACACCTCCGGCTCCACCGGCAAACCCAAGGGTGTGATGGTCGAGCACCGCAATGTGGTCAACTTCTTTGCCGGTATGGATCGAGCGATTGGTTCTGCTCCCGGAGTCTGGCTTGCAGTTACCAGCGTTGCATTCGACATCTCTGTCCTGGAGACCCTGTGGACGCTGACGCGTGGATTCACGGTGGTCGTCCATGGCGACGAAGGTACGGGCTCAATTGCCGATGAGATTATCCGCCATCATGCAACTCATCTGCAGATGACTCCATCGCTGGCGCATATTGTGATGCTCGATAAGCGAGCTTACCTCGCTCTCGGTTTGCTCAAGCAAATCCTGCTGGGCGGAGAAGCCGTGCCTGCCTCGGTGATTCATCGCCTGCGTCAGGTCTTCAACGGCGAGATACACAACATGTACGGTCCAACCGAGACCACCATCTGGTCGACAACTTACCTTGTAAGAGAGCCAGGAATCACAGTCCCAATCGGGCGTCCAATCGCCAACACAAAGGTGTTTCTGCTTGATCATGATCTGAATCCGGTTCCCGTGGGCGAGCCCGGCGAGCTCTTTATTGGCGGTGACGGTGTGGCGCGCGGCTACTGGAACCGCCCTGAGCTGACTGCCGAGCGGTTTCTCAATCTTCCTTCGCTTTCCGGCCAACCCGTCTATCGAACGGGCGACCTGGCGCGATTCCTGCCAGATGGAAACATCGAGTTTCTAGGCCGCGCAGACGATCAAATTAAGTTACGCGGGCACCGCATCGAGCCGCGCGAAATTGAGGCTCATCTGGAAGAATGTGCCGGGATTCGACAGGCGGTTGTGGTTGCCCGCGAAGACAGAGAAGGCGATAAGCGTCTCGTGGCTTATGTAGTCGCCGAAGGAATAGGCAAAGAAGCGGTTGGTATGCTGAAGAGTGCACTCGGCGCCAGGCTTCCGGAAGTCATGATTCCTTCCGCCTTTCTCTTTCTTTCTGCGTTGCCGCTTACAGAAAACGGAAAAATCGACCGCAGAGCATTGCTCGGCTTTCCGCCGCCCGTCCTCGAAGAAGCCGCACTTGCACGTCGCTCACAGAGCGCGCCCCAGAGCGAAATCGAACGCATCATCTGCGAAGCGTGGAAGGAGGCGTTGGGATTGCCAGAAGTGGGATTGAATGAGAACTTTTTTGACTTAGGCGCGCACTCTCTTACAATTGCCGAAGTGCAGGCTAAATTGCAAAATTCTCTCCAGCGCGAGGTTCCCCTCGTCGATCTATTCGAGTTTCCGACCGTAGCTTCTCTTGCTCACCATCTTGCAGGAAGTGAATCATTGCCCGCAACTGCCCGCATTGCAGACCGTGCGCAACGACGCCGGTCGGCCAGGCAGCACTGAAAGGAGAGTGATGAAGCCTTCCACTATTGCAATTGTCGGAATGGCAGGGCATTTCCCCGGTGCTCGCAACGTCCAGCAATTCTGGCAGAACCTGCGCGATGGTGTGGATTCTATTCGTTCTTTGTCCGATCGTGAGCTGCTTGCATCAGGCGTAAAGGCCGAAGAATTCAAACGGCCAGACTATGTCAAGCGTGCATCGATGCTGGACGATGTTGCCATGTTCGATGCAGCGTTTTTTGGGCTGAGCCCAAGAGACGCGACAATTATGGATCCTCAACACCGGCACTTCCTTGAGTGCGCTTGGGAGGCCCTTGAAGATGCCGGCCACCCACCAGAGCGCTTCAGCGGATCAGTCGGCGTGTTTGCCGGCTCGGGGATGAACAGTTATCTCATTCATAACTTGCTGGCCAACAGAGAGCTAGCAGAGTCCGCCGGTTTATTCCAGCTTAAGCAGACCGGAAATGACAAGGATGTACTGGCAACCCGAGTCTCCTATCAGTTTGACCTTCGCGGTCCCAGCATCAATGTGCAGACGGCGTGCTCCACCTCTCTTGTTGCTGTTCACCTGGCTTGCCAGAGCCTTCTCAACTTCGAATGTGACATGGCTCTCGCGGGTGGTGTTACCATCGAAATCCCGCACGGACAGGGTTATATCTACCGCGAAGGAGAGATACTTTCCCGAGACGGGTACTGCCGATCGTTCGATGCCGCATCTACCGGAACAGTCTTCGGCAGTGGCGCGGGCATCGTCGTACTTCGCAGGCTTGAAGACGCGCTCGCGGATCGAGATACAATTCGCGCCATTCTTCTCGGATCGGCAGTGAACAACGATGGCGCGCGCAAGGTCGGCTACTTCGCACCCAGCGTCGAAGGACAAGCTGAAGTTATTGCCGAAGCTCTCGAGTTTGCCGGCGTGAGCGCTGACGATGTTTCTTACGTCGAGACGCACGGTACTGGAACCTTAGTCGGCGACCCCATCGAGGTTAGGGCGCTAACGCAAGCTTTTCGCAAGTCAAGCACCCGAATCGGCTACTGCGCGATCGGTTCTGTGAAGTCGAATGTCGGCCACCTCGATGCCGCGGCGGGTGTGGCAGGCCTCATCAAGACAGTCCTCGCTCTTGAACACGCGGAATTGCCCGCAAGCCTTCATTTCGAGAGCCCGAATCCTCACATCGAGTTTCAGGGCAGCCCGTTCTTCGTGAACAGCAAGCTCTCTGAATGGCCGTCCAGCGGGTATCCGCGGCGCGCCGGCGTTACGTCGCTTGGAATCGGAGGAACAAACGCCCACGTGATTCTCGAAGAGGCGCCTCGTCAAGTCGTTTCGCAAGAGTCAAAGCCTTACCAGCTATTGACCATCTCGGCGAAAACCGCGAGTGCCTTGGAACGCGCTTCTGACAATCTGATTGCACATCTGAATGCGCATCCCGACCTGCGCCTGGCCGACGCGGCTTTTACAACTCAAATGGGCCGCCGAGCCTTCCCCCATCGACGGGCGATTGTCATCGGGAATACGCGCGACTCAATCACTTCACTTGCAAAGGGAGAGCGTACACCGATTGCCTCCGGCGTCGCCGCAAAGTCTGCACCGCATATTGCATTCATGTTCTCCGGCCAGGGTTCTCAATACGTGAACATGGGCCGCGAACTCTATGAGCATGAGCCGGTCTTTCGCGAGTCACTGGACCTATGCGCGGAGAATCTTCTTCAGCCTCTGGAGATCGATTTGCGCAATGCGCTTTTTCCTCCGGAAGCGGAAGTGGACTCTGCTCGAGAAAAGCTGAATGAAACGTGGCTCACGCAGCCCGCGCTCTTCGCCATCGAGTATTCCCTCGCGTGCTGGTGGATGTCGCTCGGCATTAAGCCGAAGGCTATGGTGGGTCATAGCATTGGCGAATACGTGGCTGCATGCCTCGCCGGCGTCTTTTCTCTTCAGGACGGTCTCGCGATCGCCGCTTTCCGCGGACGTTTGATGAATGACCTGCCCGCTGGCGCGATGCTCGCCGTTTCTGTTCCTGCCTCTGAGTTTCATCTCAGCGGCGATCTATCTCTTGCCGCCGTCAATAGCCCCGGCCAGTGCGTGGTCTCGGGCCCCACCGCTGACATTGCTGCGCTCGAAAAAGATCTCGCTACGAAATCCGTTGCTTGCCGGCGCCTGATTACATCGCATGCTTTTCACTCGGCCATGATGAATCCTATCCTGGGAGACTTTGAGAAGCGGCTGCACGGCATCACTTTCCGGCCGCCATCCATCCCCTATCTATCCAATGTAACTGGCACCTGGATCAATCCCGATGAGGCAACTGATCCTGCCTATTGGTCGCGCCACCTTCGCCTTACGGTCCGCTTTTCCGATTGTCTGACTGAACTGCTTCGCAATCCGAATCAGATTCTTATTGAGGTCGGTCCAGGCAATGCCCTCACGTCGCTGGTGCACCAACAGGGCGGAGCGGACGTCAAGGCATACCAGTCGCTTCCGCATCCTAAGGAATCGATCGGGGCTCTCCGTTTCGCTCTTCAAACCGTCGCCCAACTCTGGACACTCGGAGCAAACATCGACTTTGCGAAGCTTCATTCGCCCGAGTCCGTCCGCCGCATTCCCTTGCCAACTTATCCTTTTGAGCATCTGAACTTCTGGATCAAGCCGGATCAAGCGCGTACTGTTGCCGCGCCAATTTCTGCCGACACGCCCGCTAAGCATGAAAGCAGCAACATCTTTCTCTATCGCCGTGTCTGGAAGTCCGCTCCGCGGCCTCGCGGATCTTTTTCCGCCGACACGTGCTGGATCGTCTTCAATGACGCGCTCGGCCTGGGCAATCAAATCGGCACGGCGCTTTTGAAGGCCGGGCAGCAGTTGATTCTCGTGGAGTCAGGATCCGCTTACACCCACCCTGACGAAGCCAGATATACGGTCAGGCCGGGTGTACGCGCCGATTACGATGTTCTGGTTGCGGATATCCTCAAGAGCGGTCGCTCGCCCGACAAAATCCTGCATCTGTGGCCCGTAATGCCGGAAGGAGTGAGCACTTCACTCAAAGAAATTGAGGATCGATGCTTTTTCGGCCCCCTTTTTCTTGTCCAGGCATTGGCCAGTCAGGACATTACCGATCTGGAGATCGCGCTGGTATCGAACCGCATGCAGAAAGTCGCTGAAGAACCGGTTCGGAATCCAGCCCGCGCAGTGTTGCTTGGCCCTGCCAGGGTTATTCCCAAGGAGTTTCCGGGAATAACATGCCGCAGTATCGATTTGGATTTCGAGAGCGAACGCGCGGACGAGTTCGCCGCATTGCTTGTTAATGAGATGAACTCCAGTCGAGACAATGCCACGGTTGCCTTTCGCAACGGTCAACGCTATGTTGAGGCAGCGGAGCCGCTCACTCTTGCCGACGCTCCGCCGCACATTCGCCTGGAGAAGGGCGGCGCATACCTGATTACCGGAGGACTTGGTGGTATAGGTTTGGTCGTCGCTGAGCAGTTGGCGCGTGAGTTCAAAGCAACTCTCGTTCTTGTAACTCGCTCCGCTCTGCCCCCAGAGGCTCAGTGGGAATCGTCTTTGAACAATAACAGCCTGGGCGACACTGAAAAGGCGCAAATTCGCAAACTGATCGAGATTCGTTCGGCTGCCGGTGGACTGCTCTTAGCTAGGGGGGATGTTACAGATCTCGCGCAGATGCGAGAAGTTGTGGCAATGGCTACCAAGCAATTCGGGAAGATTGACGGCGTGTTTCATGCGGCGGGCATTCTTGACGACGGTCCCTTGATGTTGAAGTCGGCGCGAAATGCCGCCCGTGTGCTCGATCCAAAGGTACGCGGGACCCTGGTTCTCGAAGCGGCTCTTGGCAATGTGCCGCTGCGCTGCTTCGTGTTGTTCTCTTCCATCAGTTCGATCCTTCCGCCGCCGGGGCAGGTAGACTACGCAGCCGCCAACGCTTTCCTCGATGCCTTTGCGCTCAGCAGGAAGGGTCCAGTAACGGTTGTCAATTGGGGCGCATGGCAAGGCGTTGGAATGGCGGCGCGCTCCGGTTCGCCGCATCCATTGTTGCGCGAACGGCTGCTGGATACGCCGCAAGCGATCGCCTACGAAAGCCGGCTTTCGCAACACGAGTGGGTACTCGCAGAACACAAACTGAAAGCGGGCGACGCACTGAAGGCATTGTTGCCGGGAACCGGCTACATGGAAATGGCCTCGGCGGCCTTCCCGCATGGCATGCGCCAGGGAGCCCTCGAATTTCATAATGTATTTTTTCTCGTTCCGCTGATGCTCGAGAGCGATGAAAACAGAGAGGTGCGGGTCCAGCTCAAGCGTGAGCAGGAATCCGATTCGTTGCAAGGCTCGTTTCGGTTTTCAGTCTTCTCCCGCGCAGGCGATTGGGTTGAGCATTGCACGGGCATCATTGCCCCTTGCCTGTCGCGCTTGACGGCGCAGATCGATCGCGCGGCCATCGCGGCTCGCTGCCGGAATCGCGAAATCGTCTTCGACGAAGAGCACAGGACCCGCCAGGAGCGCCAACTGGTCTTCGGTCCACGCTGGAAATCTCTGCGGAGGTTACAGCTGGGTAAACATGAAGCGCTGGCTGAAGTGGAACTGGATGCCAATCTGATTGGAGATGTCTCCGCGTTTCGCGCTCACCCTGCGCTGCTCGATTTGGCTACTGGAGCTTCGCTCTACCTTACGCCGGATTACGATGTTTCATCCGACCTTTTCCTGCCCATCTCCTATAAGCGAATGTCGGTCTACCACTCTCTGCCTGCCAGGCTTTTCAGTCATATCCGCTCTCGGCAGCAAGAGTCCCGACCTGTTGAAGTCGCAACCTTTGATATAACGCTTTTCGATGACGAGGAGGAAGTTCTAGCTGAGATCGAAGGTTTTACGATGCGCCGCATCGTCGATTCTGCCAAGGTATCGCAAGAGAATGGATCGCTCCGCGCCCTCAGTCACGCCGGCAGCGAGCAACTGATCGAGATCACCGGTGAGTCCAACATTTCGCCGCTCGAAGGCGCCCGGCTTCTGACAAGATTACTGATGGTCAGGATTCCTCCCGCGGTTATCGCAGTACCACAAGCAATCCACGACCTAGCCGCACATGGCACCGATTCATCTTCGACGAAGATCGTGACCGCAGAAACCAGCACTCCGCAGAATACCAAAGACGTGGCAGAGACTCTCGCCTCCTGGTGGCAGGAGTTGCTGGGCGTTGAACGGGTTGGGCCGGATGACGACTTCTTTGCGCTGGGCGGACATTCCCTGGTGGGTGTCCGCCTCTTTGCCAAGATCAAAAAGACCTATCAGGTCGACCTTCAACTTGCGGTTCTCTTTGAAGCAAGCACCGTGCGTCGACTTGCTGACGTAATCCGGAAAGAAAAGCAACCGGCCACACTGGAGCCAAGAAATTGGTCTACCCTGGTTTCGATTCAGCCGAACGGCTCGCGCGTTCCCATTTTCTGTGTCCATCCTGTCGGAGGAGACGTGTTCTTCTATGAGCCGCTCTCGAAGGCCCTTGGGGCCGATCAGCCGCTCTACGCGTTTCGCTCGCCGTATTTGGCCCGGGAGGGTTTTCGCGACAAAAGTTTGGAAGAGTTGGCATCCATCTACGTCAAGGAACTTCGTGCGTTTTACCCGCAAGGACCGTACCTGCTCGCGGGCCTCTCCTTTGGTGGTATCATGGCATTCGAAATGGCGCAGCAGCTTTATGCGGCAGGTGCAGAGCCGGCGTTGCTCATCCTTTTCGACACTTCCGCACCCGGGAGCTGGCAGCGCGTTGAAGCCAAGGCAAAGCTCATCGCGTTCTGGCAAAGACTTCGAGATCAGGGACTCTCTTACCTGGTGCGAAAAATTGCATTAAAAGGCGAGCACTGGTGGCAAACGCTGGATGAACGATGGAAGGATATAACCTGCTCCTATTACAAGCGGGCGGGCAAGGAGCTTCCGATGGCCCTTCGTTACCATCAAGCGAAAGAAGCTCATGGACGAGCGATGACGATTTACAAAGCCAGGCTGTACCAGGGGAGAATCGCGCTCATGCGAGCTACCGAACGCGGCTATTCTGGAATGGAGTTTCTTGGCAAGCGCGTGGACCCGGACCTGGGCTGGGGAGCGCTTGCGGGCGGCAGCCTGGAGATTCATGACGTTTCCGGCGACCATCTCAACGTACTGAAAGAACCTCACGTTCAGACTGTTGCTGAAGAACTCAGAGCAATTCTTCCGAAACTGGAAACCATTGTTCCCTTCCGGTAGCCAGCCTCGTGGGAGCTGACGGCAAAAGTCGCGTCTCCCACACATTCAACTGCGGAACATCTCTGTTCTCAACCATCAGAGCGATGCAGTGAGCTGCATGCTCGAACAGGTAAAACCGCCAGCGTTCCGGGGAATCATTCAATGTGGGGTCCATCTCCATGCGGATGCTGTTCGCGTCTTCGAACAGGAAAGAGAACTTGTTCAGCGGCAGCGCCAGGCCCATGCCGCGCGCCTTGATATAGGCCTCTTTCAAGGTCCACAAGCGCAATGCGCGCTCGGGCCTCTCATCCTCGTGCAGAGCTTCGAGCTGCGCCAGTTCCTTAGGCGAAAACACCCTCGGGCCAACTTCACAAATCGTTCTCGCACGTGCGCACGCCTCCACGTCCACGCCCACTTCAGCGCCTTCACTAATCAGGCAAATCACCAGGCTTTGAGAGTTTGACAAATTGAAACGCAACCCGCATTCCGGATTAATCGATGGCTTGCCGTAGGCGTTCAAACGAAATTGCCATGCCTCGGGAGGAAGCGCGTGAGAGTGAGACAGCGCGATGCGCGCCAAGGCATGTGTGGCCAGATACTCGCGGCGATGCTTTTCAAACTTGAATCTCTGCCAGCGCGCTCTTTCATCATCACTCAGCACCCGCGCGCAAGCCTGGGCTGCTTTTTCATCCAGCAAGTCGTCGGGGTATGCGTACCAAAGGTGGAGTGTTTCTTTGTCCATGGTTATCGCAGTTATCCAGCCTGGCTTCCCTGCCCCAGCAGGCTTCGCATATAAGTCGCGCCTTGAAAGGCAATGTCTTCCGGAGTTACATTCAAGTCTCCCCACAGAGCGCCCAAAGAATTCTTCTCATTCGCCGAATAACCAAAGCCTTCGATCATGAGATAGCCATCGTATCCAATATCTTTAAGTGCTGCCACAATGGCGGGAAAGTCCACATGCCCCGAACCGAGCAGCCCTCGGTCGTTTTCACTGGCATGCAGATGTGCGAGCCGCGGTCCTGCATTCCGAACTGCGGCGGCAATATTCTTTTCTTCAATGTTGGCGTGAAACGTGTCGATCAGCACGCCGACGCGCGCATGTGCCACTGCATCGCAAAATGCATTTGCTTCGGCGGCCGTATTCATGAAATACGTCTCAGAACGGTTCACAGGCTCAACGGCGAGACTCATATCGTACCGGTCCAGCGAGTCGCCGAGCGTCTGAATACACTCGACCGCCCAATGCCACTCATCCTGGGTTCGGCGCCTTCCGGGAAGATAGCCGATGGGTGCATACAATGGGCCGCCCATCCGGTGAACGCCAATCTCTGCCGCAGTTTCAATGCAGCGCAGCAGGTGAGCCGCGGCCTTCTTCCTGCCCAGTGCATCTGCGCTGATGGGATTGATGCCGGCAGGCAAAATGGCGCAAACCGTGCACTCCAGATCGTTGGACTCAAATGCCCGGCGAAGCGCGGCCGAATCAAGATTGGCGGGGTCAAACATGGGAATCTCGAAGCCCTCAATCCCATGTTCGCGAAGCGACGGAAAAAGATTCAGATGAGTGCGATCAAGCTTTGTGGTCCATGCAAATGCGCTGACACCGATCTTCATTGAACGCTCCGCTCAGGGCCCGTGCCCACATCAAGATCGCTTCGACTCCACTTCAGTAGGCTACCGCACCGGCCCCAAGCAAAGACTCTGGCGCCCAAGACTCCAACGCAGTGAGACCCGGGACCGATAGGAAACGCCAGGTCGCAACGTCGCTTCTAGAGCGGATTTCGAATTTGTGTAGCCTTATCGGCGTTGTGGAAGGTGGCTATTTCTTGGGGAAAAAGCCACTTGAGGCCAATCGTTCCTGTGTAGAGCGATTCGAAATCCGCTTCTAGATGCCACAAAGGGTATAATCTGGCCCATGGCTGCGCCTCCCCAAACCAGACTTCCGCAAGCAAATCTGTCGCAGAACCCCGCTGCCGGCGATGCGGGAACAGCTTTGCGCCTCGCGGCCCTTGAATCGCACCTGGCGCAGTTGCCCAACCTTATGGTTGCTTATTCTGGTGGCGTGGATTCGGCCTTTCTGGCTGCCACGGCGCATCGCGTGCTCGGTTCCCGAATGCTCGCCGTGCTGGCCGATTCGCCCAGCCTTGCTCGCCGCGATATGGAGCAAGCCTGCGCCTTCGCCCAATCGCTGCAAATACCGCTGCGCGTCGTCGCCACCGGCGAACTCGAGCGCCCCGAATATCAGCGCAATGACGCCAATCGCTGCTTCCACTGCAAAGATGAGCTATTCGCCGTCATGGAGGATCTCGGTGCGAAACTGGGCTTCTCAGCCGTCGCTTATGGCATGAACGCCGACGATACGCGCGATTTTCGCCCCGGACAACGCGCCGCGGAACAGCACGCCGTGCTGGCTCCGCTGGCGGAGGCCGGGCTGACCAAGAGCGAGATTCGCGCGCTCGCCAAAGCTGCAGGTTACCCGCTTTGGGACCGCCCCGCCGCGCCATGCCTGTCCTCCCGCGTCGAGTACGGCCGCACCGTAACTCGCGAGGTTCTAGAACAGGTGGAGCGCGCCGAAGAGGCTGTGCGCCGGCTTGGTTTTCACGAATTCCGTGTGCGCCACCACGGCGACCTTGCCCGCGTCGAAATTGCCCGGACGGAGCTGCCCCAAGCGCTCTCCATGGAGATGCTTGACGCCATCACCGCGGCCCTCAAACAGGCCGGCTACCAATATGTAACGCTCGATTGCACCGGCTTCCGCTCCGGCTCAATGAACGCAATCCTGTCCGCCGACATCCTGGCCCGGCGCGGAGCATAGCGAACAGTTTAGAATCACTTTCGATGCGTATTGGCTATCTGGATTGCTTTTCCGGCATTAGTGGCGACATGCTGCTCGGCGCGCTCGTTGACGCCGGCGTCCCCTTCACCCATCTCGAGGAAACCGTCGCCGCGTTGAACGTCGGTGCGCATCTCGAAATGCACAAGGTCTCGCGAGGCGGCGTCGCCGGCACCAAGGTGGACGTGACCACTCCCGGCCATCCGGCGCATGAAGCCTCCCATACCCATTCTCATCTTGAGACTGACCATGCGCATTCGCATGCCGGACATTCGCACCAAACGCATTCGCATTCCGCTCCGACGCATGTACCGCATCGTCACCTCTCATCCATTCTGGAAATCATTCACGCCGCCCCCCTCTCGGAGCCGGTAAAATCCCGTTCGACGCGCGCCTTTCAACTTCTCGGCGAGACCGAAGCTGCCATCCATTCCATTCCCGTCGAAGAAGTGCACTTCCACGAAGTGGGCGCGGTCGACACGATCGTCGATATCGTCTGCGCCGCGGCTGGGTGCGAATGGCTCGGCATCGATCGCTGGCTCGCGTCGCCGCTTAACGTCGGAAGTGGAACCGTCGTGTGCCAGCATGGAACGCTCCCTGTGCCTGCCCCGGCCACGCTCGCCTTGCTCGCCGATGCGCCCATCTACGCAGCCGGGCCGCCTATGGAGCGCGTTACCCCTACCGGAGCGGCCGTATTACGAATGCTGGAAGTGTGCTACGAACCGTTGCCCGCCATGCGCATCAAGACTACCGGCTACGGCGCCGGAGGACGCGACACGCCGGGCGAGCCAAATCTGCTCCGCCTGCTCATCGGCGAGACCGAGGGTTCACTCGCCAGTGACCATGATTCCATCGCGATCGTCGAGACGGTGATCGACGACAGCAGCCCGCAGTTGGTTGGCTACGTCAGCGATCTGCTGCTCGCCGCCGGCGCGTGGGATGTGTATCGCGTAGCCGTGCAAATGAAGAAAGGACGCACCGGCGTGCAGCTCACAGTGCTGTGCCGCCCCGATCTTGTCCCCTTGCTGCGCGATCTCATCTTCCGCGAGACGACCACCATCGGCTTGCACTGGCGCATTGAAAACAAGGTCGCCCTGGGCCGCGAGTTTCTCAAAGTGAAGACTCCCTGGGGAGAAGTGCAAATCAAGATCGCCCGCTGGCCGTCGGGACAGATCGCCAACGCTTCACCCGAATACGAGGATTGCCGCGTCATCGCCGCACAGCATGCGTTGCCCCTCAAGAATGTAATACAGGAAGCTATGCGCATCTTCGCGGCCGGCGAAGCATCAAAGGAGCTCTGATGGATCGCAAGCAAATCGAAGCGCTGCTCAATGGAGTGCGCGAAGGCCGCATCACAGTGAACGATGCGCTTGACCGGCTGCGCGATCTTCCCTTTGAAGACCTCGGTTTCGCAAAAGTCGATCATCACCGCAACCTTCGCACCGGAATGCCTGAAGTCATCTTTAGCGCTGGAAAGACGCCCGCGCAAGTGGCCGGCATCTTTGCCCGCATGGCCCAGCATGGTGGCAATGTGCTTGCTACGCGCGCGTCTGCGGATATGTTTCAAGCGGTCCGTGACCTCGAAAGAGAAGACAAGCAACCTCGCGCCGAATTCCACGAGACCGCCCGCTGCATCACGCTCACCCAATCGCCCGCCACTCCCGGCAAAGGAACCATTGCCGTGGTATGCGCAGGGACCAGCGATCTGCCCGTAGCCGAAGAGGCCGTGGTCACTGCGCGCCTTATGGGCAACACTGTCGAGCTCATCGCCGACGTGGGCGTAGCCGGCATTCATCGCCTTCTGGCGCAGAAGAGCGCGCTCGAATCCGCGCGTGTGCTCATTGTCTGCGCCGGCATGGAAGGCGCGTTGCCCACCGTCGTTGCTGGGCTGGTCAATGCTCCGGTGCTTGCGGTACCCACCAGCGTGGGTTACGGTGCATCTTTCGGAGGCGTTGCGGCGCTGCTGGGCATGTTGAACACATGCTCTCCCAATGTTTCCGTCGTCAACATTGACAACGGATTCGGCGCCGCCTGCATCGCTTCGCTCATTAATCGGATGTGATTGAGCGGGAATCCCTCCCACGTCGCAATCAGGATTAGATGTGCTCGCTTGGCGAACGCCCGCGAGCGCCTTGCTGGCCTAATTTCGTCCCTTCCATCTCACAGTGGAGCTGTGAATTGAATTGGGCACCCGAGCCGAACTCACTCCTGCTGCGCAAGTGATCCGCCGCGGCAGGCCCCACCGCAGGTGGTTAGGGGCGATCGTAAAAGCGGAAGAACAGCGATGGCTTGGCGCATGGTTCGGCTCTTGCCACCAGTTCTGTTGCCTGCTTGTCATTGATGGGTGTGAATTCCCGCGCCAGGTGGACATTCTCTTCCAGTTGCGCAATGGTGTCGCAGCCAATGATGACTGTGCTCACCGGCCGTGACAGCGTGTAATACATGGCCTCGCGCATGGTCAGCGTGCCGGGCGAAGCAGTCTGAATCGTCATGCCTTCCCAGCTGTGTTTCTGCTGCTCGACCGGCGGCGGCGTCCACGTGGAGAGAATGCGGCCGCGGCCGGGAATCTTCATGCCGATGATGCCCATCTGGCGCTCGACCGCCAGCGGCAATAGCTCCTCGTTGAAGCTGTAGTGGTGCGGATCGGCCGCGTTCATGGCCATCAGAATGGCATCGAACGGATACCGCTTGATGCCTTCGATCAGCGCGTCGGGGCGGTAATGGCCGGTGAGGCCCAAGTGGCGCACCACCTTCTGGTCTTTCATTTCGATGAGCGCTTCCATCGCGCCGCCCTTGGCGAAGACGGCGTTGATGTCCGTCATGGTGCCGATGTCGTGGAGCTGCCACAGATCGACGTGGTCGGTTTGCAGCAACTCCAGAGATTTTTCAATCATGCGCATGGAGTCGTCGCGAGTGCGCTCCTTGGTCTTGGTGGCAAGAAAGGCCTCGTTGCGGCGGTGCGCCATCACCTTGCCCACGTACTGCTCGCTCCAGCGCTGCGGTCCGCCGTAAATGGACGAAGTGTCGATATAATTGACGCCCATGTCGAGGGCGCGCTCGACGATGGGTACGGCGACATCGAAGTTGTTGGGCCGCTCCAGCGATGCCTGGCCGCCGAGCGAGAAGATGCCCACCTTGTAGCCCGTCTTGCCCAGGTTGCGCGTCGGCATGGCCGTGGGCGTTACCGGGTTCACAGGCAATGGGGGCATGGTCTTCTGCGTGTCTGCCCTAAGCGCCGAGGGCGTTAGCAATGCTGCTGTTACCGCTCCGCCCGCCTTTAGAAACTCACGCCGGCCTTGCTTCCGCGATCCAAGTGTCCGATCTTCGCTCATCATGCCCTCCTCGCGTGCCTAGAAACTCTGCGCTTCATCATAGTACATGGGCGGTTGAACGGGCGAGGACGATGCGACCGGGCCATCCGCCTGGTCGAGGCCGATCCTTGCGGGCCTTGACTTGATATATACAATTGCAGCAAAGTATATATATCGGAGAATGGGCAATGGCTGTCACTCTTACATCGATCCGGTTGGACACCAAGCTTGCGGATGAGGCGGTGCGCGTGCTGGGAGCAAAGTCCCGCACCGAGGCTGTGCATATGGCGCTCAAGGAGATCGTCAAGCTCAAGGGCTTCAAGAAGCTGATGAAGGAAAACGCGGGCAAGCATACCTTCGCAAACTACGATCAATAGAATGGTGATCTTCGACAGTTCGATTTTTGTCGACGACTTTCGTTCGGGAATGCACGCTGAGCGCATCGCCGGAGTTGAGGATCTGGTTCGAGCCTCCGCCGTCGTGCTTGCCGAACTCTGGCGCGGTGCGATAAGCAAGGCGGAACAGGCTCTGCTCCGCGATCTTGAGAGTAAGCTCCCAATTCTGACGCCGACTGAGAAGAACTGGCTCGAATCCGGACAGATTCTCATGAGAATCCAGAAAGATCGTGGCTTCGAGCGGCATAAGCTTCGCGATCTGCACTTCGATGTGCTGATCGCGTTGACGGCGCGGGCGCATGGGGCGCGGGTGATTACTTCCAATCGGGAAGACTTCGAGTTGATCCGTGATTACCGGGATTTCAAGCTGGAGGTCTGGTAATCGGACCTCTCCAAACCCCGAAATCAGGCGTTGAAAACACATCGCCTAACTGGTCTAATGAGGAGCATGGGTACCATCCTGCGCAAGTGCACGAGTATGTGGCTGTTGCCCAGATTTGGTAATTGGCTATGATGAAGAGAGGGTGAGAACATGGCGACTTTCGATTGGTCCGATTGCCCCCTGGTTGAAATCGTCCCGGGCAAGGTGAGTGGCGCACCGCTGCTCAAGAACACGCGACTGCCGGTGGACGCCATCACGGGAAACTATGACGCCTTCCGGGATGAGGGATTATCGCCGGATGCGGCCATTGCCGAAACACTCGACTGCTACCCCGAGGCCGGCCTCGACGCGATCAAGGCCATCCTCAACTTTCGCGCTGAGCATCAATTTCAGGCACAGCTTTGAAGGTTCTGCTCGATGAGGATGTGCCGGGCAAGCTGGCGCGATCCCTCCCCCAACATGAGATTCATACCGTGGTCAGCATGCAATGGGGCGGCATCAAGAACGGCGATTTGTTGACGCTGATCGAGCGGGAGCATTTCGACGTTTTTCTGACAGGCGACAAGAACATGGATAAACAGCAGCGTCTTGAGGGCCGTCCGTTTGCCGTGCTGATTATGTCCGCCATCAACTGGCCGGTGGTCAGGCCGCACATCGATAGAATCTCCATCGCCCTTGACGAGGCCGAGCCTGGCTCGGTCAAGACGATCGATTGTGGCGTATTCATCGCACGTTTGAACCGCCCGAGCGAATAGGCCAATGTGAACACAGTGAAACAGGGAGCTTTACCTGGATAGAAATTGCGGTCGGACGAGTTCCGTCACCCAGGTCCAGAAATCGGGATTTGGGTTGTCCGGCAAGGACACCGAATGGGGGGCCGTGTCTCCCACCCTTGAATCAAAGAGCGATTCAAGGGTGGGGCACCCGGCACCCGGCATTGGTTGGCCCAGATTCCCGATTCTTGAATGCGTACCCACCGTTCTCGATATTAAAATTCTGGATTCAGCTGAGCGTCTCGCCGGACAATGATTTGAAGTCCACCACTTAGAAAGGCAAAGGCCGCTCCCAAGGGAACGGCCGTCGTGTTGATGCTGCTGAGTGAGTCCGGAATATTAGTCGCCGGCAACTGGCTCGGTTTCCGTCTGCCGGTTGATGGGCGAAGTCGCGTTGTTCGAAGCAGGACGGATGGAATCTAACCGCACCAGGCCTTCGATCGGCTTTTCGCCCAGCACGTGTTCGCGATAGAGCTTGGCCATGCGGGCGTTTTCGGCTTCTGTCTTGATCTTGTCGGCGCTTGTCTTTTCCTGGCCGGCCTTGTTGTCCCTGGCGCGGAGCTTTTCTTCGCGGGCGTTCTTGGCGATGCCGAGATTGTCCAGAGTGTGGTTGGCCTCGGCGTTGACGTGCTCCATGTTGAGGTTCAGCTCGTGGCCCACGTGGGTCATGCTGACCTTCTTGCCGCCGGCAAAGATTTCGTGGCGGCCGTGCTCCTCGTACCACTTGGTCAGAGTCGCCGTCATGTGCATCTTCTCGATGATGTTGCGCCAGCCTACGCCGGTGTTGTACGCGCAGAAGCTGATCTCGCCTTCCTGCGTAGCGTAGGGGATGATGCACTGCTCGGTGCGGCGAAAGTCGTAGTTGAACAGGTCCTGGAACCACATGCCGGCGATGAAGAGGAAATTCCATCTATCTGCCCGGCGCTTCTTGATGTCGTCCATGGTGCGGTCGCCCTTGACGCTGCCGTAATCCTTGCCGGTGGCGTTGAAGGTCTTGTCCATCTTCTTCATCATGTCGGTGATCTTGAAGTGGGTGGGCGACTGGAAGGGATCGTAGTTGCGCAGCAGCGAGATGCCCAGGCCGAGCGTGGACAGGAACTTGCCGCGGGCTGCGTCGTTGATCTTGGCGAGATCTTTGGCCACCGTGCCCATGTCGAGGAAGGCAGTGACCGGCGCGGACTCCTTGGTTTCCTTGTCGATCATCAGCGCCATGCCGATGCCGCAGTTGGGGTGGCAGCCGCAGCTGAGCTGGCCCCACTCGGCCTGCGGCCCGTGGATGAGGTCGGCCCAGTCGGAGAAGGTGCTC
>JBKQNU010000153.1:0-4365 GCA_052145815.1 Occallatibacter sp.
CCTATCGCTGCGCGGACGCCGAAGCGCCCCATTTCCGGCCGCTTCGGCGCAGATCCTCGGCACTGCGGAAGCGCAAGGTGGGATGAAGGTCGAATCGATCGTTGATGATGCGCCGGATGCGGCGGAATCGGATCCCCTGTCGCGCGCGGCCGAAGATCTCCTGACACGTGTCCGGGATGCGGCGCCGCGGCGCATCGGTTTTATTTGCGCCAGCGACGGGTGCGTCCCGGCGCGGCTGGCGCGGCGTTTCCCACGCGCCGCCATCGAGGCGCTCGACCTGTTCCGCCTCGACCGGGACGCCTCGAGCGAAGAGGAGGCGTTCGACCTCATCCATTCGAACGGCGACCTTCCGTGGCGCCCGCCGGCGCGCCGCCTCCTGCCGAAGCTCATGGCGCGGCTTGCCTCCGGCGGCTGTCTCGCCGCGCAGTTCGCCGACGACCTCTATGAGCCGTACCGGGCGCTCGCGCGGATGATCGCCGCCGACGGCCCGTGGGCGGCGACGCTGGTGCCGGTCGCCAAGACCCGGCCGTACAATCCGACCATGGATGGGCTGCATGCGCTGCTCAGCCCCGTCTCGACCTCCCTCGACATCTGGGAGACGACCTATCTGATGGCCTACGACGGCGTCGAGGCGATCGTCGATCAAATGCAGGCCGGCGCCCTCGCGCCATTCCTCGCGCCGCTCGATGCGCCGGCTCGCGAGCTCTTTCTTGAGCGGTACCGCGCCGGGCTCAGGGTCGCCTACCCGCCGCAGTCGGGCGGACAGACGCTGCTGAGGTTTCCAAAAATATTCGTCGTGGCGCGGCGATGAGCCAAGCACTCGAGCGCGGGATGAATGAGGTCGCGCCGGCTGAACCTCGCCCGGCGACCTCCGGTCCCCTCCAGTTTTCCTCCTGTCATCCCCGCGAAAGCGGGGATCCAGAACCTTGGCGCCGGCCCGCGTGCCCAATCGCCAGATTTGCGGCGCTTGCCGCCATGGATGCCCGCGTTCGAGCGTGTGAAGAAATCGTTTGTTCCCGGAACGTCTCGGAATCGAACGGGAATCGGACCGAGATCTTTCCGCGAACATCTTCGCTGCGTGGGCGATTTCTTCACACGCTCGTTCGCGGGCATGACAACGTTGGCAGTTATAGGCGAGCGATAAAGGCTGTGAGACTTTTTCGGCAGCGACGCCGTGGTAGGGTCGCATCCGCTCCCTGAGTTGGCGAGAAACCCTCGAAGCCATGCCCGCCGATGGCGACCCGGCTCCCTGGATCGCCGCCGCCGGACTCGGACCGTATCAACATGAAACGCGATAAGAGCGTTTCCGCTTCCTTCAGTTTCCTTCCGAAAATTTGAATTCCTTTCCGCTGGCGCTTCCAAAAATTTCAATCCGTTTCCAAAAGCTGCAAAAAATTTCCGCGATTCCGGACTTATCAAGGTCTTACGGGCGAGTGAAGGGGAAAAAATAACTGCCTGGCCGGCCCCCTCACCCTCGTCCTGAGCTTGTCGAAGGACGCTCCAACGAGCACGAACGGCCCCGCTTACTGGATCATCCTTCCATGCCTATCCGGTTAACGCAGACACCCACTACATATGGAGGGGGCCGCCCACTCGCTGCAACAGCGGAGATGGGCGGAGAGCGACAATTGGCGGAACGGCCGGAACGGGTGGAATAGCGGCCAATATTGGACGATAGGGCAGAGTGGTCCTTCCCTCCCCCCCGCTCCTCCGAATCCGGCAGTCTCGGCTGAAACCGCATTCCATCGTGAACTCGCGTCGGAGCCGAGCGTTTTCTTGTGGTATTCTGGATGACACGTGAGGACGCGCCATGTCCGGGCTTAGAAAAATTGCCGCCATTCTCGTCGCGGATGTGGCACTGGCTGAGACCTATCGATGCCCCCGCTGCGGCAAGAACCGGCAGTCCTGTCCCGAAGTGCCCGGCTGCCACAATGAATACAGGCAACGGAAGCGCGCTGAGCACGGAGCCAAACCCAGGCCGAACCGACGATATGCGGCGGCTCACTATGAGCCGGATGACGAAGCTCGGATCGCCGAACTAATCGCCGAAGGCAAGACGGACGATGTGATCGGCGCTGCGTTAGGCCGCGCCCCAGGGGCCATTGCCTGTTTTCGGTTCCGGGAACAGATACCAATCCCAGACGAACACAAATCCGCGCATATCAAGACCGGGCTACTGGCGGTCGGTCTTGGCGCGACCGACCAAGAAAAGACGATCATCGAAGACCGCTACCCTACACAAATGTCCGGAGAACTCCTGAAGCAGCTTCCCGGTCGCAATGAGAAGTGGATACGGAATCAGGCACGGGCACAGATGGTCGGTTCATCGAATCAAAAGCGGAAACGAATCGGCCAAAAGGCACAGGAAAGATTCGACCACGACACTCGGTTACGTCTGCCTGCTGAAACTTCTATTGATGATTTGTCGTATACACTAAAAAAAATCATTCGTGGCAGCCTACTCGGTGATGGAGGGGTATACCGGAGGAAAGAAAAGGAGATCACAGATAAAAATGGCAGAGTATACCAGCACCGATCGCGATACCACTTCTTTCAGGAGACGCATGGTCTCGCTCAAGCGCTTTATGTTGATTGGATATTCTCGTTTTTTCCGAAGGAGTTGGTGGGAAGGAATCGGCCTCGCTTGAGCGAACATTTCTATCCCGATAGCGAGAAAATGCACAAGAAATATGGATTTCGCACCCGCTCGCATCCGATGTTCACACGCGTCAGCGATATTTATGACATGCACAGTAATGGCGATAATGGTGATCCTGGTAAAAGGCACAACTCCGGTATGGTAAATCCAAAGAGCTTGCATTACAAGTGCCGGATTCCTGACTGGCTCATAGACACTTTCGATGAAATTGATCTGTTCTTCTGGTATCTGGGTGACGGTTCAGCAAACGTGAGTGGCGGACGCCCATACCCAAACATCAGCGCGCCACGATGGCGGGGGGATGATCTGGGCCGGTTCTGCAAACTCGTGAACGCGCGGCACGGCTGGCATTTGGGCGTCTACGAATGGATCAACCGGCAGCCGGAAAACGGGAAGAAACAAATTGAAGTAGCAATAAAGATACCGCCCGAAGATGTCGAGAAATTGTGGCCGATCTGGAGAAAATTCGCGGCCGATTATAAGTTGACGGATTGCATGTGGTATAAGCTGCCCCGATATGACCAAGCAACCTTCGGCGGCAAGACCGGGCGCGGAAAGCGATGGGAGGATATGGTCGTAGAGGGGGTGAACGGTGCAAAAACGATCGTCCCTGATCAACTAAAACTGAAACTTGTCGCGGAGATCACCGAAATGAAACAGTTCGGGGCGACGAGGGCGGAGATGAGCGCATATCTGTCGTCTAAGGGGCATTACCTGAGCAAAGAGGCCATCACGCGACTGATTAGGAGAGTTTAGATGTCTCTAAGTCGACCATCACGTTGCCGATAGCCTTCAGGTATTGAAGATGAATTCCCATGAGATATTTGCATCGCGCTGGAAGACTGTAATTTACTTGGCTGGCAGCTTGATATTCCTTATCATTGGACTAATGACGCTTCATAGCCCCGATCGAGGCACCGAAAAGCTTTGGTTTTGCTTAGTGTTTTTCGGAGTCTGCGCGGCTTCATTTGCGTGGCTACTGATTCGGCCGCAACACCTTCTGCTCGACGACCAGGGCTTCACTGTGCTCGGTGGGTTCGTCTGGTCGCCGAAGAAAGTCTACTGGCACGAAATCGATGAGTTTTTTGTTTACCGACTCCCTCGGGGTCACAAAATGATCGGGTACAACTTCAAGCAAGGTGCCATGAGAGTCATGTCCACGGTCAGACTGGCTCGACAGTTCGGTGCCGATGGCGCGCTGCCGAAAGGTTGGCCCCAGTCCCCAGAGAGTATGGTCGAGAAGCTCAACGCCTACCGGCTAGGGGCGGCGAGTAAAGGAGGTGTCACGGCTCCGCCGTCGGCTTAGGGTCGAACTGACCCGTTCGGAGTTTGTTGCCGGACCCGGTAGGTCCTGGCGCTTCCTGCCCGTAGCGTCTACGGCCGGTTTCTGGTGTTCGCCGCCCGCACGGCGCTGATCCGGAAGGACCGCAAGGGGTCGATTGCCGCCGCTCAGGCGGACTCGATCTGGCTCGCCGCTAAATCCATATGTAGTGGGTGTCTGCGTCAACCGGATAGGCACGCATCCTTCGACAAGCTCAGGATGAGGTTCTTGGCATTTCAGCCCGGCTCGGAAGTTAGGGGAAAAAATTTGCAGACCCGCCGTTCGTCGGTCGCGGCCCTGCGCCGCCCGGCTCAAATTCGCGTCCACCGCAGTCAGCGGCCTCGCCTCGTTCATGGCGTCCTCGCTTCGCCCCGCCGCGCGGGCC
>JBKQNU010000154.1:0-101985 GCA_052145815.1 Occallatibacter sp.
TCGCTTCGGGAAGGAACGCTTGTCGGGCGGTACCGCCGCATCCACTACTTGAATTAGCGCGCCCTGTTTGGCCTCGTCGAGCTTGGCGATCTCAAACTGGCGGGCCAGGATATCGAAGATGGTCTCATTATATTTCACGTCGCGGAGCTTGCGAACGTATTCAAGGCCGGCTTCAGGGACACGACCCTTGGGGACCATCAGTTCTTCGCTGCTGTCCTCAGAGCCTCCCAGCTTGGCCAACTGCCCACGGAGGCTATCCAACTCACGCTGTGCCTGCAACAATTGGGAGTTTTCTCCCGTCGCATAGGTCTCCATTCCCTGAATCTGCACCTCCCTGGCCGTAATCTGCGCACGGAGGGAGGCGGCCGATTCAATCAATGCGCGTGCCTGGCTGTCGAGGGCGATGACTCCGGTGGTCTGTTCGGTCTTCTTCAGAGCTTCTTCAGCATTGGCCAGGCTGTTCTTTGCCTGCTCTAGCTCCTGCTGGAAGAAAAGCCGACGCTGAGAGGCCTCCGTAATAGCAAGATGCTGAGACAATGTTTGAAATTGCTCCACATAGCCGTTTGCCATCTTTGCGGCGCGATCCGGATCGCGATCCTCGACCAGGATATGGATCAAACCATCCTTGCTGCTCGCATCCACGGTCACATGGTTCTCGAAAGCCTTCCGCGCCTCCGAGGGATAGCGCGTGCGGTACTCCTGCATCAGCCCAAAGTGCTGCACCATCGCATCCTCCACCGTACGGCTCCGCAGCATGCCAACGAAGATGTCGTTGGGATTTTTGATCCCAAGACCTGTGCCGGCCAGCGCGGAAATGCCGCTCAGATTGCCAAGTTGCGAGGCCAGAGCGGCGCCCATCGAAGAATTCTGTTGCGGAGGTAGCAGGGTTACAATTGCGGTATACTTCTGCGGCAAAAGCAGTGAAACTACGATTGCGAGAATGGCGAAACCCGCTGTGACCCAAACGATGAGCCACTTCCGCTCGGCAAGGACAATCAGCAGATCGAGCAGGGAGATCTCTTCTCCTTGCTTAACGCTGCGGCCGCTCGCTTCCGGCGCGACAGAAGGGCCAGCTTGCTCGTTTGATTCGGAAAGAAGAGTATTCGTCGTCATCGATTCCTATTTGGCGTGCAAGCTTGTCAACATTCGCTCATGCATTCTGCAAGGAGCATTATAGCCATCCACCTACTTGATAACGCTCAATGCCGCTGCGCCCAGAGCGAACTGCGAGAACAGCTGCGACCAGTCGATAATGGCGCGCAGCCCCGACTGCCTGAAGGTCTTCTCCGGAACTACAACCGTGTCTCCCGGACTAACGCGCAAATTGCTGAACTCGTTGCCCCACAGGCCTTTGTTTCTGTCATAGCTCTCAACGTCGCCGTTGGCGCGAATGATGAACTCATGCCTACGATCTCCATCCCTGTTTGCTCCGCCGGCGTAGCGCAGGTAGGTTCCAACCGTTGCCCCGCGGACGTACAGGAAGGAATTCTGATCGTAGACTGCGCCAACTACGTTCACGCTGGCAGGAACCGGCGGCACCATGAAAATGTCTCCATCTTCCAATGGAACGTCGGGGATGTTGTTGATGCCTTCGCTTTCCGCCGTAAACCTTAGGACAATCCGTCCCGTAGCGCGGATCTGGCGCAAACTCGCCAGCAAATCCTGCTCGTTGGTCTGCGCTGCCGCACCACTGGCCAAATCCTGCGCCGAACTCGCCGACGATGCCGCTATGGCCAGGTTGCTTCTCTGAACCTGAATGCCCAGGCTCTGCACGTACTCGTCGATTCTGGCCTGCTGCACGGCACGGGTCGTCTCGCGCGTAAACTCTGACCCGTAGAGATAAGCATTGGGCGTGAGTCCTCCTGCGCGCTCCACCAAGTGACGCAGCGACTCGCCGGGTTGAGCGGTGTATACGCCTGCGTGGGGAAATTCGCCGTCCAGCTTGACCTGCTTGGTCTGGTGCGCAATAGGCACCCGGAAATCGGCCTGAGAGAAGATGGAGAGGACATCTCCGGCCTGCAATTCAAGATCCTGCGCTGCGTCGTGTTGGAGCACCAACTTGCCAAGGTCGAAGGGGATCACAACCGATTTCAGCGTTTCCGGGTCCATGCGTTCGATCACGGCATAATCCCAATCGATCTCCGGAGCTAACTCACTGATCACGTTTCTAGGTCCGAAGTTGATCCCACGAGAGGTTGCTGCGGCATTTTCCGCCGCCGCTAGCGAGGAACCACCCGTGCGCTGTTGCGCGCTCAGACTCCGGTTCTGAAACTGGGAAGGGTACTGATTCGAATATGGATATTGAGACTGATTCTGACTCGGATTGGGGTTGAGACTCAGGTCCTGGCTCTGTCCCTGCCCCTGCCCCTGCCCCGGGGTTTGACTCTGTCCCGAGGTTTGATTTTGGTACTGGAACTGCCCCTGATTCTGAAGCTGTGCGGGGTTTTGATAGAGCGTCAATTCCTGATTCTGACCGATGTGCAATACAGGCGGAGTGGGCGCGTCCAGTTCTTCCGGCGCGGGCAATCCCAGTCGCGCACGCCGCCACCAGTAATTACGGGTAATGAGAGAATCCTTATCGGGAATCAGGTCGCTGACATGCATTCCCGGGTGCCAGCCGAAACGGCCCGGGTTTGCCGTATTCCCTCTCAGAATCACAGTCTTCTGGTACTTCGGCAGGATGGAAAAGACCCGGATCAGGTCCCCGTCAGCCACTGTTGTCGCCAGTCCCGTCACGTCGTACGCCACTTCCATCGCCTGCCTGTCGCGATGCTCATCGATCCGCTCGATGGAGACACGCGCTCCCGAAGCGACTGTCGAGACGCCCCCTGCGTTGGCTAGAAGGCTGCCCAGCGACTCGCCTGCAACGAGTTCATAGATGGCCGGATTTCTGACGCTGCCCGCAACTGCCGCCTGGGCCCCCACCGGAGGAATGAAGATCACATCTCCCGATTCCAGCTTCACGTCCTTCGATTTATCGCCGTTGATAAGCAGGCTATAAAGATCGAAATCCGTGATGACAGCGTTCCCGCGGCGCAGTTGAACGTGCCGCAGGGACCCCTGAACAGAAGGTCCGCCGCTTGAGAACAGCGCGTCGACCAGGGTACTGAGAGAACTCACGGTGTAAACGCCCGGGCGGCGCGCTTCTCCGGAAACATACACCTGGATGGCGCGGATCTGACCCACGTCCACCGTCAGATCGAAGTTGTGGTAAACGCGTCCGATCGCGCTCCGTAGGTGCCCATCCAGCTCTGAAAACGGCATTCCTGCCACATGCACCGGGCCAACCTGCTGAAGAAATATGTCACCGGAACGGTCCACTCGCACATTGGCCTGGAAGTTGATCTGCCCCCAGACGCGGATGCGCAGTTCATCGCTCGGCCCAATGACGTATTCGGGCGGGACCGGCGCCATATCAAGCGGCGCAAAAGTGGAAGGAACCTGATTGAAGAGGTTTGCCCCGTAGATGGGAAGATTCTGACCAGTGGTCGATGTCACAAAATTCTGAAATTCGGTCGGTGGCTCGGGCGGAAGTATCTCTTGCTGGTTCTGATTTCGCGCGCCGGGCTGCCTCGACAATTGTTCGATATCTGAATAATTGCCGTTCGCTGGGGACGGCGTTTGACGCGTCTGAGGATTCGGAACCGAATTGAAGTTTTGCTGGCTCTGTCCTGAGCACTCTGGCGCACTCGCCATCAGAGGGTCGGTGCAATCTTGCACAGTGGGTGTCTGCGTCGCGCCTGGACTGGTATTTTGGGAATGACCTGCCGCGGTAACCAAACCAATCAGGATGAAGAGTCCAATCTGCCTGGTCTTGCGAAGCCAGCCAGGGGAAAGATGAAGGGCAAAACGGGCATCGCAAATTCCAATATCCATTCCGCGCTGGCAACCATTCATATCTGCTGAGTCTACCACGCGCTATTCCCCATCCTCCAGACAAGATGCGAGTTCCCTTCGGGGAGTCCGGCTTTGGTTTGAGGCAGGCCCAGGCTAGCTAAATTGGTGAATTCGCCCAGGCCATTAAGGGGCTTGGACAATTCGGTTTGCGCATCTGTTTTTGGATGTACCGACTATGCAATTCTTTCCAATTTGTATAATTAGAATAGTAATAACGATAAGGTTATAGGATAGGTTACTATGGTCATCTTGGTTTGAAAGGCGGGGAGGAACCCGGCGCCTGAAAACCTTCAACAGCGGTGCCCCTGCCTGTTTCGCGCACCGGTATACGCACCGGAAATGAATGCCGGTTGGAAGGCCGGCTTTTTCCATCCGCGTACGCAAAGCGCCGCAACATCGAATGCAGCAAACCACCCGCCTATTGATTCATCTACAAATAAACTTCCGTGAATCATCGGGTGCGATCGGGGCAAATCCGGTGTTGTTTATTAGTTTTTCACTGCTCTCACGAATCCAATCTGCTAGACTTCTCCCATATGCACTGCCAAGTGATTGGGTTCGTCCAAACGTTAGCAGCACCCTTGACTGGCCTCCTCTTGCTACACTTCAGTCGCTCAACTAATCGGCACAGCATCATGCAACGGCCCTTGTAAAGAACGAAGGACTCGGTATAAAACCGTGTGAATCCGACGACGGGAAGCTCAAAGTACTAACCGAACCATCCTTTTAGTGTCAGATTCACAGTGTTTGCTCTCGGCGCTTAATAACCCGATCGTATTTGTCTTCTTGTGGAGGGTCATAGTGAGCACCAAGTCGTATGTTCCCGAAACTTCTGAATCGACAGGGATGAATCGATCCTCGCATCGCAATGCTTCAGAAGTCGGCAACAACCACCTCAGGCTTGTGCCTTCGCAGAAGCTCAGGGTGGTCCCGAAATCATCCCGCTCGTTGTCCGGGAAGCGTCTCAGCCCCTGGTCGCAATCCGGCGCCAAGCGCGTCTTTGATTGCGTGTGTGTCGTATCCATGTTGCCTATCTTGATTCCTATCTTCCTTGCAGTTGGCCTGGCGGTGCGGCTTACATCTTCCGGTCCGGTGCTTTTTCTGCAAAAGCGCATGGGCCGTCACGGGCGGGAATTCACCATATTGAAGTTCCGCACCATGATCCACAATTCAGACCGCGCTCACCACCCCGTTACCACTTCCGGCAACCAGCTTTTCACTCCGGTCGGGCCATTTTTGCGCCGCTGGAAACTGGATGAGGTGCCCCAGCTCTTGAATGTGCTGGCCGGCCATATGAGCCTCGTCGGGCCTCGTCCCAAAATGCCTGCGCATGCAATTTCCAATGCTCCTTGCAGGGCTGGGATTACTGGCGCGGCGACCATTGCCTTCGCTCGCGAAGAAGCTATTCTCGACCGCGTTCCCAAGCATCTTTTGGAATCGTTCTATCATTCCGTGGTTCTTCCGGCAAAACGCCAGCTCGACGAGGATTACATGGCCAACGCCACGTTCGCCTCCGATTTCCAGCTCATCATTGACAGCGTGTTGCGCCGTTGGGACACCTCGATTCTCGAACACCTCTTCAAGACCTGGGCATTGCAACAGGAAGACAGCATTGTCATGTCCAGCATGACTGGAAACGAGAATGGACTTATGCACCCATCGATGCTCGCCCATATCGATCGCCCAGCGTCAACCGGAGAGATCAGTGCTTACTGACCGGCCGCCCACCGAAGGTATGGACTCCCGATGCATTTGTGGGTGACAGGATAAGCTCCTGGCTGCACCGGCTCGACCAGCGGCAAAGCAGACACGCTTTCGTCACCGCCGGTTCGCTTCTCTTAGCGTTTGCCCCAGCCCCCGCCGCCGGGTGTTTCGATCCGGACAGCGTCTCCGGGGTCGAGTTGCACGCTGCATTTCCCGGGCAGTTTTTTCTCCTCAGTACTGCTAGCCTTCACCACCCATGCCGCGCCGGCCGCGCCCGCTTCCCCTCCCTGCAATCCGTAGGGTCGAAATCTCCTCCGCTCCGCAAGCAACGTTAGCTTCACCGGTGTCAGCATTTCCAGTTCCCGGACCAGACCGGCGCCGCCGCGAAACTTACCTTCGCCGCCTGACCCATCCCGGAACGCATAGCGCCTCACGCGGAATGGGTAGGCGTATTCGAGTGCCTCGACAGGCGTGTTCAAAGAATTGGTCATGTGCGTCTGTACGCCGGAGATGCCATCGAGGCCGGGTCGCGCGCCCATGCCCCCCGCCGTGGTTTCGTAGTAAGTAAAGGGCTCGCCATTGCGCGGGTCGATGCCGCCGATCGTCAGGTTGCTCATGGTGCCTGCACTTGCGGCCGGAACGCCTTCCGGAGCGGCCTTCGCCAGCGCCCGCAGCAAAACATCGACAATGCGCTGCGAAGTCTCCACGTTGCCCCCGGCCACCGCTGCGGGAAGCAATGCGTCGACGATGCTCCCGGCCGGTGTCGCAACCGTGAGAGGCCGCAGAATTCCCGCGTTCGCAGGTGCATCCTCACGGAGCAGGCAGCGCAGCACATAAAAGCACGCTGACAACGTAATGGAGCGCACTGCGTTCACGCTGCCGGTAACCTGCAGCGAAGAGCCGGCAAAATCCACATGCAGGTTTCCTGGCTCCGGATTAAGTTCCAGCCGCACGGCAATCTTCCGCGGCTCATCGGTTACGCCGTCGTCGTCCAGCCAGTCCTCGGCGCTGAATTCTCCCGCCGGCATGGTATGCAGTTCCGCCCGCACCAGGCGCTCCGAGTAATCCAGTAATTGGTCAATGATCGCCGCCAGCCTCGACTCCCCATACTTCTCCGCCGCCTCGAGAATCCGCCGCTCGCCCACCCGGCACGCCCCGATCTGCGCATCAAGGTCGCCCTCGCGTTCCCTGGGAGTCCGCACGTTGAGCAGGATCAGATCGAGCATCTCGCGATCCAACTGCCCGCCGCGGACAATGCGCACCGGAGGAATCCGGATGCCCTCCTGATAGATCTCCTCTGCCGGCCCCATCGATCCCGCAAATCTCCCTCCCACATCGGCGTGATGAGCGCGATTCGACACGTAGAAGGCCGGCTTGGCGCCCGCCGGCAGAAAGACAGGCAGCACCATGGTGATGTCCGGAAGGTGGGTCCCGCCCGCGTAGGGGTCATTGAGGATGGCGATGTCGCCCGGCGCAAACGCGATGGCCGCTGCGGCTGCCTGCACCGACATGGGCATGGAGCCGAGGTGTACGGGCATGTGATCGCCCATCGCAATCACTCTGCCCTGGCCGTCAAAGATCGCGCAGGAGTAGTCGCGCCGCTCCTTGATGTTGGGCGAAAGTGCCGTTCGCCGCAGGGCCGCGCCCATCTCCTCGGTAATGGAGTGCATCGCGCTCTGAAAGATTGCCAGTTCCACCGGGTCGGCATTCATGCTTGTCCCCCGTTGTCGATGGAGATAACGAGGTTTCCAAAGCCATCGACCCGCAGCGCATCGCCGGGCGGAAGCACGGTGGCTGCGGTGTACTCGGTGATCATCGCCGGACCTCGAATCGCATCTCCCGCAACAAGTTTGTCGCGGCGGTAAACGCGCGTCGCAATCGAACGACCCGTGAAGAACACTCCCATTTCGCCGTAGCAGGCGCTGCGGCCATCTCCAGGTGCAGGCTCCTGCTGAACTGGAGCATAAGACTCGCCTTTCGAGATCATGCGCAGGCGCAGATTCACGATCTCGATGGGCCGCGCAACGTCGGAGAACCCATAACGCTGTTCGTGAAGCCGGTGAAAAGCATCCACCGCGGCTTGCGGCGACTTTTCCTCCCAACCCACATTAAGGTCGTAGCCCTGGCGCGCATAGCGCACATCTACACTGCGCTCGGCAGAGCCCTCAAGCCCCTCGGCAGCAAAGTCAGCGCGGCCTCGCTCTTCCAACTCGGCGAAATAGCTGTCTAGTGGTTCCACTGCATTTCCAGGCAGCATCACGGTGCGCGAGTAGTCCCTCACCGTATCGGCGAGCAGGATGCCGACTGCAGATAGCGCGCCCGGCATAGCGGGAATCAGGACGGTAGGGATGCGCAGCCCACGCGCCAGCGAACACGCATGGAGCGGGCCGCCTCCGCCGAAGGCTACCAGGGTGAGATCGCGCGGGTCGTGGCCGCGCTCGATCGAAATGACGCGAATGGCCTTTTCCATCTCCGCTTCCACCACGCGAAGAATCCCTGTGGCGAATTCCTCGACCGTTGCGAGCGGGCCTTTCTGCTCGCTCATCACACGCTCGGTTCGATCCCGGTCCAGTTTCACTTCGCCGCCCAGAAAGCTTTCCGCATCCATCCGCCCCAGCAGCAGGTTCGCATCGGTGACCGTCGGCCTCGTTCCGCGCCCGAAGCAGATCGGGCCAGGGTCAGCTCCTGCAGATTCCGGACCCACGCGCATCATGCCGCCGGCATCGAAGCGGGCAATGGAACCACCGCCTGCCCCGGCGGTGTGAATATCCAGCATGGGCACGCTGATGGGCACACCGGCCACGACGGCTTCGCGCGTCAGGCGAGCACCGCCGGCGGCGGCATCCGCAAGGAAGACGTCCGTCGAAGTGCCTCCCATGTCGAAGCCGATGATGCGCTCAAAGCCTGCCCACCGCGCCACGCTGCAGGCGCCCACAACGCCGCCTGCTGGTCCTGACAACACTGTCCGCACCGGCTCGCGGGCCGCCACGCGCGCCGGAAGAATTCCGCCTGAGGACTGCATCACATCCACGCGCCCGCCGTCGTGCTGCGCCGCCACGCCTTCTTCCAACGCTCGAATGTAACGCTCAATGCGCGGAGCCAGATACGCGTTGACGACCGTCGTCGAAGCTCGTTCATACTCGCGGAACTCCGGCAGAATCCGGTTCGAGGCAGAGACCGGAATGCCCAGGCTGCGCAAGGCTGCTTCAACCCGCTGCTCGGTTCGAGGATTAGCAAACCCAAACAGCAGCGAGATGGCCACCGACTCAGCCCCGCTGGCGCGCACTTTCTCTATGAGATTTGCGAGGTCCTGCTCTGAAGGTTCGAGCAGAATTTCACCCTCGGCGCTGACCCGTTCCGGCACGCCGAAGCGTAACTCTTTGGGAACCAGGCACACCGGTACGGGAGCGAACCAGTCGTAAAGACGAGCACGCGTTTGCCGGCCAATGGCAATCGTGTCCTCAAAGCCCGCGGTGGTCGCAAATCCCACGCGCGCCCCGGTACGCTCCAGCATTGTGTTGGTTCCTACGGTTGTGCCGTGGCGCACTTCAAGCGGCTGGCGGCCGCCAATTCGTTTCAGCCCTTCGAGCACCGCCTGTGAGGGATCGTGCGGTGTGGAGAACAGCTTCAGAACCTGCAATTGGCCGTCCGCCAAAAAGACGCAGTCGGTAAAGGTCCCGCCGGTGTCGATCGCTACGCGCATTGGGCCTCGCTCTCGTGCGCCTACGGAAAAATCTCCGCGTCCCTTAGCAACGCGCCGCCACGATCCTTGTCGGACACGATAGCTTCCGACGGATCAATGGGCCATTGAATCGCAAGGTCCGGATCGTTCCACAGGATGGTCCTTTCGCCGGCAGGAGAATAATAGTCCGTAATTTTATAAGCGAATCCGGCTTGATCCGTTAACGCAAGGAAAGCATGTCCGAATCCCACCGGAATCCACAACATGTCGCCAGACTCGGAGCTAAGTTCAATGGCGAAGTGCTTGCCGAATGTCGGCGAGCTGCGCCGCAGATCCACCGCGACATCGAGAACGGCCCCGTGCGTTACCCTGACCAGCTTCCCTTGAGGTTGCGTAATCTGGTAGTGAATTCCGCGCAAAACGTTCTTGCTTGAAACAGAGAAATTATCCTGCACCCACAATCCTGGCAGGCCCGCCTCCTCAATTTTGCGTAAATTGAATGTCTCGCAAAAGGCGCCGCGGGAATCCTTGTAGATCGGCGCGGTAAGAACCATAACTCCGGGTAACTCGGTCTCTCGAATCCTCATAACTCAATAGCCCTGGGGGAAAACTGGGGCTCTCGAAGCAGAGCGAGCAGATACTGCCCGTAGCCGCTCTTGATCACAGGCTCGGCAAGTGCTTCCAACTGCTCGGCCGAAATAAACCGCTGCCGGTAGGCAATCTCCTCCGGGCAGGCGATGCTCAAGCCCTGGCGGCGCTCGATGGTATGCACAAACAGGCCGGCCTCGAGAAGCGATTCGTGGGTTCCTGTATCCAGCCAGGCCATGCCGCGGCTCATAATCTCCACATTCAGCTTCCCCGCCTCAAGATATCTCCTGTTGAGGTCGGTAATCTCCAGTTCGCCGCGCGCGGAGGGATTCAGCGAAGAGGCGATGCTGACCACCTCGCTGTCGTAGAAATATAGCCCGGTGACCGCATACCGCGACTTTGGTTTCTTGGGTTTCTCTTCCAGGCTGATGGCCCGCCCTTCGGAGTCGAACTCCACCACACCATAGCGCTGCGGATCTTCCACCGGATAGGCGAACACCGTCGCTCCATCTTTGTGCGCGGCCGCGGATTGAAGCTGGCGGGAGAATCCCTGGCCGTAGAAAATGTTGTCTCCCAGGACAAGCGCGCTGGCGTCGCCGCCGATGAAGTCCGCGCCGATCAGGAAGGCCTGCGCTAACCCGTCGGGGCTGGGTTGCACAGCATAGTTTATATTGATTCCCCAGCGCTGGCCGTCTCCCAGCAGTTCGGCGAATCGCCCCGTGTCCTGCGGCGTGGAGATGATCAGGATGTCGCGCAAACCGGCCAGCATAAGCGTGCTGAGCGGGTAGTAAATCATCGGCTTGTTATAGACCGGCAGCAGTTGCTTCGAGACAACGTGAGTTACGGGGTAAAGCCGCGTGCCCGAACCTCCGGCAAGGATGATGCCCTTCATAGCGCGACCCGCTCCGTGTAGTTCTTGTTGATCCAATCGAGATATGCGCCGGTGCGGACATTTTCAACCCAGGCGGAGTTATCGAGATACCAGCGCACGGTCTTGCGCAGACCGCTTTCAAACTCTGCCGCGGGCTGCCAGCCCAACTCGCGAGATAGCTTTGAAGCATTGATGGCATAGCGGCGGTCATGGCCGGGGCGGTCTTTAACAAACGTAATCAGCTCCCTGCGCGAACCGGCTCCTGCATGCGGCCGCATTTCGTCAACAAGGTCGCAGATCGTCTTCACGACATCGATGTTGGCCCGTTCGCTGTTTCCGCCGATGTTATACGTCTCTCCCGCGCGGCCGTTCGCCAGCACGGCTCGAATCGCCGCGCAGTGGTCCTCCACAAACAGCCAGTCGCGGACATTCATGCCATCGCCGTAGACCGGCAGCGGCTTGTTCTCAAGCGCGTTGAGAATCATGAGCGGGATCAGTTTCTCCGGAAACTGAAAGGGCCCGTAGTTATTCGAGCAATTGGTGGTTAGAACGGGAAAACCCCAGGTGTGGTAATAGGCCCGCGCCAGGTGATCCGACGCCGCCTTCGACGCCGCATACGGACTGTTGGGTGCGTACGCCGTGGTCTCGCAAAAGGCAGGATCCTTCGGCCCGAGCGTCCCGTAAACCTCGTCTGTCGAAACATGCAGGAATCGAAACTCGCCTCGATCCGCGTCGCGCAGCTCCGACCAATACGCCTTGGCCCGCTCCAGGAGCACGAACGTGCCGTGCACGTTGGTGCGGATGAATTCCTCCGGCGAGGCGATCGACCGGTCTACATGGCTTTCCGCCGCAAAATGGACTACGGCCCTGGGCTGATGTCTGCGCAGCAGGGAGCCGACAAGTTCCGCATCGCAAATGTCGCCGCGCACAAGCAGATGCCGTCCGTCCCCCTCCAATGTGGAAAGGTTCTCTGCATTGCCCGCATACGTCAACAGGTCCAGATTGATGACCGGAGTTGCTCGCGTTCCAATCCAGTTCAGGACGAAATTTGAACCGATGAACCCTGCCCCGCCCGTGACGAGTATGCAATCCTGCATGCGATCTCTCCGAATCACCAGTATAGGTCATGGATTCCTGTTTCACATTGTGAGTTGGCTTCAATCTCCGCCAGTCCGAAGCAACAATCATTCCGCATTCTCGCACCGGCAGAACGCCCTTGGAACGCGGCTTTGGCCGGACCGGCAAGCTCGCCGCACGGCATTTCAAGCTTCGACGGGAAACGAAGTCCAACAGAGAAGTTGATTTTTCGGTATATTAAAGATTCAGCTACGTCCCTTCGAGGCCAGGCCTGCCCGGCAGACCTATTAATTGATGACCAGGACGATTTCCATCGACGGAAATCGCGATGTGTTAGTGTATCCCGGCTTCGCACTGTAGTCCGCACCTAAAGTTCATTGAGAAGGATGCCATGCATGCATACATCGGATTCCCACCTCCAGCTTCCAGCACCGCAGGGTCTCTATCATCCACGGAATGAACATGATGCCTGCGGTATGGGGCTTGTCGCCAGCATTCGCGGCGAAAAAAGCCACGACATCATCCGCAAGGGCCTCGAGGTGCTTATCAACCTTACCCATCGCGGCGCCGCTGGCTGCGATCCGGAAACGGGCGACGGCGCAGGAATCCTGATTCAGATTCCGCACGTCTTTTTTGCCCGCGAATGTGGCGAATTGGGAATGCGGCTTCCGTCGCCAGGTTGTTATGGCGTTGCCATGGTTTTTCTTCCTGTGGAAAAGCACAGCCGCCTGCAGTGCGAGGGCGTTTTCGAGCGTATCGCCCGGGAAGAGGGCCTCACCGTTCTCGGCTGGCGCGACACGCCGGTCAACGGAGACGCCATCGGCCGCGAAGCGCGCGCCTCTCAGCCCTATATCGAACAGCTTTTCGTGGGCCGCCCGAAAGGGCTGGACGAGGACGCTTTCGAGCGGCTGCTCTACCGCGTCCGCCGTCGCACCGAAAACGAGATTGTTGCCTCCGACATTGAGGACAAGGAGAGCTTTTACATCCCTTCGCTTTCCTGCCGCACCATCATCTACAAGGGCCTGATGCTAGCCCCGCAGATTGAGAAGTTCTACTTCGAACTGGCCAACCCGCTGGTCACAAGCGCGCTCTGCCTGGTGCACCAGCGCTTTTCCACCAACACCTTTCCCAGCTGGAAGCTGGCGCATCCATACCGGTATGTAGCCCACAACGGTGAAATCAACACCATTCGCGGCAACGTGAGCTGGATGAACGCGCGACAATCGGTGCTGAGCAGCCCGCTTTACGATGGCCAGATCGACAAGCTCTATCCTGTCATTACGCCCGATGGCAGTGATTCAGGATCGTTGGATAACGCCGTTGAGTTCCTCCACCAGTCGGGCCGGTCGCTGCCGCACGTCATGGCCATGCTGATTCCGGAAGCGTGGTCCGGCAATCCAGACATGGATGAGGAGAAGCGCGCCTTCTACGAGTACCACGCTTCACTGATGGAACCGTGGGATGGACCAGCCGCGATTGCCTTCACCGACGGCAAAGTCATCGGCGCAACGCTTGACCGCAACGGTTTACGCCCCGGCCGTTACATCGTGACAAAGGATGATTTAGTTGTTCTGGCATCCGAAGCCGGCGTTCTCGATGTTCCCGCCGAGGATGTGCGCAAGAAGGGCCGCCTGCAGCCGGGACGCATGTTCCTGGTGGACACGGTGCAGAAGCGCATTATTTCTGACGCTGAAATCAAGAAGGAGCTTGCCGGGCGCCAGCCTTACGCCGCATGGCTCAAGGAGCAGCAGGTGCTCCTCGATCATCTGCCGGAGCCATCGCGCGTCATTGCTTCGAATCCCGAGACGCTGCTGCGCCGCCAGCGTGCCTACGGTTACAGCGAAGAAGACCTGCGCATCCTGCTCGGCCCCATGGGCGCCAAGGGCGAGGAGCCCATCGGCTCCATGGGCACGGACGTTCCACTGGCCTGCCTTTCTGACCGTCCGCAACCCCTCTTCAATTACTTCAAGCAGTTGTTTGCGCAGGTGACCAATCCGCCTATCGATCCCATTCGAGAAGAGCTGGTGATGTCGCTGATCAGCTACATCGGCACTGAACGCAACATCCTGGACGAAGCGCCGGAAAACTGCCATACGCTCAAACTGCCGCATCCCATCCTGACCAACCGCGATCTCGAAAAATTGCGCCGTATCTCTTCCGGCGACCTGCTGGCCACCACGCTCCCGGCGCTCTTCCGCGCATCGGACGGTGAAGCCGGCCTGAAGCACTCGCTCGACGATCTGAGCGCTCGCGCCGCGCATGCCGTGCACTCCGGCTATACGCTGCTGATTCTCTCCGACCGCGGTGTCGATCCCACCTATGCGCCGATCCCCAGCCTGCTGGCCATGGCCGCTGTGCACAACCGCCTGGTGCGCGAGAAGACCCGCACCCAGGTGGCGCTCATCATTGAAAGCGGCGAGCCGCGCGAAGTGATGCACTTTGCTCTGCTCATCGGCTACGGCGCAAGCGCCATCAATCCTTACCTGGCTATCGAAACTCTGCACGATCTTAAGCGGCGCGGTCTCCTTCCCGAAAAGGTTTCCGCCGAATATGCCGAGAAGAACTTCATCAAGGCCATCAACAAGGGTTTGCTGAAGACCTTCTCCAAGATGGGTATCAGCACTCTTCAGAGTTATCGCGGCGCGCAGGTGTTTGAGGCTGTCGGGCTGAACAAGTCGCTCATCGATTCTTATTTCGCCAACACGGCTTCGCGCATTGAAGGCGTCGGCCTCGACGTGCTGGCCCGCGAGGCGCAGCTCAAGCATGCCTACGCCTTCCGGCCACTGACGGATTCCGAAACCGACCTGATGGTTGGCGGCCACTATCAATATCGCGAGGGTGGCGAGTATCACCTGCTCAATCCGCTCACCATAAGCAAAATGCAACACGCGGTTCGGCAGAATAATCCCGCCACATTCCAGGAATATACCGATCTGCTCGATGAGCAAAACCGCAATCTCTGTACACTGCGCGGCCTGCTGAAGCTGAAATATGCAGACGAGCCGATCCCGATCGAAGAAGTGGAGCCGGCCAAGGAAATCGTCAAGCGCTTTACGACTGGCGCCATGAGCTTCGGGTCAATCAGCAAGGAAGCACATGAAACCCTCGCCATCGCCATGAACCGCATCGGCGGCATGTCGAACACCGGCGAAGGCGGCGAAGACGAAGAGCGTTTCAAGCGGGACGAGAACGGCGATCTGCGCCGCAGCGCCGTCAAGCAGGTGGCCAGCGGACGTTTCGGCGTTACCGCCAACTACCTTGTCAACGCCGACGAATTGCAGATCAAGATGGCGCAAGGCGCCAAGCCCGGCGAAGGCGGACAGTTGCCCGGCCACAAAGTGGACGAAGTTATCGCCAAGACGCGCCACTCAATTCCCGGCGTCGGCCTCATCTCGCCTCCGCCGCACCACGACATTTATTCGATCGAAGATCTGGCGCAGCTCATCTACGATCTCAAAAACGTCAATCCCAGGGCGCGCATCGCCGTCAAGCTGGTCTCTGAAGTGGGCGTGGGCACAGTCGCAGCGGGCGTGTCCAAAGCCCATGCCGACGTGGTGCTCATCTCCGGTGACACCGGCGGCACCGGCGCTTCCCCGCTCAGTTCCATCAAGCATGCGGGCCTTCCCTGGGAGCTTGGCCTCGCAGAGACGCAGCAGGTCCTACTGCTCAACGATTTGCGCTCCCGCATAACCGTGCAGACCGACGGCAAGCTGCAAACAGGCCGCGACATTGTGATCGCGGCGCTTCTCGGCGCGGAAGAATTCGGCTTTGCCACCACGCCGCTCATTGCCATGGGTTGCATCATGATGCGCAAGTGCCACTTGAATACCTGTTCTGTCGGCATTGCTACGCAGGATCCGGTTCTTCGCGCCCGCTTTACCGGCCAGCCCGAGCACGTCATCAACTTTTTCTTCTTCCTTGCCGAGCAGGTCCGCCAGCACATGGCCAAGCTTGGTTTCCGCACCGTCGACGAGATGGTGGGCCGCGTGGACAGGATCGACGCCGCCATTGCCGACGAGCACTGGAAGGCCAAGGGCATCGATCTTTCCAACATTCTCTACTCGCCCACATTGCCCTCGCGCGTCGCTCGCCGCAAGATGCAGGCTCAGGATCACGGCCTGGACCAGGCCCTCGATCATGCACTCATCGCAAAGGCCGCACCGGCGCTTGAATCGAAGACGCCCGTCACCGGCAGCTTCGCCATCCGCAATGTGCATCGCACCGTAGGCGCCATGCTGGGTGGCGACATCGCCCGCAAGTACGGCTCAGCCGGGTTGCCGGACGGCACCATCCACTTCAAATTCACGGGCTCTGCGGGGCAAAGCTTCGGCGCTTTTGTTCCCTCCGGCGTGACGCTTGAGCTCGAAGGCGACGCGAACGACTACGTCGGCAAGGGCCTCTCCGGCGGCCGCATCATCGCCTACCCGCCAAAGACTTCAAGCTTCCTGCCCGAGGAGAGCATCCTTATCGGCAATGTAGTCCTCTACGGCGCCACGTCAGGCGAAGCGTTCCTTAACGGCATCGCCGGCGAGCGCTTCGCGGTACGCAATTCAGGCGCAACGGCGGTCGTCGAAGGCGTTGGCGACCATGGCTGCGAATACATGACGAACGGTACCGTCATCGTGCTCGGTTCAACCGGCCGCAACTTCGCCGCGGGCATGAGCGGCGGAATCGCCTATGTCTACGACGATCAGGGCGACTTTGCAGCAAGGCGCTGCAACAAGACCAGCGTCGATCTGGAACCACTGGTAGGCGCCGAGGACATCGATCGTGTGAAGAATCTGCTTGAACGCCATCGCGACCTCACCGGCAGCCCCCGCGCCGCGTGGATTCTCGAACACTGGACCGATGCGCAGCCGCGCTTCATCAAGATTTTCCCGCACGAGTACAAACGCGTTCTCGGCTTCCCTCGCTCCGAAGCGGTCTCCGGCGCGGCTTATGTTTCTCCCGTAATTTCATCGCCCAAGGTGGCGGCCGCAGAGGTGCAGCATGGGTAAGGATACCGGCTTTCTCGAAATTCAACGCGAACAACCCACCCGCCGCAAGCCCGAGGAGCGCGTCAAGGACTGGTTTGAAATCTATGAGCCGTTTCCCGAGCAAAAGCAGCGCGACCAGGGCGCGCGCTGCATGGATTGCGGAGTTCCCTTCTGCCACACCGGCTGTCCGGTCAACAACCTCATTCCCGACTGGAACGACCTGGTCTACCACGGCCGCTGGGAAGCAGCCATTCGCCGCCTCCACGCCACCAACAACTTCCCTGAGTTTACCGGCCGCATCTGTCCTGCTCCGTGCGAGGCGTCGTGTGTCCTGGGCATCGATCAGCCGCCCGTCTCCATCAAGCTCATCGAGCGTTCAGTCGTTGAGCGCGGCTGGGAGGAAGGCTGGATCCATCCCGAGCCGCCTGAGTACAACACGGGCAAGCGGGTGGCCATCGTCGGCAGCGGCCCCGCTGGTCTGGCCGCAGCGCAGCAGTTGCGCCGCGCAGGCCATTCCGTCACCGTGTACGAAAAGAACGACCGCATCGGCGGACTTCTGCGCTACGGTATTCCCAACTTCAAGCTGGAAAAGTGGGTTGTCGATCGTCGCATCGAACAGATGCGCGCCGAGGGCGTCACCTTCATCACCAATGCCCATGTGGGCGTAAACGTCCCCGTCGAAGCCCTCACCGACCACTACGACGCCATCCTGCTGGCCGGCGGCGCTGAGCAACCCCGCAACCTCAACATCCCCGGTCGCGAGCTCAAGGGCATTCACTTCGCCATGGAGTTCCTGCCCCAACAAAACCGCCGCTGCGAAGGTGATTCCGAAGCTCAGTTCCTCGGGCATCCCTCGCAGGCCATCACCGCCGCGGGCAAGCGCGTGGTCATTATCGGCGGCGGCGATACCGGCGCAGACTGCCTCGGCACCAGTCACCGTCAGGGTCCCAAGAGCATTCACCAGTTCGAGATCATGCCCAAACCGCCTGAGCAGCGCGCTGCCTCCACGCCATGGCCGCTCTGGCCTTTGCAGTTGCGCACGGAAGGTGCGCACGAAGAAGGCGGAATCCGCGACTGGAGCATCAACAGCATCAAGTTCACCGGCGATGAGCATGGCAATGTAAAGCAATTACATCTGGTCCGCGTCGGTCCCCCGCCCAAGTTCGAACCGATACCCGGCTCCGAGCACGTCCTTGAGGTCGATCTGGTCCTGCTGGCCATGGGCTTTCTTGGCCCCGTCCGCACCGGCATGATCGAACAGCTGGGCCTGGCTCTCGACAATCGCGGGAATGTCGCCGCGAACGCCAATTACATGACGTCGGTCGACGGCATCTTTGCCGCCGGTGATATGCGCCGCGGCCAGTCCCTCGTTGTCTGGGCGATATCTGAAGGCCGCAAGGCCGCCGCCGCGATCGATACCTACTTGACGGCGAACACTGAGTCACTGCTGCAACGGCAGCGCTCATTGGTATAAACCACAACACTCAGAGTGGAGCTTCAACTCTCTGCGAGCGGTTTTTGTCAGGCTACGATCTCGTAGCCTGCGCGAATCCGCGTGTCTTTCCGGCAGATCCGGGCGGGCCCGGCCCGGATCGAGAGTGGGCACGCTTCCAATTCTCCGGGAACTATCTGCCCGGCGTGGCCGTAATCCCATGCGAGGGCGGCCGCGATGACAAGAGATTTGACACTTGCAATGAGGCAGTTGAGAAAGTCTCCGGGATTTGCCGTAACGGCGATCTTGACGCTGGCGTTGGGGATTGGGGCGAACGCGGTGGTGTTCAGCGTGCTCAACGCGCTGGTGCTGCGGCCAGTGAATGTACCCCATGCCGAGAATCTCTACCTGGTGCAGCGGGGGCAGTATCCATCGCAATCATATTTGGATTATGTGGACCTGCGAGATCGAAATCGGACGTTTGAGAGCCTGTTTACGTTCAACATTATTGGCCCGGTGGGGGTGGACACCGGCGGAAATCCGTCGACCGCGTGGCCCTACATGGCGAGCGGAAACTACTTCGACGCGCTGGGCATTCAGCCCTACCTGGGGCGGTTTTATCACGCTACCGATGAACGCGGAAAAAACAGCGCTCCCTATGTGGTGCTGAGCTACGCGTACTGGCATGGCCATTTTCATGGAGACAAGGGCGTGGTGGGGCGCACAGTTCAAATCAACAAAAACCAGTTCACGATCATTGGCGTGGCGCCGCCGGAATTTCGGGGCACTGAGCTGTTTTTTGCCCCGGCGATGTGGATTCCGGCCGTCGAACAGCCCACTGTGGAGGGCCACGACTCATTGCAATATCGCGGCGATCACTCCGGGTACGTGGCGGGGCGATTGAAGCCGGGTGTGACGGCGGCGCAGGCAACGGATGACCTGAATGTCCTGGCGGCGTGGCTGGCCAAGACCTATCCTGCCGACGATGATGGCGTGAAGTTCTCGCTGGCGCATCCCGGTCTGCTTGGTGACATGCTGGGCGGCCCGGCCAGAGCGTTTATGGGGGCCCTGATGCTACTGGCGGGGCTGATTCTGCTGGCTGCGTGCGCCAATCTAGGAAGCCTGTTTGCAGCGCGTGCGGCAGATCGTGCCAAGGAAACGGCACTGCGGCTGGCGCTGGGTTCGCGGCGCGGGTTGATCTTTCGTCAGATGTTGACGGAAGCGGTCCTGCTGGCGCTGGCTGGGGGAACGCTGGGGCTCGCCGGGGGTGTAGTGATCCTGCACCTGCTGGGTGCATGGCAGCCAATTCCGAATATTCCTATCAACGTCCCGGTGAATCCGGATGCCGGCACCTACCTTGTTGCGCTGCTGCTGGCGCTGGCGAGCGGCCTGCTGTTCGGAATCGCACCGGTGCGGCAGGTGATGCGGGCAGATCCGTGGCAGGTGATTCGCACCGGCGCGGCAAGCGTGGGCGGCATGCGGCGGTTGACGCTGCGCGATGTTCTGCTGGCCCTGCAAATTGCAATCTGTGCAGTGCTGGTGACCTGCTCGCTGGTTGCGGTGCGGGGGCTGGTGCGATCCATGCACAGCAATTTCGGCTTCGAGCCGCAAAACGTGATGCTGGCGAGTAGCGACCTGCGCATGGCGGGCTACAACGAAGACCGGGCACCGCAGATGCAGCGGCGCATGCTGGATGCGGCAGCCGCCATTCCGGGTGTGACTGCTGTGGGCTATGTCAGCAGCCTGCCGCTGAGCCTGAGCGGTGGCGACTCGTCCGTTTTCACCGACAGCACAACAGATTTCCGGCCTACCAATGAAGCAGCTGACGCCATGGACTACAACGTCTCGCCTGGTTACCTCCAAGCTGCGGGTACCAAACTTCTGGCGGGAAGGAACCTGGCGCTGAGTGATGACAGCAAGGCGCCCAAGGTGGCGCTGGTGAATCGGGAGTTTGCTGTCAAGGTCTTTGGTTCAGTGGACAAAGCCGTCGGCGGGCATTTCAAGTTCTGGGGCGGGGTGCGGGCGGAAGTGGTAGGCGTTGTGGAAAACGGGAAATACAGAACACTGACCGAAGATCAGCAGCCGGCGATGTTCTTTTCGTTTCTGCAGAATCCGTCCAGCGGCACATGGCTTCTGGTGCGCTCGGCGCGCGACCCGGAAGAGATTTCCAGGGCGTTGGAGCAGAGGCTGCATGGGCTGGACGCAGGGTTGCCAATGATCATAGGAACGTGGGATAAGGAATTGAGTTCAGCGTTGTTCGCCGCGCGAGTGGCCAGTGTGGCCCTGGGTGTGCTTGGGTTCCTGGGAGCGATGCTGGCAGTGACGGGAATCTTTGGCATGGCCTCGTATACCGTGAGCAAGCGGCTGCGCGAGTTGGGGATTCGCGTAGCGCTGGGAGCGCGAAGGAAGCAAGTGCTGCAAGCCGCAGTGGGTCGAGCCTTCATCTTGCTGTCCGTGGGTTCGGCGGCGGGATTGGGGCTGGGTATTCTGGCAACCAAGGTGCTCTCCTATATCGTGTACCAGGCGGTCCCAAGAGATCCGCTGGTGTTGAGCGGGGTGGTGCTGACGATGCTTGCATTGGGGCTGGTGGCGGCATGGATACCGGCGCAAAGGGCGCTGGCGGTCGATCCGATGATCCTGCTTCGTGAGGAGTGAAAAGAAAAGGATAGACATCCGTAGGGTAGGTCTTGGTGAGCATTGAGAACAAAGTGCCCTGCAACTTTACTACCATGCTGGATGGGCCTGCGAAAAGTCAAAGCCGGCGCATCGGTCACGGCAGCAATTCGGCCAAGCCTAGAAGACCAGTCCCGACCACAAAACTGCAGAAAATCCAGAGGGAACTAACTCACTTGAAATCCGACACATGTGCGCGGTCTAGGATCCTACGCCCCCAGGTTTTCGAACCGCGGACCAAAGTTGCGTCCACTCTCCGGCGGCCGCCTTGGAGTCTGTGTTCCCGGCAGGCTGCCAAGTGCGTCTGCCATCGCTGGCGTCGCAGGTTCCACATCGGATGCGTCGATCTCAACGCCCACCGACCGCTCCAGCATGTCCACGGAAAGAACCAGACGGCATAGATTCTTCCTTCGAACCAGAATGCCAACAACGCCCTCCAGCGTGCCCCGCTTGACGCGAACCTTGTCCCCGCACTTCAAGTAGGGGTGCGGTTCAACGCGAAGTGGCCCTTCGACGGTCCTTCGAATCGCCTGAACCTCAATGTCCGGGATGAGCGCCGCCTCTTCTCCGATGCTCAGAATCTTGTGAACCCCGGGAGTCATCACTTCGTACGTTCGACGGCCATTTCTTCCGCGCACGAATAGATAACCTGGAAAAAGGGGTAGCGACATCATCTTGACTCTGTCGTTCCAACGCCGTTTCGACTGGTAAAGCGGCAGAAACACTTCAAAGCCCTTCGCGCACAACATCTCGGCGACAGTCTTTTCGTGCTGGTGGCGGGTGTAAAGTGCCCACCAAGGCGAGTTTTCGCACACCCAGGGCGCGACGCTTTTGCCATTCACCATTTTGGGGCCCCATTGCGGTTCAGTCTTACCATGTTGGTCAAAGATGCTCCGCATCTGCGTGTCCTATGTATTCTACCCGTTTGGGTCGCCGATCCGATTTCCTGGGTTTCGCCCGCCGGGAACGGGCCCACATTGACGGGCCCGGTTGTTTCTGGGCCGAGATTCAAAGTCCTGGCCAGGGCAACTCTATCGACAAACTTTCTTTAAATCAAGAGTTTTGGCAGGCTTTATTGAAGGAACGCATGTATTTTCATCTTTCAGCCTGACGTCGTAGGTACCCCAGGCCCGGAAAAGGGTCTGGGATACCTGACTTTGTTTCTTCAGGAGAGGCTCTTGAGGTGTGGTTGGCTGAAGATCATCCCGCCGCGGAGACGGGTACCGGCTCCGGTTGTGGTTGTGCGGCGACAGCTGTCTGCAAGCCATTCTGCAGCGCTGTGCCGTTGACGCTTCCCAGACCGGTGCACCCGTTCCATCCAGCAGTGGCTGGATAGCCTTTGACTTTGCCGTAGGAGTTGTTGGCTGGTCCCGGCGGCCCGACAATGTTGCTGAACGTCGCCGCAGGGAGGCTGTACAAGGTGGGGTTAATGAAGCCCACTGAACGGCCCAGGTTTGCGTTGATGAGGGCGATGAGCCCGGCGTAGAGAGGCGCGACGGCGCTGGTGCCTCCCACAGGTTGACTCTGGCCATTGATGAACTGCACGTAGCCGGCATTTTCGCTCGCATTGCCGGCGACATCGGGGATGCCGCGGCCTTTGAAGCCGGTACGGATCTGAGCGGGGACGCTTGCATTGGCCTGGTAGCTCGGAAGCGGGAAGAGGGAGTTGTTGCTCACTCCTCCGCCGGTGGCGCCGGGACCGCCCGCCCCGACATCGTTCCAGACATACTCATTGAACGTGCCATTCTGAACTTCGCAGATGGTTGTGCCACCGCAGGCGATGACCCACGGCTCGGTTGCTGGATAGCTTGCCTGGGCCTCGGTTTTGCTCTCGATGTGCGCTCCGCTGTCGCCTGAGGATACGAGCACGGTGATGTTGAGATTGGCAGCATCCTGGAAGAGCTGGTCAAGCTGTGTGTATTCCGCAGACGTGAAGCTGTCTGCAGTGTCGTCGGGTCCCCAGCCATAGCTGATGGAGAGGATGGTGGGCTGCGGCTGTCCGGCCTGGGGATGGATCATGGCTTGCAGGGCGTTCACAATGCTTTGGGTGTCGCCTCCGGTAAAGTAGACCGCGAGGGTCGCTCCCTGGGCAATCGCGGCGGCAACAGTGATGTCCAAGCCGGTTTCGCCGTCGGAGACGCCGGAGTTTGTTACGCCGTTGACCGGCACATCGATGGGAACCGGAACTGTGAGGTTTCCCCCAAACGCCTGCATGGTCTGTGACAAATCGGATTTGGTGTAGCCGGCGCCGGTGTTTCCGATCTGCATTTCATAGATACCAATGGTTTGACCTGTACCGTTGCCGGCGGGGAAGTTGTAGAGGCTGGCGACCTGCTGGGGAGTGAGCGGATTGGTGTTGGGCGGGTCGCCGGAGCCGATGGCGGCGCCGGTCGTCGCATAGTGTTGAGCATTGACGGGACGATTGTTCAATCCCACAACCGCCTCAACCACGTCTGCAATGCCGCCGGGAAGCGCGGCAGGACCGGTGTGGCTCCGATATTTTCCACGAGGCGATTGGTAGTCCTGCAATTCTACGGCGAAGGCCTTGTTGATGGCGGACGCGGGGCCGGCAACTTCAACGGATCTTGCGGCAGGATTGGTCCTTACGACTTCGAGTCCGTTGGCGTGAGCGAAGTCCTGGACGCGTTGCATCTCGCCGGGGTCTGCGCCATGGTTGTCCGCAAAGTTCTTGTGCGTAACCTGCGGGTTAGCGATGGATTTAGCTGAGAATTCCTTCAAGCCTCGCATCGCCCTTCCGTCCTTGCGGCGGCGAAGAATGAGTGTGAGCTTGACTTGCTCGTCTTCGGAAGTTGGGTTGAGGCGTTTGTGGTCGGCTGGGATCTTGGGTTCGCTTCCCGGGACAGACATATAGCCACGAGGTGTCGCCATATGGATTCCTCCTTACGCAGCACGGATCTCCTGGTAACCGGGGGATGAGGTGTTCTACGTAACCTGGAGAAACGTGAATCAGGCCGACTTTCATTTTCTAATCTAGTGGCAAAGCCGGATTATTCCTCGACGGTCTGCCTTTTGTTCTTCGCGCCGTTTTTTCCGGAATTTGACTTGTTCGCCGTCCTGCGCAAGAAGCGCATTCTGCGCAAATGGCAGGCGCCCCAGGCGCCGGGACGCATATTCTACTCTTTCGAAATCTGGTGGGCAGTGAGGGAGAGTAACCTCCACTCTGAGACCATTATAAACACTAGGCATTTATCGCACTTTGCCGTCTTCCTCACCATTTCCTACGGTGCACACTTTGCACTTTCGGTGTATTCTCTGGTCATGGCGAAGGTTCACAAGATCACACTCTGCTGGTATGCCAAGCTGCCGTCTGGCAAATGGCAATATTTCATCCCCTTGTTCGAGATGCACCACGGATCAATGCAGGTAAAGCATGGCTTCGTCCGGCACAAGGGGCAGGTTGTTGAGTACCCTGTCGGCAAATACCTCCTCAGGTCCCACCGTGAGGGCAAGAGAGTCTATACGCCGCTGGAAACCTGCAATCCCAGAGATGCCGTAGTCGAGCTGCGGAAGGCCAGGAGGACCGCTCTGGCGACGCCTGAGACACGGAAGGCTGTCCTCAAGGTTGCGGCTGCGGAATACATCGCCGATTGCAAGGCGCGTGAGGCTCTAGGCGCTTATCGGGATGCCAAGCTGGTGCTCGGTGAGTTCCTGAAGATTTGTAGCCACACGTACACGCGAGCCATCACCAGACAGGACATTCTGAAGTACCACGCCAGGTTGCGAGCCAAAGGCAATTCAGACCGCACAATCTGGAATAAGCACAACCGGCTTCTTTCGTTCCTGCGCTTCGCTAAGGGTGATCTATCCGTGGTGCCGCCGAAACCGAAGTATGAGCGCAAGCTGCCGGACTTCTACACGTCGGAAGAGACCGCTTCCCTGCTCGGGGCTGCCGATCCGTACATGCGGCTCGTGATCCTGCTCGGATTAAAGCTGGGTCTCAGGGAGTTGGAGATAGCACACGGCGAATGGTCGGACGTATCCTGGACGGATTCCGTGTTCCGGGTCCGTGGAAAGCCACACTGGGAGTGGAAGATCAAAGACAGTGAATCCCGCGACGTTCCTATACCCAGCGACGTGATCGAGGCTCTGAAGGCTCGCAAGAAGTCGTACCCGAAGACAAAACTGATCGTCGGCACCAAAAGCGACAAGCCGAATTTCAAGATGCTACGCGCACTCAAAAGACTGGCGAAGCGTGCCGATCTGAATTGTGGGGAGTGTGACGGGTGCAATGGTACCGGGGAGTGTGAGAAGTGGCAGCTCCATCGGCTGCGCCGTACCTATGCCACAACAATGCTGCGCAATGGAGTGGACGTTAGGACAGTGCAGGACTGGTGCGGATGGGCCGATCTAAAGACTGCACTGCGGTACCTGCGACCGTCAGCAGCGAAGGACTCACAAGACAAGGTCAACGCGGTCCAGTGGTGATTTAAAGCCGGACCGCTCGCACCATGAGCCTCTACAGCAGTATGCATTATGGCCCGGAGACCTCCAGGTTGGCAGCTTCGCAGAGCTGGTCGGCTTCGTTGTCGGGAATCAAATGGCGCGTACTGGAGCTATTTTGGCCTGTTCTCGAAGGTCCTCTGAGACCGCTCACCCGCATGGCTGCTGCACTTGGAGAGTTTCAAGGACCCTTGACCTGAAAAGTACGCAAGTGCGGCGGTGCGGCGGAAACTGGACGACGTTCCGCCTGGATCGCAACATCGGCATCTTTTAGCCCCCCTACCCCCTCCCCCGTGCCGGTCGCCAGCATTAACCGCCAAGCAATGCTCTCAGTTCGTCGAGTGAGAGCCAGGGTCTGCCCCTGTGGATCATCCTATGACAGTTCGGGCAAACCAATGCCAGGTCATTGATGTGGGTCTTCGCACCTTCTGCCAATGAAGTGACTGGCTTCGTATGATGGCATTCAATGAAGCCCCGACCGCGACTCCCGTACCTTGCCTCGAAGTCGAATTGACATACCTCGCAGAGCAGCTTTCCCTTAGCCCTTAGGACACTATTTAGCTTGCTCGCCACCAGCTTTCGATTACGTTCTCGTACAACATGTCGCCTGGTGAGGAGACGCCCTTCTGGAGCCTCCTCGATACCATCGCTGGCGTCAGGGTCGAGGAACGCCTCGCCGCCTTCCTCGGCGTCGATACTCGCGAGAATCGCGGCGGCGACCAAACTGCATCTATTGGGATCGCCGGAGAACTCAGACCAAACCTCCTCTTCGCCGCCAGCCCCCCGTGTCAGACCGACCTTCCCATTGACGGTATAGTCGGGATCGAGTCGTCTGAAGTTCATCAGCTTCATGTAGACACTCGCCGCGTTCCTGTAAGTCTCGGAACGTTCTTCGGGTGGGAAGAGTCTCTCCCCAAGTCGGTTCAATGCTCGACTGAGCTGGGTGATTTCGTCGGCGTCCTTGGCTGGCGTCTTGGAACGGGTCTTTAGATAGAGGTCCAGGGCAAGTATGTGTTCATCCCGCGTCCAGTTCGGATTCGCGCCTCGAAGTGGAATCACACGCAGATCAGCCCTCTTGACAACGCTATTCGCATTTCCCGGCCCGACGCCCCCGCTAAAGTCACTCACGGGGACGCCGGTCGCCATGGAGAGGATTTGCTTTACCGGATAATGTTTGCCGTCGTGGTCGATTGCGTACTTGTGGGTCTTGTTGTCTTCCCACCCAAGCCAGTGCTCCGTATCTCGGAGGTCCCGGTTAAACGCTCTCATCGCCGATATGAGACTTGCGCGGTCTGCGTCCATGCGAGTAATCCTCACTCATCTTGTCTGAGTCAGGCAACCCAAAAGTATGCTGCCCATGCGAGGAGTACGATGGATGGCATGGAAACACCTCAGGAGTTCACGACCCGTGCGCGTGGCATTCAGCACCAGGCTATTCGTTTAAGCCGTCAAGCCAACGGCGATAATGCCGAGATTAATCGATGGATGGCGGTCGCCAAGCAACGCGGGATGACCTGGTTGGATGGACTATACTTCGCGGTGGCTCGGATGAAGGGCAACGCGGACGAAGCCGGGACCGCCTAGCGGTTGGCGGCAAGGTGAAGCGGACCGAAGAATCGCGTCACCCGCTTCAGAGCGTCAATGCGCCGGATGAACCTGTCTGGATCGAGAAGGAGTTGCCGGTAATTCCTGGTGATGTTCCTCGGGGTGGCCCACTTCGTTGAGTAGCGAATCAACGCCTCAAGATCGGCTTCAGTAGGCCCGCACTGGACCGCCACAAAGCTCGCGTGCTGTCTGGGCTTCGTTGGCTGCTTTCTCTTGAGCGGGACGGACAAATCACGCTTCCTGGCTAGCGGGCATGCTTCTTCCCACATCCGTATCCAGTCCGGCTCGGAAATCCGATAACGTCCCTTGTCGATAGGGTTTGTCACGACCAAACTGTGCACATGGGCGCAAGGGTGGACTCGGTGGCGCTTTTGAGCGACCTCCAGTACTGAGAAGTGTGAAATGACTCGGCCCCTCAATCGGGGGTGCTTTAGGAGCCTACGCATTCCACTGACAGCGGCCTTGGCGTGAGTGTTCACATCCTCACTGTCCTCGGTTGCACCAGTGAAGAACCACACTTGCGCCTTCGGATTGGCTCTGAGGAGTGCCGGTAGAGCCTCCTTAAGGTACTCCCGTTGACGGTACACCTTCCGGCTCATGCACTTGATGCAATAGGGCTGGTGGCAGTGCTTGTGGCCGAAGCACTTACCGATAAGGATGCTTTCCCTTATCAACCCGCGCTTGTTCAAATGGCTGGCTATGTCGGCTGATATGCGATTGATCGAGGTCAGGGCAACGGACACGGGTAGGGGAACGCTCCATAGGAAACGAATTTACATCTGGCAAGAAGATGAGAACCTGCTAACGCCCTCATAAACACAAGGGAAGCGAACCATATTGATAGCCACAACGAGTACAGTTCTGTTTAACGTCTTTACAAGGGATATGACAGACAATCCCCCTCCCCACTTTAGTGGGCGTAAACAGAATAGCATATCTCGGTCGTGTGTCAAGGGGACAAAGAGAATCCTGATAAGCGCCATCCGGTGCGCTCGGTCAACGTGGTAATTATGGGTGTACCCTGCCTTGACGGTTGCGGGTTTACACTTTCGGCCACAATAACCGTAAATTATAAGTTGGCATTTTTCTACTTGACACATGTCACGTCATAGTTTAGAGTCAAAATTGACAGTTCAGGAGGCGACTATGACGGCAGCACGGCGCGGTGGGAAGCGGGTTGGATACATCAGGGTTAGCTCGGTTGATCAAAACACGGTGCGGCAGTTGGACGGGATCGAACTCGACAAGACCTACACTGACAAGGCAAGCGGCGCGGACACGAACAGACCCCAGCTCCAGGCCGCGATGGATTACCTCCGGGACGGGGACGTACTGGTGGTTCACAGCATGGACAGGCTGGCCAGGAACATCACCGACCTGCTCCGCACCGTTGAGACCCTGAACAAACGCGGCGTCATTGTCGAGTTCGTCAAGGAGTCCCTGGTGTTCACTGGTGACGACTCTGCCATGTCAAAGCTAATGCTCACAATAATGGGGGGAGTAGCAGAGTTCGAGCGCGCTATGATCCGTGAGCGCCAGCGTGAGGGGATCGCGAAGGCCAAGCAGGCGGGGAAGTACGAGGGAAGGAAGTCCACGATGACAGATGCCCAGCTCAAGGCGATCCGGGAACGGGTGGCGGCTGGCGAGAACAAGTCGGCATTGGCTCGGGAGTTCGGCATCACGAGGCAGACGGTATATAACCTGGTGGCTGCCCAATAGTCGGCGGCGGCAAGTACCGGCATCCGGTCGTTTATCTTGCTGGCTGCCGTATTATGTACCGAAAGGTTACTGACGGTTTGGCGACCAACCGACCGGAACGGGACCAAAGGAATTCATTGGCGATCGAATCGCGCTAAACTAATCAGCATTTGGTGGACAGTGGGGCATCCAGATGTTCAGTCCGATAAAAATCGGAATTTGCGTCCTCATGTTCATGTGCATGAGCGCCTGTGGTCCTAGGGGAAATCAATTCAAGGCAGCTCCGTTGGCCGATGCACTGGTTCCACTCTGGTCAATGCCATTCGGGTGCGAAGGGGGACTGCACCTGAATGCGACAGAGGTATCGGTGATTGACCGTGAGTATCTTGTGGACAACCATCAGTGGGTTCTCGATCTTTCGAGTGGCCGCGTCCTTAGGCACTCAGAGAAGCCGGTGACACCGGAGTTCTTGCCACGCGACACCAAGACGGAGATATCTGGTGCCAGTCTCATGCCCCTTAATGTCTCTCTTGCGAAGTCGATTACTCCGAGCGGCTTCGACCCGCTGGTCCACACCGACAAGTTCGTATTTGCCAAGAGATCGTGGTTTGAATTCGTCTTTCCTCGTTTTGTTCACCGCAGCCAGGCAATCGTTGTCGACAATTCGAATCGGAATGTAGTTTGGCATTTTGAAGCACCGGAGATCGTAGTTCAAGCTACGCCCGATCGTGTCGTTGTTTGCGGTGCCGGGAGAACGGTCGGATTCTTGCCGTCGCAGTCGCGTCCGAAACAGATGATCGACTTCTACGCGGCAATTCGGGCAGGTGATACTGCCACCGTAGCCAAGCTGTTTAGCGTGTGGGAGCAGTCGCCCTTGTATGACTTGGATGGGTCCGATCCGCTCACCTTAGCAGCCAAAGAAAACAAAGTTGAAGTGGTTAAGCAACTTCTGGCTTTGAACGTCTCTCCAAATATCGAATCTGCAGACGGGTACTCACCTTTGCTGGCCGCTCTCAACCAGGATCGTCTTGAAATCCCTGCCGCACTCCTGAAGGCGGGTGCGGACCCAAACAACTTCGCTTATTATTGGGACTTTCCTCTCACCAAGGCTGTTGAATCTAGGACTCCAGGGGCGGCTGAGCTTCTGGTGAAGAACGGTGCCAACATCAACGCCATTGATCAAGTAACTGGCCAAACTGCGCTCCATGCAGCGGTGATGTACCAGAATTACGAAGCCATTCAGTTTCTCCTCGCGTCTGGCGCGAATCCAAGAATCAAGGATAAAGACGGGAAGACCCCCATCGAAGAGGCAGACCCCGACGAATGTATCTCACACCTCTTCTCCGGTGGCAGGGTTAGCGATAAGCCAAATGCCTGCGCACCGATACAGACTTATAGTGCAACGTTTCAAATGCGATAAGTCGCAAATCGAATATCTTCAGTCGATGCAAACTCTTAATCCACGTTATGCCTGAATCGCCGGCGAGCCGCCGTCACCCGAAAAACGGGTCGTGTCCGGATTGGCGACAATACAATCACGACGGAAGTTTCTCCATCCAGAAAAGAAACCCATCGTATTTCCCGGAGTCAAGATCGTTTGCGACCGCTGAGAGCTTTTCCCTGTCCACAATGCAGCCCCACATTGTTGTGACGGTCACATTCGAAGCGCGAGCTGCGGCAAGCAGCTCTGCGTATCGTTTCGAATCAAGCTTCCGCATGCCCACAAGCGCATAGCTCATTGCTTGTGGATTCTCGCTGGAATAGAGCCTCTCAAGCTCCTGTTTCGCCTTGTCTCGATCCAGAGCAAATATCGCCTTGAATTGAAGCTCTTCTTGAGAATGCTTCGACGAGAAACCAACCCCGCCGAGAGCGAATATCCTCGCCTCAGCAAGGCTGTGCAAAGGCGTTGAAGATGAAGGGGACGAGGAGGTCGGAATAGACTGAGCGCACGTCACGGTAGCAAGTGAGACTAGCAACAGAAATTGACATACTTTCATGATGAACAACCGCCCGGTTTTGGCCCATTCTACGCCAACTTGGCCGTTCTGAACGAGTGACCGGCCAACCGTCAGTAACACTTTCGTCAACACCCAGGACACCAGCCAGCACGCCCTGCCATTGGTCTATACGACGCATGGTGCCGGGGCTAGGATTCCCCAGGACGCGCCGGTGGGATTCGGTGAGGGGATGGGCCGCAAAACCGCTCATAGAGCCTCTAAAGGGCGATTTCCTCACAGATCTTCACTGAAATATAGCCACTTTTCATCATATCGAGTCCATGCATCTATTTTATTTACTATAACTTACATGCTAAAATGGTGGGCAGTGAGGGACTCGAACCCCCGACTTCCTGCTTGTAAGGCAGGCGCTCTAACCAACTGAGCTAACCGCCCACGGGCTGTTGCAAGGCGAAAGTGACCTTCTGAAATGATACCAGCCAAATTCCCAGGCGAGGCGAATGCCATGCCTCGCTACTGCGGCGGAGTGTGGCCGATGAACTTGTCGGCCCACTGGATAAACCACTTCATGTTCGGGGCATCGGTGTGGCCGCCGTCATGCTGGCGCCATGCGAGTTGTCCATCAAGCAGGCCCTGATTCACAGGAGGCATTTTTGCGGTGTGGTAGTCTCCATCGACAGCGAGCCCTTTGGCGCCCAGCAGCGTAAACACGCGGCTTGCATCCACGGTGGCCATGAAGCTGCCCTCGTGGTCGAGCCATTCGGCATCGCCTTTCTCCGGGACGCCATAGCTGATGAAGGTGAGGCGGGGGGCGCAAAGGGCGATGAGTTCATTCGAATCGACGGGAAGATCGCCAGGGGTTTTGCTGCCGAATGCAGCTTCAGAGGCGCCGTACTTCATGAAGTTGCCGGCCATCCAGTAGTACTCGCCTCCGGTCAGGCTCTCCACAGCCTCGCCAAAATTGCGGCGCAGCAGCGTCGCTCCGCCTTTGCCGGAGGAACCCACTAGCGCCATCGCGAAGCGTGTATCGAACGCCATGGTAACCAGAGTGGCCTTGCCGTAGCGCGAGACCCCGTCGATGCCGACGTGTTTAGCATCGACGGCCGGATCGGTTTCGAGGTAATCGAGCCCGCGCCCCGCGCCCCAGGCCCAAGCCCGCAATGCGCCCCAGTCCTCCGGCTTGCGCGGCTGCCCTTTGTTCACCAGGCCGATGATGCCGCGCGTGATCCCGGCGCCGTCATCCGCCTGCACGCTGGCGGGATCGAACAGCACAAACCCCCATCCTGCGCCGATCAACTGCCAGGTGTTGGGCAGGTCTCCATCCTCGTTGCGCTGGGGAAACTGAAACGGAGTGGCCTTTACAGGCTGCCAGGCCGGATGTTGGGCGATCAGGTCCTTGAGGGAAGGATCCTGCTGCACCAGCAGTGCCTTCCATGCGGCATTGATGCGGTCCAGATCGTCGCCTGAGGGCTCGTTCGGTTGAGGAAACCCGGCGCGGCCGAACATCATCAGCACCGGCACCGGCCCCTTGGCGTTCGCGGGCGTCACCAGCGTCATGTGAATGCGAACGTTGATGGCCGGATAAGACGAATTGTCCACCTGGCCGATCAGGTCCTTGGCGATTACCGGCGTGAATCCCATCATCTCGTGATCCACTGCGGTTACGGTCCAGGTGACCTTGGGTACGTCGGCGGGAACGCGCCCGTATACGTCCTTCGAGAGCATCTCCACCAGTTCCGGCCGGCGCTGATCCCACCATGCCTTCGCCGTGGTCACCTTTTCGCCATTGTTCAACGTGAGCGGGTCAGGAATGTCTGGAAACGGATTGGCCAGCGATTCATCGTAGTTGGCGTGGTTGGGCGCTTTCTCGTTCCCGCTCGGCCCGGGGCGCAGGGCTTTGATGCCCAACTGGTCCATCATGTTCTGGTGGTCCTGATCGGCCGTAACCGTAACGGGGGGCGGCGTTGCCGGGCTCTGCGGCCTTCCCGGAGCAGAAGCTGCGAGCATTGAGAAAAGGCAGACGGCCCAAACAAGCGATCGGGACGAAAGAGACACTTGGATGCTCCACGGTGATATGCTGGCTGCGATTGCGAAAAGCGATTTACTTCGGCCACCATGGTAAACCCTCTGCTATGAAACAGGCACTGAAAATCTTCGCGATCATGGGGTTGGTCATCGCTGCGAACTGCGCCGCGGCGCAGGCAACCTCCAAATCTGCCGGCAAACTCGAGACGTGGGTGGCAAGTTGGTGCGCGTCGCAGCAGATTCCCGAACCGCAAAATGCCTTGGCGCCGGAAGATCTGCGCGACTCCACTGTGCGCCAGATCTTCCACCTTTCCATCGGTGGCGCTGCGCTGCGGGTGCACCTCTCCAACGCGTTCGGAACTGAGGCACTCCATTTCACGTCGGTACACATCGCCCGACCGCTTTCTCCGGCTTCGTCCGCAATCGATCCAGCCAGCGACCGGCCCCTGACATTCGCGGCCAACGCCGATGTGACAGTTCCTCCCGGAGCCGAATTCATCTCAGATCCGCTGCAGTTTGACAACGCGCCCTTGTCGGACCTGGCAGTGACCTTTCACCTGGACTCCCCGCCCGCCAGAGAGACCGGGCACCCAGGGTCGCGGGCGACATCCTATTATCTCCACGGAGATGCTGTAGGCGCTCCCAGTCTGACGGATCCAAAGCAAGTAGACCACTGGTACCAGATTGCGGAGATCGATGTGCAGGCCTCGCAGCCCGCCTCAGCCGTAGTGGCCATGGGAGACTCCATCACCGATGGACATGGCGCCACCACCAACGGAAATGACCGCTGGACGGATGTGCTGGCACAGCGCCTGCAGACCTCTCCCGTGACCCGCAGTATCGGCGTGTCCAATCAGGGAATCGGCGGGAATCACCTGCTCACGGATGGCCTTGGGCCCAATTCCCTGGCTCGATTCGATCGCGACGTGCTGGCGCCAGCGGGCGTGCGCTGGGTGATCGTGTTTGAGGGGGTCAACGATCTGGGGGGCATCGCGATGAAAGCCGAGGTGCCCGAGGCAGAACACGCAGCTCTTGTGCAACGGATCGTCGCTGCGTATGAGCAGATGATTGCCCGAGGCCATGCGCACGGACTGCGCGTCTACGGAGCCACAATCACTCCGTATGTAGGGTCAACGTACTACCACCCGGGACCACAGAGCGAATCTGACCGCCAGGCGGTGAATCAATGGATTCGAGCCTCGGGACACTTCGATGCGGTAATCGACTTCGACACTGTTGTGCGTGATCCTCAGCGTCCCGATCGCCTGGCGCCCGCCTTCGACTGCGGCGACCATCTGCATCCCTCTCCGGCCGGTTACAAGGCCATGGGAGAAGCCATACCTCTCGAACTCTTCACACGCTAGTGTGTTGCGTCCCCAAAAACCGCCAACTCGCCCATTCGCGCATCCTGGCCGATCATCTCTTGATGAACCCGAAAGTCCAGATAGGCAATCAAGAATCAAGATTGAGGTTGCTTGTTTGCAATCATTGGCTGCCCCCCAGGGATTCGAACCCCGATATGCTGATCCAGAGTCAGCTGTCCTACCATTGAACGAGGGGGCAACAAGTGCGGATACTAGCGCGTGGACGAGCACGGACCGGCTCGTCTTGCGGCCGGATGACGTGGGCATCGGCAGAACGCCTCCAACCGCTAACCACCTCGTTCATCATAAGAGGATTCCCCTTCATGGTCAAACCGCTTCCAGGCCCCTTTTTTGCTTTCCTCAGGCGGACCACGCCGACGGTCTTGCGCCGTAAGGTCACAGCGAGCGGGAGTTTATCGCAATCCAACCCGGAGCTTTATCGACAATTAAGAGCTTCACCATTCAATCCTTATGGAATTCCGTCCAATATCAACAGTGGGATACGCATCCCTCTGACACGAACGACTGATGTAGAATCAGCGATGGGAATGGAGTTACTTCTCAATCTCGCCTGGGTCCTGTTGGCCGCCCTCATGTTCTGCCTGTGGCTGCGCTTTGCCCCGCGCACAGGCGTGAACCCCAGATTGCAGTTTGTGGCCCTCGCAGTGCTGCTGCTGATTTTGTTCCCTGTCATCTCAGTCACGGACGACCTGCAAGCGGCTCAAAACCCGGCCGAAGCAGACTGCCTGGTTCGCAGGGATCATGGGTGTGCGACTCCGCATTCCATGCGCCCGCTGATCGCCCTGCTTCCGCTGCCGGCCGTCACCGGTCCCAACTTCGCAGGTCAGCGGCTCACGATCCTGGGCAGTCTTGATGTCCAGGTTTTAAACCATCCTGCAATGGCGCCCATTCAGAACCGGCCCCCGCCGGTTGCCTGAATCTGCCTCTCTTCCATACATCTTTCCATACGTCATTGGCCTCTCGACATGTTTGGCCTCTCTCCCTCTTGTGTCCGCCGTGCAGACCACGGCGCAAAGGCTGTGTATGAAGCACTTGTTCCCTTCCATGACTGCGTTGACGGCTGCGGCGCTGTATCTTTTGCTTTCTCCCACCGCGTCTGCGCAGCAAGCCCTTACCTGGGACCAGGTGAAGGCCCGATTTGAAGCCTCCAACCCAACGCTCAAGGCCGACGCCTTGAATGTGGACGAGATGAAAGCAGAGGAAATTACTGCGTTCCTGCGGCCAAACCCGCAGTTCACCTTTTCAACCGACGGCACGCAGATTGCTCCCGACGACGGTCATTGGACCCCCTTGTCCGGAACCCAATATCAGCCCAACGTCAGCTACCTGCATGAGCGCGACCATAAGCGCGAACTTCGCTTGAAGAGCGCCCAGGAAGGTACACAGATTGCGCAATCCCAGCATCAGGATCTGGACCGGACGCTGATGTTCACTCTGCGCTCCGCCTTTGTGCAGACCCTTGAGGCCAAGACCGTGCTGGAAATGGCCAGGCAGGACCTGGAATACTACGACCACATCATCCAAATCAGCCGCGACCGCTTCCGCGCCGGAGACATCGCACAAATCGACCTGGACCGGATCGAACTGCTGCGGGTGCAATACGAGTCCGAAATCCAGTCAGCGATCGTGAATCTGCGGACTTCCAAAATCCAGGTTCTTCAGCTTTTGAACGATCGCACCCCAGTCGAGCAGTTCGATGTGAGCGGCCCATTTGATTTCTCTGACAATCTGAGCCCGCTTGAAGACTTCCGCAAGATCGCTCTCGATGAACGCCCCGACCTGCGTGCCGCCCTTCAATCTCTTCAGCAGGCAGACATCAATCACAAGCTGGCCGAAGCCAACGGGTCAACTGATCCGACCTTCGCTGCGTGGTACACAAAGAACCCATCGTTCAACAACCCATACGACGACCAGACTCTCGGCCTCAGCGTCAGTATTCCCTTGCGCATCTTCGACCGCAACCAGGGAGAGAAGAAGCGAACTCAGATCGACATCGGCCGCAATCAGCAGTTGACCGACGCAGCCCGCGCTCAGGTGTTCAGCGACGTGGACACGGCCTACGCCCAAGTGCAGAGCGACATCGAGCTGCTCAAGCCCTACAAGTCCAAGTACAACGCCCAGGCCCTGCGCGTCCGGGATACCGTAACCTACGCCTACCAGCATGGCGGCGCCTCGCTCATGGACCTGCTCAACGCGCAGAGCGACTACCGCACCGTGCAACTGGCGTACCTGCAACTGATCGGCACCTATCTCACTGCCGCCGGTCAACTGAATCTTGCTGTGGGACGCGAGGTAATCCAATGACTTCTTCTTTGCTGAAACAGCGCCACCTCAATTCCCTTGCATCAACCTCTCTCGCACTGTTGCTGGCTGCATCCGTGAGCCTTCTTTCCGGGTGCAAGGCCAAAGAACAGGGTGACGGCGCCCCGCCCCCTGCACAGGTCATCCCGGTCAACGACATGAACCTGATCACCATCGACAAGAACGACGTGCCGAACTTCCCCCTGGTTGAGGCTGGACAGGTCGAGACCGCCTCGGAGTTGACCGCTACTGGCACAGTCTTCCCTGACATCTCCCGCGAAGTCCCGGTCATCTCTCTTGCCAATGGCCGGGTGGTCGACATCAGGACCCGTCTCGACGACAACGTGGAGAAGGGACAATTGCTTTTCCGCGTGCAAAGCGCGGACATCTCTACTGCTTTCGATGCCTATTTGAAGGCCGTCAACGATGAGCAACTGGCCAACAAGGCCTACCTCCGCGCCGAAGATCTGTATAAGCACGGCGCCATATCCCAGGCCATGCTCGAACAAGCCGAGGACTCGGAAAAAGACGCCAAGGCCGATCTCTCCGCGGCCGAACAGCAGTTAGCCGTCCTGGGTGTGGACAAGGACCACCCCAGCACCGTGGTCGATGTTTATGCGCCCATCTCCGGCGTCATCATCGGCCAAAACGTGACCAACGCCGCCGCCGCAGGCGTAACGCTCTCGGGCACGGCCACGGCTTTCACGATCGCCGATCTATCCACCGTCTGGATTCTCTGCGATGTCTATGAGAACGACATTCCCAGGATAAAGCTCGGTCAGGAAGCCCGGTTCATCCTCAACGCGTATCCGGACCATCCTTTGATTGGCCACATCAGCGACATCGGCCCGGTTCTCGATCCGTCCCTGCGCACCGCAAAAGTCCGCATTGAGGTCGCGAATCCAGGAATCCTCAAGCTCGGCATGTTCGGGACGGCAACATTCACTAGCCTGAAGAAGGAAACTCACGCCGTGGTTCCCGCCGATGCCGTGCTTCACCTGCATGACCGCGACTGGGTCTATCTGCCTGAGGGCGGAAACCGGTTCAAGCGAACAGAAGTCCGCGCGGGGAAGATGCTCGACGGCGACCGACAGGAGATACTCTCCGGAATTCAGCCCGGCCAGCAGGTGGTTACCAAGGCTCTTTTGCTTGAAACAGCGGGGAATCAATAATGATTCGCGCACTCGTCGATTTCGCGCTGAAAAATCGCTGGCCGATCCTCGGCGGGGTGGTGGTCATCACCGCCTGGGGCATCCTGTCGTTCAGGGCACTGCCCATTGAAGCCTATCCCGACGTCGCCAACAACTACGTGCAGATCATCACCCAGTGGCCTGGCCGCAGCGCAGAGGAGATCGAGCGCCAGGTCACCGTCCAGGTCGAAATTCAGATGGCCGGCATTCCCCACCTCACGCATCTCCGCTCCACCACACTGGCTGGCCTTTCGAGCCTCATGTTGATCTTCGATGACGACTCAACCAGCGATGTAAATCGCGAACACGTCCTCGAGCGCCTCAGCCAAGTCAGCCTGCCCGCAAATCTGACGCCGCAGATGGGAACCGACTGGAGTCCGGTTGGCCAGATTTATTGGTATACGCTCGAAAGCACCAATCCCTCCTACGACGTGATGGAGAAGAAGTCACTTGAGGACTGGTCTCTGGAGAAATCCTTCAAGGGCGTCCAGGGGGTTGTCGATGTTTCCAGTTTCGGTGGCCCTACAAAGGAATACCAAATCAGGCTCGATCCGGAAAAACTCATCGCTTACGGATTAAGTATCGGCCAGGTCGAACAGCAAATTGCCAACAACAACACCAACGGCGGCGGCAGCTTTATTGAGCAGGGCGCGCAGCAGATCAATGTCCAATCGCTTGGTCTTTTCACCAGCGTTCAGGACATCGAGAATACCGTCGTAAAAAACTCCAATGGCGCGGCCATCAAGGTCAAGAACATCGCTACCGTAGTCCAGGGACCCAAGATTCGCCTTGGCCAGATCGGCAAAGCCTCCAAGCCTTACTCGATCGTTGATGGTAAGAGGATCTACGACGACAGCAAGGTCATCGACAATCCGGACACCGTCGAGGGCATCGTGCTTTTGCAAAAAGGTGACGACTCCGACCCAGTCCTGCAAGGCATCCACGAGGAGGTCGCCAAGCTCAATAATGGCATCTTGCCCAAAGGCGTAAAGGTCGTTCCCTTCCTCGACCGCTCCGATCTTGTGAAGTACACCGTGGAGACCGTGGAACATAACCTTACCGAGGGCGTAATCCTTGTCTCCATTATTCTCTTCGTTTTCCTCGGCAACGTGCGCGGCGCCATCATTGTAGCGCTCACCATCCCTTTCGCGCTGCTGTTCGCCGCCATCTGCCTCGACCTCAACCACATTCCAGCCAACCTGCTTTCGCTCGGAGCTTTGGACTTCGGCATGGTGGTCGACGGCTCGGTGATCATGATCGAGAATATCGTCCGCCATCTAGCCCAACCAGACGATACTCGCACCCCTGGCCAGAAGATTCGCGAAGCCGCTCACGAAGTGCAACGCCCTGTGTTCTTCGCGCGCGGCATTATCATTGCATCTTATCTTCCAATCTTCACACTACAGGCCGTCGAAGGACGTCTCTTCAAGCCCATGGCCTGGACAGTCTGTTTCGCCCTGATCGGCGCGCTCATCTTTGCCATCATCGTGGCGCCGGTCATGGCCAGCATGCTCTACCGCAAAGGTGCCAAGGAATGGGAGAATCCTCTCCTTCATTGGCTCACCCGCCGCTATCGCGTCGCCGTTCGTGCGGCCATCGAGCACCGCAACGCTACGCTCGCTGTCTCCTCAGTACTGTTTGCAATCGCCGTTTACCTCAGTGTCGGCGGACCCATCGGCTCGGAGTTTCTTCCCCACCTCGACGAAGGTTCCATCTGGGTACGCGGCACGCTGCCTCCCAGCGAAGGCCCAACCGCCAGCATCGAATTCACTAATCAGGCCCGCCAGGTCATGGCTTCCTTCCCCGAGGTCACCCAAGTCGTCAGCCAGACCGGCCGCCCCGACGACGGAACCGACACCGCTGGATTCTTCAACACCGAATACTTTGTCGACCTGAAGCGGAAAGAGGATTGGCGCCCGGTCTTCCACCGCAACAAGGAGGAATTGATCGCCGCCATCGACAAGGAATTGTCAAAGTTTCCCGGCGTCATCTGGAACTATTCCCAACCCATCTCCGACAACATGGAGGAGGCTGTCTCCGGGGTCAAGGGCGAACTGGCCGTTAAGCTATACGGCGACAACCTGCGCACGCTCGAGCACAATGCTGAAGAAATTCAGGCACAGATGGCGGGCGTCAAGGGAATTGAGGACCTGGGCATCTTCCGCATCGTCGGTCAGCCTAACCTGAATTACGCCGTTGATCGCGATGCCGCCGCGCGCTGGGGCATCAACGTGGCCGACATTCAGGACGCCATCCAAACCGCCGTCGGCGCCAATGCAGTAACGCAGCTGCAGCAGGGCGAGGCCCGCTTCGATGTGACCTTGCGCTATCAGAAGCAGTATCGCGATACCCGCGAAGCCATCGAAAACATCCGCCTGCTTGCGCCTTCAGGAGAACGCGTCTCACTTGCTCAACTTACCAAAGTCTCCACCGACGACGGCGCTGAGCAAATCAATCGCGAAGGCGGTCAGCGCTATATCGCCATCAAGTATTCGGTTCGCGGGCGCGACCTTGGCTCAACCGTCGAAGAGGCCATTGCTAAGGTCAACCGCGCCGTTCAACTTCCCGCCGGCTACCACCTGGAGTGGGCTGGCGAATATGAAAGCCAGAAGCGCGCCGACAAGCGAATGGCTCTCGTTGTTCCCATCACGGTCCTGCTCATTTTTCTGATTCTCTACACCATGTTTCGCTCCACCAAATGGGCGTTGGTGATCCTTGTTTCCGTCGTGATGGCCTCCATCGGTGGTCCGCTTGCGCTCTTCCTTACCCACACCAACTTCTCCGTATCGTCGGCAGTGGGATTCCTGGCGCTCTTCGGCGTGTCGGTCGAGACCGGAGTCATCATGATTGAGTTCATCAACCAGTTGCGAGCCTCCGGCCACCAGATTGAAGTAGCTGCTATCGAGGGCGCTGTTCTGAGACTCCGTCCCATTATGATGACCATGCTCGTCGCGACCCTCGGCTTGCTGCCTGCAGCGCTCTCGCACGCCATCGGCTCCGATTCGCAGCGTCCCTTCGCCATCGTCATTGTCGGCGGCCTGCTCGCCAACCTGGTCATCGGCGTCTTCCTGCTTCCCACCCTCTACGTCTGGGTAGCCAGCGAAAACGACATCCTCCCCACAGTCGAAGCCAGCGAAGACTTCTAATTGCAGGGAACAGGGATTAGGGAACAGGGAACAGTCGGAGTGCGCCCAGACATTCGTGGATTCCCGCCCTTCCCGCAACATGCGCGGAAAAGATGGGGCACGGTTCGGGCTAATCCCTGTTCCCTGTTCCCTGCCTTTGTCACTCTTCGCGCAGCACTTCCAGCGGCCTCAACCCAAGAATCCGATAACTGGCAATCCAACCTGTTCCCGTAGCCAACACCGCCGTCCCTACCAGCGCAACCAGCGTCGCGCTCCACTCGATATGGAAGCCAACTTCCAGCCGATGCAACAGCACCCGCGTCAGAATGTTTGCGAACACTACACCTACCGACCCCGCCAGCAGCCCAAGCACGCTGAACTCCACGCTGAACGTGCGCACAATCCGCATCCGCGTCGCACCCAGCGTCTTCAGCACTACCGCCTCCCGCATTCGCCGGAATCGCGTACTCGCAATGCTCGACGCCAGAATCATCAGCCCCGCAAAAATCGAGAACCCCGCCAGAAACCGAACTACAAACGTGATCTGATTCACCACGCTTTCAATCCTCTCCAGCACATCCGCCAGGTTGATCACCGTGATCGTCGGATAAGACGTGAACAGCGCCCGCTCTATCGCCCCCACCCGTTTCGGATCGACGTGCGCCCCTCCGTACCACTCGGCAGTCTGGTCCTTCAATTGGCCTGACGGCAACACAAACGAAACGCGTGAAGCCAGGTGCTGGCCGTCCGCCCGATAGATTGCCGCCACCTTCAGCGCCCTGACCTTGCCCCCGACCTCAAGTTCCACCGCCGAGCCCACGCCCAGGTGCAGGCGCTCAGCCACACCGGAGCCAACCGCCAACTCCGCTGCATCGCCCGCTGTCCACCACTTGCCCTGCGTTACCTTGTCGCCGGGGGGCGGCGCATCGGCCCAGGTCAACTCCGCACTCTCCAGCATCCGCCGCGGAAAGTGCTGCCCCTTCAACTGCTCCAGTGTCTTGCCGTTGAGAGAAATAAACCTGCCCGTGGCTCCCGGCATCAGATCCAGCGCTCCGCCGTCCCCAGACCGGATCACGCCCGGTTGGTGGGCAAAGAAGTCCTTCACCCCTGCGACCTCATCGGTGGTTACATCGATGAGAAAAATATTCGGCAACTGGGGAGATGCCGTCTCGCGCAAATCGCGCAGCAGCGCCGCCTGCATCAGGTAAACCGCCAGAATCAGCATCACGCCCAGCCCCAACGCTGCCAGCACGGCTGCCGATTGGTTCCCCGGCCGATAAAGGTTCGCCAGCCCGTGCCGCAGAAACGAAGGCAGGCGCAACCTAACCCAGCTAAGGAGATGCCGCAGCGCCCATAGCCCTACAGCCGCCGCCGTAAGCAGCACTAAGAGAGCGACGGCGAATAGAACCGCAAACCAATTTCCGACCTTAGCTGAGTCAGAGAGCGCCCATGCTATGCCACCAAGTGCGGCCACGACCAAAGCGGAGATCCCAAGTTGCAGACGCCGCGCCCATAAGCGTGCAGGCCACGATTCAACTGTAGCGAGGATTTCTGCCAATAGCCGCCATACAAAACGAGGAAGCACTCGCCGGGCTACGTGGATAACCAACGATCGCTCGATATAGCCTTCGACATTAACGACCGATCTCTGCTCAACCAGCCTGCGGAGCACCAGCACCGGCCTCACCGCGCGCACATCCAGCAGTGGAGGCAGACAGAACAGAAGAGTCGTCAGCAGTCCCGTTCCCAACCCCGCCGCAATCGACTTCCACGGAAATTCAAGCGCCGCATGAACCGGCAGCAGATTCCCGAACACAGCCGGCAGCGCCGCCATCACGCCCACGCCCGCAGCCACGCCAAGCAAACCTCCAGCCAGCCCCAAACCCAGCGTCTGCAGCAGAAATATCCGCAGCAAATCCCCCGACCCCGCGCCCACTGCCTTCAGAATCGCAAGCATGTCCATGCGCTGTTCCAGATGCGCATGCATGGCCATGGCCACGCCAATCGCCCCCAGAACCATTGCAACCAGACAAATCAAGCTCAAGATCGCGGTTGAGTTATCCAACCCCTGGCTCAACGCCGGATTGCCCTCGCGAAAATCCATCACCTGCGCATCCGGCAAAACTCCCTCCAACTGCTTGCGCATGGCAATTGGATCCGAGGCTGTCGAAGCCCCCATCTTCAATCCGGCCCCGCCTTTCTCTGGCAATTTCAGCAGCAACCGCTGGCTGGCTCGGCTCCCCGGCACAATCAGCGCGGTCTCGTTCAGGGCTGCCTGCGAGATCATGACCCGCGGCCCCAGACCCGCCCCAGCTGTAATCCGGTCCGGCTCCTGTTTCAGCACGGCCGCAATCCTGAAATTCCGCCCACCCAGCCGCAGCGTCTGCCCCACCTGCGCGTTCAGCCGAATCAGAAACGCTTCAGCCACCACTGCCGAATCCCCCGCAAGAGCCTGCTCCAAGGTCATCGCCGGCTCCAATTCAGCCGTCCCGTAATACGGATACTCGTTGGGGTCGACCGCCTTCAGCGACACCAGCAGCGGCACCGGATCCGGCGGAACGGAGGCCATGGAAATCGTCTCTGTTACCCAAGTCGACCGAATCGCGCCCCCATCCTTCTCGAGCAGCGCCGCAACCTTGCTCTTGTCATCTGTTGTCGGCGTGCGAAACATCCGAGCACTCAAATCCGCCGCCATTAGCGACCTGGATTCCAAACCTAAAGTCTTCCTGAAGCTTTCACTGAACCCGCGCACTCCCACCAGCGCCGCCACGCCCACCGCAACCGACAGCACAACAAACCCAAACTTACCCGGCGCAGACTTCAAATCCCGCCAGCCAATCGCCCCCGCCCGCCGCCAGCTCAACGCCCGTTTAGCCATTGGCGCCCCGTTCCAGAACCGCTTCCGCAAGTGGCTCGGCAAACGGCAGCGTATCCTCCACCACCATCCCATCCCGCAGCACAATCTTTCTATCCGCCCGGCTCGCCACTTCGGGGTCATGCGTCACCAGAACCAGCGTAGTCCCAGCCTTTCTGTTCCTTTCCAGCAGAAGATCCAGCACCAGCTTTCCATTGGCCGAGTCCAGATTGCCTGTCGGCTCGTCTGCCATCACAATCGGCGGCTCAACCACAAATGCCCGCGCCAGCGCTACCCGCTGCTGTTCCCCTCCGGAGAGTTGTACCGGGTAGTGATCCATCCGCTCCGCCAGTCCCACCTCGTCGAGCAGCCGCCGCGCCTGCTTCAGACCGCTCCCCTCCACATTCAGCTCGTACGGCAGCAGCACATTTTCCAGAGCCGTCAGCGTCTGGATCAGCTGGTACGACTGAAATACAAACCCAATCTTCCTGCCCCGCACCGCAGCCAGTTCCGCCTCGGCCAGGTTGTGGATCGGCGCCCCATCCAGCCAGATCTCCCCGCCGCTCGGCGTATCCAGGCCCGCCAGCAGTCCGAGCAGCGTACTCTTCCCGCTGCCGCTCGCGCCCACGATGGCCACAAACTGGCCCGCAGGTATGGTCAGCGTAATGCCCTTTAGAATCTCCACCCGCCGCGTCCCGTTCTGTATCCACTTCCGCGCATCCCGAACCTCGATCAAATCTGACCTCCTGAATATGCTCTATTTATCCACACAAGCTGTCATCCTGAGCGAAGCGCACTTCAGCGGAGTCGAAGGACCTACTTCTGTTCTTCGCCTTTGCGCGTACTACGCAACAACATGTCCACCCCGCTCTTCGCTACACTAAGATTGTGGACGTTCGCCGCCGATTTATCGTTTCGTTCCTGGCACTTCTTCTCGCCGCCCCGACGCTCGCCGCCGACCGCCCTGTCATCGTCTGCTTCGGAGACAGCATCACAGCCGGATATGGTCTCCAAAACGGCCAGGCCTACCCTGACTTTCTCGAGAAAAGGTTGGACAGCCGCGGCTACCACTACAAAGTCATCAACCAGGGAACCAGCGGAGCTACCACAAAGGACGCCGTTGCGAGTCTTCCGTCCGTCTTGCGCTCTCACCCCGAAATCGTCATCGTAGAATTCGGCGGCAACGACGGCCTGCGCGGCCTGCCCACCAACCAGACGCGCAAAAACCTGGATACCGTTCTAACCACCCTGGAAGACGCGCATATCAAGGTCCTGCTGGCCGGAATAACGCTCCCGCCCGACTATGGACCCGATTACATCCATGCCTTCGAGCAGGTTTTCAGTGACCTCGCGGCCAAGCACCACGCCGCCTTTGTGCCCATGATCTATAAAGATCTGATCCACATCCCCAACACCATCCAGCAGGACGGCATCCACCCCACGGCCAAGGGCTCGGGTATTCTGGCCGATACATTGTTTGCCGCCCTGAAGCCGCTGCTGCGTAAGTAGCAGGGATCAGGGAACAGGGGTCAGGGATCAGAGAAACAAGCTGCCGGCCGGCTTAGGCTGTCTTATCTCATGCAGCTCTCGAATTGAAGCTTAATAGAACCGTCCCCGCGCCATCGGAAGCCCAGGAAGCTTTAATCTCCAAAACACAAACTGATCCCTGTTCCCTAATCCCTGTTCCCAGCTTTTACCCCATCACTACCACAGGCTGAAAAAGCGTCCCCGCTACCCGCTTCGCAATCCCTACCAGTTCCGTCTGTCCGGCAAACACCTTCACCAGCACGGCCCGCGAAAATTCCGGCAGATTGGCCTGGGCGCCGTTCCGCAGCCTCCCCAGCGCGGCCGCATCTCCGGTAACAGAAGGCATTTCGGGCAACAGAGTGCGCGGATGGACGCACAAGCTTTCCAGTGCCTCGACATTCTCCGTCAGAGCTTCCAGTTCGTCCAACCTTCGCGCCTCGCCAATAGAGAATATCCCCGCCTGTGTCCGTCGCAACCGGCTCAAATGCCCTCCGCAGCCCAGGTCCTGCCCCAGATCATGCGCAACGGAGCGAACGTACCCGCCTGCACTGATGCGCATCTCGAAGGTCGCCTCTGCCCCTTCAAGCCCGGTAATCGCAAAGGAATCAACGTAAATCTTGGCCGGCTTCAGTTCCACCGCTTTACCCTCGCGGGCCAGCTTGTATGCAGGCGTTCCGGCAATCTTCTTGGCCGAATACGGCGGAGGTATCTGCTCCATCTCACCTTGGAATCGCGCCGCCGCGGTGCGCACCTGCTCCAGGGTCAACGCTGGAGCCAGATCCGGTCCGGCCGCAACACCCTCAGAATCATAGGTATCAGTGGAAAACCCGAAGCGGATTACCCCGGTATAGCTTTTTTCCGCGGAAGAAAAGTACTGCGCCAGCCGTGTGTATTTGCCCAGCAAGAGCGGCAGAACACCGGTCGCCATAGGATCCAACGTGCCCAGGTGTCCAATGGACTTTTCCCCGGTGATCATGCGCAGCTTCCCCACCACGTCGTGGCTGGTCATACCGCCCGGCTTATCGACAACCAGCAATCCATTCACCTGAAGCGCCCAACTGTCTCCATTCACTCTAGAGCATCGCGCTCAAGATGTATGTGCGAGAGATTTGCCTGTCCGTTCCCTGTCGTCTCAATCCCGCCGCGGCGCCATAGTTGCCAACTCAATTCACTTTGGTTCAATCTAAACTGTTATGAAGACGGCGCTCGCCCATGTTGAGAAGCCGGTTCGCAAACTTTGCAAATCGCTGAAGAACCTGCCCGAAGACCCTCCCATCGAAGCAGTTCACGACCTGCGTACCAATGCACGCCGATTTGAAGCGATGGTTGCCGCGCTGGAGCTGAATCAGAAGAACGGCGTCGGGGCTCTCCTCAAGGCAATCAAGCGTGTCCGCAAAGCCGCCGGCGCAGTGCGCGATATGGACGTACTGGCTGGCGATGCGCTCACACTGTCCGGAAATCGCCGCGACGAGTCGGTGCTCTGCCTGCTCCAACATCTCGAAGCAAAGCGCACCAATAGAGCGCGCGACCTGCTCAACACTGTGGAGAAACAGCGGAAGGATTTGACCAGAGGCCTGAAGAAGTTCTTGAGGAAGATCGAGAACCGGCTGCAGCCACCCGATCACGGCCGAGCGAATCAGGCAAATACGCTGCACTCGACTGCAACTGACATCCTGATGAATGAACTCATCGTCTGGCCGCCCTTCAGCCCCAAGAATCTACACGCGTTTCGCATCAAGGTCAAAGAGCTACGCTATGTCCAGCAACTGGCCGATAGTGCAGACGCAAAGCTACTGGGCGCTCTGGACAGAGCCAAGGATCGGATTGGCGATTGGCACGACTGGCAGCAACTGGCGGAGATTGGAGAACGAACCCTCGACGCGAAAAACGACCTTGCTACACTCGAAAAGATCAAGGCTATCGGCGACAAAAAGCTCAAGCAAGCGTTGACCGCTGCTCAGGAACTCAAAAGGCAAGCTCTGCACGTGGGCCAAATAAAAGCGGCCCCTGGGAACCGGTCGCTCCATCCCCGCGCTGCTTGATCCCACGTGCACTTCCAAGCTTGGCCGTTCAGTGTTGCCGCACCAGCGACAGGAATTCGGCCCGTGTCTCCTTCTGCCGGAAGCAGCCCACCATGGCGCTTGTCACCGTAGACGAGTTCTGCTTTTCAATTCCCCGCATCATCATGCACAAGTGCCGCGCCTCAATCACCACACCCACGCCCTGGGGTGCAATCGCTTCCTGAATGGCGTCGGCAATCTGCCGCGTCAGCCGCTCCTGCACCTGCAAACGGCGAGCAAACACTTCAACTAGTCGCGGTATCTTGCTAAGTCCAATCACCTTGCCCTTAGGGATATAGGCCACATGCACCTTGCCGAAAAACGGAAGCATGTGGTGCTCGCACAGCGAAAACATCTCGATGTCCTTGACGATCACCATCTCGTCGTAGTCCACATCGAACATCGCGCCTTGCAGAATTTTCGTCGGGTCCTGGTCGTAGCCCTTGGTCAAAAAGGCCAGCGACTTCTCCACCCGTGAGGGGGTGGATAGCAGGCCGTCGCGGTTCGGATCCTCGCCCAGGCGGCTCAAAATCTCCCGATACATCTCCTGTGTGCTGAACTCACTCAGCGCCTCATCAATTCCCACCGCCCTGCGAACGGCCTTGCTCACTGCAATTGGCTGCGCCATTTTTCCTCTTCCCGTTTAGCCCTGAAGATCAGGGCGAACCTCATCGTCTCCCACTAGCTAGACTGTCATTCTGAGGGCTTTCTTCAGCCTGTCATCCTGAGTGAAGCGGGTCGCGTCGTTTGCGACCTGCGCAGTCGAAGGATCTGCGGTTGTTCTTCGTTCTCTTCCAGACCGCCACACGTCACTCACCGGAATACTCAAAGAAGTTATTCTCCGTCTCTTCAACACGCACCTGAGTCAGCTTCGCAGGCTCAACCGAACCATCCAGCAAGTCAAATAACGCCTTACAAAGATTCTCGGTGGTCGGCACACGATTCTGAAAGAGCGAATCTTGATTTAGATTGGTATGATCAAATCGCTCCGACACCCGCCTTTGCACCGTCTCATCCAATGCTGCCAGGTTCAAAACCATCCCCGTCTCCGGGTCCACCGCTCCGCCCACCAGCACTTCCACCACATAATTATGCCCATGTCCGTGCGGATTATTGCACTTCCCATACGTCGCCTGGTTCTCCTCGGCCGACAGCGCGTCGCTGTGCAACCGGTGGCTCGCGCTCAGCGTATACCGCCGGCCAAAGTAGGCGGTGTCGGAATCCTGGCTCATTGGCCACCCCGGTATTCGGCAAAAATCTCTGCCGTCTCATACACCCGAACCCGGTTCAATCGAGCACCGCCTGCCGCCGTAATCGCCGGCTCAAGCCTTTTCCACGCCGCAATCGCAATGTTTTCCGTCGTCGGAATCAGCTTTCCTTGCGCAAACTCCGCAACCTCCAGATTCAAATGCCGATGGTCGTAAGCCGCCAGCACCTCCCGCTCCATCACGTCCTTGAGCCACTTCAAATCCACCACAAAGCCAGTCACCGCGTCCGGATCACCGGCCACCGTCACTTCCAGCGTGTAGTTGTGTCCGTGCCCATTGCGATTCGCGCAGCGCCCAAACACCTGCTCGTTCTTCTCTGCCGTCCACGCATTATTCCAGTAGTAGTGCGAAGCCGAGAACGTAGCCCGCCGCGTCAAAAAAACCATCCCCGACCCCCAGCTGAACAGATGCGCCAGCGCCACCAAAGCTTCATCCAGCAAATCTATTCTTTCATGCCGTCAAAGAAGCCAGCTTACCCCTGGATGCAGAATCGACCTCGAATCGCTGAAAGCTAAGAGCTAAAAGCTGGAAGCTGCCTTTCACCGCGCGTACTCCCGCCCCTTCCAGCTTACCCGTTTCAGGATTCGATGCTGGAACCAGCTTCTGTGCAGCAGCACCACAAACAGCGGTAGCCCCAACGGCGCCAGCAAACAATCCCAAAATGGGAAGTTCGACTTCGCCACACGCGCATAAAACCGGACAACCGTCCGCACCCACAACAGCGCCAGCACCCATCCGGCGCCTAGCCATTGAATGGAATGAGCCGCAAACCGCGCATTCCAAAGCTCAATAGCCAGCACCGGCAAGCCCACCAGCAAGAGAATATCCAGCGCCCGCCACACCGCCAGCGCCAGCGAGTTGTCAAAAAGCAGCGCCAGGTTCTTGGTCCATCCTTCGATCATCGCCCCGGTTGTCCGGTACATCCGTGTCGAAACCGCATCTTCCGCGTACCGGAACCACAGTCCAACCTTGCGCCGTTTGGCAAGAAACGCCAGTTGCACATCCTCCAGCACTTTGTCGGCTACGGACGGGTGCCCGCCGATCCGCCGGTACGCCTCCCGCTCCACCAGCAGAAACTGCCCGTTGGCCGCGGCAATCCTTTGATTCGGGTCCGACACCTTGGCTGGCGGATACGCCAGCGCCAGTTCGCAAAACACCAGCGGCATCAGCGATCGTTGCGCCAGCCCGCTCACAATCTGCCGTGGCGAGTAGCTCAGCATCCCCGCCTTGTGCCGCTGCGCTTCATGGATCGCCCTCCGCAAATCCCCCGGCTCGTGAATTGTATCCGCGTCCGTAAACAGCAGCCACCGTCCACGTGCCTTCTTCGCCGCCGTCCAGATCGCGTTCGCCTTCCCAGTCCAGCCTTTCTCGAGCTTCCCCGCCTTGAGCACCGTAACCCCGGCAAACCGGCCCGCAAACTCTCGCGCAATTCTCCCTGTCCCGTCCGTCGAGTGGTCGTCCACCACGACCAGTTCCCAATCGCGGCCCAGTTCGAAAATCTCCTCCGACTGGCTGACCAATGACTCCAGGCAACCCCTCAGGCAATCCTCCTCATTCCGCGCCGGAACAATCACCGTCATCTCAATCAGCTCTTCCGGCTCCGGCTGGTCATAGACCGTCCCCACCGCCCAGCCCCACCGCCCCGGCACCGCAACCTTCTCGTCCGACAGGCCCAGCACCGGCTTGTATGCCTCCGGAGCGCCGTCTTCATTTCCCGTCGACCGGTCAGTGCCTTTCACCGCTTGCCCATCGCGACTCTCCCGTCCAAATGACCGATGACGAATCGCCCTTTCGCTCCGTATTATAGAGACGTGCGGTTCTCTCGTTTCCTTTTCGCCTTTTTTCTTGTGCCGATGGCCGTGGTGTGCGCATGCGACCGCGGCGCGCATCCTGACCAGACCGGCAAGGCTGCTCCCGACTTCACCGTCTCCGACGGCACGTCCACCGTCCACCTGGCCAACTATCGCGGCCAGATCGTCCTGCTCAACTTCTGGGCGAGTTGGTGCGCCCCGTGCGTCCACGAGATGCCCGGACTGCTCCAACTCCACCGTGAACGTCCCGACCTGGCCATCCTCGCCGTCAGCATCGATGAAGATGAAGACCAATACCGCCGCTTCCTCGAGGTGCGCCACATCGACCTGATCACGGTGCGCGACCCCACGCAAAGCGCGGCCAAGCTCTTCCACACCGAGGGATGGCCGGAGACCTACATCATCGACCGCAAAGGCATCATTCGCCGCAAGCTGGTAGGCGACCCGGACTGGTCCAACCCCGAAATCCGCGCCTACCTCAGCAGCCTTTAGATATCCCGATCATCGATTCTCCCTCATAGCCTGCCGTCCTGAGCGAGCGCGGCGGGACGAAGGTTGTGCCGAGCGAAGCCGAAGTGGATCTGCGGTTCGGGGGATTTGTTTATGCAACAGTTTGCATAAAGATGGCCAGGGTGGGATGATTGGAGCGCACAGGCGGGGAGGCAGCGGCATGAAGCTTCGCATTGCCATTTGGGCGGTTGCCGGCGCGATCGTGGTACTTTCATGGAGCCTCTGCTTCATGGCAACGCCAGCAAATAACCTTGGGAACCTATGGTTTCTGGTCTATCTCACTTGCCCAATTACTTTCCTCGGCCGCCACTATCCCCATCCTGTTAGCCTCTATTCAGTTCTTGTAGTGAACACCGTGACGTATGCGCTGGCCGGCACGGTCGTGGAGGTTTTGCGCAGGCATCACAAGCAATCGCACCTGATTCCACGCTGATCAACTCCCGGCCAAAGCAACCTGCCCTGCAGCTTGTTATCATCCCATTATGACCACGGTGGAGATTCTCTTTTCCTACACCACGCCGCCCACGGAACACGCGGTCACCGCACTCGCCGGCGCCAAAGAGGTATACGGCATCCGCAGCCTCAGCTTCGATCGCGCCGCCCGCACTCTGCGCATTGAATACGATGCCACCCGCCTCACTGCTGCCGCCGTCACCAAGCTTGTCCACCAGGCCGGCATCGACATCGCAGCCGAGCTGCCATTGATCCCACCCCAACCGGCCTCCGAACCCGTGTCCGGAACCTGAACCTCACCTCAGATTCGAATCCGCAGGTGCCGTCCCCGCCGATTGCACCCTCTCCCAATCCCTGATAATCTGTCTATGGTTTCGCCTGAAACCGCAAATGTGCGCCCGTAGCTCAGCTGGATAGAGCGACTGACTACGAATCAGTAGGTCGGGAGTTCGAATCTCTCCGGGCGCACCATAAAGCTCTCAGACTTAAATTCACTTCCGGGCCCCGGTTCCCGCTTAAGCTATCCTGTACGCAGGCAGCAATTTGAGGCCTTCCGGACGGTTGTCCTTTCTGCCTTGGGTCCGCCTTCAAGGTTACAGACATGGCAATTGCAACCCAGCACCGCGTCAGAAGAGAGCAAATGGCCCACCGGCCTGCGACTGTCGGCGCGTTCATCCTCGGCATCTTGATCGGCTTTTTGCTGGGGGTCCTCTCTCAGCTCGCGCAGACGGGTTTATGGTCACGGATTGCTGAATCCATGACCCGTCGCAACACCAGCATCGACACTTCCGCTTCCGTGGTTCAGAAGATTCGACAACTCTCGAGCCTGGAAACGGTAGTCTATTCGCTCGACAAAATCGTAGTGGGCGGACAGGAAAGTGGCTACCATCCCGACTTTCTGGATGGCGGCAAACTCCTGCTCGTCGCGCATGGTGAGGTCACCGCCGTTGTGGATCTGAGCCATCTTAATTGGAGCGATGTTTCGGTGCAGGGGATGCCGTTCGGGTTCGTCTGCCCGCGGCCCGGGTTCTTGCCACGCGCATCGATAATAGCCGCACGCAGGTTTTTCCCCGCACCACCGGCCTCCTGGTTGTCCCCGATCCGAAACTGGAATCCGAAATTCGCTTGGCCGCAGAGCGGCAGATTACCCAGGCCGCTCTCTCCGATGGCATTCTTGACAAGGCACATCAGAACGCCCGTAAAAGCGTCGCTGCAGTGCTTTCCGGCCTTGGCTTCCACAAGGTGGACGTTCAGTAACATGTTCCGCCCTGCGCCGTCCAAATGGATGAGCGATATACTGAACCTGAAGCCTGAAGACTAAGAGACGATCCGGAGTACGAGCTTCTGCAGGATTCGGCAAAAAGAACTGTACGGCAAGAAATCGACAGATACGGAGATGACTATGCTTGCATGCGCTCATTGCCTCAGCCAGATTCATGAAGCCTGCAGATTCTGCCCGGTGTGCGGCCAGCCCACCGGCTCCGCTGCGCAAACAGCCACGGCGTCGCGCCTGCCGGATGCTGTTCTTCCTCCACTTGATCCACGCGCCGCTCTTCATCAAAGAGGATTTGGCCAAATCTTCGGTCTCGATCCCCGCATTGCATTTCTTACAGTCGTCGTCGATGCGATGCTTTTCGGCGGAGATGTTGCAACCCTCGGAGCCGGCGCGTTGCTCTCTGTGCCGGCGGGTGTCGTGCTTGGCGTGATTACTTACAGAGCGCAAAGACACTGGTACGGGGACGATCGAGAATCTGCCTTCATCAAGGGACTCGTCGTCGGTTTGTTGACGGCAATTCCAACCAGCCTGCCCGGACTTCTCACCATTCCTTCGGGACTTATCGGCCTGGCGCACATGCTGCGCCGGAAGAAGCCGGATAACTCACTGGTGATCGATAGGACCGTTTAGCAACTGAGCGCCGCCACGGCATTGAGATTGGAGATGCAGGATCTGCCTTAAATCCCATTCCTGTCTTGGTGCACAGCATGCACGCGAATGGAGTCGTACTTCATCGAGCGATGAGCGAACGCTGTCTTCGCCAACAGACTCCATACGTTCCCATCCCATTTTCCGTCGGCGGCCAGTCCGGTGTTCACCCGAATCTCTTCCTGTGCAGCCAGCCACTGCGGCGCAAACTGACGTGTGTAGCCGGCATAAATGATGCGCGACACGCGAAGGCCCGCCCCGCCGATCGCCTTCCGCAACGAGCCTTCCGTAAAGAATTGAAGGTGGCGGGGAATATCCGCAAAGAACCAACCGGGGCCATACATTTCAAAACCCAGCGCGGCATTGTTTGGCACTTCAATCACCGCCGTGCCTTCCGGCGCAAGCAACCGCTCTACATTGCGCATTGCCGCGGCAGGATCGATGCAATGCTCAAGCACGTGCGACAGCAGCACCACGTCGAATTCCCTTCCCGCAATTGCCTCGGGCAGAGTCTCGGCTGTTCCTTCAAAGACCTCGCCTATGCTGCTGGCCAACTCCCGCGCCGCCGGGTCCGGCTCAATTCCAACCGCATCATATCCCGCCTGCTTGAAAGCTGACATCGCCAGCCCGCTGCCGCAGCCTACATCGCAGAGCGATGGTGAAGGGTTCGATTGAACCACTTCGCCTGGGGACAAATCCACCCCCCGATCCATCCTCCACGCCAGGTGCACGCGCAACCGGTCAAGCAGGCTCGTTGAAGCCTTTCCCGCGTCCGGCGAAACATGCGTGTAGTATCCCTCGGTATAAAACGCGGCAACTTCGTCCGGAGTGAATTCTCCCAAAATCCTGCCGCATCCGCAACCCGCGCACCATGCAAGCGAATACTCAGTCGAAACCTCAGGCCGCAGATGATCGCGAACCTTGAATCGCGGAACCATTTCCGTTCCACAAAGAAAGCAGACTGCCATTCAGGAATTCCTTTTGAGGAATCAACCAATCGAGCACGCACGAATTCGCTTCAGTGATTCTCAGTCTGACTCTTGACCGCCAAATCCCTCATCTGGATCGGAGTGAGCGTACTGCTGTCCTCAACATCCACCGTGGACTGAACCGGCAAGTTGTCGCTCGATCCACCGGCCAGCAGACGCACGTTCTCTTTCTCCACTCGCCACACGTGAGCCGTAGCGTCCCAGTATGCCAGGTCACTTGCTTTCAACTCCATCTTCACATCCGCCGCCTGCCCCGCTTCGATGTGAACCCTGCGGAATCCCTTCAATTCCAACTGCGGCCGCGGCACCGCGGAGCCCAGGTGCTGCACATAGAGTTGCACCACCTCGTCACTGGAGCGGTTGCCCGTGTTTCTGACGTGTACCTGGACTTCAATCTGCCCATCGCTCGCCGTCTTCGATGAACTCGCGCCCAGCTTTTCATACTTGAAAGTCGTATAGCTGAGCCCGTAGCCGAACGCGTACAACGGCTTGTCCTTGCTGTACATGTAGGTGCGCCCGTGCAACAGGTTGTAATCCATCAGCGGCAACAACTGCGCGTCGCCGGTGGGCCATGTCTGCGTCAGTCGCCCGGCCGGCGAGTAGTCCCCAAACAGCACATCGGCAAGCCCGTGGCCTTCTTCCTGGCTGTTGTGCGTGATGTGCACAATCGCCGGCAGATTCTGCTGGCTCCAGACAATTGCATACGGGAAACTCGACCGCAGCACCTCAATCGTCTTCGGATTGGCTGCGAAGATCTGCTTCACCAGATCCTCCTGCTCCAGCACGATCGTCTTCCTGTCCACGGACTCCTTGCCGTTCGACGGCGTGGGGCAAACATTCCAGCCCGCATTGCACTCCGGATGATTGCCCACAACAACAATCGCGACGTCTGCCCGCTTCGCCATTGCCTGCGCTTCGGGGACGTTCGACCCGTCGCTGAACAGAACCTTGACGCTGCTTCCCGCTGCCTCGCGGATTCCCTCTACGACGCTGACAAAATATGGCGGCGTGCCGCTATACCAATCCAGCAGCACCTGATCATTCCATGGACCGATCACGGCGATTGTCTTGAGCTTCGTGCGGTCCAGCGGTAGCGTGTTGCCCTCGTTCTTCAGCAGCACAATCGACTCGTCCGTCGCCAGCCGCGCCAGTGCTTTGCTTGCGTCCTGGTCCCACGGCGGCGCCGTCGCATCGGCCTCGTGAACATTGGGTCCCTTCGTCTGCACGCCGATCTCTGCATAAGGATCCACTCCCGACGGATCCATCTCGCCCAGCCGCAGGTATACGCGCAGCAGGTTCTTCTCGACCGCGTCAATATCCGCTTCTGTGACCAGGCCGTCCTTCAGCGCCTTGTTCAGGTCGTCTTTGTAGGTGTCGAGAAAATGATTGATCCCCGCCTTGATGGCCGCGGCCACGCCGTGTTCCTTGTCAGGGTACGCGTGGTGCGCACTGATCAACAGCCCCAGCGCGCCGCCGTCCGTGCAGATGATTCCGTCGTTGCCCCACTCCTTGATCATCACGTCACGGAGCACGGGGTTGACCATCATCGTTACCCCGTTCCAGCCGTTGTATGCGGCCATCACCGCGCGCGAACCGCCCTGCTCAAAACCCATGCGGAATGGCACGGAATAATACTCCCGAAACAGCCGCTCATCGAAGTCCGACGATGAGGAAGCACGCGTGTCTTCATTCTCGTTGGCCAGAAAGTGCTTCATCAGCGATGAACTCAGCCAGTGCTTCGGATCGGGGCCCTGCAAGCCTTGCGCAAACGCCACAGTCATGGTGCCAACCATGTAAGGATCTTCGCCCATCGACTCCTCGGTGCGGCCCCAGCGCGGATCGCGACTCAAATCGGCATTGGGAGCGCGGATCACCACTCCGCCCCGGTCATAGAGAGGATTCTGATAGTCGTAGCGCGCCTCGTAACCTTCAACGGCGGCAATCTTCTTGATCAATTCAGGATCCCATGTAGCGCCCAGTCCTTTTTCCTGCGGAAAGGTCGTCGTCGGAAGCGGCGTTCTTCCCCGCCCGCCCCAGCCTCCCGGTCCGCCGAGCGCCAGCCCATGCAGACCCTCCACCTGGCCGGAAAACGTGAGGTTCAGTCGCGGAATCTGCGGATGGTCGGTCATGAGGTTGACTTTTTCGTCCAGCGTCAACCGTCCCAGCAGATCGGCGATCCGCTGCTCGTCGCTCAACTTCGGATTGCGGAAGGGATAATCTGCCTGCGCATGCGCCGCCCGCGCCAATCCTGAAACCATCGCCAGCACCAGCAGCCAGCCCGCCAGCTTGCTACTACTCCGTTGAAGATTCATCGCCAACCCCTCCCGATTTCGAACAGCGAAGATTATCACAGCGCACGCCGTTTCTGTCTCAAGTAAATCGTTTCACGAATGGCCCCGGTCATCACTTCTCAGCTCAAACAAAAGGGCGGAGCGCCATGCGCTCCGCCCTCTTTCCTTCAACCGCTTTAGTCCATCAATACAGCCGGAAGTTCACCTCGACAGTAATCATCACCGGCACCGGCCCCAGGCCTTGCTTGTAGGCCGGCTTGAACTTGTACTTCCGCACCGCTTCCAGCGCCTTTTCGTCCAGCCCCATACCCAAAGCGCGAACTACCCTCGGGTTTTGCGGATTCCCCTGCGCGTCGACAATCAGAGAGATCAGGCAAACGCCCTGGTACTTCGCCCGGCGCGCTTCGTCAGAGAACTCGGCTTCAACGTTGTTCAACGGCACCGGCGCTGAAACGCCGCCGCCTACGTGATACAGTCCACCGCCGGCTCCGCCGCCTGTTCCCGGCCCAAATCCGTTGCCATTCCCTGACCCGATTCCGCCGCCCGATCCCGTTCCAATGCCGCTGCCTGAACCCTGCCCGCCTGAGGCCACCGTCACGTTGGGAGACTTGGTTACGCCCAGCGTAGGCAGCGTCGGGTTATCCGGCAACTGGATGTTCTGCTGCACCATGATCGCCGGATCCATGGCCAGTTTCGGCTTGTCCACCGTCTCCACCTGCGGAGGAGAAATCGGATTCTTCTCAATCTTGGGTAGCTTGCCCTTGATGGGGTCCACAATGCTGTGTTCTCCGCCACCGCCACCGCCACCGTTCTTATCGGCGCCGTTGGGAGCTTTCGGCGTCCAAACGCCCACATCCACATCGGTGGCCGTCATCTGCTGGTGAACTTCAATAATCTTCCTGACGCCGAAGAAAAGCAGCGCAGCCAGAAGCAGAAGATTCACAGTGCTGGAAATTCCGATGGCCCATGGATTCGGCTTCACCGCCATGGGGTCTGGCACAGGGATCGGCGTCGAAGTCAGTTCCAGCGGGGGCAGCTTGACGGGGAAAAACACGTCCCGGATGCTCTCGTAGAGTCCGATCCAAATGGGCTTCTCTTCAAATGCCTTGCCGAGAAAGCCGTCGAATTCGCGGCCGCTAGTCAGCGCCGCGGCCTGGGTATCCGTGTTGGACATAGATGGTTCGTTTTCCATGGTTGCTGCTGCGGTGTTCGTTTCCGACCGTCCAGACGGATCTACCCCGTTGTCCCGGACCATCGTACCATTATGCTCGACAAAGGCTGCACTTGTCTCGGATTCCACACTGCGACTCTCCAAACTTCCATAGTTCAAGTTGGATGCAGCTCCCATAAACGATAGACGCCTAAACGACACCTTTGTTACCGGAAAATCTTTGCCCGGCCATTTAGAATGACGATTGAGCAACTTCGCACCTTTTCAGGGAGAATCGATGTCCGCAGCGCCCGAGTTGAAGGCGACCCTTACCTTGCCTCAGACCGCCTTTCCCATGAAGGCCAATCTGCCCCAAAATGAGCCGCTTCGGCTGGCGCGCTGGGCCGAACTCGACCTCTATGCCGAGCTTCGTAAGTCTGGCCGCGGCCGCCCCACCTACATTCTCCATGACGGCCCTCCCTATGCCAACGGACCACTCCACCTTGGCCATGCCCTGAATAAAGGTCTGAAGGACTTTGTCGTCAAGTCCAAAACCATGGCTGGGTTTGACTCACCCTATGTTCCCGGCTTCGATTGCCACGGCCTGCCCATTGAAATCAAGGTCGACGAACACCTCGGTCGCAGGAAGCTCGAGCTGCCCGCCGCCGCCGTCCTTGGCGCCTGCAGGAACTACGCCCAGAAGTACGTCGATCTGCAAACCTCGCAATTCGAGCGCCTCGGCTGCTTCGGCCGCTGGGACAAGCCCTACAAAACCATGGCCCGCGCCTACGAGGCGCGCACGCTGGAAGCCTTCTACGGGTTCCTGGAAAAGGGTTTTGTCTACCGCGGACTCAAGCCGGTCTACTGGTGCATCAACGACCGCACGGCGCTGGCCGAGGCGGAAGTAGAGTACGAAGACCACATCAGCCCGTCGGTGTATGTCCGCTACCGGCTGACGTCCGATCCCGCCGCCATCGACCCCACGCTGGCCGGGCACGAAATCTACACCATCATCTGGACCACCACCCCGTGGACGCTGCCTGCGTCCCTCGCCGTCGCCTTCCATCCCGATTTCGAGTATGTAGCAATTCAGGCTAGCCCGGAAACATCGGGCACTCTTCCTGAATCAAAAACGCTGGGTGCCCCATCCTTGACGCGTACCCCAGCGGCAAGGGTGGGAGACCACGTACCCAGTTCAGCCCCCGTCTATATCGTTTCCGCAGAGCTGGCCGCCTCCGTGGCCGCGGCAACCGGCATGGGCCCAACCACCGAATTCGCCCGCTTCAAAGGCGTCGTGCTCGACCGCGTCACCTTCCATCACCCCTTCCTCGATCGCGAAGTCCTCGGCGTCCTCGCCACCTACGTCACCGCCGACACCGGCACCGGCGCTGTCCACACCGCACCCTCCCATGGCGCAGACGACTTCTATACGGGTCAGCGCTACGGCCTCGACCCCACCTGCCGCGTGGACGCCTCCGGCCACATCCACGTCGATGAAAAGGCCTGGAATCACGCATTGCCGCCGCCATTTGAAGGCAAGAAAGTCTTTGCCGCCAACCCCATTATTGTCGCCATGCTTGAAGAATCCGGCGCACTGCTGGCGGTGTCCGACTTGAACCACTCCTACCCCCACTGCTGGCGCTGCCACAAGCCGGTCATCTTCCGCGCCACCGAGCAGTGGTTCATCGGTCTGGAGACCCCGGTCGAGCGTGAGGACGGCACCAAAACCACCTTCCGCCAGCTCTCGATTGAAGAAATCGACAGGGTCGTCTGGGACCCGAGCTGGGGCAAGGAACGGATCACCAACATGATCGCCACCCGCCCCGACTGGTGCATCAGCCGCCAGCGTATCTGGGGCGTTCCCATCGCCGTCTTCCTTTGCGAAGGCTGCAACCAGCCGGTCCTCGATCCTGCGCTCAACCGCAGGATCGTCGAGCTCTTTGACCACGAAGGCATCGAAGCCTGGCATTCCTCCGCGGCGGACAGCTTGCTGCCGGCAGGAACCGTCTGCGCCCAGTGCGGCAGGTCAGAGTTCCGCAGGGAAACCGACATCCTCGACGTCTGGTTCGACTCCGGCACAAGCTGGTTCGCCGTAGCCGAATCCGACCCCGACCTCAAGGACGCCTATACCGCTTTCCAGAACAATGAAGGCGTGCCGGTGCTGTATTTGGAAGGCGGCGACCAGCACCGCGGCTGGTTCCATTCGTCGCTGCTTACGTCGGTTGCGCTTCGGGGAAGGGCACCTTATTCCCACGTCGCCACCGCCGGGTGGACGCTCGACGAGCAAGGTCGGGCCATGAGCAAATCCCTCGGCAACGGCGTCGATCCCGTTGATATCGCCAACCGTCTGGGCGGCGAGATCGTTCGGCTGTGGGTTGCGTCCATCGATTTCAGAGAGGACATGGCGGCCAGCGAAAACCTCATGCAGCGCTGCGCGGACATCTACCGCAAGCTGCGCAACACCTTCCGCTTCCTGCTCGGCAATTTGCACGGATTTGTACCTTCCCGCGATCGCGTGTATGAGGCTGACCTGTTGCCGCTTGATCGATACATGCTGGCCCGCACCCGCGACCTGACCGAGAAGGTCCGCGACTGGTACGCCGCCTTCGAATTCCATCGCGTCTACCACGCCGTAAACGAGTTCGCCATCGTCGACCTGAGCAGCTTCTATCTGGACGTGCTGAAGGATCGCATGTACACCTTCGCGCCCACCAGCCTGGCGCGCCGTTCTGCGCAGACCGTCCTCTGGCAGATCACAGAAGTGCTGGTCCGGCTCATAGCACCCATCCTCAGCTTCACCGCGGACGAAGTGTGGGATCATCTGCCGGAAGTGGAAGGCCGCGAAGCCAGCGTGCACCTCGCGCAGTTCCCAAAGCCGGAGGAGATCTTCGGTGACGATCCTCGGCCGGTCACTGAGGAAGGTGATTTGTTGCGAGAGGTTCGCGATAGAATTCTTTCTGCACTCGAGGACACCCGGAAAGACAAGCTCATCGGCAAGGCTCTCGAATCCGACTTACAGTTCATCGTCAAAGATGATGTCTACGCCTTGTTAAAGCATCACGAAGACGGGTTGAAGGAACTAATGGGCGTCTCTGACGTTTCCGTTGTCGATGGTTCAACCGGCGCTGGATATAAGCAGCCTTCGGCCGATCATTCATTCTTCAGAACGCACACAATCACGGATTACCTCTCCTTCGCCATTTACGCCGCCGCCGGCCACAAATGCGCCCGCTGCTGGAACTTCATGCCCGAAGTCTCCGCCTACGGCATTTGGGAGAACGTCTGCACCCGCTGCCAGGGTGCGCTCAAAGAAATGGGCATCGAACCACCCGTGGGAGTTTCTCAATGAGCAATGGCTCCGTGCCCCATCCATTTCGCGTCTTTTGCGAAATGGGTGGGAAACCACAGACGATTGGGGTTCGTGCCTTCCCACCCAACGAAGAGACTCTCCGATGACCATCCCCCGCCGCCTCCCATGGCTGCTCTGCATTTCAGCGCTTATCTTCCTGGCCGACCGCTTCACCAAGGTCCTGGTCGCCAAGCGCATCCCGATCGGCGGCGCCATCCCGATGATCCCGCATGTCCTCCGCATCACTCATTGGACCAACGACGGCGCGGCATTTTCCCTATTCGCCGAATCCGCCTCTCCGCATCTCGTCCGCTGGGTCCTGGTCGGCTTCGCGCTCCTTCTCCTTGTCGCCGTGCTCATCGCTCTGGTGCGCCTCGGCAACCGCTTCACCCTCGCGACAGTCGCCCTGGCGCTGGTCCTCGGAGGAGCCCTCGGCAATGTCCACGACCGCATCCTTTACGGCTCTGTCGTCGATTTCATTGAAGTCCACATCTTCAGCTACCACTGGCCCGACTTCAACGTAGCCGACAGCTCCATCGTCACCGGCGCCTGCCTGCTTCTGCTAGACTCTCTGTTGCCGAAGAAGCTTCCAGCGCAATAGCAGCCGCCGCCGATAGCTGAATTCAGTTGACTTGATCCAACCTTCATTTGGCACCAGAACTGCTTGCTAAAACAAATGGAATTCGTCCAGTCTGCGTACTTGAAGGCCACAAATCTCCTAATCCGGAGACCGAGTCGATCCTCATCCCCGCACCCGGTTCCTGGTTGCGGGCAGATGCTCGCCCATTTTGATCACCCCACGAGGTTTGCATGAGAACTTGTATGTCCCCCCAGTCGATTCGCAAGTTTTTCGTTAACGCGATTGCCTTTTCACTCCTGACCGCCGCCGGTCGGCCTGCCAGTGCCCAGCGCCTTCCCACCACGGTTCGTCCCGATCACTACGCCCTCACCCTCACGCCTGACCTCAAGGCCGCCACTTTCTCCGCCACTGAAACCATCGATGTCACCCTCTCCGAGCCGGCTGACCACATCACGCTGAACTCCGCCGAGATCGAATTCCAGTCCGTTACCATCACTGCCGGCGGTAACCAGCAGAAAGCTACCGTGACCTCCGACAAAAGCAAAGAACAGACCACCTTTGCGGTCCCCAACCAGATCCCCGCCGGCAACGCCACCATTTCCATCGCATACACCGGCATTCTGAATGACAAGCTACGCGGCTTCTATCTCTCCAAAACCGCCAAGCGAAACTACGCCGTCACGCAGTTCGAATCCACTGATGCCCGCCGCGCCTTCCCTTCCTTTGATGAACCTGCCTTCAAGGCCACATACGACATTTCGCTGGTCATCGACGCGGGGGACACAGGCATCTCCAACGGGCCTATCGTCTCGGACACCCCGGGCCCCGGCGAGGGCAAGCACACCCTCAAATTCCTCACCACGCCCAAGATGTCCAGCTACCTGGTCGCCTTCCTGGTGGGCGACTTCCAGTGCACCGAAGGCGAATCCGACGGCGTGAAGATCCGCGGCTGCGCCACACCCGACAAAGCCGCCCTCACGCCCTACAGCGTCGATGTCGCGAAATACGTCCTCCACTACTACGACAATTATTTCGGCATTCCCTACCCGCTCAAGAAACTTGACCTGATCGCCATCCCCGACTTCGAAGCCGGCGCCATGGAGAACTTCGGGGCCATCACCTATCGCGAAACCGCCATGCTGATCGACCCCAAAACCGCCTCAATCGGCTCCAAAAAGGGTGTGGCCCTCACCATTGCCCACGAAATGGCCCACCAGTGGTTCGGCGACCTGGTAACCATGCAGTGGTGGGACAACATCTGGCTAAATGAGGGCTTCGCCACCTGGATGGAGAACAAGCCCGTAGCCGCCATGCATCCGGAGTGGAACATCGACCAGCTTGTTGCCAGCGACGAAGACGGCACCCTCAACCTGGATGCCCAGCCCACCACCCGCGCCATCCGCGCCACGGCGAACACGCGCGAGGAGATCGAGCAGATGTTCGACGGCATCTCCTACGGCAAGGCCAGCGACGTGCTGCTTTCCGTCGAGAACTATCTTGGCCCCGAAACCTTCCGCAAGGGTGTGCACGCCTATCTATCTGCTCACCTCTATGCGAACGCCACGGCGGAAGACTTCTGGGGAGCGCAGACCGAGACCAGCCACAAGCCCGTCGACAAGATCATGGAATCCCTTGTCGTCCAACCGGGCGAACCGATGCTCACCTTCGGCGATCCCGCTGCCGGCACGGTTTCTGTCTCGCAGAAGCGCTTCTTCGTCAGCCCCTCCACCCAGCCCGACCCCAAGCAGAAATGGACAATCCCGGTCTGCTTCAAGACCGGCTCCGATTCCCAACGCTGCGAGGTGCTCGGACCTGATGACTCCAGCCTGAAGGTCCCGTCTTCCACCCTCTTCTTCGCCAACGCCGGCGGCAAGGGCTACTACCGCAGCGCCTATCCGCCCAGCGTCTACGCCGCTTTGGTTGCCAACGCGGAAACCGATCTCAGCCCCACCGAGCGCATCAGCCTCACCGGCGACGAATGGGTCCAGGTGCGCGCCAACAAGGCGACGGTCGGCGATTATCTCAACCTGGTCACGGCACTCAAGGCCGATCCCAGCGCTGAGGTTGTCGGCAGCGCATTTGGAGGTGTCAACTCCATCTACGAGCGCGTCGCCGGAACCGCCGACGAGAAGGCCGCAGTTTCCGCCTGGCTGCGCACCACGTTTGCGCCCGAATACGCAAAGCTTCCCCCTCCCTCCGCCTCCGATTCACCCAACAACAGGGAGCTGCGTGCGCATTTCTTCGGCATCCTGGGGTATTACGGCAAGGATCCGGCTGTATTGACGCAAGCCCATGAGATTGCAGAGAAGTACCTCGCCGATCCGGCTTCGGTCGACGCTACCCTCGGCCAGACTGCGCTGTCCATTGCCGCGCGCAACGGGGACGCCGCTCTCTTCGACCAGTTGCAAAAGGTTGCCGAAACTTCGACCAACCCTGAGTTCCAGGAAGGCGCTCTTCGTCTGCTGGCCCAGTTTGAAGATCCAGCTCTCGTTCAGCGTTCGCTCGAATATGCTACTTCCGGCAAGGTGCGCAACCAGGACGCTCTCATTCAGATCATCATCGGCCTGCAGATCGATGCAACCCGCGACATGACCTGGAAGTACATCAAGAGCCACTGGGACACGGTTCGCACGCTGCTGACTCCGGAACTGGGCGGCGCACTGGTCGGCTCCAGCGGCTCTTTCTGCTCCGCCGATGCCCGCGACGATGTAAAGGCCTTCTATGCCGAACACCGCGTACCGGACTCGGACCGCGCCCTCAAACACGCGGTTGAAAGCATCGACGGCTGCATCGAGCTGCGCAGCCTTCAGCAGCCGAACCTCGACAAATGGATCGCGGCTCAGCCAAAGATGTAGCTGTCCACCCTTCGCACCCCCACGCCATCCCTACGCACGCTCCGTGCCCCATCCATTCGCGTCTTTTGCGAATGGGTGGGAAACCACAAACCCTCATCCGCATGCCATCGTCCATCCGCATTTTCTTTCCCCAAAGCACGGGCCGGTGTTACCTTCAAACCCAAGATGACTCGCTCAACTCTATCCATTCTGGTGGGCGGCGCTCTTCTCGCCGTCGCCTGTTGTGCCCAATCCCAAATCTCTCCGCCCAGAACGCTCAAGAAGGATCCCGTCATGACCCGCCACGCCGAAGGAACCTTCGACGTAAAAACCACTCCCCTCCCCGCGGATGAAACGCTCATGGGCACGCTCATCGGCCGTTACTCCCTGGTGAAGCAATACCACGGCGACCTGGACGCGGCCAGCAAGGGCGAGATGCTGGCCGCCGGTGAACCTTCAGCAGGAAATGCCGGCTACGTGGCCATCGAGCAAGTCACAGGAACTCTCAACGGCCACACCGGCTCTTTCGCGCTGCAACACATTGGCGCCATGGAAGGCGGGAGTTACAAACTCTCCGTCGTCGTCGTGCCCGGCTCCGGAACCGGGCAACTCACCGGCATAGCCGGCACCCTCACCATCATCATCAACTCCGGCAAGCACTCTTATGTTTTTGACTACACGCTGCCTGCGGCGCCTGCACAGTAAACCACAGCTAACAGATTCGATACCATAACCCCATGCCCCAATTCCCTCCCGGCCAAACCCTCCTCATCGATGCCGACGATACCCTCTGGGAAAACAACATCTACTTCGAGCGCGCCATTGCCGCCTTCATCGGCTATCTAAATCACCAGGAGTACTCGCCAGCCGAAGTCCGCCAGGCTCTCAACGCGCAGGAGCGCGCAACCATCCTCGCCCACGGCTACGGCCTCACCAGCTTCACTTGCTCTCTCGTCGCCACCTACGAACGCCTCAGCCCCACCCCAGTCACCGAACACAACATCAAGCGCGTTCGCAGTTTCGCCCGTACCATCGCCGAGCAGGAGATCGAGTTGCTCCCCGGTGTCGCGGAAACGCTGGCTGAGCTGGCATCCCGTCATCGCCTCATCCTCATGACCAAAGGCGACCAGGCCGAGCAGGCAGACAAACTGGCCCGCTCCGGTCTCGCGCCGCATTTCGCCGCCGTCGAAATCGTCGCCGAAAAAGATCCTCCGACGTACCAGGAAGTCATTCACCGCCACGAGCTCACCCCGCACTCAAGCTGGATGATCGGCAACAGCATCAAGAGCGACATCAACCCCGCCCTCGCCGCCGGTCTCCATGCTGTTTTTCTCTTTCATAAAGACACATGGGTCCTCGAACACGCCGATCTGACCCCCACGCCTCAAGGTCAACACTTACTCGAACTTGATTCCTTTGCTAAACTGGCCGCGGTGTTCTAATTGAGGAACCAGTTCCTGCGAATGGACCAGCCGATCGCACAGCCAGAAACCGAACCGCGGGTCGTCTATCCCGCGCCGCCCAATGTCCATTGGGCTGTTTTGTTCGCAGCCCAGATGGCCATTGCCATCATCGCTATCATTTTTACTCCTAAAGCCTGGTGGAACCTCGTGGGGAATCTCGCCTTCGATGTGTGGGCCATCTACATTTGCCTCTGGATTCGCAAGCTCGAACCCGCCGCCATGAGCATCTTCTTTTGCGTGGCCTATGTTGCGCTGCGACTGGTGTTCACGGTGCCCTACGGACCGCAGCCGATGAATCAGAGCTTGACCATCTTCGGCGGCATCCTGGCGTCGCTTGCCGTCGTCATCTGGATCGTGACCATCTACGTGGTTCGTGCCGAGCTTCACTACCACTACAATGTGCGCGAACCCGTCGGCCTTTACCTGAGCGGGGCCATGACCTTCTTCTTCTCGTTTCTCTATTTCCAATATCACCTCTACAAGATCGCCCAGCTCAGAGAGCGGTACGGAGACCGCACCTTCTATTACCAGGGCGGTCCGCCGCTCGATCTTCCGGAATCGGAAGTCTGATCGAATCTGGCCGAGACCCTTCGCCATTTCTCGCATCCGACGAGATTGGATGCAGCCTCCTCATCGCCCAATCCCTTGACTCGCCCCTCGCCGCTCTGCTCTACTTGCCTGAACGTCATGCAGATTCCCCTCGCCAAATCGGACTGTTGTCTCCGCATGCTTGGGCCTTGTTCAATTCCCCAGATTCGAATTAGCAGTCACAATCCAAGCGCGGGAAACAAAGCCTGATTCAATAGATTCTGCTGTCGAGCACCACCAGGCCACCACCCGCGAGCGCGGCTGGTGGTTTTTCATTTCCTCCCCGCCTTTCATCGTTTGGCTTTCAGTCTTTAGTCGGTTCAGGAGATCGCCCTTTTGGAATCCGTCAGCCTCACCACCATCCAGACCGCCCGCGCCCGCATCGGCGACGGTATCCACGTCTCGCCCTGCCAGCTGTCCCATCACCTCTCTGAGCTCACCGGCCTTCCCCTGCACCTGAAGCTTGAGAACCTGCAGCGGACCGGATCATTTAAAGAGCGTGGCGCGCTCAATAAGCTGCTCACCCTGAGCGAGACAGAGCGCAGGCGCGGCGTGATCGCCGCCAGCGCCGGCAACCACGCCCAGGGCGTCGCTTTCCACGCCACCGCCCGCGGCATCCGCGCCCAGATCGTCATGCCGCTGTCCACGCCGCAAATCAAAGTTGCCGCAACCCGCGGCTATGGCGCAGAGGTGATCCTGCATGGTGCCAGTTACGACGAAGCCTGCGACGAAGCCCTGCGCCGCCGCGTCGAAGAGGGCCGCACCTTCATCCATCCCTTCGACGACCCGGAGGTCATCTCCGGCCAGGGAACCATCGGCCTCGAACTGCTGGAGCAGGTGCCCGACATCGAAGCCGTCGTGGTTCCCATCGGCGGGGGCGGGCTCATCGGCGGCGTCGGCTGCGCACTCAAGAAAACCAACCCCAAGATCCGCGTCATCGGCGTCGAGCCGGAAAAGCTTCCCTCCATGCTGCGCGCCCGCGAGGCCGGCCACCCAGTCACAGTTTCACCCGAAGCCACCATCGCCGACGGCATCGCTGTCCGCCGCGCCGGCGATCTGACCCTCCCGCTTGTATCCCGCTATGTCGATGAAATTGTCACTGTCGACGACGAAGAAATCGCCAGCGCGATTCTTCTTCTTCTTGAGCAGGAGAAGACCCTCGCCGAAGGCGCCGGCGCAGCCGCATTAGCTGCGGTCGTCCAGTCGAAGACCAACCTTCGCCATCGCCGGACTGTGGTTCTAGTGTGTGGCGGAAACATCGACGTAACCCTGCTGGCCAAGATCATCGAGCGCGGCCTGGTCAAGGACGGCCGCCTGCTGCGCATGCGAGTCTACCTTCAGGACCGGCCCGGTGCCTTGCTTCAGCTCACGCAGATCCTCTCCCGCGAGCGCGCCAACATCGTAGAAACTGTGCACAACCGCGCTTATTATGGCGTCAGCCTCGGCGAAACCGTCATCGATGTCACCATCGAAACCCGCGGCGCAACCCACATCACCGCCATCAGCCACGCCCTGCGCGAAGCCGGCTTCCGCTTCGAGCGCATCCAGTAGGAGACTTCATGTACAGCCCCAAATTCAACCAGGTCTCCGACCGATCCATCCTCATCGAAGCTATGCAGGCATACTCGTTCGCCATTCTCTTCGGCCCGCAATCCTCGGTCGAATCCCCAGCCCCGCTGGTGGCTACGCACCTCCCGCTTGTTGTCAAAGACGAAGGCGAACACGGACTCATCGAAGGCCACTTCGCCAGGGCCAATCGCCACTGGCAGGCTCTCGCCGGCCGCGAAACCCTGGTCGTCTTCCCCGGCCCGCACAGCTATGTCTCACCCACCTTCTACACCGATCCGCTCTCGGTTCCCACCTGGAATTACATCGCCGTCCACGCCTACGGCACGCTCTCGATGGTCGAAGAGGACGCCGGCAAGGATGCGCTGCTCGCCGGACTCATCCAGCAGAATGAGCCTGCCTTTGCCGAGCAATGGCGAGCCATGCCCGAAGGCTTTCGCTGCACAATGCTGGCTGGCATCGTCGGCTTCCGCATCCCCATTTCCCGCATCGAAGGCAAATTCAAAATCAGCCAGAATCGCGACCCCAAGGAGCGCATCAACGTCCAGGCCGCCCACGCCGCTGGAACCACCGACCAGCAGGCGCTGGCTGCATGGATGCAGCGCCTCATCGGCAGTTGATGCGGCCGCGAAGCCCTTCCCGGCGCAGAAGACGGCTCTCCGATCGCTGAGCTCGCGGCCTGAACGAATTCCTGATCTGGCGCGTCAAGTCCTCAAATCGTGTAATGTTTTGGACGGGACACGAAGCGGTGCATGCTCGGCTCCCAGATCTCGCGAGGACCCATCTCATGCGCAGAGCTCTCCTCACTTTCAGCCTCATGCTGGCATTCGCTTCCGGCCTTTCGGCGCAAGCTTCTGCCCCCGCCGCACCTACCTGGCGCGAGAAGATCGCGGAAGCCATGCCTCTGCTCGGCCATCGCAACTGGATTCTGATTGTCGACTCCGCCTATCCGTTGCAGTCAGCCACAGGCATCCAGACCATCGAAACCGATGCCGGCCAGCTCGAAGTCCTGCGCCACGTCCTGTTCGCAATCGACAGGTCGATCCACGTGCGCCCCGTTGTCACCACTGACGCCGAGCTACCCTTCATCGCTGAAGAAGATGCGCCCGGCGTATCCACCTACCGTACGGAGATCAACGATCTGCTGCGCAACTACCCGGTAGATTCCTTGCCCCACGACCGCATCATTGCCAACATTGAAGAAGCTTCCAAACACTTCAACGTCCTGGTGCTCAAAACCAATATGACGGTCCCCTATACCTCCGTCTTCATTCGCCTCGACTGCAAATACTGGAGCGCCGACGCCGAGCAGCGACTGCGCGCGAAGATGGCCGCGAAGGCCCAGCCGGCCCAATAATTCGAACCCTTCGTGGTACTCGACCTCGAGCGCGGCCGGGATAGACTTTTTGCTGACTGGTACCGAGCAGCCAGATAAGAGGGTGTATACTCGACGCGTCCGAACGACCAAGACAAAAACTCATCGTTTGCCAACAAACTTCGCTGTGGAGGGGGTAAATACCCGTGTTTGGAAAAGACTGGGACGTTCGCTGGAATGCCACAATTAATTACCTGAATAACAACATTGCCGAGGACAACCTCGGCACCCACATCAATTCGATTGTTCCGCAAGCGTCGAGAAAAGCAATTTCCGGTGAACTGTCCCTGGGGTCCCGCCCCGATGGAGAGGACGACCCGGAGTATGCAAACAACACCAGAAAACGAGATGCCCTGCGCGCTCTGTTGTTATGCCAGCGGGTCTATTACTCGGGGGAATTCTGGGCGAAGCAATCGGAGGACGGACAGGGATTGCATGTTGTTCCGGTGGGTGCCAATGCCCTGCTGAAGTCGGGATGGAAAAAATTGAGTCTGCAACATTGGAAAAATCAATCGGAAGCGCAAATCAGAGAAGGAATCAGGATGTTCGTCTACAACCCCGCCGCCACGCGAGCAGACCTGCAGGCAGCGGCTTTTGCCGGGCCTCCCAACGGAACCCCTTTGCCCGGTAATCTCACCCTGTCGCGCTTGGATAACTATGCTGTCGGTTCGGGCGTTACTTGTTACGTGGGGGTTCAGGGCTGGCTTGTGAAAAGCGGATTGGTTTCGATGCGGTGGTTCATGCGCAATTGCGCGCCCAACAAACAGGTGGGCTGCGACTTGGTTTTTGGAGCGGGGCAGGAGGTGTGGAATGGCCCCATCAAGGACGAGGATAAACCTCGCTTGCGCCAGGTAATCAACGGCATTGGCGCTGGACATGTTGTGCACATCTGGAGCCCGCAAAACTACAACTGGAACGGCCATTGGGTGGTGACCAACGGCGATCCGAACAAAACGATTTGCGGCGTCAACAATGCTGAATTTAACCCCAACGAATCAGAACTTGGGGTGGACGTTCAAAAAAACTACACCAACAACAGCACGCTGTTCGAACAATTTATAGACGGTTACGGCGGGCAACTCGATGGGAAAGGATGGAAAACGGGGGTCATGGCGGTGATTGACCCACTGCAGATGCCGAACCGGAATTGAGGAGGCTGGTTTTCGCTCCGGAGTTCGTCGGCACGCGCTCATTTTCTCCTCGGGATTCTTCGCGCCATGTTACTATCTCCTGCAAACATGAAGAGCGAAGCAAGCCCTCTACCTTCAAGAAAGTGGTCCATCGTTGCCCTGGGCTCGGCGGGAATGGCTGCGGTCGTTCTTTCCTACCTGCTCGCCATCGCTGTAGCTCTCGCCTGTCTTGCCTTGCCCGTCCTACTTTTTGTGGTGATACCTGTCGACAACGGCGGTCTTCTCATCGCCCGCCTGCTTCTTTCCGCATTTGGCCTGGCGGCCGGATTGACGATTCTTTGGTCGCTTGTGCCGCGAAAAAACAAGGTTGATATCAATGGCGTCCTGATCGATCTCAACAAAGAACGGCGGCTGGCGAAGGAAATCGAAGCAATCGCCGCGGCGCTCAATGAGCCCATGCCCTCCGAGGTTTATCTGCTCGGCGATGCGAACGCCTTCGTGATGGAGACGGGCGGCTTTGCCGGCATGGGCAAGCGCCGCATCATTGGTCTCGGCTTGCCGCTCCTGCAGATGCTCACCATTGCGCAATTCCGAGCCGTGCTGGCGCACGAATTCGCCCATTACTACGCCGGAGACACGCGGCTCGGCCCGTGGGTCTACAACACCCGCCAAGCCATTGTGCGGGTGTATGAAAACATGGGCAAGAAGTCCGACGTCCTTTCCTTTCTGCGCCGCTGGGCAGTGGTGGCCGCGCCCTACATGCTGCTGATGGGCGCCATGCGCATGTACTGGGAAGTCTTCATGCGCATCACGCAGTCGATATCGCGCCGCCAGGAATTCCGCTCCGATGAACTCGCCTGTCACATCGCCGGTTCTCAGCCCCTGATCGAAGGCCTGGAAAGCATTAACAGGTGTCAGTCAGCTCTGAAGACCTATTGGAACTCAGTAGTCTTCCCGGTGGCCGTGGGCGGATTTCAGCCCCAGATTGCCGATGGCTTCATGCGCTTCATGAATGCGCCCCACGTGGCGAAAGCGACCTCGGATTACCTCGCCAAACAAACCGCCATCGCCAAGCCGTCTCCCATGGATACGCATCCGCCGCTGAGCCAGCGCATCGAGAAAGCGAAACTCTATAACCTGCGCGCGCCGGATCTTGCAGGTCAATCGGCCGGATCGGAACTGCCCATGATCTCGCTGATCGACGAACTTCCCCCGCTCGAGGCCGGCCTTCTCAAGAGGTTTGTACCCGCCCTGGTCAAAGCTGACCTCAAGACCGTGACCTGGGATTCAACCGGGATGGAGGTCTACGTTCCGCGATGGCGAAAGCAGGTCGAGAGCCATTTCGAATTCCTCTCAACCAGCACGTTGAAAGATCTTCCCGGCCTGGTCAAAGAGCCGCGCGAAATATCCAACAAGGTCGCGAATCCCCCCGGCATGATGCTCAACCAGGCGCAGCGCGACGCCAAGGCGTATGAGGTGCTCTATTGCGCCGTGGCCTTAAGCCTGATCGACCACGGCTGGGCGCTGCAAACCCAGCCAGGATTCCTGTATCTGGAGTGCGCAGACGGCAAGTTCGACCCAGGCGGCCCCATCTCCGCATTGAAGGCCGGCAAACTCTCCGCGCAGGATTGGGAAGCCGATTGCGCCAAGAGAGGAATCGGCGACTGGCCGCTGGCCTGTTTGGCAGAAAGCGCCGCGAAACTCACGACTTCAGATGCCACCAATTCGGAAAACACTCGTCCGCAAGCTGGCGCATAACCTTCCTCATCCCACTCGTCCTTTGGTATACTCGATCAGTTCACCTCAAGCGGAGGTGGCGAAATTGGCAGACGCACCAGCTTGAGGTGCTGGCGCCCACAAGGCATAGGGGTTCAAGTCCCCTCCTCCGCACCAGACACTCCTCCGGGTCAACCGGACAAGGGTCGGAAAGTTGCTCCACCATGCAGATTCTTCTCTACTTCGTCGTCGTCATTCACGTTCTTGTGTGCCTGTTTCTCATCGGAGTGGTTCTCCTCCAGCAGGGCCGCTCGGCCGACCTCGCCGGCGCCTTCGGAGGCCAGGGTTCGCAAACCGCTTTCGGTCCCCGCGCCGCAGCCAACGTGCTCACCCGGCTAACCACCTGGTCCGCGGTCATCTTCATGATCACCTCCATCAGCCTGACCATCCTCTACGACCGCACCACCGCTTCCCACTCCGTCCTCCACGGAACCACAGCCGCGCCCATCTCTGCGCCAGCCAAGTCCGGGAAGTAGTTTACGCATATCACTTTAAGCCCACTCATCCCGAGGGCGGACTCCGCGATCTGCCCTTTCTTCTTGCTCGCGGAGCCCTGAAACACTTTTCGATTTAAGAATCCTTGTTGACAAATATATCTAGCAGATATATCTTGTAGCTATATGCAACTCAACCAGACAGCTTACGTCATCCTCGGCATTCTGGCCATCCACGATGACCAGTCCGGATACGAAATCCGCAAGACCATCCAGCAGACTGTCGGTTTCTTCTGGGGCGAGAGCTACGGCCAGATCTACCCCACCCTCAAGCGCTTAGCCGCTGACGGCCTGATCGTCCCTAGCAAGTCAAACTCCAAAACCAGGCCCAAGCGCCAGGAATACTCCATCACCCTCGCCGGGCGGCTCTCTCTGCAGCAATGGCTTGCCGTTCCCTACCGCGACGACCCGCCTCGCGACGAATTCCTGCTCAAGCTCTTCTTTGGCCTTGAAGCCGAGCCCGGCGTCACCATCGCGCACGTCCGCAAATTCCAGGAAAAAAACCGCAGCATGCTGGCAACATTGCTGGAACTGGAAACCCTCGGCCGAGCCCACAGTTCGCATCATCCAGGCTTTCCGTTCTGGATGCTTACCCTCAACTTCGGCGTAGCCCAACTTCGTTCCGCGCTGGAGTGGAGCGAGTCCGCGCTGGCTATGCTCACCAACTCCGAGGCAGCTTCTTCGGCCCATCAACCTTCCAACCCCGGTTACGCCCTCCTCGGCTCGTGATCTCAACAAGGCAATGTCCGCAACCGGTGCGATCTACGGAATCCACGCACCAGAAAGTGACCCGCAAGATGCCTAGCAACGTTCGCCCCAACCGCCCGGCGCAGATCGTAGCCTGGGTTGTCGTCAGCCTCTTCCTTATCGGCTTCTTCTTCAATCCCATAGGTAACTGGACCGGCCCCATTCTCGGTGCCTGGTTCGTCGGTACGCAAAAGCTTCGGCGCGGATTCGTTTGGATGCTGGCGTTCGCCTTCATCCCCACATTGCTAATGAGCTGGCGCAGTTTCCCTCTCACCGGCCCGGCGCCGGCGCTCAAATACTTGCTCTGGATGCTTCTCGCCGCCGTGCTCAACGTTCTCCCCTTCACCTTTCATCGCTTCATTAGCCCGCGCTTGCCAGGATTGCTCTCCACACTTCCCTTACCGTTCGCCGCGACGATCAACCATGTCCTGATCCAGCTGCCAATCCATAACAGCGCCGCGCCTGGAACCGGATTCCAAACGTTTTTTGTCTTCTGGTTCGCGGCCGTCGTCGTCTGGATGTGGAACAACGAGTTTGAGCGCTCCAAAGTCGCCGTGGGAGCCGGCATCTTTGCAGTAGTCTCCGCAGTTGCTCTCGGCTTCGAATTCTTCCTGCCCTCCACCGGAGTTCCGCTGTACCCCGCATCCGCTTTTGCCTGGACATGCCTTGCCGCGGCAGTCGGGCTGACGGTCTGGGCCGTCTTCCATCCGGGTAAGCAGCGCCCCTGGGCGGAGAGGCCGGAAACAGCGGCGCTCTTGCAAAGCCCTTCCACGGGATCGCCTTTGCGCGTAGTCACTGAACATGGCCGGGAAGCCCTCGTCAGCAGTTCCGGCGAACGATTCCCCATTTGCAACGGAATCCCGAACTTCCTCGGCCCTGACGACCTCACTGGCGACAATGGCAAATACAACCACCTCTACGAAACCATCAGCGGTTTCTACGACGACACGCAGCGCGTCGCCTGCGCAATCCGCGGCTTGGAGCGGGACTCCTACTTTGCCGAATACATGGACCTGCTCGATGTGAAACCGGGAGACTCGGTTTTGGAGACCTCGGTCGGCACCGGGTTGAACTTCAGGTATCTGCCCCGCGGGGCTAAGCTATCCGGCCTGGATCTTTCCGAGGAGATGCTGGCCAACTGCCAGGCCAACCTGCGCCGCTGGGGGATGGAAGGGAACCTGTATTTGGGCAATGCCGAGAGCCTGCCGTTTGCCGACTCAACCTTCGACGTTGTGTATACCGCCGGAGCCTTCAATTTCTTCAGCGACCGAGCGAAAGCGATCCGCGAGATGATTCGCGTGGCCAAGCCCGGCAGCCTTCTGATGATCGAGGACGAGACGGAAGAATACGTGAAGAGCACCTATGAAAAGATCCCCTATACGAGAAGCTTTTTCGGGGACCGCAAGAACCCCGTCACGGTGCCCATTGACCTGGTGCCGCGGGAAATGGAAGACGTCCGCGTCGAGATGCTCAAGGAAGGCAAGTTCTACGCCGTCATATTCCGCAAGCCGCACTGTGCCGTGGCGGACTTCCACAATAAAATGAGTGCATGATCATTGAAACCTTTCCCGTCGGTCCGCTGCAATGCAATTGCACCATCCTTGGAGACGAACAAGCCGGCGAAGCCATCGTCATCGATCCAGGCGACGAGATCAACCGCATCCATCGGCGCCTGGGTGAACTCGGCCTCAAGCTCAAACAGATCCTGGTAACCCACGCCCACATCGACCACATCGGCGGGGCTCTCAAGCTGAAACGCCTAACCGGAGCCCCCATCCTCTTCAATCAAGACGATTTGCCCCAGCTCAAAATCATGGAAATGCAGGCCGGATGGCTGGGTATCGCCACCCCGGACACCGCTCCGCCAGACGAGCCGCTTACCGATGGGGTGATTGTCGGCCTAGCCTCGTGTCCCGCCCAGGTCATCCACACCCCTGGTCACACCCAGGGCTCGGTCTGCCTGCACTTCGCTCCGCTGAAGCTGCTCGTCGCTGGTGATACGCTCTTCGCCGGCAGCATCGGCCGCACCGACCTGCCCGGTGGAAACTACGACCAGATCATGGACTCCATCCAGTCCCGCCTGCTTGGGCTACCCAACGAAACTAAGGTACTTCCCGGGCACGGTCCAGGCACGACAATCGGCGTTGAACGGAAAGGCAATCCGTTTCTGCGCAACTTGTAAATTTGATAATCAGGCAATATTTTAGTTTATATTTTTCAACTATATAAATTAATCTCCTTAAAGTTACACTTGATGTTAATGACAAGTACTATTACCACCTTGATGCGTTCGAAAATAGTCAACTAATCCAGTTACTCCTGTTCTGAATTCAGCCTCTGGCGCCAATAGGCTGACAACCAGCCAACCGGATTCCGCCATACCGAAGAAGTACCCAGGCTGCACCCAGACACCACGTTCCAAGAGTGCCAACACGGTCTGATCGTCGGGTTGGATGGCCGGTACGCGCAGCACGGCGTACCAGCCGCCCTCGATCGCGAGCCTACTGACTTCCCCTGCGAATCCCAATTGCCGATCCAGTTCGGCCAGGTTTGCCGCTACCCGCTCGCGGATCTGTTTTTGGATTGCCCCGCGCCCTTCCAGCCACTGCGGCAGAGCACACTGAACCGGAGCATTCATGGAAAGAAAAGTGTCGGCGATGACCTCCAGCCGGTCAAGCGCCTGTGGAGACTCTGGACCCGTCGCTACAATCCATGCTGCTTTCATCTGTGGAAGCCCCGCAATCTTGCTCAACCCGCTCACCACAAAGACCGGAACCCCCTCGAGTCCAGCGGCAAAACTCTTCTCCCCTCCCGCAAACCCGTAATCCAGAAATACCTCGTCCACAATGATTGACAGGTCAAACTCCCGGCACAGTCGCCCCAGTTCTGCGGCCTCCCACTGCTTGGTGAAATGCCCCGTAGGGTTATTCGGATGGACAATCACAATGGCTCGAGTATCCGGTGTCATGGCGCGGCGAAAGCCCTCAGGATCGATCTGCCAGGCGTGGTCATAGACCAGCGGGCCTGCCTTGAGTCGAACGTCATCCAGAACGGCCAGGAAGTCGAAGAGAGGATAGCCGGGTTGAGCGGCAAGGATTTCGCTCCCTGGGTCGCAAAGCAGCCGGAAAAGGTAGCTGTACGCCTCGCTGGTGCTGGTGGTGAGCACGATCTGCTCGGGTCCAACCGCTTCTCCGCGATCCGCATAGTAGGCACAGACTGCTTCCCGTGCGCGCAGGCTGCCCCTTGGCTGCGGATCGTAACCCAGCGCCAGCGGGTCGGCCAGTGCCCGAAGCAAATCTGCGGGGTAAACAAACCCACAGCGCGTCGGATTCGAAGGGGTGAGGTCCGCAATCGGCAACCCCGCCGCTGCGCGCAGGCGGTGAGCCCGCGCCAGCACGCTCTCCTCGGTGTTCCAATTTGTCCGCCGCGAAAAACGCATAACTCCATTCCCGTCAGCTGGTCCCAGCCCTCACCTAAAGTACCGCATTTCCGTCGTGCACAATAGATAAGGCGCCCTTTTCCACCGAATACGGGCACCCTGGGGAGGAACGTTGGCTCTGCGCGCGGTTGTCTTCGACTATGGAATGGTACTCACGGGTCCGCAGGAGCCCAAGGCCCATGCCGCGCTTCTGCGCATCACCGGGCTGCCCCCAGAGCGCTTCGAACCGCTCTATTGGGCCAACCGGCACGCCTATGACGAAGGCAAGCTGACTGGTCTGGCTTTCTGGCAAAAGTTCCTCCGTGATGCCGGCCTGAACCTTCCCGCCAAGAAAGCCGAAGAGCTTAATCTCTGGGATGCCCGCATGTGGACCACGCAGAACCCCGTCATGCTGTCGTGGCAGCGAAAGCTCAAGCAGCGTGGAATCCTCACCGCCATCCTCTCCAACATGGGCGACAACGTGCACGAGAACATGAAGCGAGAGTTTGACTGGCTCTCCCGCTTTGATGTCCTGGTTTGGAGCTATCAACTGCACATAGCCAAGCCCGACCCTGCCATTTATCTCCATGTGCTCAAGGAACTCGGGACTCGCGCCGAGGAAACGCTCTTCCTGGATGACAAACGGCTCAACATCCAGGCCGCGCAGGCGCTGGGATTTAAAGCGATTCAGTTTTCGACCGTCGAGAGGCTCCGCGCAGATCTCCGTGCTTCGGGTCTGGACGACGTGCTCCCACTACCATGATCCGGATGCATGCGTTCTGCTATTGGCTCTTCGGCGTGAAGTGGTAAACGATGCCCAGATTGGCGTTCATGACATCGAGGCCGGGGTTGACCGGCACAATGAATGCATCGGAAAAATGGAAATCGCTGAACAGGCCTAGTCGCAATCCCCAACGCTCGTTCATTTTCACCTGCACTCCTGTGGCAGACTGCAGGCTGAAGTTTACGTAGCTTGATTCGGACGAGGGCACCTTCTGCGTGAATAAGAGCACCCCGCCCTTGGCTTCGAGATATGGCTTGATGGCCTTCTTATCCCGCCACAGCATGCGAAAACCGATGGGCGAAAAGCCTATGCCAGGCACGTATTCCCGATTGTATTTACCGCTCGGGTAAGGGGCGGGATAGCCCCATATATCCACGTTGACGGGCTTGTCGAGGAGAACAAAGGGCAGAAATTCAGCCACATAATCCACGCGCGCCTTCAGAAAATAGCCCCAGGAATGGCGATCGTACTCTACACCGGCCGTGAACAGCTTCATATCCCAGCCGGAAGCAAAAATCTTGTAATTGCCATAGGAATACATTGCTTCGACAATCAGTTCACTTTCCACCGGTTCCGGCGTGGAATTCGGCTTTTCCCGGGCAACTACGCGCTCCTGGCCACCGTCCGTTGCCGGCCCCTGATCGGGGTAAACAAACTCCTGCGCTGCAAAGTTCATCTCCACCATCGATTGCGGACGGGGTGAAGCATTCATTTCTGCCGCTGGATGGCTCTCAGCACTGAGGAAAGCACCCGCCAGACTGCTTGAGTCAACTGGATTGGTGATATCGGAGGAAGGCCTCGTCGCATCCGCGGACGTCGCATCCTGGGACCAGGCAGGTTGCGACACCAAAACGCAGACGCAAACGAGGATTGAAATGCAATTGCGCCGAAAGCTCCCGGCTGGGGAACCCTTGAATGGGTATGCCGGGTATAGCCTCAGCCAAACACGATTGAACTGCAAATGGTCACCTTGATCGCTGAGTTAAGCCGTACGAGGAATGGACCCTCATTAGTCGTAATCCGGTATCGAAACTATACCATGCCATCTCGGCTCCTTTGACCCCTCATCTACCTTCAGGTGCCTGGTTGCAAACTCAAGATTTGCGAGGTGTATCAATGGATTTGAGTTCCGTTACATCTGGCGACTGACGACCCGCAGGTAGCTAGGAAGCCATCCCCAGGCCCACCAAATTAGCCGCGGCAATAATCACCAGAATCCCCGCCCACAGCAGCCGCACCGGCCTGCTGGCAACTCCGGCCCACTCGCCCAGCGCCAGCCCCACCAGCCCACCGCACAGGACATACATGCTCATGTGCAGCATCCAGTTCACGTAGAACAGCCGCTGCGGAACGTTAGCCGCGCCCCAGGCGTAGAAGAAGAACTGCAGATACCACATGATTCCGCCGGCCGCGGCGAGAAGGCCATTTCGTACCAGAGTAGCACTGGGTTGCGCAAGATCGGCACGCAGCGATAGCCGCTTCAGCGCTCCCAGGCGAATGAAGCAGTAACTCAAGTTCACCACTGCGCCGCCGCCCATGATGATCGCATAACTCGGAAGTGCTGCGTAGAGTGGATTCACGCCCAGGTGGAGCGCCGCCTGTTCCATCGGGCGGGCGGCATCGATTGCGAACGACATGCCGGAGGAGAAGATGCCGCACAACACGGCTAGCAGCAAGCCAAGCTTCACGTTGAATTCGCGGATTTCGCCGCTCAATTGCAGTTCCTTCTGATGCCCGGCATAGGAGACCGTGGCAACGCCGATGAGCGCCACCACCACGCCGGCCATAGTCAACTGGCCGCCTCGCGTGTTGAATAACATTGTTGCCTGCCCGTGCAGCAGCGGAGGAATCAGCGTGCCCACCACCAGCGTCACGCCGATCGCCACGCCGATGCCAAGCGACATGCCCAGGTGGCGCATGGTGAGTCCGTAACTCACATTGCCCACTCCCCACATGGCGCCGAACAGTGCAACCTTCAGCAGCAGGTGCGTGCCCATCGCTGCGTAGAAGCCCTGAAAGTCCGGAAGCAGAAAGAGGCTCACGCCGATCGGAAGCAAGATCCAGGAAAACAGTCCCGCCACGGCCCACGTCGTCTCCCACGACCATCGCCTCACCTTTTCGATGGGTGCATAAAACGATGCAGCGCAGGACGCTCCAAGCAAGTGCCATCCAATCCCGGCGAAAATCGACAAATCGTCCTCCTCTTCATCGGCCGCCGGTAACTCAGGTTCCCGTCCGGAGGTTAATTCTCAATAAGAGCTTGTTACTCGACACTTACTTGAAAGCTATAACTTCCGGAACCTAACTCATAGCCGGTTTTTCCGTCGTGGGTTGCAGCTTTGACTAACTTGCTCTGCGCAAGCGTCGCGCCCTCCAGCTTGTACCCCCCCGCCTCGGCGGCGGTCAGCGGAAGCCAGGCTATCGTGTTGGCCGGGATCGTGACATGCCAATCGACGGTCGCCCCTTCCATCTTCCAGTCTGAATGAATGGGTCCGTAGGATGAGGCATAGTCGAACGCAACTTTTCCCAGCCGCGCATCAAACAATGGGTGCAGCACAATGGTGTGGAAGCCCGCGTCCTCCGGCGTCGCATCCACTCCGGCCACCGAACGATAGAGCCAGTCCGCTACCGCACCGTAGGCATAGTGGTTGTAGGAGTTCATGCTCGGGTCGGCCTTCATCTGGTCCCCGTTCCACCGCTCCCACATAGTTGTAGCTCCGTGACCGACCAGGTAACCCCACGATGGATAATCGGTATTCATCAGCAGCTTGTAGGCCAGCAGCGAATGTCCGCTCCGGGTTAGTTCCTCCAACAGATACGGTGTGCCCAGAAATCCTGTACCCAGCAATCCGTGATTGGCTTCAATCTTGCTGACCAATTTCTGGGCTGCTGCTGAACGAACTTCCCTGGGCACCAGGTCCATGTGCAGCGCCAGCACATACCCAGTCTGTGTGTCGGTTTCCTTGGTGGCTCCGTTGGCATCGGGGGTTTGAGAGGCCTTGTCGCCTCCGGCCACAAAGCCGTCGTCGTGCACAAATCTCTTCTCGAACGCAGCATAGATCTTGGCGAAAATCTGTGCATACTTGTCTTCATCCTGCTTCCGCCCGGTCGCCTGCGCCATCTCCCGCATCAGCGTCGCGTCATACGCCCAATATGCCGTTGCAATCAGCGCGTAATCCGTCTTCCCTTCTGGCGAGAGCCAGTCGCCAAACCCAATGCCTGCCTCATGCACCCAAAGCCCATCCGGATTGCTGGCATCAATGGCGTTCATATACTTCTCCATTGCCGCCCAGTTCTGGTCAATCACGGACGTGTCGCCCGTCTGCAGCCACGAAGTATAGGGAATAATGACGCCCGCATCGCTCCAGCCCGCAGCGTGTCCCGCATTCGGCGTAACCGTTCCAGGCGAGTAGATGCCGTAGTAGGGCGTGTCTGCCTGCGTTCCCCGCATATCGCCGCCAAACTTGCGTGAAAAGGCCGCCAAATCCATGTTGTACGCCGCGGTCCGCCAGAAGACCTCCGCATCGCCCATCCACCCCAGCCGTTCGTCGCGCTGCGGGCAATCGGTAGGAATGCCGACGAAGTTGGATCGCTGCCCCCACAGAATGTTGCTCCATAGCTGGTTGATCATGGTGCTGCCGGTTTCAAGCTTTGCCGTGAAAGACGCGTCGGTATGGAAGACCAACCCGCTCACTGCGTCCCTGGCGGGCGCTGAAGGCAAGCCGGTTAGCTCCACGTAGCGAAACCCATGAAAGGTGAATTGCGGCGTAAACTCCTCCACTCCCTTGCCGCTCAGGACGAAGTGGTCCGTAGCTTTCGCCGTGCGCAGATTGTCCGTATAAATTGTCCCATCGTCGTTCAGAATCTCGGCAAATCGAAGCTTCACATCGGTTCCAGCCGGTCCTTCGACGCGCAGCCGCTCCACACCGGCAAAGTTCTGGCCGAGGTCGTAGACATACACGCCTGGCTTGGGCTCGTTGAACGCTTTTGACTCCAGAGTCCGCTCCACGCGGATCGGCGGAAAGTCCTGGGCTTCGATCCGTACTGGCTTGGGATCGACCGCAGCCGCCGTCTTCCACGTTCCATCATCGAACGCGGCGGTATCCCAGCCGGTTTGCTTCAGACGCGAGTCCTGGCTCTCGCCGTCGTAGATCTCGGAATGCAGAATGTCGGACGTACTCGCCTTCCAGTTCGTGTCGGTCGCCGCCACCCACTCCACGGCTCCGTCTGTGTGTTCAATGCGTAATTGCGCACGTAGCGCAGGCGGCGTGTCTCCGTAGTTATTGGGCTGCTGAAGCCACTCCAGCGGCGTTGCATACCAGCCCGGCGCCAGCAGCGCGCCGATCGCATTCTTACCGTTCACGACCTGTGCCGTAACGTCGTACGTCTGGTATTTCACATGCTCCCGATAATCTGTCCACCCAGGCGCGAGCACGTCGTCACCGACACGCTTGCCATTCAAAAAGACCTCATAGGCCCCCAGCGCCGTTGCATACAACCGCGCCGACTTTACCGGCGCCTTGACTTCGAATGTCTGCCGCAGCGCCTTTACCGAATCGGGAATCCACGGATGCCCAAGCGGAGCGTTCCCCCGTCCCGGCGTCCAGGCAACCGCCGTCTTCCAGCCGGAGTCGTCGAAGTCCCCTTCGTGCCAGCCCGCGACATGAATGGCTGTCTTCCACGTCGGGTCACTGGCAAATGTTGCGATGGTGCCGTCGGCGTACTCCACCACCAGCGTGGCAATCATCGGCGCATTGTCGTTTTCCGCCTCGTTGGGATTCAACACGTAATGCACAGTTTCAATCGCGATGGTGTTGGGGCCCTGCCGCATCTTGTCGGTTGCGTCCGCTCGCTGGAACTTCTTCCACGGCATCTGTTTCCATGGCGGTAGAGGCTCTGCCGCCAGCAAGCGCTCTCCATTCACCCAGGCCAAAACCGTATCCTGCCCAGTGGCGTAAAGCGTGGCGCGTTTCACCGGCTTGGCAAGCGTCACAGTCTGCCGGTATGCGGTGTGCTGCTCTGTGCTCTTCTCGTCATCCAGCACCCTTGCATCCGGGCTGGCAATCCAAACGGCTGGTGCGTGGCGCACCGCGGTCTCTTCCGCCGTCTCGTATCCAATCCAGTTCGCCCGCCATGCGTCCTGCTTGAGCAGTCCCGTCTCCCACCAGCTTGATGGACTATCGGGATAGGGCTTCTCGTTCAAGTTCCACAATTTCACCCGCCAGAAGTAGCGCGTGCCGGGTTTGAGTTCCGGCCCCGCAAACCGTACGTTCAAGCTCGCGCCCGACGTGATCTTCCCGCTGTCCCAAACATCCGGCTTGCCCAAGCCATCTTCGCTGGTCGCGACCTCCACTTGATAGGCCGTCTGTTTCGCCGCCCGGGCCGGGTCCTTCAATTGCCAGGAGAACCGCGGCGTCGGATCGTCGATGCCCAACGGCGTCTTCAGATCGTCAACGCGCAACTCCATTGACCCCGTTCCGGGCGCTGCGTCAGGCACCTTCGGCTTTGGCTTCAGTTTCGGAATCACCGACGCAGACAGTGACGCCGCCGTCACGAGCATTCCGCATGAGAAAAACACCGCAATCAAGCGCACAATTCTCTTTTCCATCACGCACACCTGCCTCTTGATGAAAGCCTGACCATTGTGCAGCTTTCTCACCTGTTTTGGAAAGTCACTCGTCTTACGCACAAACCGCCAGCAGAATTTACCAAATGAAATATTTTCCAGATGAAAAGCTAATCAGACCGCCCTTTGTTTGTCAAAGACAAATTTGCAACCCTGAACCGGACGCATCGCTGATTTGCCGACACACCGGCTCGCTGTCTAGCCGGCTCGCCCCAAGCCATTACACTTTCCACATGGCCCTACGCCTATTTGTCGCGACAACCAGCCAGGGCAAGCTGCGCGACTTCCGCATCGCTGCACAGGCTCATGACGTAAGCCTCGATCCCCTACCCGCGCTCGCCACCATCCCGGCCCCGGAAGAAAACGGCGATACCTTCACCGCCAACGCTGCGCTCAAAGCTGTCTACTATTCGCAGCTGGCTCCCGGCGAACTGGTCCTTGCCGACGACTCCGGCCTCGAGGTCGATGCCCTCGATGGCGCTCCTGGCGTCCGCTCCGCCCGCTTTGCCGCCGACTCCGGCCTGGTCGACTCGCCCGACGCCAACGACAATACCGATGTGTGGAACAACATGATCCTGCTGCAGCGCCTTGCCGGCGTCCCGCTCGCCCAGCGCACGGCTCGCTACCGGTGCGTTCTGGTCGCGGCGCGCGACAGCAAACGACTCCACATAGCCGAGGGCTCCGTCGAAGGACTCATTCTCGAAGCGCCGCGCGGGACCGGCGGTTTCGGCTACGATCCGCTGTTTTATCTACCCGGCCTTGACCGCACCATGGCCGAGATTGACCTCGAAACCAAGCTTTCCATCAGCCACCGTGGCCGTGCCGTAGCGGCTCTGTTGCCGATGCTCGCCGGGTGAATTGAGCACATCTTCTTCAAAGATATCGAATCCGCGGTATACCCTCCTTGACGATCCCGTTGCCGGACTCCAATAATGCAACTGCGACAATGCAATGACTCTGCGTCCCTCAATCTGATACCGCCTGACGCGCATTCTTTCCCGGAACCCGGCGTTCACCCATCTGAACCCCGACCACTTTAGGAGCCGACACCTGCATGGCCACTGCCCAACAACCTGCCGCGCACACGGTTGCGCGCGGCGTACAGCCGCTACGCGCTGGCCAGGGATACAGCTTCGTCCTGCGCAAGCTGCATTCGCTGCTCGGCATCATTCCCATAGGCGCCTTCCTGCTGGAGCACCTGCTCTCGAACTTCGAAGCCCTCAAAGGCCCTGCCGCTTATGGAGCCCAGGTCAAATTCCTCAACAGCTTGCCCATGGTGCGCGTGCTGGAATGGGTCTTCATCTTCCTGCCCATTCTGTATCACGGGCTGTATGGCATCTGGATCTGGCTGCGCGGCAAGTCCAACATCGTTTACTACCCCTGGGCCGGCAACTGGATGTATGTAGCCCAGCGCTGGACCGGCCTCATCGCCATTCTTTACATCGGGCAGCACGTTTACCGACAGCGCTTCGCCGGCGTCAGCCTTCCCGAGCACCCCGGAGCGGCCTTTGCCAAGGTGCAGCATGAACTGGCCAACCCGTGGATGCTGGCTGTTTATGTCATCGCCATGATCGCCATCTGCTGGCATTTTTCTTACGGCATCTGGCTGTTTGCGGCCAAGTGGGGCATCACTCCCGGAGCCACGGCGCGCAAGCGCTTCGGCTACGTCTGCGCTGCATTCGGTGTCGTGATCCTCGTCATCGGCCTGGCCAGCATCTGGGCCTTCATCGAGCCGAAATACCAGAATGCGCCGGATGATGTGGCGCCCGTCGTTTCCTTTTCGGTTGTTCCAGCCCGGCTGATTTTAGCCGCGACGCCGTCATCCACATCAACGCTGTCATCCTGAGCGAAGGTCGCCGCGACGACCGCAGTCGAAGGACCTGCGGTTGTTTTGCGATTCCTGAGTACACAAAAGCTTGAACGGGTCCCTGATCTCTGATCCCTGACCCCTGATCACTTAAGAGGAAGACTCAATGGCAGTACCAAGAATCATCGTGATAGGCGGAGGGCTGGCCGGACTCGCGGCCGTCATCAAAATCGCCGAAGCCGGCGGCACCGTCGATCTGTTCTCGATCGTTCCCGTCAAGCGCTCGCACTCTGTATGCGCACAGGGCGGGATCAACGCGGCTAAAGACCTCAAGGGCGAGGGCGACTCGACCGACAAGCACTTTGACGACACCATTTACGGCGGCGACTTCCTGGCCAACCAGACGCCCGTGAAGGCCATGTGCGAAGCAGCGCCCGGCATTATCGACCTGCTCGACCGCATGGGCGTGCCCTTCAATCGCACTCCTGAGGGCCTGCTCGACTTCCGCCGCTTTGGCGGCACGCTCTATCAGCGAACCGCCTTCGCCGGGGCCACTACCGGCCAGCAGCTTCTCTACGCTCTCGACGAGCAGGTCCGCCGCCATGAATCTGCCGGCAAAGTCACGAAGTACGAAGGCTGGGAGTTTCTCTCCGCCGTCATCGACTCGAAAGGCGTGGCCCGCGGCATCACCGCGCTCGACCTGCGCACCATGGAACTGCGCGCCTTCCCGGCCGACGCGATCATCCTTGCCACTGGCGGCAACGGGGCTATCTTCGGGAAAAGCACCAACTCGGTCGTCTGCACGGGTTCGGCGAACTCAGCCATCTTCCAGCAGGGCGCCTATTACGCCAACGGCGAGTTTATCCAGGTGCACCCAACGTGTATTCCCGGCGAAGACAAGCTGCGGTTAATGTCAGAATCAGCCCGCGGCGAAGGCGGCCGCGTCTGGGTTCCGCGCAACGCTGGCGAGAAGCGGCCCATCAAGCAGATTCCAGATTCCGACCGGTGGTACTTCCTCGAAGAGTGGTACCCGAAATACGGCAACCTGGTTCCGCGCGACGTGGCTACGCGCGCCATTCACAAAGTGGTTTACGAATACGGCCTTGGCCTCGACGGCCAGCCCATGGTCTACCTCGACCTTACACACATCGACCGCGCCACTCTGAACCGCAAGCTCGAAGGCATTCTCGAAATCTACGAGAAGTTTGTCGGCGACGATCCGCGCGACGTGCCCATGAAGATCTTCCCCGGCATGCACTATACGATGGGCGGATTGTGGGTGGACTTCAACCAAATGACCAACATCCCCGGCATCTTTGCCGCCGGCGAATGCGAGTACCAATACCACGGCGCCAATCGCCTGGGCGCAAACTCGCTGGTCAGTTGTATCTTCGGCGGGTTTGTATCCGGACCCAATGCATTGAACTACGCCAAGGGCCTTGCAGCTCAGGAGGGCGATGGCGGTGCTGCGGCAGAACTGGCTCGCCAAGCCGAGGTCAACGCCAAACTGCTCAAGAATGAAGGCACGGAAAACCCATTCAAGCTGTGGCGCGAACTGGGTCAGACCATGACCGAGCATGTCACCGTCATCCGCTACAACAAGGGCCTCAAGCAGGCGGACGAAAAAATCGTAGAGCTGCTCGATCGCTACAAGAATGTCAACCTATCCGACCGCAGCCAGTGGGCTAACACCAGCTTTGCCTTCGCTCGCCAATTGAAGAACATGTTGGAACTTTCTCGCACCATTACCCTTGGCGCGCTGCTGCGCGACGAATCGCGAGGCGCGCATTACAAGCCGGACTTCCCCGATCGCAACGACGAAAAGTTCCTGAAGACCACCAAGGCCAGCTTCACCGGCGCGCCGGAAGGCCCGCGCTTCGAATACGAAGAAGTCGACACGCAATACATCAAGCCGCGGCCGCGCAGTTACACGGCAACTAAATAGGCAAAGGGAGACTCGCCTCATGGCAACGAAAACTGTATCACTCGAAATCAAGCGCCAGGCCAGCCCCGATGCTCCCTCTGTTTGGGAACGATTCGAACTCCCCTGGCGTCCCGGCATGAACGTCATCTCCGCAATGATGGAGATTGCCGCCAACCCGGTGACCGCCGAAGGCATTGACACCACGCCCATCACCTACGACTCCAATTGTCTGGAGGAGATCTGCGGATCATGCGCGATGAGAATCAACGGCAAGGCGCGCATGGCCTGCTCGGCGCTGGTTGACAATCTCGAACAGCCCATCAAAATCGAACCGCTGTCGAAGTTTCCTCTGGTCCGCGACCTGCAGGTCGATCGCTCCGTCCTGTTTGAAAACCTCAAGGCCGTTCAAGCATGGGTACCCATTGACGGGACTTACGATCTGGGATCGGGCCCGCGCGTCTTCCCTCAGCAGCAGGAAGCGAATTACCCGCTATCCAATTGCATTTCCTGCTGCTGCTGCATGGAAGTCTGCCCGCAATTCAACGAAGACACCGGCTTTGTGGGCGCAGCCACGATTGCGCAAGTCAAACTCTTCAACGACCATCCCACCGGCAAGGTCTTCAAAGAGGAGCGTCTGCGTGCTCTGGCCGGCGACGGCGGCATCCAGGAGTGCGGCTTCGCGCAGAACTGCGTCGAAGTCTGTCCCAAGGGCATTCCCCTCACCAACGCCATCTCTGACATCAGCCGCGACGTGCTCATCCAGAAAGCCAAAGACTTCCTGCGCGGCTGACGATTCGAGGAGCCGAGAAACGTTCACGGCCTATTAAAAAGGGAACGGTCAGCGTTTGCTCCCCGGACCCCATTCAATCTTCAAGCCGGCACGCACCGTGAGTGGCAGACTCGGGAAACCGATCGGTGCAATGTGCTGGTTATTGGTGAGGTTCTCTGCCTGCGCGTACACTCCCAGCCAGGTCAACAACTGGTAGATTCCGCCCAGATCGAGCTTGGCGTATCCATAGTCGAGATTGCGATTCGGCAGCAGCAGGCTATTCCCCCCGTTGATGTCATCGTAGGCCAGGAAATCCGAGTCGTCTGACCGGCTGGCAAAGGCAGCGGTCAGCATTCCGGTCAGTTTCCGCGTGGCATAGGTGGCCGTCACGAACCCCGTGTGCGGCGGACGCCGGAAAGGCCGGGCTCCTTGCAGCGGGGAGTCTGCGCCAATCGGAACGCCATTGGGAACGCCGTTGTACGTCGGAACCGGCCCAAGCAGCGCCACGTCGTCGTTGGAAAATGACCGTTGCACCACTGCATCCAGGTAAGTGTATCCGCCGCGCAGAAAGATGTTCCGGCCAATTCCGCCCTCAACCGTCGTCTCTATTCCCATGCCGCGGTAAGCCTCGGAGTTGATGGCCAGTTCATAGGCGAAATCCGCCTGCAGCGCCTGCTCAAGAATGTTTTGCTGCGCCGGAGTCAGGCCGGGGATCAGTTGCGGCACCAGGTCGAGACCCACGAATTCGATCTGGCGTCCGAATTCGTTGTGAAAAAAGCTGGTGCGAAATACCAAGCGCTGGTCGAAAAACGCCTGCTCCATGCCGCCCTCGTAGAGACGCGTCGTCGGCATACCGATTGGAGAAATGTTCAATTGCTGGATGGTGGATTGCCCGCCATTCAACTGCAAAAAACTGTAGAGCGAATAGAACTGATCTTCGAGCGTCGGCTCCTGGACCGCATCGCCAAAGTTGAACAGCACGCGCGTTCCGCTGAAGATTCCCTTTCGCGGACGCAAAACGTAATAAGTTACACCGGCGCGCGGCGTCGTTTGCGTGCCGAACATGGAGTAGTGTCCCAGGCTTCCGCCCAGCGTATAGAAGAATCGGTCTCTGAAATCCCCGTGGACGGTCGCCAAATAGACATAGTTTGTGCGCTCCACAGCGGTCAATGAACCCAGCGGATCAGCGCCGCGTTCATCTTCGTAGTGAAAACCGGCCGTCGCAATCAGGTGAGGCGTAAAACGGTAGTCGCCCTGGTAGCTGATCTCGTCGCGATTGTTGACGACCTGGTTTTCTTCCGGATACCCCGCGGCAGAGAAGGACGGGAAGTCGAGGATCGCGCGCCCGGATACCGAGTACCCGTTCGCTCCAGAAATGACAACAGGAAGCCCGTAGTACGCCTGATCCCCATAGGAGTCATACGTAATTAAATCGCCCGAAGGTGACCAGAGGTGATACTGCTCGCGCTTGCGCGTCATGCCGTATCGCGCGGTCTGGTGAAAGTCGGCTGTGGTCTGGTTATCCACAGAACCGGAAAAGAACAGGTCCTGGTCCTTTTGCGTTGCATTGTCTGCAACGTGATAGAAGTCCCATGCGTTAGGGGCACCGGTCGCGTCCACGCCATAATGCACCGTCGCTCGAACCTGAGTATTCGCACTCGGTTGCCAGCCCAGATTGGCCGCGGAGGTCGCTACATGATACTCATCGTTGAGCAGATCGTTGGAAGTCTCAAGCCAGCTGAAAGCGCCAAGGTAATCGAATTTGTTATGCGCGCCTGCAACCTCCAATTCCTCGCGAGAAGTGTAGAAGTTGCCAACATCGCCATGGAACAAGAGCGAGGGAAAGCTCGTCGTTCCGTGAGGCGTCGTAAGGCTTACCACGCCGCTGTCCGCGCCGGCGCCATACAGATTCGAGTTTATTCCACGATAGACCTCGGCGCTTTCTAGGGCTGTGGTCGACAGTGATCCAATATCGAATTGATTGCCCATATCGCCCGCGTCAACGCCGTCGAGCAGAATTTTGTCGTCAGTTGACGCCCCGCCGCGCACAAATAGCGAGGTCTCCGCACCCATCTGGCCCGACTGCACCACAAACGTACCCGGCATCAACCGCAACTCGCTCACCAGGTTGTCTCGCAGCGCCATGTCCAGTGGACCAATCACACTGGTCGCTGCACTGGTCTGCGCCTGCGGCGTCGGAGTGCCGGTTGCTGTCACCACAATCGACTCCCGCACCCATTCCGGTTCCAGCACCACATCCCGCTCCACATAGTCCAGAGCACCTGCGTAAAACCCTGGCGTTTGCACCTGACGGAAACTCTTGGCTGAAACCACCAGAAAGAATCGTCCAGTGGTTCCGGTCGAAATTTGAAAGCTGCCATCGGCGGTGGAGACCCCGGCGCTTACAACTTTGCCGTTGCGTAATAGCACCACGTTGGCGCCGGTAATCTTGGCTCCCGAGGGGTCCGTGACCACGCCGCGAATGGACACAGCCGCGCACCTCGCCGAGCCGGCGGAAAGGAGAATGACAACCAAGAGAGAGAGAATTACGCGGCTCAGGCAAGCGCGCGCCAATGCGGAAACAGGCATGATAGCTCCTTCGTTCCCCTCGGAACGCAAGCGGGTATTAGCGCCAAGGACCGGTCTCCTGACTTGCGCCTTCTTCAGCCACCTTCCCAAAGACGAGCCCCGATGCGGCTCTCATCTCCAGTGGTTTCCCGGTCCATCCGCGAGTGGCGAAAGGAACCTGGCTGAATTCCTGCCTCTTCTCGAGCCTAATCGACGGGCCCGGATGAAGCGGCGCTCACAGTTGCGGGGCAGTAGCGGTCTTTCACCGCTTTCCCGAGCATCCTGGCGATTGCCGTGGTGAAATGCACTGCCTTCATGCTGCAGGGCAGCCGGTATCTCATGGAACCGTTTTCCATGACATCAACATTTATAGACGGAACAATCAGCGAAGTCAAAAGCCGAGCGGTCATGGATTCAACAGCTGTGGGCCGCCAGAGAGTGGTGACCCCGGGAAGACTCGAACTTCCGACACGCAGTTTAGGAAACTGCTGCTCTATCCACCTGAGCTACGGGGCCATTCGGCTCTAAACCGATGATACTATCCCCGCATAAAATTCCATCCGTTTTCGGATCGGGAGAGGCAAACGCCGCAGCCCAGGCACGACGGTTCCAGCGGGTTGACCGCAGCCTGTGGGCTAACATCTCTAATCACGGTTCGCACTCATTTCTTTGACTTCCGGGGGACCAGCGTTGCAACAAGCTTTTCCAGCTCAGCCAATCTGCTCTTCAATTCCTCCACATCTTCGGCCTCTGGTTTGTCGTCCTTCTCGGGCGACGCGACAGGCGTTCCTGGTGATACAGAGGATTTTTCACTCTCCGGCCGATCTCGATCGGGCGTGAAGTTCTGCATGAATTCGAACGGATTCACTCGCGGCGCCATCGCGCGGTACGCTGTCTGATACAAGTCGAGCATCACCTTCATGTATTTCAGCGTATTCTCCTGGCTCACACGGCCTGAGGCAATGACCATCTGACGCAGTAAATCGAGGGGAAACGTAGAGTCTGGGGCCTTGGCGTCTTCGACAATAATCTGCGTGAGAATCAGCCGCGTAATGTCTTCGCCGGTGGCAGCATCGATCACCTGCACGTCATTTCCCTGCTGCAAAATCTGCGCCACCTCTTCAAGATTTACATACCGGCTGTTGGTTGTGTCATAAAGCCGCCGGTTCTCGTATTTCCGGATGACCACTGTTTTTTGCGCCATAGATTCTCAATTCTACCCCTTGACAACGGGTACCGTCGGTACTAGATTATAGAAATGCTGCAGTGCAGCATTTTATGCAATGTACCTAGGAGTAAGGAGGAAGATATGAGCCCCAAGGAAACTGCGCCTGGCGCACCGGTAACCGCTGCTCCAGCCGAGAAACCTGACCTCATCGAAACCATGACCAAGCTTTATACCACCGGTATCGAGCGCGTGGCCGAATTCCAGAAGAAGGGCTTCGAAATTGCCCTTCAGCACAATGCCGAGTTGGTGAAAACCTGGAAGAAACATGCGGAAGCCGCGCCGGGACTGTTTGCCCTTGAGGCAGCCACCACGGCCTTCGAACGCTATGCGGATTTCCGTAAAAGCACCATTGACATGGTGGTCGAGCAAACCCGCACCCTGGCCGGCCTAGTAAAAGAGCGCGAGGTAAAGGCGACCGAGATTGCGAACGAAGGCAAGGCCAGAACCCAGGAAGCAATTGAGCACGCGGTCGCGGCACAGAAGACAGCGCTGGATTTTTCGGCCAAGCAAACCAAGGTAGCCCTCGAAGCCGTCAAACAGCAATTTGGCTATGCCGGGACACCCGCTGGCGCCGTGGCGGATTCGATGCAGCGCGGAATGGAGGTTGTGGTCGAAGCGCAAAAGGACCTCCTCGATACGATCAAGGGGCCGATTCAGATTCTTCACTAAGCCGCATGGCAGCCGCACGGGCTACGGGGCGGTGGAATCTCATCCAATCCCTCCGCCGGTTGAACTGTGACAACCGGCACCTCCGCCCCGCCTCACTTAGATATATGCTTTCTTGGCCGTGAAAGTCGGGGAGTCGGACATGCCTGCAGAAAAGGAAAATAACAAGCCGGTCGATTCATTCGAAGCATTTCGCGGAATGCGGGATGCATACCTTGACGCCATGTCAAAGGTGATGATCAAGGCAGTGAACAGCGACGAATACGCGGAGGCATCAGGCGCCCTGCTCAACGGCACCCTGACGCTGACCGCGCCGTTTCGTCAAGCACTGGATAAGTCAATGGTGATGGCGTTGCAGCAGCTATCGCTGCCCTCGCGTGAGGAGATTGATGTCTTGGCCCAACGGTTCTCGAACATGGAAATGCGACTGGACGATATGGATGCCAAGTTGGATCGGCTTGTCGACCTCGCATCCTCGGTTCAGCCTGCCATTGCCAAGACTGACCAAGAAGTAAAACGGCCCGCACCGGCGGCAGCCAAGGCCGCACATCAAGCGAGCACCAGGAAGGGCTAGGGGTTGCTATGGCACAGGCTGGGGTATCGCCCGAATACTGGTCGGATCTCGACCAACGGTTGCTGACTTTCAACAGACTTATGACCACAAAGTTCGCGATTGGCCAGACTCCCAAAGAAGTTGTCTGGACGCTGAACAAGGCCAGGCTCTACCGCTACATTCCAGTGGTACCGGCGGAACGTCGGCATCCCGTGCCGCTGCTTCTGGTTTTCGCGTTGATGAATCGTCCCACCATTCTCGACCTTCGACCCGGCCACAGTTTTGTCGAATACATGCTCGCCCGTGGATACGATGTCTATCTTCTGGATTGGGGTGTTCCCGGACTGGAAGACAAAGATCTCAAATTCGACGATTACGTGCTCGACTATATGCCGAGAGCGATTCGCAAGCTGAAGAGGCTTTCGCAGTCAACCGAGTTCAGCCTGCTCGGCTGGTGCATCGGCGCAATTATCACCACCATTTACGCGGCCATGCGGCCCGATGATGGCCTGCGCAATCTTCTCCTGCTGACGGCTCCGCTGGATTTCTCACACCAAAAGGAAGTGACCTTTGCCCACTGGGTCGACGAGAAATATTTCGATGTCGAAAAGGTCATCGCCGCGCTGGGCAATATTCCCGGCGAGATGATTGACTATGGAGCCAAGGCCCTCAAGCCCGTGGAGAACTACATCACCAACTATTGCAGGCTCTGGGACAATCTGGATAACCCACGCGCCGTGGAGTCATGGCATGCAATGAATACCTGGGTCACAGATCTTGTTCCCATGGCGGGCGGCGCGTATCGTCAGCTCATTGTTGATCTTTATCAGAACAATCGCCTGATGAAAGGCGAATTGAAGATTCGCGGCGAGCTTGTCGACTTGACGAAGTTGCGGGCAAATCTGTTCACCCTTATTGCCGAGACCGATCACATTACGCCACCCTGCCAGTCGGAGCCGATCGTATCAAAGGTCTCCAGCACCGACACTGAGGTGTTCCGCGTGCCCGGAGGTCACATCGGCATCATGGCGGGCAGTGGCGCTCACAAACTAACCTGGCCGCACATCGATGAATGGCTTGGCGCCCGGTCCGCTTAATTGACGCGACTCACGCTATAGTGATTGCCGCCATGCAACGATCGTCGATGCGATCCTGCGGTCTTCAATTCATCGCTTCAAAAGCCGCGGCGATGCCCTGCCCTCCGCCAATGCACATTGTAACCACGGCATACCGTCCGCCGATCCGGTGCAGTTCGTAGATCGCCTTTACTGTCACGATTGCGCCCGTAGCTCCCAGCGGATGACCGAGAGAGATGCCGCTTCCATTGGGGTTTGTCTTCTCCGGCGGAAGGTTCAGTTCGCGCCGCACCGCAAGCACCTGCGCCGCGAAAGCTTCATTGGCCTCGAATACATCTATCTGATCCGTGCTCAGGCCGGTGCGTTGGTAGAGCCTTCTCACTGCGGGAACCGGCCCGATCCCCATCATGCCCGGCTCCACGCCCGACAGAGCATAATCAATCAGCCTGGCTATCGGTTTGAGTCCACGCTCTTCTGCCGCGTGGCGCTCCATCAACACCACCGCGGCTGCACCGTCGTTTATGCTTGATGCATTGCCGGCCGTGACAGTGCCGTCCTTTTCGAATGCCGGTTTCAGTTTGGCCAGGTTCTCGAGCGTCGCATCGGTACGCGGCGTTTCGTCCGTATCAAACAACGTGGTTCCACCTTTTGTCTTCAGTTCGATCGGGACGATCTGGCTTTTGAACTTTCCTGTCTGGATTGCTTCCAGAGCCCTGCGATGGCTTTCGACCGCCAATTCGTCCTGATCTTGACGCGTGATTCCCCACTTCCGCGCCACGTTTTCCGCAGTGATGCCCATTTGAACTTCGTCAAACGGATCGGTAACAGCGGCCACGAGAACGTCCACAGCCGTCGTGTTGTTCATCCGTGCGCCCCATCGCATCGCATTCAGCCAGTAGGGTGCCCGGCTCATCGATTCAACGCCGCCGCCGATTGCCGCATCCGTGTCGCCGTGAACAATGAACTGCGCAGCCGTCACAATCGCCTGCAGCCCGCTGCCGCAGACCCGATTCAGCGTCAGCGCTGGAGTCTCAATGGGCAATCCGCCGCGCAAGGCCACCACGCGCGCGAGGTACATATCTTTTCCTTCGGTGTGAATCACGTTTCCGAAGACAACACTGCCGATTTCTGCCGCGGCCAATCCCGAGCGCCGCACGCTTTCTGAAACCACCCTCGCGCCGAGTTCGGTAGGTGAAATGTCTTTTAGAGCGCCACCGAACTTGCCAACTGCCGTACGAACCGCGCTTAGAACAACTACCTCTCGATCGCTCATGACCCGAATCCTTTCATTCCTGGATCGTGGTGTTCTGAATTGTGGAAGCTATCTGCCAAGTACTGCTGCCGGACATTTCTATTGAGTTCTCACGTTGGGCTTTCGCACCGCCCTCCGTTAAGCTCCTTGCTCCCTGGGACAATCCGGTGTTCTAATTCGGTGCGGGGCAATGCCAGGCTGTTTGGGCGCCGGCGAGAAAATATTTTTCCGCCGCATCTGGACATTTGTGCATTGCAGCATTTACTATACTGCACTGCAGCGAAGCTATCACCTGGGAGGTGAAGAAAATGGGGTCCGCAAGATTCGAAACTGAAGTTGAAAATACAACCACGATGCCATTCACCTTGGAAGGGAAAACGGCGCTCGTCACCGGAGCCGGACGCGGAATCGGAAGAGCAATTGCCAAGCGGCTGGTTTCTGCCGGCGCGAACGTGATGGTGAACGACCTTGACGAAAAAATGCTTCTGGATTCCGAAGCCGAGTTGGCACACCCGGGAAAGGTGAGCCATGTTACGGGAGACCTGACTGACCCGGCAATACCCGAGATGATCGTGCACGCCACGCTCACCGAGTTCGGCGCCATCGATATCATCGTGAACAACGCCGGATACAGCTGGGACAGCGTCATCCAGAAGACCACCGATGAACAATTTCAGGCGATGCTCGATATTCACATCGTGACGCCGTTCCGTATTCTCCGTGCCGCCTCCGGGTTCATCCGCGAATCTGCGAAAAAGGAGATTGCCGCTAACCAGCGGGTGATGCGCAAGGTGGTGAACATCACCTCGATTGCCGGTACCGATGGCAATCCTGGCCAGGCCGGATATTCGGCCGGAAAGGCTGGAGTCATCGGACTGACTAAAACGCTGGCCAAAGAATGGGGCCGGTATAACGTAAACGTGAACGCGGTCGGTTTCGGCCTGATCGAGACGCGGCTCATTCAGCCCATCACCGATGCGGGTTCGAAGATGGAGATGCACGGCCACGAAATCCGCCTCGGGGTCCAACCCAGCATGTTGGATTCGGTGAAGAGCGCTTGCCCGCTAGGCCGGCTCGGTACCCCCGAAGAAGCTGCTGGGGCGGTGCTTTTCTTCTGCAGCCCGCTCTCGGATTACGTAACTGGAGAAGTATTGATTTGCGGAGGGGGATTCCACTTTTAGCAAAATCCCCCCCGGGGGTTTCGTTAGTTGGAGAGGAAGAGACAGAAATCGTCGAACAAGTAACCATCAAGATCGGGGTCTTTCTTCTCCACAAGCGTGCAGGGTTCCAGCCAGTGGTTCAGTCCGTGCTGCTGGCTGGAGTCAAATGATGTGAGATGAGGGTTGCTTTCGGCCTGAGGGCGCTGGATTTGGTCTAGTACGAGGGAGTTTGGCACAGTTACCTCCCGTGGGGATCTGAATTCCCAGGGCTCGTTGAGTCCCGAGGAACCAAGAACAGCACCTTGGTAATACCCCGCACGGTGACAGCCATCACGGTTCGCTGTGAGGAAGGTCATTCCTCCAAATCAACGACCCGGCGCAGCACCAAACGAGTCGAGAAAACCGCCATTGCGAAGGATGCGCCGGACCTTCTTTGGCGAAATGGAAAGGCGTTCGGCCACCCTCGATATCTTCCGGCCTTCGCGCAGCCAAACCTTGGGGATTACGATCTCAGCAAATTCTTCTGTGACCTGCTGAAAAGTCTTGTCTCCCACCATCCCCTCCGACCAACTACGTAGCGTGTCGTTGATGCCCGACGCCTGCATAATGTGCGATTTCAAGGCTGCCAGGTCATCCAGCAGATGGTCGTTCTCGCCCACCCCGATCAGCTCGGTCGCTTCCGTGGCGCTGCGCTTTGCCAGGTCCCAATCCTGAAAAAACTCGTTCGCTGCCGTCATGCCGCGGGCAATATTTGCTGAGGCAACCAGTCTCCGATTTTGTGTGTGCTTCGCCAAAGCCAAAGCTTCTTCGCTGAACTGTTTCGCCTTGTTGGCGTGCAGCGCGATGTCCACGTCCTCGCCAACCTGCTCTTCCACTCGTGCGTTTTCCGTCGCCGTTTGCAGTACGCGCGCGCGCGCCATGAGGATGAAATCGTTTTTCTCCTGTCCGATCCGATAAGCTTCCTGCGCTTCGCCGGCCGCCCGGTCAATATCGCCGCCATCCAGGTGAAGGTATCCGGAGTTGACAATCACCGCTCCCAGTCCGCTTGAGTGGCCGTGGAGCAGGTAAATCTCTCGCGCTTGCCGCAGTTGGAGCATTGCCTCCTGGCAAAGTTGCTGGTAACGGGCGCGCATGCCTGAAGGCGTGCTCGGAGTCGCCGCGCGATATCTTTCGCTGCGAGCTGGCTTCGGACTGCTTGCTCGCGCATCGATCCGCTTGCGTAATTGCAGCGCCAGCAGCCGCTTCACATGGGCGGCATTGACCAGCGTCCTGGCCAGGTTGCGGTGGTTGGGATTCCCCGCGGAATAAATCGCGATTGCGCGATCGAAATGCTCAAGCGCCTTGGCATATTCGCCGGCGCGGCGCACAATACGTCCTCGGGCCGACTCGATGTTTCCCAGAGCAAGGCTGTGATCCGTAGTCTTCAACGCAGTCTCGGCTTCTGTAAGCAGCCGCATAGCCTCCTTCTTCATTCCCCTCTGGAAAAGCAGCCAGGCCTCATGAATACGGATCACAGCCGTAAACATCGCATTCTCGCGCGACCTCTGGGTAAGCTCCCGCGCGGCCACGATCTCACCGAGCGCTGTCTCGTATTCACCCTTTTTTCTAAGCGCCCTTCCCTTCCAGAAATGAGCCAGTGTGAACAGTTCCGCGCCGGCAGCCCCAGGCTCAGCTCGCAACACAAAGTCGAATATCTCGATAGCCGCGTCGATTTCTTCCGCTGACAGAGCGCGGAATCCCTCCACAAGGCGTAACCGCAGATAGCCATCCAGCCGCAATTCGCGGCGGCTCGCTACTGGAAATTGCTTAAGCAGCGGATCAAGGACTGCGTAGTCACGATAGCCGACATCCACCCATTGCGCGATGAGAAGAAGCAACTCTGTAGCATGGGCCTGGCTCGGAAGCAGTCTGGACCAGCTTCCTTCCGTCCGATCGAGCAGATCGACACCCTGGGAGACGTGCCGCAGGGTGAAAGCTCGATTCAATTCCTTGACCAGCTGCGGTCCGGTGGTCATCATTCGCCTGTTTCCGTGGGCAATCCAAATCGGTCGAAGTGCGTCGGTGGAAATCCCTCTTGTGGGTGCTACTCCGGGCGTTCCACCGACGCAATTCTCAACTAAGTCTAGTTGCCAGAGGGCTTCTCCTCGAGGACGGTTTTGATTATCCCCCTGCCTGGGTGTCCTTGTCCACTGGTCCGAATCGGACTAGCCGGCCTTGTGCCGCAAGCATTGTTGGGCTCTACTCAATCATGTTGAGCGAACGGTTCCGGCCGCCGCGAACGAAGGAGAGGAAGAAGATGAGCAGGAGCGCTTCAATCAGAGTCAGTTGGGATTCACCCCGCTGGGACGGAATCACCCGTGCATACCAGGCCAAAGACGTCGAGCGTCTGCGCGGGACAACCAGGGTGGAGCATTCGCTCGCCCGAGCGGGGGCAGAAAAGCTCTGGAGTCTTCTTCACCGGGAAGATTACATTCCCGCGCTTGGCGCCCTGACGGGTAACCAGGCCGTGGAAATGGCCAAAGCGGGCCTGAAGGCGATCTATCTGAGCGGCTGGCAGGTTGCTGCAGACGCCAACCTCAGCGGTCAAATGTACCCGGACCAGAGCCTTTATCCCGTCAACAGCGTTCCCAATGTAGTGCGTTCCATCAATAACGCCCTCATGCGCGCCGACCAGATTGCCCACGCCGACGGCCACGACTCGATCGACTGGATGCTGCCCATTGTCGCGGATGCCGAAGCCGGATTCGGAGGCGTTCTCAATGCCTTCGAACTGACGAAAAGCATGATTGAGGCCGGTGCGGCCGCCGTCCACTTTGAAGATCAACTATCCTCCGCGAAGAAATGCGGGCACATGGGCGGAAAAGTCCTGGTGCCGACGCGTGAAGCGATTCACAAACTCATCGCCGCCCGCCTGGCAGCCGACATCCTCGACGTTCCCACCATCCTGATTGCCCGTACCGACGCCAACGGCGCTCACCTTATCACCAGCGACTGCGATCCCGACGATACGCCCTTCCTGACCGGCGAGCGCACCATCGAGGGGTTCTTCGCCATGCGCGGCGGCATCGACGCGGCCATAGCCCGCGGCCTGGCTTACGCGCCCTATGCCGACATGCTGTGGTGCGAAACATCCGAGCCCAACCTTGCTGAGGCGCGGAAATTTGCCAAAGCGATTCATGCCGAATTCCCCGGCAAGCTTCTCGCCTACAACTGCTCTCCGTCTTTCCACTGGAAGTCCAAGCTGAACGATCGGGAAATCTCGCAATTTCAACGTGAACTCGCAGCCATGGGGTACCGCTTCCAGTTTGTCACGCTGGCTGGATTCCATGCCTTGAATCTCTCCGCCTTCGAAATCGCTCATGAGTATGCGCGTTCGGGAATGACAGCCTATTCGCAACTGCAACAGCGTGAATTCGAGTTAGCTGAGACGCTCGGCTATGGTGCTGTAAAGCACCAGAAATTTGTCGGTACCGGCTACTTTGACGACGTTGCGAACACCATCGCCGCCGGCCAGACATCGACTCGTGCCCTCCCCGGCTCCACGGAAGAAGAGCAGTTCGACACGATCCCAGACACCTTCGAGGTCGATTCGGATTGCGTGATACCCGTTTCGGGCGACTAAGCGCAGGCGAATCGAGCTGAACAAGAAAGCAGCAAGACTAATCGAAAGGAAGATCATTCAGTGTCCGCAACAATACAGATAGCCGAAATCCCGGCATTGAGCCTCAGCACAGAAAGCGAATTCCTCACTCCCGAGACGGTGGAATTCCTGCTATGTCTTCACCGGCAGTTCGAGTCCAGAAGAGTGGATCTGCTCAACGAGCGGAAGATCCGTCAGCGCCAATTTGACCTTGGAAAGATGCCGCGGTTTCCCCAGGAAACACGGTTCATTCGCGAGGCGCAGTGGACCGTGGCTCCCATACCGCCAGATCTGATCGACCGGCGGGTCGAAATCACCGGCCCTGCGGAAAGGAAGATGGTGATCAATGCGCTGAACTCCGGCGCCAACGTCTTCATGGCTGACTTCGAAGACTCCAACGCGCCTACCTGGAATAACTGCCTTGAGGGCCAGCGTAATCTCCGCGACGCCAACCTGCGCACCATCGAATACTGTTCACCGGAAGGCAAGCTCTACCGTCTGGGATCGAATCCGGCCGTGCTCTTTGTTCGCCCGCGCGGATGGCACATGGAGGAGAAACACTTTCCCATTCACGGCGAACCGATTTCGGCATCTCTTTTCGATTTCGGACTCTATTTCTTTCACAACTTTCGCACGCTTCTTGATCGCGGCACGGCTCCCTATTTCTATCTGCCCAAGATGGAGAGCTACCACGAGGCGCGGCTGTGGAACGACGTCTTCCTCTTTGCGCAGGAATATGTCGGCCTGCCCAAGGGGACGATTCGCGCCACCGTGTTGATTGAGACGATCTCCGCGGCGTTTGAAATGGACGAGATTCTCTACGAGCTGCGCGATCACTCTGCGGGCCTGAACTGCGGCCGCTGGGATTACATCTTCAGCTTCATCAAGAAGTTCAGAAATAACCCCATGTACGTGCTCCCGGAACGCGGCTGCATCACCATGGATCAGCCGTTTCTTCGTTCCTATGTCGAGTTGTTGATTCACACCTGCCACAAGCGCGGCATACACGCCATGGGCGGCATGGCTGCCCAGATCCCCATCCGGGACAACCCCAAGGCCAACGAAGAAGCCATGCAACGCGTCCGCCAGGACAAGCTGCGTGAAGTACGCGCCGGCCACGATGGAACCTGGGTTGCTCATCCCGGATTAGTCCCAGTCGCGAAGGCTGTATTCGACGAGCACATGAAGAGCCCCAACCAAATTCATCCACCGGCCAGGCAAATCTCACCCGTCACCGAGCGCGATCTTGTCGAGATTCCGCGCGGCCAGCTCACCGAAGAGGGGTTCGTGCGCAATGTCGATGTTGCCCTGCAGTACATCGAGTCGTGGCTGCGCGGCAATGGCTGCGTGCCCATTTACAACTTGATGGAAGACGCCGCCACGGCTGAGATTTCGCGCGCCCAGCTCTGGCAGTGGATTCAGTACGGAGCCCGCCTCAATAACGGCAAGACGATTGATCGTCACCGGTTCGTGAGCGCGCTCAGGGACATCGTGAATCGAATGAAGCACAGCCTCGGCAGGGAACGGTACGCCTCATCCAAATTCGAGCGCGCGGCCGATTTGCTCATCTATTTCTCCACCGGCGAGTTCCAGGATTTTCTCACAACGGCAGCCTACGCTGAGTTCGATTGAATCCCGGCCCAGCGTCATTTCCCTGACTGCGGCACTATTTTCTCCAACTGCGCCACCTGCTGCTTCATCAGGTCTGCATTGGAGTTGACCTGCCAACTCCCGTCGGGAAGCTCCAGCACCGCTCCGCAGCGCTCATCGCCGTAGGTGAGGAGGCGCGGTTGCGCGCATACGGACACAAGGCCCACCAGGCTCGCCGCCGATCCCAAACGGATGACCACCGTTGCGAGTCGACATGACAACGACGAGCCCATAAATCCGTGCCCCGCATCATCAGGGTGTTCTGCGCAAGCTTGCGGAACATGGTTAACAGGCCGTTAACCCAAGCCTATGTCATTGGACGCGGGCGGCGGTCGATTGTGATGGCGTCAAAGTGAAGGTTTTCACGGCGGCGTCATTCCGCTCCGCAGAACCGGTGCGAGCGGCTTCAGATGCTGTTCATTCCAGCATCGCGTCCGACTTCAACGATCGTCTCGCGTCTTCGCCGAAATTGGCGCG
>JBKQNU010000155.1:0-2666 GCA_052145815.1 Occallatibacter sp.
CTGCTGCCCAGGCTGATCAAGGAAAAGCGGCCCGATGCGCGCGTGGCCATCTTCTGGCATATCCCGTGGCCGAATCCGGAAGCCTTTGGCATTTGCCCCTGGCAGCGCCAGTTGGTGGATGGTTTGCTCGGCGCCGACCTCATCGGATTTCACATTCAGTCGCACTGCAACAATTTTCTCCAGACCGTCGACCGCGTCGTCGAGTCGCGCGTCGACTGGGAGCACTTTTCCGTCCTGCGCCAGGACCACCGCACCATGGTGCGGCCTTTTCCCATCAGTGTCGCCTTCACCAACGATGGCGCCCCCGAAAACAACAATCATGGATCCCGCTACCTCGAACGTTCCGCTCTGCTGCACAATCTGGGCGTCGAGGCAACCTTCATCGGCATTGGCGTCGATCGCGTCGACTACACCAAGGGAATTCTGGAGCGCTTTCTGGCGATCGAGCGGTTCCTGGAGAGACATCCCAGCTATCAAGGAAAATTCACGTTCGTGCAGATCGGAGCGCCCAGCCGTACGCACATCAAGCGCTATCATGACCTCTTTGCCGAGGTTGAGGCCGAGGCCGATCGCATCAATTGGCGCTTCCAGGGCGGCAAGTGGAAGCCCATCGTGTTCCTCAAGCGCCAGCACAGCCATCAGGAGATCGAGCCCTATTACCGCGCCGCCGATCTCTGCCTGGTGACTTCGCTGCATGATGGCATGAATCTGGTGGCCAAGGAATTCCTCGCTGCGCGGGGCGATGAGAGTGGCGTGTTGATTCTCAGCCAGTTCACCGGAGCGGCGCGCGAACTGCGTGACGCCCTGCTCGTCAATCCTTATGACATCGATCAGACCGCCGAAGCCATCCGCGCCGCTTTAGAGATGGAACCCGAAGACAAGCAGCTGCGCGTGCGCCGCATGCGCAAGGTGATCAAGGAGCACAATATTTACCGCTGGGCCGGAAACCTGATCACCGAACTTTGTGAACTGCGCATGGACGCGCCCGAGGACGTGCAGGAGAAAACTCGCCCCAGCGTGTTCGTAGCATGATGCGTGGTCCGCAAGCCGTTCTCAAGAAAGAATAGAGCTGGTTGCATAAATGGTTTTTGGCAAGGGCACGGCTTCACAGCTTGCGGAAATACTCGATGTTGCACTTGATTTTGGGTGGAGCAGCGGTTCACCGCTGCACTAAGTGCATGGTTTTGCATCCGGCCTTGGCCGCTGAGGGCACGGCTCTCGCTCACAGACGACTTTTCCGCAAGCCATTCAGCCGTGTCGCCCAGAGGCGAAAGAATGCGGGCTTTAGCAGGTTGCGGAAAAACTCAAGTTTCGTATCAGGGCATCGCTTTAGCGATGCCGCAAGTCCTTCTCAATCGCCCCTTTTGGGGCTGAGCGTCGAAGGTCGACTTTTTCCGCAGCCTCTTAGCCCCTGAGGGATGTGCCTTCGGGTTGAAAGGCATTTGTGAAACCAGTTCTAAGGAAGGAGCAACGCGTTTGAGGCCGGAAGTGCAATCCCAACTCACGCCGTTTCTGCAAACTGTAGCCCAGGCATCCCACGCCGTACTGCTGCTCGATTACGACGGAACGCTGGCGCCCTTCCACATCCGCCGCGACCAGGCGTACCCGTATCCCGGAGTTGCGCTCCTGCTGCAAGAGATCGTACGCAACGGCCGGACGCGAGTGATTGTCATCACGGGGCGAGATGCGGAGGACGTTCTTCCGCTTCTCAACGTCCACCCACGTCCCGAAATTTGGGGAGTTCATGGGCTGCAGCGTATGAAGACAGACGGGAGTACGGAGATGCCGCAACTGGACGAGCGGACCCTCAATGGCCTGTCGGATGCCGACCACTGGCTCGGCTACCAGCAACTTCGCCATACCCCGGAATTCAAGGCCGGAAGCATCGCCGTTCATTGGCGCGGGTTGAGCGAAAACGACGCCGAGAATCTACGGGCCCGAGTCTTACTGGGATGGCGGCCGATCGCGGAACACAACGGGCTCACCCTGCTGGAATTCGACGGTGGCGTGGAAATCCGCGCGTTCGAAGCTGACAAGGGCGATGCGGTTCGCGCATTTCTGGATGAAATCAGTCCCGACACGCCGGTCGCCTACCTCGGCGACGACAACACCGATGAGGCGGCTTTCCGCGCCATGCAGGAGCGCGTTGAGCAGGGCACTGGCATCAGCATCCTGGTTCGTCCCATCTGGCGGCAGACGGCGGCCCGATATTGGATTAAGCCTCCCGACGAACTTCTCGACTTTTTAGGCTTATGGTGGAAAACCTGTGCCGAGCACCAAGCCTCGGGCGGCGGCGCAGCCGCGGCGGTGAACGGATGACCACACTTAATCCGCGCCGTGTCAATCTTGGGTTCGGCTTGAAGGCGCACTGAGCCTCCATGATTTTTCATCACGCCCAGCGACGATGCCGCCGACACGTTCCGCTTCCAATCAGGGGATCCCGCCCCTCGCAAAAAACGCAAGGAGCGGGCCACCGGCACGTCAAAATCAACACCAAGGTCAAAGGCGGCGGACGGGAGTGTCCGCCCTACGCGCGTGCCTCACGAAAGTCACTTCGAAAGCAGCTCGTCTTTACCGTATAATCAAAAAGACTAATGCTCAAGTACTCCATCGTAGTTCCTCTCCACAACGAGCAGGAGAACGTCACCGACCTCTACGCGCGGCTT
>JBKQNU010000156.1:0-6983 GCA_052145815.1 Occallatibacter sp.
CCATCCGGGATTCTCCTTGAAGTGTGCTTGGCGGCTCACCTCTCGGAGTTTCTTGGATGGACTCCCGTAAATGTCAAACTGCTACTGCCACCCCGGCAGAGCCGGGGGAACTCCCATTACATTAGAGCCTTTGAGGCGCATCGCATTTCCTGATTGATCTCTGAAGAATTGCGAGTACTTGCCATACCGCGCCTGAATCACCACCTGCCGGCGAATCGAACGAAAAATGTTGCGTAAATTCTTTCGAGTGGACCTCCTTGCTCTTTACACCCGGCCCCGGCACACACGATAATTGCCGCACTCTAAGAGCGACGCACGCGCTTCCCATTCCCTTCCCTATCGCGGGTGCTCTCCGAGCAAGTCAAGGAGGAATTTGTACATGAAGAAAATCAGCCCCATCCTGTTGGGATTGTCTCTCGCCATTGCCGGCAGTTCGTTCGCCGTGGCGCAAGATGCCACATCCATACCCAAGATCTTGCAGATCACCCGCGAGTTCACCAAGCCCTACAAAGGGGGCGCGGCCCACGACAAAACCGAAAGCGCATTCATCGCGGCCGCGGCGCGGGCCAAGTTCCCCGTCTATTACGTTGCCCTCAACTCGCTTTCCGGCAAGTCACGCGCCTTGTTCCTCACCTCCTACGACTCGTTCGCCGATTGGGAGAAGGGCAACAAGCTTGTGGACAACAATCCCACCCTGGCCGCCGACTTCGAGCGTGCCGGCCTTGCCGACGGCGAGTTGCTTGACGAAGTGGATTCCGAAGTATTCACCGGCGATATGGAGCTCAGTCTCCATCCGCGCGGCGATCTGTCGCACGCTCGGTTTGTCGAGATTTCTGTTTTCAAGGTCAAGCCAGGGCACAATGAGGAATTCCGCAAGTTGACCAAGCTGTGGAAAGACGCCGACGACAAAGCCGGTTCCAGCTACCATTGGGGGGCCTTCGAAGCGGCATACGGAGTCGACGACGGCACCTTCATCGAGATCACAGGGCACCAATCGATGGACGGCGTCGACAAAGAATTCAGCGAGGACAAAAGCGTTCGCAACGCAATGGGTGAGGAGGGCCTGAAAGAAGCCCGGCGGCTTTCGGAGTCCGCTCTCGAGAGTTCGCATTCCGAGCTCTTCACCATCAACCCCAAGCAGAGCTATGTGAGCCCGGACTGGATCAAAGCCGACCCCGATTTCTGGAAGCCGAAGCCCGCAGCCAAGGCCGCCATGCCGGAAAAGAAGGCCACTCCGTAAGCGACACCGGGCAAGCCCCGCAGATTCAATCGAACAATCCCACTTACCTCACCAGCGGCTCCGGCATCCCGGAGCCGCTGCTGCATTTCCCAAATCCAATCCCGACCTGAGATCATCAAAAGCTAGCGAGGTCAGGAACCAGAGCCCATGAATATCTTCATTCCCACCCCGCTGCGTCCCTACGCAGGCGGGATCGACACCGTCGAAATAGACGCGCCCACCGTCGCCGAGGCTCTCGAAGTCCTCACCCGGACGCATCCCGATCTCAGCAGGCATCTGTTCACCGCCGAGGGCAAAGTCCGCGCATTTGTTAACCTGTATCTAAACGACGAAGACGTCCGCTATCTGCCCGCCAAGGAGGCCACCGCCGTAACTGCCGCCGACACGCTCTCCATCATTCCCTCCATCGCCGGCGGGGACTAACTGCCGCCCGCTAACTTGCTGACTCGCTATGCCCGCAGAGCGGGCGCTAACTCGCTGCATCTGGTGAAAAAGCTGTCCGATGCAAATTCGATCGTCCGATCTGCATCGAACCCGGATTCCTTTTTCTTTCTAGTCATCTCGCACCACGAACGCCAAAAAGAATTGGACCCCATGCCGACCATCGCCGAACCCGCCGCCCTCCCCGACCTCACCACCGACGACCTCTCCCGCTACTCGCGCCACCTCATCCTGCCCGAAGTCGGCATGGAGGGCCAGCGCCGAATCAAGGCTGCCCGCGTTCTCTGCGTAGGCACCGGCGGCTTGGGCTCGCCCCTGGCCTTCTACCTGGCCGCAGCCGGCATTGGCACCCTCGGCTTGGTCGACTTCGACGTCGTCGACGCCAGCAACCTCCAGCGCCAGATCATTCACTCGACAAAAGATATTGGCCGCAAGAAGCTCGACTCCGCCGAAGAAAAGCTCAAGGCACTCAATCCTGCCATCGAGATCGTCAAGCATGAGACCATGCTCACCAGCGCCAACGCCCTCGAAATCCTCAAGGATTACGACATCGTTGCCGACGGCACTGACAACTTCCCCACCCGCTATCTGGTCAACGATGCCTGTGTGCTGCTCGGCAAACCCAACGTCTACGGCTCCATCTTCCGTTTCGAAGGCCAGGCCAGCGTCTTCGCTACCGAAGCCGGCCCCTGCTACCGCTGCCTTTACCCCGAGCCGCCGCCGCCTGGCCTGGTTCCCAGCTGCGCCGAGGGCGGAGTCCTGGGCATTCTCCCCGGCCTGGTCGGCGTCATCCAGGCCACTGAAGTCATCAAGCTCATTCTCGGCAAGGGTGATTCGCTCGTCGGGCGCCTCCTCCTGGTCGACGCCCTCAACATGCGCTTCCGCGAGCTCAAGCTGCGCAAGAATCCCGAGTGCCCCGTCTGCGGAACCAACCCCACCGTCACCGCGCTCATCGACTATGAGCATTTCTGCGGCATCGTTCCGGAAACCCCTCAGGAGAAGAACTTGAAAAACGGAATCCCCCAAATATCCGTAAAAGAACTCAAGGCGCGCCGCGACGGGGGCGACAATGTCTTCCTGCTCGACGTCCGCGAACCTTATGAAGTCCAGATCGCCCAGATCGGCGGCAAGCTGATCCCCCAGAACGACGTCCCCCAGCGCCTCGCCGAAATCCCCCGCGACCGCGAAATCGTTGTCCACTGCCGCAGCGGCGCGCGGAGCCAGCGCATCGCCGAGTTCCTCAAGCAGTCCGGCTATCAGAATGTCGCCAATCTAGCCGGCGGCATTTTAGCCTGGTCCGACGAGATCGATCCCAAGGTGCAGAAGTATTAAGCTTCCTTGGACTGACTTGACATTTCATCCCAGAAGTGGGATAAATGATGGCAAGGAAACTCGCACTTGGTGAAAAGCCGCTGCACTGGGTTGGATCATCGCTCAAGGACGTCGGGCGATTTCCGGCGGAAGTTCAACGCACCATGGGATTCGCCCTGAGCGCTGCCCAGTTTGGAGGCAAACACCCCTCTGCAAAACCCTGGAGAGGCGAAGGTCCGGGAATTCTGGAAGTCGTGAAAGATTACGACGGCGACACGTTCAGGGCGGTTTACACGGTTCGGTTTGGCGATGCCGTTTATGTGCTGCATGCATTTCAAAAGAAATCGCCGAGCGGGATCGCAACCAGACAATCGGACATCGAGTTGGTCAAGGCGCGTTTGAGGATTGCTCAACGGGATTACGAGGACAAGCATGGCTAAGGCCGCAACCAATCGGATCACGCGCAGTAGCGGCAATGTTTTTGCCGATTTGGGCCTTCCCAATGCCGCCGAACTTCAGACCAAAGCGCGACTCTGCGCCGCTCTCAATCGGATTGTCGAACGCCAGGGGCTCGCCCAGGCTGAGGTAGCCGCACAACTCGGGATCAACCAGCCCAAAGTCTCCGCGCTCCTCAATTACAGGCTCGAAGGCTTCTCCGTTGAACGTCTCATGCATTTTCTTGTGTCCCTCGGTCACGACGTGGAGATTTTCGTAAAGGCCAAACCCAGCTCCCGGCCCGCCCGGATCGCAGTCAAAGCCGCTTGAGCCGGCAATGGTTAATCGTGGCGCATGTCCGAGTTCCCCAAGCAATCCGGCTATCAGGATGTCGCGAATCTAGCCGGCGGCATCCTCGCATGGAGCGACGAAATCGACCCGTCTGTGCAAAAGTATTGATGGATAGATTCAAGAGAGCCGAGGAGCAAGCATGATCAAGGTCACGTTTCTCTACCCCAACAAGCCGGGAAGCCGCTTCAACGCCGAATACTACATTGACGTCCACATGCCGCTGGCCATCCGTCTGCTCGGATCGGCCCTGAAAGGCGTATCCGCCGAAATCGGACTCAGCTCAGCCATGCCGGATTCGCCGCCGCCCAACGCCGCCATCGCCTCTTTCACATTCGAATCCGTCGAGGCTTTTTCAGCGGCTGTCATGCCTCATTACAAGGAACTCCAGAGCGATATCCCCAACTACACCGATATCGAGCCTATCGTCCAGATCAGCGACCTCAGAATCGCCCAGTAAGGTCTCTCCTGGAAGCTGAAGAACTATCGGAGAGCGTGCCGAAGGCGGCTGCCCCACCGCGGGTGGCTAAAGGCGGCTGGCTGCAACCTCAGCCCTTGTGGCGCGCAAGCGCCGTCTGCCTCGCCGCAGGTTGCTAAAGGCGGCTGTGTGCAGCTTCAAACCTTGTGGCGCGCAAGCGCCGTCTGCCCCACCGCAGGTGGTTAGTGGGCCATCTCCACCGGCCCTGGCCGCGCCGTCTCGCCGCTTCTTCCGTTCTCGTCCAGCTTGCCAAAGATCATCTTCCCGCTCGCCGTTTGCAGCACGCTGGTCACAGAAATCTCCACAGCCTTGCCGATCAGCTTGCGCGCGTGGTCAACCACCACCATGGTCCCGTCGTCCAAGTAGCCAACGCCCTGGTTGAACTCCTTGCCCTCTTTCAGAATCAGCACATTCATCTTCTCGCCGGGCAGCACCACCGGCTTGAGCGCATTGGCCAGGTCGTTGATGTTCAGCACTTCCACGTGATGCAGGTGCGCCACCTTGTTCAGGTTGAAGTCGTTGGTCACCACCTTGGCCTCCCACTTCTTGGCCAGTTCCAGCAGCTTCAGGTCAACTTCGCGGATGGACGGAAAATCGTCCGGCACAATCTGCACCTGGATGTTCGAGCTCGACTGCATCCGCTGCAGCATATCCAGCCCGCGCCGCCCGCGCTGCCGCTTTGACCCATCGGTCGAGTCGGCCACCACCTGCAGTTCCCGCAGCACAAACTCCGGCACCACCATCATGCCGTCAATGAACCCGGCCTCGGCAATGTCGGCGATCCGCCCGTCGATAATGACGCTCGTGTCCAGAACCTTGGCGCTCTTACGGCTCGGCCTTTCGCCGGAGAAGATGGTCCCCAGTGCCGCCGGATTCAACAGGTCGCCCTTGCTTGCGCCCACCAGTAGCCCCACATACGTCATCAGCAGAAGCACGAAAATCTGCAAGGTTGCGGAACTCGCCGCTCCCAGCGGCGCGGACTTCAGCACCAGGCAGAAGAGAAACGCGCCAAAGATGCCCAGCACGCTGCCCACGACTGCGCCAATCAGGCGTCGCAGCGTGAGCGCCCGCACCCGCATCTCGAATAGGATCACCGCGCCGGCGGCCACAGCGCCCGCACAGGCACTCACCCATCCATTCAGGCCAAATGGGTGAAGGAAATAACAAACCCCGGCAAGAAGGGCTACAAAGAGGAAACGAAGCAGAATGAGGTCCATAAAAAGCCAACTCCCGCTAGCGCTGGCGTAAGAATCTCCAGCCTGGGCATAGGTGCCGAGTATGCCCACTTCCCTGCAGACTCGTCAAGCGAAGACTTAGGTCGGTAGTGGCTCAATTTGGAATTGGCGTAGACGATGAGGTGATTGTATGCAAATGAAGAGCGTGAGGTCGCGACTTGAAGATGCTGTGGCGGCTGTGCAAAAAGCAATTGCGGAAATTGACAATGCAGAAGACAAAGATGCAGTGCTGAGAGCATGTTTGGCTCTCAATGTTCCCGCTTATCGAAATCGGCTCAATCTTGATCCGAAAGAGTTTTAAGTATGGTTTCCCAAGCCTCCGCGAAGTTCTTGTTTATTGGCGCTTGATTGGGCTCTTTGCGGAATAATTGTTCTGACGCTGCGCCTAATGCTGAGATATAGGCGATCATTATCTCCTTAGCAAACAACCTTTCTGTGGGAGTTCCCTGTACCATTGGCGTATCCTTTCTGGCGCAGATGGCTTAGCGGCATTCTGCGCAAGCCAATGTTAGCAGCCACCCCCTTATGTTTAAACTTGCGGGCTAATTGAAAAGACCCTCCGAAGAGGGCCTTTTCATCTAATTCTCTTTCTTTGGCTTTGATCTTACTTCAGCCCTGACTTCCGCATCCGCTTCACTCTTGGTCTTTGCCTCTGCTTCCTGTTCCGCAACTTCGGGATGCCAGAAGTGATGAATCGGTATATGCAGTTTCCGCTCGAAGTACCGTATCTGTTTGGGAAGAATCTCCAGCTCAAGTACCTTCGATTCCATGAATTCGCCGCGAATGACCGTAAGCGTCTTCCCGTCCTGGTGCTCTTCGACGAATACGCCATGAGCCTTAAGAACCCTGATTAAATCGTTCTTCGGGATTCCTTCACTCAGGCTGCTACCTCCCCAATCGGCTCCAGAAATTCAATAGCCTTCACTTGCAGAGTTTTCGAAAGATCATCATGAAGACTGACCTGTGTGAAACGATACTGCTTACCGCTCCAATAAAATTCCTTCCAGATTTGTGGCGGTGCGGGGGTGAGGAATTTCTCGATATTGCCATACATCTGGATATGCAGACCGATCGTACCCTTCAGCCCCTTCTCGAAATTCTCCTTCACTTGCGGGATTGTCTTTCCGCCTGCAGCGTAGTCGATTTCCAATCCTTGCGCGAACCATCCACTCTCGTCTGGACAAATAATGACCCTCAAATTGCCGATACCTACAATATGGGTTTCCCCATCAGTCCCATGGATGGCTGTCGCGGTGACGTTTTTGTGCGTACCCTTTGCTTTAGCAGGAAGGGTGCTCTTTCCTTCGATAGCCATTTGACATTACCTTTCTAACCCACCGGGGTGAGTTTGTTCTTCAATGCCCAGCGAGCCTGACTCGCTTTTCGGGCAATTTCTGATCGCCTTGCGGGACTGATTGATTTGGCCCGCGCTGGGCCCCCTCGCAGTCCACCCTTCTGAGAAGTCTGTCGTCGCTCATTCGGCGCAACCGGTTCT
>JBKQNU010000157.1:0-36303 GCA_052145815.1 Occallatibacter sp.
CACCTTCACCGGATTGGACTACGGCGGTTCCTCAGCGGCCACCGGGTGGCCTGTCTGGGACGATGAGAGCGGCACCACCACGACCGAGCTTTGCAGTGCCACTTGCCCCTCCGGCGCCACTCCGCCCCCGCCCGTCGCCGGCAGCTACACGCTCCACGTCAAAACCACGAGCGACTTTGGCGGCGTCTACCAGGCGTTCCCGCTCACCAGCCTCTCCACCGCCTCCATGTACCTAAACGTCGTCAGCGGCACCGTAGCCGCGGAGCTTCTCGGCCCCAGCAGCGGCACCGGCTGGCTCGCCACCCCCGGCAGCTACCCCGGAGTCTTTCTCAATCCCAATGGCGGCGCCTACAACGAGATCATCCTTTACTCCTGGGGCGCCCCCGCCGAGTTCTACGTGGACGCTGTAGCCGTCGCTCCATGAGGCAACGGGCGACTTTGCCATTCTCTGTGCTCCGGCGGGGCTATCATTTACCGGTAGAGATGTACCCGATCACGTCCTTAAATCCGGGCTCATCCTCAGGGACGTTCTCTCGACTTGACCAAAGTCTATGAATTGTCCGCTGGCTTAATCCAAATTTTTGGGCGGCGCGATCCTTGGCGGCTTTGGCGGAGCATCCTTTCCCAATCAGTTCCAAAATATAGCTCTGGACCGCATGAGTCTGCGCGGCATTGGAGGCACGCGGGCGTCCTCCAGGCGGCTGAGGAAGAGTTGAGGCTGCCAGTTGAGCCGCCATTTTCAGACCAATCCTTAGCACCTGGGGCAACATCTTTAGCCCCAGCAAGACTAACTTTTCCTCACGTTTCGATATCGCTGAGCAAGAGTCCAGAGTCGTCCTGAGCCCGTCCTTGGTTTGAATTGATGCAACGCCGTTCAGAACAGACGCAACGAGCTTGCTCGCCTGCACCATTCCTGTTTCGTAGTCCTTGGCTCCCGCTACAAGCACCGCATTCTCCACAGCCAAAACCATTTTTTCCCGGATTTCTTGGTCCACGATTCCTCCGCCAAAACCATACGAACCATTTTGGCATGTGGATGCCAAAATCCTTCCCCCTTCTATTGGCGGCAGGACGGGCAGAAATTTCAAGCATGGGCGAGCGGAGTGCGGTCCGACCACAATCCGGGAAAACGGTTCGCCAGTCCGTTCCGGCGCTGAGACGGCCTACACCTCCATCGACGGCTGGACGAAAGCCAGCGGCTCGCTCTCCAGTTCAATTCCTCCGCGTTGCAGTTCACGAAGACGATTCCGGGCCCAGCGAAACGGCGGGCACTCAGCGTAAAACTGGCCGGGGTGCGGGGCAGAGCCCCGCCATTCAATCCCGACGCCAAGCGCCGGGTTCCTTTACCGGGACTATTCAGTCCAGCCCTTGCCTTCCGTATTCCCCTGACGACTCCCAAATCTCATCCCTGATTCAGTTTTTCGAGACGTTGAACCGTTGGGAAAGGGAGTTGCATTTCTCCAACTCAAATCCAATCGAGGTGAACTCATGAAGCGCAAGAAGAAGCCAGCCGGGGAAGGATACGCCTACATGTTCCACGGCTCCTACAGTTCCAAGGACAAAGCAGAAAGCAAGGCCCGGAAGCGGGATGGCTTCCTGATAAGCCGGGTGCCTCGCGGCATGAGGAAGCGGCGCTACATCGTGCTTACGGAAAGGACGCCTTTCTAATGCACTTCTTTAATCATCGCCGTCACGGTCACATCATCGGATCGGTATACCTGGTCCACTTTGCGCGCCGCTTTCGCGGAAAGCAGCATTACTTGGGCTTCAGCACGAATATCCCCGAGCGTGTCAAGGCGCACCGCGCTGGCCGGGGTGCTCCATTACTGGGTGCAGTCACGAAGCAGGGTATCCCTTGGCGGGTGGCGCGCACCTGGGCGAAGAAAGATGGCTTCTTCGAACAGCGCCTCAAGCGCAGCTTCGCCCTGAAGGATTTGTGCCCGGTATGCAGCGGACCCAACGCGCACAAGCGGGGTCACTGAGGTGGGCGACGGTTCTCCATCCCGGCCGTGCTTTTCCATTCCGATGACGTTAAACGCTGCGGGCGGCGACCGCGCGCAAGATAACCCATCCATCGCACGGACTCGACCAGCGGCCAATTCAGCTTCGCTCCTTTCGCAAAGCGTCGGCACCTACCCAGGAGGTCTGAAATGTTTTCGCCCCGCAATCTGTTCCAAGGTGCCCCGAGGCGGTTTCTTGCCACTGTGGACCGTTTTCCGGCTTCCAACGTCTCTGAGGTCCTTTATAGCTTCGGCAATGGCCGATTTCGGCTTGCGGTCCAATCGGCTCAAGCCATTCGGTCCGGCTCTCTCGGCGGTCGAGGTCCACCAGGGCGGCGACGCCGCCTTGAGTTGCAGGCTCTGTCTAACAGCCTGCAACTCACGTCATTTTGACGAGGTGACTGGACCAGAGGGGCGAGTCCAGTGATCGACAAAGCCGACATCAAAGTTCCCTTTAGCGCGGACTTTCGGCCCGAGTTCAAGTTCGTACTTGGAGAACTGAAGTACGCGGGTTTTTCGAGTTCCGTGATGCGGTCGAAGTACTACAGCGGAGCCTGCGACCTTCGCCCCTTTAACCTCGACGCGCTCCTGCATATTCACTACAAGGGGCGCGGAGAAAGGAACCACAAGCTTGAGATCATCGATGCGGGCGAGAAGTCACTCGACCAAATGGGCCGGATCATCACCGCTGTTTTCGATGTTGACCTCGACAGCCTGGGGATGATGCGCATCGACTTCGCGGCGGACCTTATCGGCATTCCCGTCATCGCACTTTACAATTCCCTCCGAGTGAAGTTCAAGCGGTCCTCAGACGTGAGGGGAGAGCTTGACTACGAAACTGTTGGCTCCCGACGGCTTGAGTACTTCCGCTATGGCACGTCGCCGAACTGCGTTCGCACCTACGACAAGCCCGCAGAATGCATGGCTAGGTTTCAAGCTTTGCTCAAGAATTCTAATCCGGACGCCGAGCCGCCGACATTTGAAGATTACTTCGGTTTTCCTGAGCACACGATCATGACGCGAGTGGAGCGCCAAGCCGGGGGCGTCGGAGTTCCAAAGGAGCTTGCCACGTTTGGACAGCTCAAGTCTGCGGCGGATTTCAATCCCTATCAAAACTTGGAGTACCTTCCGCAAGAGTTTCCGCTACCAGACCCGAGGCAAGTCGGCGATTCAAGAGCCGCCAAACTAATCGGCATCCGCCAGTTAATCGAAACATTCGGATATCAGCAGGCCCGCGCAATGCTAAATACGCACGGGAACGCCAAGCGCATGATGAACGAATACCAAGCCTATGTGAAAGAAGCAAGTCCGCTCGCAGGCTTGACCGTGAACTCATTCATTGAATCTTATGCACTTTCGACTCGTAGCCAAATCGACGGATCAATCGAGAAGCGTGCGGTCAAGTCTTGCAGTCTCCCTAGCCGGTGCCCAGCTCTCGTAAAGGAGTCTTGACTTATGCAAGGGGGCTAAGCATAATGATTGTCACCATGAAATTACCTGAGAACGTGAAGGCATACTTCCAGCGGCAAGGAAAGATCGGGGCAGCTAAGCGCAAGGAATTGCTAACCCCCGAGCGACGCAGCGAAATAGCGCGGACGGCAGCGCAGGCCCGCTGGGCAAATCATGCAGCGAAGGCCGAAAAGACGAAGGAGGCGAAATGAATCTACGCACAGCCGTTCTATATGCCCGTGTTTCCAGCCGTGAGCAACGTGAAGAAGGCTACTCCATCGAAGCCCAGGTCAAGCTGCTACGCGCGACCGCGCAAGAGGAAGGGTTCGAGATCGTGCGCGAATTTGTCGAGATCGAATCCGCCAAAGTTGCCGGCCGAAAGCAGTTTTCCGAAATGGTCACTTTCTTCAAGCGCAATCGGATGTGCCGGACTTTGCTGGTGGAAAAAACGGACAGGCTGTATCGAAACCAACGAGACGCCCTGACGCTGGAAGACCTCGACATCAGAATCCATTTCGTAAAGGAGAACGAGACCCTTTCAAAAGACGCCAAATCACAAGTGAAATTCATGCACGATATCCGCCTTGCGATGGCGCGGAATTATTCCGAGAACCTGCGGGAAGAAGTAAGAAAGGGCATGTGCGAGAAAGCATCGCAGGGCACCTACCCCGGACGTGCCCCCTTCGGATACCGCAACAACCGAGGGGCACGTACCATCGAAATTCACCCTGAAAAGGGCGCAATTGCGGTGCAGGTGTTTGAACTGTACGCATCGGGACGATATTCGCTCTTGTCTCTTTCGAAAGAGATTCGTCACGTGCGGGGCACATACATCTCAAAAGCGAATCTGCACACAATTCTCACGAACCCGTTTTACATTGGACAATTCGTCTGGAGCGGGCAGACGTACCAGGGCACGCACCCGAAACTGATCAGTCCGGAATTGTATGCACGCGCTCAGGCCGTCTTAAGTGGGCACAACAAGCCGAAATACGGGAAGCATGAAATTGCGTTCCGTGGAATGCTCACGTGCGCACACGACGATTGCATGGTGACCGCCGAGCTAAAGAAGAACAAGTACGTTTACTACCGTTGCACGGGGCACAGAGGGAAATGTGCGCTACCCCGATTTCGTGAGGAGGAAATCGCACAGAGAATGGGGCACGTGCTCCGGGATGTGTCCATCCCGGAAGATGTTGTGCGGAGCATCTCCGAATCCTTGGAGCGTGCACATGTCCAGATGCGCAAGAATGCGGCCAATGAACGTGCGCGCCTTGAGCGTGAACTCGCGTCCCTTTACACCCGCATGGATGCTGCCTACCTGGACAAACTCGACGGAAAGATTACCGAGGAATTCTGGCAGCGCAAGCAACGAGATTGGCAGGCGGAAGAATTCAGGATTCAATCGCTTGTTTCGGGTCTCGGAGGGGATCAAAGCGGCGAAAGACTGCTAGATATGGAGCGCATTTTAGAACTCGCGCAAAACGCACATTCCTTGTACCTTACGCGGAAACCGGCAGAACAGGCCGAATTGCTGAAAAATGTGCTTTTGAACTGCTCCATTGATGCTGTAAGTCTTTATCCGACCTACAGAAAGCCCTTCGACTTGATCTTCAAAAGGGCTAAAAATGAAGAATGGTCGGGACGGGCAGATTTGAACTGCCGACCCCTCGCACCCCAAGCGAGTGCTCTACCAGGCTGAGCCACGTCCCGACACAATGCAGCCGGTTCGCCGCGGCGAACCGGCTTTGGGGTCTGAATCAGTTTACACCAGCCCTGCCGGGCACGCCGGCCGCTGTCCCCACAAAAGTGCCCGCAACACAAGCTTCAATGCAGCTTCTATCCCCGGTAGCCCTTCGCTACTCAGCCAATCTCCGTGTACACTTTTCCGCACATGAGAATTGCCGCCCATCCCCGCTCTCTACTTCGCCGGCTTCCGGCGGGCTTTGCCGTCTTCCTCTGCTGCGTGGCCCTGCTCCCGCTGCCGCAGCATGCCCGCGCACAGGCCAAACCTGCCAATCATCTGGTCATCTACGCAATCGACGTCGAAGGCGGCCAGTCCACTCTGCTGGTCGACACCGCGACCGGCGCATCGCTGCTGGTCGACACCGGCTGGCCCGGGAACAATGGCCGCGACGCATCGCGCATCCAGGCGGCAATGGCCGACGCCGGCATCGCCCGCATCGACCACCTGCTCATCACGCACTTTCACGTCGATCACGTCGGTGGCGTGCCCGAGCTGGTCAAGCGTGTGCCCATCGGCGAGTTCCTTGACCACGGAGAGAACCGCGAAGACTCCGACATCACCCGCCACGACTACGCCGCCTACCTGAAGGCCATTGAAGGCAAACCCCGCCGCATCGTTCACCCCGGCGACACCATCGACATTCCTGGTCTTACCGCCATCGTCCTCACCGCCGACGGCGAGCACATCGCGACAGTGCCTGGCGTCAAACCCACGCCCAACCCTTACTGCGCAGCCGAGCCCCATTGGGACCTGGATGAAACCGAGAACCCCCGTTCAGCCGGCGTCCTCATCCGCTTCGGCAAATTCCGTTTTCTCGATCTCGGCGACCTGACCAAGGCCAAGGAAATCCCCCTCGTCTGCCCTGAAAACCTCATCGGCACGGTCGACCTTTACCTCGTCGACCATCACGGCATGAACCTGTCCAACGCCCGCGCCTTCGTGGATGCCATTCACTCCCGCGTCGCCATCATGGACAACGGCGCGCACAAAGCCGGCAGCCCTGAAGCCTGGCAAACCGTCCACGAAAGTCCCGGCCTTGAAGACCTGTGGATGCTGCACACTGCGGAAGGTTCTGATGCCGCCCACAACAGCCCCGAAGCCCAGATCGCCAATCTGAAAGGCGGCGCGGATGGCTTCTGGATCAAAGTTGTTGCTTCAGCCGACGGCAGCTTCTCCGTAACCAACGCCCGCACCGGCCAAACCAAGGACTACTCGCGGAAATAGCCCCTGTGGCCTCGTCTTTTAGCTTGCATCAGAATGCGAAAAGCCTCTACCGCGAAATCTTCCGCGGGTGCTCCTCGTGCAATTCGTGGTGCAACTCGTCGACCTTCTCACTGGCCCGTGCAAGCGCATTTTTTCCCGTGCTTGTAATCCTGTAGATTCTTCTCTTCCTTCCCTCGACTCTCTTGGTGGAAGACTTCAACAGCCCGCTCCGCTCCAGGCCATGCAGAAGCGGATACAGCGTCCCCGGCCCAATCCGATATCCGTGGTGCGCCAGTTCCTCCATCATGGCCAATCCAAAGATCGGCTCATGAGCCGCATGCACCAGCACGTGGATCCGTATCAGCCCGAAAAAGAGTTCCCGCTGCTGTTTCAACACAGCATGAATATACCGCGCCAGGATCCTCCACGCATTGGCTGATATCGAATTTCGATATATATTGTTCGGATGAAGGGTCGGATTCAAAAGGGAAACCATGATCGTCCTGACCGGGCAGGAAATCCGATGAAGGCGCACAACTACCTATTTGCGTCAGCTCTCCTTCTGCTCTGTATCCTCTCCGCCGCCAAGCTCGGCGCGCAGGCCGGCCCACCGTTTCAAACCGACGACCCCACGCCCGTCGACCTCGGCCACTACGAGTTCTATATCTTCAGTACTTTCGACGGAACGCCCGCCGAATCCGATCCCACCGGCCCAGCGTTCGAATTCAACTGGGGCGCCATCCCCAACATTCAGCTTCACGCTATTCTGCCCTTCGGCGCTGTCGTTCCCTCGAACGACCCCGCTTACGCTCCCGGCGGCACGGGCCCGAGCGCCTTCGGCCTCACCGATACGGAACTGGGCGTAAAGTGGGGTTTCATCAAGCAGACCCCGCACCGCCCGCAGATCGGCAGCTTCACCATGTTTGAAATGCCCACTGGAAGTTTCAATAAGGGCCTCGGCGTTGGCCGTGTCTGGTACAAGCTTCCTCTCTGGGCGGAGAAGGAATTCGGCTCCTGGAGCCTGGTGGGCGGCCTTGGCTACGCGGTCGTCCCGCAGACCGGCTACCGCGACTATCTTTATGGCGGATATCTCGTGAAAAAGGTCGTCAACGAAAAGCTCGAACTGTCCGCGGAAATCTTCTCCCATGCCAAGGAAGGCATTGCCACCGCGCAAACGCAGGCCTCAACACTCATCGACGCCGGCGGCTACTACCATTTCAAGCAGCCGGGTCTTCAGTTGCTGTTCGCCTATGGCCACTCCGTTGCCGGCCAGACGGAGAACTACGCCTATCTCGGTCTCTACAAGACCTGGGGCAAGGACAAAGATCAGGACACAGACAAAAAGACGGCGGCGGACGCGATGATCTCTGCCCGCTCCCCGCGAATCGGGTCTCAATAACAGGCGGCAACAAGCAAGTGCGGGAATTCAGCCCGCCACAACGCATTTTTGCAGAAGGAAATCCGCAATGGAAATCACGGTGCGCGCACTTTGGACAATGATTCACGGCATGGGATTCGGTGCACTCTATCTCCTCGCCTGCTCCGGCGGTCTCTTCGAGCTCTGCCGTCTCACCGCAGAATCCCCCTTTTCATCCACGCCCGGCCAACAACGCTTCCTGAAGATCTACCTGCTCACCATGGCACTGCTCGCGTGGGCCACGGTACTCACCGGCGCGTACATCATCTACCCCTGGTACCGCGCCGCGCCGCCGCCCGGAACCGCCGATCTCTACCTCTTTCCGCAGCGCCTGCTCACTTCCAATCCCGCCACCAGCGGTTGGCATTCGCTGGGCATGGAATGGAAAGAGCACGTAGCATGGTTTGCGCCCATTTCCATCACCATGGTCGCCTTCGTCTTCATCCGCTATGGCCGCGAACTCCGCAATCACAAGGGACTCCGCTCCGCTGTGCTCGCCTTTGCTGCGGCCTCTTTCCTCGCCGCCGCCATCGCCGGCCTCTTTGGCGCCATGATCAACAAATACGCACCCGTGCAAGGCGGACCCACCATCCAGCTTAGCCGTGGAGAAATGAAATGAGTACGACCAGCATCAGTCAATCCACCCTCACCAACGGTTCCGGCGCCGCCGCTATCCTCGCCGCCGGCATCGGCTCCTTCGCCCTCGCGGTCCTGGCCGTCATCGCCGACAAATCCGCACACCTGAAAAGCGCACTCGCCTTCTACAAGCCCACCGGCCCTCTCTCTGGCGTGACCACCGTCGCCATCCTCATCTGGCTCGTCACCTGGGCCGTGCTGGAAGCACGTTGGCGCAAGAAGACCGTAGCGCTGGGCACTGTGAACACCATCGCTTTCGCACTCCTGATCCTCAGTTTTCTGCTGACTTTTCCGCCCCTCGCGGACCAACTCTAAGCCCGCCTCCTCCGGAACAGTTCTTCCAGCGCATCGCAGGCCGCAGCGACCCCGTCCTCGTTTTTCAGCCGGGCCGCCACTTGTGCTGCCCGCGCAGCAAACTTCGGCTCTTCCAGCATCGCTTTCAGCTTCCGCGCCACCCGCACCGGCAGGTAATTGCCGCGCTGGATCACCCGCGCCACCTTCAGCCGCCGCATGCGCCGCGCATTGTCCGGCTGGTCGTGCGAGTAGGGCATGATCAGCATCGGCTTGCCCGCGCGCAGGCACTGCGCCGTCGTTCCCACCCCGCCCTGGTGAACCACCAGCGCCGTCCGCGGAAACAGCGCCGAGTAAGGCGCATACTCCGCCACGCAGATCGTCTCCGGCAGCGCCTGCGGAGGCCGGTTGCGCTCATCCGAACCGATCAGCAACACCGCCCGCACCCCCAGGCGCACCGCCGCCCTTGCAGAGAACTCGTAAAACCTTCCCGCAGCCAGCACCGCAGCCGAACCGAGCGTAAACACCACCGGCGCCGGGCCGGACCGTAGAAACGCCTCCAGGTCCGCGGGCAGCGCCGCATTCCCCGCGTCGGAATCGTAAAAGCAAAACCCGGTAATCTTCGTGTTTGGCGGCCAGTCCTTCTGCTCTCGGCCCAGCACGCGCGAAAACAGGGCCAAAACCAGGTAAGGCGAGTGCTTGGCGACAAACAGCGGATTCGTGCCCCGCTCCAAGCCCAGTTCCGCCCGCAGATCGTAAATCGGATCCGGCCACTTCCGGCTCACAAAGCGCGCCAGCCGTTTGATCACCCGCCCCAGTCCCGGAACCGTCTTATCTGCCCTGGCCAGGCGCGGATACATGGGCAGCACCGGCGGGTCGAACGCGGAAAAGAAGCTCAGCGGCGCCAGCACGTAGCTCGCCCAGGGAATCCCCGTCACCTCCGCCACCAGCGGCCCCGCATAGTTCAGCTCGCCCAGCAGCAGCAGATCCGCCCGCTCTGGCTTGGTCGCCGCGTCAAGAAGATCGTCGTACGTCTGCCGCAGAGCAGGGAAGAGGAACTCCCGTAGTCCCCGCTCCGTGCCCTTCTTCACGTCGTAGATCATCTCCACCATGATGGAGTTCTTGGGGTCGATATCCGGCCTCACCGCATGAAACTCAAGTCCCAGCGGCCGAATCTTCGCCTCAAACACCGCCGGCACTGCCATTACCGGCACGTGTCCCCGCCGCTTCAACTCAAGCGCAATTGCAATCAGAGGATTGATATCCCCAAAGGTTCCAATATTCGAAAGAATGACGCGCAATCGATCCTGCCCTCAGCTTTTATAGGCCAACAGCTATGAGGGTAACGCACCGGGCCGCAGATTCGCATATGGCAACAGGCGAGCTGTCGAGACGAACCCGTAGATGCTCCAGCTGTGCTTAGCCGCGCCGAAAAAAGCGGCTTTGCAGAAGCGTCGATGCATCTCTTGCGTCGATCGCCTGAATCGGGAGAGTTGGGGAGAATTCGTATTCGACGCCAGTCACCGGACCACGCACCCGGATAGGGGAATTCTCCATGTATCGAATACTGACCGGAGCATCGTGCGGTGAAACCGGCGCTGGGCGATTCAATTCCGGCAGCGATTGACGGGCCGGCGCAATGGTCCGCGCGGAAGCAATCGAGGCTCGCATTGCAATTCGGGGTGGCCTCCCCTGAAACGATGAAGCGTTAGGCGCCGGGGGGTGCGTCGTCGGAGTCGTTGAACTGTTCCGGATCTCTGCTCGTTTCTGACCGCAGCACATGGGATGTGTCTCCTTCTGAAGGTTGAGAAGCCGATTCAAATACGACGGGTTCCCGGCCGAGCCGTTCGAGCAGGCAGGCAGCACCGGAGATGGCCAGCCAGACCAACAACCAATCGAGAACCCGCCTGGTTAAATAGAACGCGGCCAGGGCCGCGACCCAGAGGCTCAGGCAGTTGAAGCAATCCATCAATCTGCCCCAAAGGCTTTGCCCCAGTAGCGCCCGAAATCTGGCAATGATGTCGGCCGGGCCGTCCTCGCTTGCCAGCAGGTGTGTGACCCGCCAGGTGGCGAGGACTGCGAGGGTGAATTTGATCCAGAAATCGGGCGCGTTCATTGCGTTTTCAAAAGTTCTCTTCCCGTTGATTCGCTCGTTGACGGCTTCTTATGGGCAAGGCGGGGTTGTGCCCGAAGGAAGCGGCGGCAGATCGTTGCAGATATAGATCGGCCAGATTGAGGGTATGGCGGAATGGTGGCCGCCCGACAGGTATTCGCATACGGTGTTGTCCCACACATCCAGGGTGAACCAATATGCGCAGCATTGTCCTGGAATGTTGTTGACAGGATCGGCCCGATTCAACGCGAATCCAGGCGGAGGCACCGGCGATGCCATGCATGCGCACGAGGCATCGAACATGCGTGCATCCACCACCGTCAGTGTATTGGATTGCTTGGTTACGGTGCCTGACGGCGGAGGCGAATCTGTGGTGCAGCGCAGCCCCGGATCTCCCACGCGATTGGTTCCAACGGTTACCGGGCTCGATGGGTTGGGAATGGGCAAGGACAGGGACTCACTGATCGGCGTGCAAGGTGAAACCTCCGATCCACCCTGGCGCGTGACCGTCATGCAATAGCCGCCAAAGTTGTCGCTGGGGTCGGTTGTTACCCCCTCGATGATGTACTCGTCGTAAGCAATCCCCTGAATTGCGAGCGGCCAGGGCACGCTGCAGTTGCCAGCGTTGGGAATCTGGCTCAGGTTGATCACGGCGCAGGGCGCCACGCCCAGAATTCCCGTGATTTCGCCGTAAACGTCCTTGTTGTCGAACCAGATTTGCTGGGTGTCGTAATAGAAGTTCCCCAGCGTATCTTCGACCGCCAGGCGAACGGTGTATTGGCCCGAATAGCAGTTGCTGGTTGGGAGCGTCTGCGTGGCCCAGACGTTTCCCGGCGGCGGCAGTTCGGGAACGGTCGGGAAGGGCCCTTCAATCGGCGGTGCTGCAGGGCCGGGGGGTGGGGTAGCCGCAACTCCACCATACCAATACAACGGGACCAGATTGTCGTATTGAATCGGATAGGGCGGGCAGGGCGGAAATGGCGGCGGCAGGCAGATCTGGACAAACTCCCAGATGCTGGTCAAGTCCATGTAGCTGCTGTCGATGGCCGCCTGCTGCAGTCCGCTGGTGTAGTCAACCTGCCAGAACTGCGTCCAGGGACCCAATGTCGGGTCCGTGACGAATCCAGGCTGGTAAGCAAGCGTGTAGCCCTTGATGGTTTGGCCCGGACAGCTTCCCACCCAGGCGTGCCCCGAGATCTGCATCGCATCGCCGAAGGAGAGAACGCGAGAGGGTGTGAGGCCTACGAGTTGAGAGGTGGGATCTGGCCAGTCGGGGACGTTGATACCAGCCACGTTTTCAATCGACACGCGTGTCCTGAAGATTTGGAATTCAACTTCCTGCACGCACGGCGCCTGGCCGCTCTCTGAACTGAAAACGGTGAGGCGCACCTCTACCGGGCTGGGAACGGGAGTGCCGTAGGTCTGGAGATAGCCAAGGGTTGTGGCGACTTTCCCGCACGCGCCGGGTCCTGTTGGAGGCGCGGGAGCAGCGTAAGTGATGTAAGTCTGGGTGTAGGGGGTGAGCAGTACGGGATCTCTCCACTCCAGGATGTAGTTGTTGCATCCGATACCCGTGGCGGTGCCGTCGATCTCGATTCCGATGACGCCGGGGCTGGGATAGAACGTCTCGGTCGCGCACTCGCCTGCAGTCGGATTGGTGATGGCGCAGGTCAGCGGGCGGAAGCAATCGGCTAGGCACCGGAAGTAGTACACCAGGCACCAGAGCACGTCGATAAACGTGCGTGCGCGCGCCAGGCAGCAGCCGAAGCAGATGGAGCACAGGCACCAGCAGCGGCATAGCCAGAAGTTCTGCTCCTGGCTGCTGCCGGCGAAGGCGGCTTTACCGAGCAGAGCCTGGGCAGCCTCGGTGGTGAGCAGGCGATCGAAGATCGCGCAGGTTTCTTGCTGGCCCTCGGAGCAATCTATCTCTCCGTTCAGCACCTCCTCGGGAATTCCAGAGGGAAACTCCACGCTGGCCAGTTGGTCGGTGAGATAGGGCTTGTAGGCGTTGGCCAGGGCGCCGATCAGGACGGTGAAGTCGTTGCGCTGCTCTTCGGTGGGTGGGTTGGCAACGGGAGTGCCGAGCGATTGGCGCACGCAGAGCCAATACTGGTAGACGTAGTAGGCCCATGCGCGGAAGGTGCGCGGACCGCGGCAGACCAGCCATCCAAAGATGATGCAACAGCGAATGTGTTGCAGACACCAGCTCCATTTTTCGATGGGCCCGAGCTGGGAGCGATTCTTCTCGGGGATCAAATGGAGAGCGACATCCGCGGTGAGGAAGTTACCGAAGAGCTTGTTCGCTTCTGCGAATTCGTCCGCACAGTTGGGGCGATCGCTTTGCGCTTCCTGTTGCAGTTGCTCAGGATTTCTTGCCAGGTTAAGTTGCTGTTCGAGCACAGGTTGATAGGCGGCGAGGAGGGCCTTCAAAACGCTTTGAAAGTTGGGATTGTTGAGTTCCGGCGCAGTCGGTTGATCGGCCGCACGAGGTTGGTTTTTGTCGATGGGGGACATTCGAACCTCCTTGTCTTGCTGCGGAGATAGTGAACGCGATCCTCCTTGCGTTTCGTGAAATGAAAAATAAAGCTCGACAGGATCAGTCCTGCGAAGCGGGCGTTTGGGGACCAATGGAGAAATTCACATGGAGGGGCAACAGAGTGGATCGCTGCAGGCGGTGGCGATTGCGGGGATCCTATTCTTGAACTGGGAGCTGGGGACTGGGAGCTGGGAACCGGGAACTGGGCCGAAAGATCCGGGATCTTCTATGCGGAGGACGCGCTGGTGGTCACTCGCCAGGCTGGTTGCCATGCGGCTGAATGCCACGAGCTATAAACCCCAGCCCGCCGACGAGTAACACCAGCATCACAATGGTATTGAAAAGGCTCAAGGGCCGGAAATAGATATGCAGATTGGCGATGATTCCGGCAAAGATGAAAAGTGCGCCAGCGATGGTCAGGACCCATCCGGCAATGCTTCGACCGCGCCAGAAGAGAAGGCCGATTCCGAATAGCATGGGCAACAGAGTTATGCCGAAAGCATTTTCACCATAGAAGTTCCAATAAGAACCCATTACCGTAACCTGATTCACCAGCAGGTATCCACCGAGGCAGGCCATGACGGCGCCCAATGCAAAATGGCCAAGGCCGCCGGGAGTTCCGCCCGCATCGCTGAGAGTACGGTTGTTCATGGCGGGAAGTATAACAGAGGCTGAAATGCTTACAATTCCACTTTGGAGCCACGCCGAAGTAACTGGCGCAGAGATGGCGAGGCGATCCGGATAAGTCGATGGCTGCCATTGTTATCTAACTAAACAATAGAAATGGAACTCCGGAGAAATGGAACTCCCAGGGGTAGATATGCGTATAGAGAGCAGGTTTGTATTCGATGCCTGCAATTTTGCCAACTGCACAGGTTCCCCGCCGCAATCGTGAAAACCCAGATTCGGAGCGATTCGCAGCCTATGCGGGTACGCCAACCGAAGCCCAACCCTGGCTTCCCGGGACGACGGTAAGCTCTTTTGAATCCTGCATTCGGGGGGATTCGAACAGTTACCGCCCAAAGCACATCCCGCGTTTCTATCTGCAACCCTTGCCGCGCCGCGCCGGTGAGGGCTATTCTTACCACAACATTTTCTCGACTCCAATTCGGTTACAGGATTCTAATCGGCTCCTGGCTACTTGCATCGTGTGAGGAGGGTTATGAGCGAAAAGCATGGATTTCTCGAATCTTTGAAGCACGTGGCATTTGAGGACGAACCGGCGCCGCCGGAGAAGCATACTCCGCCGCCGGCCGCCCCGAACTTTACCCCGCCAGCTTTTGTCCCGCCGCCGATTGAAGCTGCGGTTTCATCGCCTGCCTATGCGTCGCCGATTGACGCCGGGGTTGTGCCGGATAGCGACTCTGTCTACCAAACGCTGCTCACCAAGACGGACTTTGAAAGCACCAGTGCGGCGGCAACGATCCACAAGTTTCTCGATCCACTCAAGGCCATCCCGGACACCGTGATGCCGACGAATGTGAAGTTCAAGACAGCTGTGCTGCAGGCCTCGGCGCAGGCAGGGGTGACGGAAGACGGGATTCTGGGAACGTTTGACACGCTGAAGGCGAAACTGTTGCAGGAGAAGGAAGCCTTCGGCGCAAAAGCGCAGATCTTCGTGGCCAAGGAAGTGAAAGGCCGGCAGGATCAGATTCAGAAAATCACCGAGCAGATCACCGAACTTCAGCAGGAGCTGGCCCGGCTATCGAACGAACTGGTCGAGGCGCAGGGAAAAAGCAGCCGTGCGCAGAGCCAGTTCGATGCAGCGGTGCAACGGCGGAGCAGCGAACTCGAACAGCAGAAGGCTCTCTACGCTTCGCAGCTGAAAGGATAAGAGATTCTTATGGGCCTCTCTCCAGTGACACCCAACTTTACCCAGAACCTTCAGGGGTACACACCGAAATCGTTCTGGCAGCGCCCCGAAGGGCCATTCGGCATCGCAGCGCTGGCGGCCTTGATCGTCGCTGGTGGAATCGGCCTATACGAGATCTTGCCGTTCATAATCTCCCTGCTGACGGACACGATTCACGCGGTTGCCCTGGCTGCGGTGTTAGTCGCGATCCTTTGGCTGGTGTTGAATCCTACTTTTCGCACCGCAGTCACAAATCTTTTCCAGAATACCGTGCGATTTTTCGCATCGTGGGTGGTGGAGACCGATCCCATCGGCATTCTTCGCAACAACCTGGACGACATGAAGAAGGCCAAGGCCAGCCTGGATCAGACCCTGCAGCGGTTTGCAGGCAGCGACGAGCGGCTTCAACGCAGCATAGCGGCCAAGAGCGACGAGATCAACGGTCTGGGGCGCAAGGCCGCCAAGGCCGAACAAATGGCGGCAGCCGCAAGCGACCCGATGGAGCGTGAGCGGCTCTCGCTTGAGCGCCAGACTTTTCTGGAACAGGCGGGGATGCTGATGCAGGGCGTGAAGCAGCTTCAGGCGCTCGAAGATCAGACGTCGAAGATGCTGAAGACCTTTCAGCACTGGTCGCAGATCGCCGACAGCAAGATTCAACGAACGGAGAACAAGGTCAATTTCCTTGCCGAACAGCGAAAGATGATCCTGGACGCAAAGGCCACTCTGGGCGTCGGCCAACAGCTACTGCGCGGGAATCCGGAGCAGTTGAAGATGGTTGACATGGCCCTGGACTACCTTGAAGACGACACCTCCCGGACCCTCGGCGAAATACGTGAGTTCTCGCGCTATACAGACAAGCTTCTGACCGATGACCAGATTGAATCAGGAGCAGCGGCAGACGAGGCGGCAGCTCGGTTTGCAGAGTTCAATCAGAAGCTGTTGACGTCTGGAAGCCAGTCGACCGGAGCCGACTTGATTCAGGTTCCGGGGATGGATGTGCCGGCCGGAGCGAAAATCTCAACAACTCTCTCCGGCGTAGCTGCATCCAGCGCCAAGCCTGGCAGCGATTACGACAACATGTTCAAGTAGGGAACGTAACTCGAACTTATGAAAGGGAAAATGAAATGCCGCGTTTGAAGCCTCAAGCGAAGCTGGTTCTGATTGTGGTAGTGGGAGCGGGAGTGGTCTTCGGACTTCGCGCCGCCATGCAGCATGGGCTCATCCCAACGCCCGGCATCATGAAGTCGATCGTAGCATCGCGTGTTGAGCTTCCACCCCAGGAAGAGGCGCAGGTGGCCAATGTGCAGGCCCAGCCCTACCCAACTACTGTGCCGGCCAACGTATCGGCGACGCATATTGTTTTCGACGTTTGGGAATGGAACGCGATGTTCTCGCTGATCTATGCCAACGGCGGGGTCGACACCACCAAGGGCTCGCTGATGGAGAAGTACGCCGTAAACCTGACGCTGCATCGCGAGGACTCCAACACCCAGATGGGCAATGACCTGATCGATTGCGCCAAGCAGCTTCATGACGGCGAGAAGACCTGTTCCAAAGGAGCGGAGGCAATCGTCGTTATGGGCGACAGCGGCGGTCAGTGGCTATCCAATCTGAATCCGCAACTGAAGAAGCTGGGACCTGAGTATCAGGCAGTGATCATTGGCGCCGTGGGCCGCTCCAACGGCGAGGATGCACTGCTCGGTCCCGCTGAGTGGAAATCAAATCCGCAGAGCATGAAGGGCAAGACCGTGGTCGGCGTGATTCGCGACGGCGACTGGAACATCGCGCTGAACTATATGGGATCGAACGGACTCAAGAACAACCCCGACTTGAAGACATGGGACCCGGATGCGGTCAACTGGATCGCCGCGCCGGATGAGGACTACATCAAGGCTGTTACGGATGTCTTCATCCCCAATCGATGCGAAGATCGAAAGGTCGTGAAGGATGGCCGTCCCACCGGCGAGACCAAGAACATCTGCCCCGATGGCGTCGTCACATGGACCCCTGGCGATGAGCAGGCCGTTCATGGGCGCCCGGGCACGACCAAGATTGTTTCCTCGCATGAGTATGCCTCCCAGATGCCTGCCGTCATCCTGGGCATCAAGAAGTTCTTCAACGATAATCGCGACGAAATCTCCGGGCTGTTGGCCGCCAGCTTTCAGGCCGCCGATCAGGTCAAAGCATTCGATGCCGTTCGCCGCAAGGCCGGCGACATTTCTGCCAAGATATACAACGACCAGAACGGCGACTACTGGTACAAGTACTACTCAGGCCTCCGCGATCCCAAGTCGGGCCAGATGCTCGGCGGCTCGGCGGTCTTCGGTCTCGAAGACGATGTGAATTACTTCGGACTGGACGGCAAGCATAACAACAATATGCGCGCCACTTATGAGACCTTCGGCAAGATTGCAACGCAGAATTATCCGCAGCTTTTCAAAGACAATCCCATCCCGCCCTACAAGGACGCGGTCGATACTTCTTTCATCTTCAGCGCGCAGGCATCGTTGAATACCAGCGGCGTCCAGAGCGCGAGCGCGGAGACGGTGGATTATACGAAGGAAGCCCAGTCCGGCTCCGTCCTCGGGCATAAGGCCGTGTACATCAACTTCGCATCGGGTTCCGACCAGCCTCTGCCGGACAGTGTGCCGACCTTGAACGAACTCAAGGACGCACTGGCCATCAACTCACAACTCGCGCTCCAGATCGACGGCTATACAGACAATGCGGGCAGCGATTCGGTCAATGTTCCGTTGAGCGAAAAAAGAGCTCAGGCGGTCAAGAGCTACTTCCAGAAGGTGGCTCCGTTGAGCTTTCCTGACTCGCGTTTCAAACAGGTCTCGGGCCATGGTTCGCAGGATCCGATTGCCTCGAACTCAACAACCCAGGGCAAAGCTTTGAACCGCAGGGTTGAAATAACTCAGATTGGCCAATAGTTCATTAACAAACGGGGAGGCGAAAGCCTCCCCAATTCTTTAATTCACGTGGAAATCATGAATCATGCTATCGCTGTGTTTTCACCGAATGCGGTTCTCGACAAGAACGCCGTGCGCATCATGGTTGCCGTCCAGGTCGGCATCGTGGTCCTGTTGTGGGTGTTCAGTCCTTTCGTGTTGCTGCCCAAGCCCGGCGAGGTTCTGAGCGCATTCGGAGACCTGTGGGAGCAGGGGCTGGGAGCGGAACTGATCACCAGCTTCTATCTCAACGTCCAGGCCATCGTATTGTCCACCATCGTTTCGCTGCTGCTGGCTTACGCAACGGTAATGCCTTTCTTCCGGCCCGTTGTCGCGCTGCTCAGCAAATTGCGTTTTCTGTCGCTGGTCGGATTGACGTTCTTCTTCACGCTGATGGCCAAGAGCGGACATGAATTGAAGCTGTCGTTGCTGGTATTTTCGGTTTCGGTATTTTTCGTCACTGGAATGGCCGACGTGATCAATGGCGTGCCGAAAGAGATGTTCGACCTGGCGCGCACGCTGCGCATGGGCGAATGGCGCGTGGTTTGGGAAGTGATCGTTCTTGGCCAGATCGACAAGGTCTTCGACGTTCTCCGTCAGAACGCAGCGATGGGATGGATGATGCTGACGATGGTTGAAGGCATAGTCCGCTCCGAGGGTGGCGTAGGGACGGTTCTGCTCGACCAGAACCACCACTTCAGGCTGGCCGCGGTCTTCGCCATCCAGTTGACGATTCTCCTGCTCGGCCTGTTCCAGGATTACAGCATCGGGTTAAGCAAGAACCTGCTCTGTCCCTATGCGGCGTTGACATTGGAGCGGAAATAATGGCAATCACTTCCTACAGCTTCGGCAAGACTCTGTTGAAGATCGATAACGTATCTCTGGAGTACGACGGCCGTCCCGTGTTGAGCGGCGTTACCGCGGAGGTGCGGGACATTATCGTGCCGGGCAAGGTCAAAGGACAGGTGGTTGGAATCCTCGGCCCTTCCGGCTGCGGCAAGACTACGCTGTTCCGCATCATCGCCGGATTGCACCCGCCCACTTCGGGCCGGGTGTCAGTGAATGGCTTCGACCGCCCGGTGATGGCTGGTGAAGTCGGCGTGGTTGCGCAAAGTTATCCGCTCTTCGAGCATCGCACCGTGCTGGGAAACCTGATGTTGGGCGCACGGAAAAAGGAGAAGGACGCCAAGCTTGCCCATGACAAGGTGATGGAGTTTCTGAAAGAGTTTGGCCTGGAAGACAAGTACAACCTTTATCCGGCGCAATTATCCGGCGGGCAGCGGCAACGGTGCGCAATTATCCAGCAGATCCTGTGCAGCGAGCACTTTCTATTGATGGATGAGCCGTTTTCCGGTCTCGATCTGATCATGCTTGAGAAGACCTGCGAGCTGATCGCCAAGGTCGCCGACATGGACGACCTGAACACCATCATCGTAGTGACTCACGACGTGACCGCCGCATGCTCGGTGGCCGATCACCTCTGGCTCATGGGCCATGGCCCCGACGAGGAAGGAAAGACTCCTCCCGGCGCCCGAATCGTGAAACAGTACAATCTGATTGACAAGGATCTGTGCTGGCAGCCGGCCATCATCACCACGCCTCGATTCACCGATTTTGTGCGAGAAGTGAAGGAAGAATTCAGGAGACTGTAAATGAGCGATAAGAAAGAAATCGAACTTCTGGTTTGCAAATGCAAATCCTGCACGCATTGGGAAATCGGCAGGGATGTATTGATTTGCAAGACCTGTGGCTTGACGCTGCCGGCAAAAATCACGGTAGACGACCACCATATGCTTCATTGGCAGAAGCACGAGCGGTAGCCGGAACGATTGATCCAAGCAGAAACCGTCGGCTCTGCGCGGCGCGGCGACTCGCCACAGGACCCGGGTCTTTGACGGTTCTGTCCGATGAAGAAATGTCCAGGAGAATGAGGCACGTCCTCTGCGGCCGCCAACTCCTATCTGCATTGCTGGATTAGTTTCAATCCATCAGCTTCATGGTTAGATACGTGAAATACTCTGCACGTGTCCGCGCCTCTTGCTTGTTGTCCGCACCGGCCCCATGTCCCCCTTCGGTGATCTCGTCATAGAAGAATGGCTCGTGAAACTCTTCCATCCGCGCCGCGAACTTGCGCGCGTGAACCGGGCCGACGCGATCGTCCTTGGTGGTGGTAAAGATGAGCGGCTCCGGATAATGCACATCCGGCTTGAGCTGGTTATACGGAGAGATGGACGCCAGAAACGCCCGCTCCTCCGGCACCGATGTCGAGCCGTACTCGCCCACCCATGAGGCGCCAGCCGACAAATGCTCGAACCCCAGCATATCCAGCAGCGGCACCTGGATCACGACGGCTTTCCACATCTCCGGATGTTGGGTAAACTCCACTCCCATCAGAAGTCCTCCGTTCGATCCGCCCATGATTCCCAGCTTGTCCGGCGACGTGATTTTGCGCGCCACCAGGTCCTCGGCCACGGCGCAGAAATCGTCGTAAATCCGCTGCCGGTGGGTCTTGAGTCCAGCCTCATGCCACGCCGGGCCAAACTCGCCTCCACCGCGGATATTGGCCAGCACGTACACGCCGCCATGCTCCAGCCACAGCTTGCCAGTCACCGGTGAGTAGTCCGGAGTACTCGCGATCTGGAATCCGCCATAGGCCGTTAGCAGAGTCGGATTCGATCCGTCGTTGCGCATATCTTTGCGATGCACAACAAAGTACGGAACCTTTGTTCCATCTTTTGAGACTGCATTCAACTGCTCGACCACATCGCCGCTGGCGTCAAACTGCGGCTTCTGTGACTTGGCCAGAGCAAACGTCCCGTCGCCTGCATCGCCCAGCCACAGTGAAGGCGGCGTCAGGAAGCCCTCCACATTCACAAAAAAACGGTCATCCGTGCGGCTCGTCGCCGCAATATCGACTGCCTGATTATCGGGCACCGGCAGCGCCTTTCTCGTCCATCCGCCTTCGCTGCCCGGCGTGAAAATATAGGCGCGTCCCTGCACGTGCTCAAGCGTCGTCAAAATCAAATGGTTCCTGGTGATGGCCACCTCCTGCTCGAACTCTTCGGCGGTCGGCGCAAAGACGACAGCAGGCCTGAGATGGGTGGGGTCTTTTTCAACCGCATTCAGCTGGAGAGCGACTACCGAACCTTGCGCAATGCTGTTGGTGCCTCCCTCCGGCGTCCAGTCTTCATTCAGAGTCACGATCAACTGGCCATCGAGCAGCCCGTTCACCTCAGCCTTGTGAGGCAGCCCCAGCTTCCTGGGCCCTGCCGGCGTGAGAAGAGAGTACTCAAGCTCGAATGTTGTCACATAGCGGTCGATTATCACCGCCTTATGACCCTGCGCATCTTTCAGGACGGAAGTGAAAGTGCCATAACCGTTATCCTTGACATCTCCGCGGAACCCTTCTTTGGCGGTTTCCAGAGGCTCTCCGCGCTTCCATTCCCTCACGGTGATCGGGTAGCCGGCCTCACTCATCGTGCCCGGACCCCAGTCGCGTTCAATCAGCAGCGTGTCTTTGTCCACCCACGCCGCGCGCTGCTTGCCGCGCGAGAGTTGAAATCCACCATCAGCAAACTTGCCCGTCCTCAGATCCATCTCGCGCAGAGTTATCGCATCCTCGCCCCCGGCTGAGAGGGCCAAAAGGCATAACTCGTTTTCAGGCTGAAGGCATAAGAGCCCCTTGAACACCCAGCTTTGCTTATCCGCTTTCGACAGCGCATCGATGTCCAGCACCGTCTTCCATTTCGGTTCAACAGTCAGATAGTCTGTGAGGGTGGCGCGCCGGAAGATCCCCCGCGCATGTTCAGCGTCTTTCCAGAAGTTGTAGACGGCACCATTGCGGAAATCCGGGTACGCCAGCCGTTCAGGAGAATCCAGTATCTTCAGCGCGTCGGCTGCGAGCGGGGCAAAGTGAGGGTCCTTCTCCAACACCGCTGCCGTTCGCGCATTTTCTGCGTTTACCCATGCCATCTGCCGCTCGCCGTGAATGTCCTCCAACCAGGTGTATTTATCCGGCTGCTCCAGACTCGATTGATTCGGGCTTGACTGCTGAGCGCGTGCCAGAAGCAGACCTGTTCCGGCAGCGGTAGCCGCAATTGCGATGAGCGTTGCCACCAGATGCGGTATTCCTTTTTTGAAAGACGCTCTCAAAGCACACACTCCTATGCAGACCAATGCCCGCTCCTGGCGAAAGGCCTCGACGTTGCAAAGCTTTCTTGCTGGAAAGCAGTATCGCACCACCAAAGTGTCCGCGTCACCGAAGAATGAAGATCAGAGGCGGGTTTAGAACATTGAGTTCAAAGAAAGGGAACCGGGCTGGGATACCTCATACCGGTGGAACATCAAGCTGCTGCGCGCCCGGCTCGTCTCTGGTCGAGAAAAGGCGCAGCTCCGAAACTGAAATCGCCTCATCTCCAGCGAGATCGCCACTTTGCTCAGTTCACCTCTAAAAGCAAAACCCGCAATGAGCTGGACCTCTGCGGCGGGCGTTGCAAATCTGAGGAGGGGATTGGCGCAGATTCATGGGGAATTCAGCGGAGTTTTTGTAGGCCCTTCCGGCGAGGTCTGGCTGCCTTCGCGAGGCTTATCTTGCGCATGGCGAATGATCGACTCGCGTTGAAGCTGGCGGGACATGGAAATGCTTACGTAGCTTCGTTCCTGGCAGTTGCGGCAACGCACCGGGAGCCGCAGCAGCAGCATTTGAAAGAAGTCCCCGGCACGGAATTTGGATTTTCTCAGGCTGTCCGATTGGCAATAAGGGCAAATCATGGTCCGTCAGGCTCCAGGAATGACTGACAGGGGCATCGACCCGTGGTGCGGAAGAACATCGACCTCGAACTGGTGAGGTCAACGCAGCTGATGCTCTAACTTAGCATGAATGGCGGGTTGAATGCTGCCGGCGCGGGTTGGGGCTCGAGGTTTCCCGCTCTACGAGGGAAAGAGCAAGTCGGTGGGGTTGGGAACGGTGGCCAGGCGGGGGCGGCGGCGCATGGGGCGAGGGGCCGGTGCGGCGAGGAGCGTTGCAATCTCACGCAGTTCGGCGCGGGCGTGGCCGATGGTGGCGGTAACGACTTCGTTGCGCTTGACCGACTCGGGGGTTGGTGAGGGGAGGCGCGACGGAGGAGCGGCCTGGGATTCCGAGCGAGGTTCCTGCAAGCCGCCCCGGCGGTGCTGCTGATCCAGGGCCTGGCGGGCGCCGGGAAGCGTGTAGCCCTCCTCATGCACCAGGCGCTTGATTTCAAGCACCAGCTCGACTTCACGGCGGCGATAGAGGCGCTGGCCGGTTCCGCTCTTGTTGGGCTTGAGCTGGGGGAACTGTGACTCCCAGAAGCGCAGGACATAGGTTTCCAGGCCGCAGATGCGGGCCACGTCGCCGATCTTGAAGTAGAGGCGATCGGGGATGATGGGTGCGTCGTGCGCGCGTTTGTGGGAATGCAGTGTGGGCATTGGCAGTTATGAGCATGGGCCACCCCGGGTAGAGTGGTAGCCGCACTCTACCCGCAGTATAGGGCACAATTTGCACAATCTGTGAAGCAAAACGGGAATTTTGACGGGAAGGCTGTGGGAAAACGGGCAGAAATTCAGACTGCGAAAGGTGTGGGATCGTGCTTCCCATCCTTTTCGGCCGCTGCGACTACCGAAAAGGATGGGACATCGCGCGCTTGCGGTCATTGCCGGGGTAGTGCGGGCTCGGCAGAGGTGCGCGCGGGAGAACGGTGCGGTGCGGCACGAAGGTATTGCGCGGGCCAGGATGCGGGCTCGCCGAGGGCTATGGCGGCGTGAAGCGGCCAGTAGGGGTCGCGGAGAAAATCGCGAGCGAGAAAGACCAGGTCGGCCTCGCCGTTGGCGATGATGCCGTTGGCCTGGACGGGATCGGTGATCATGCCGACGGCGGCGGTGGGTATGTTGGCTTCGCGACGAATTCTGGCGGCGAACGGAACCTGGTAGCCGGGCCCGAGGGGAATCTGCACGTTGGGAACCAAGCCGCCCGAAGAACAATCGATCAGGTCAACACCGTGGTCACGGAGAAGATGGGCGAGCTGGACGGACTGGTCGATGTCCCATCCTCCATCCGCCCAATCCGTAGCGGAGATGCGGACGAAGAGAGGCAGATGCCCGGGCAACTCGGCGCGGACGGCGTCGACTACCTCGAGCACGAGTCGCGTCCGATTTTCAAAGCTGCCGCCGTAGGCGTCGGTTCGCTGATTGGCCAGCGGAGACAGGAACTCGTGCAGCAGGTAGCCATGGGCGGCGTGGAGTTCGATGAAGTCGAAGCCGGCGGCGAGCACGCGGCGTGCGGCCTGGCGGAAGGCTTCAACGGTGGCATCGATTCCGGCCTGGTCGAGCGCAGTGGGAACGGCGTATGTGGGCGAAAAGGCAATTGCGCTGGGAGCGACCGGCTGCCAGCCTCCTTCGGCTGGGAGCACGAGCCGATCCGTGGTTCCGGCGGGAAGCAGAAATGGCGAGGTCATGCTGGCCTTGCGGCCCGCGTGGGCCAGCTGCATTCCGGCGCGTGCGCCCTGGGAGTGGAGGAAGCGGGCGATGCGCTCAAGGGCGGGGATGTGCTCATCCTTCCAGACGCCGAGATCCCCTGGCGAGATGCGGCCCTCGGGAGTGACGGCTGCTGCTTCCAGAGTGACCAGTCCTGCGCCGCCCTGGGCGCGTGCGCCGAGATGGACCAGGTGCCAGTCGGTGGCGAAACCGTCCTGCGAGGAGTATTGGCACATGGGAGAGACGCCGATGCGGTTGGCGAAGGTGAGCGACCGGAGCTGGAAGGGAGAAAGGAGTGGATGACCCATAGGCCTATTGGATGAGCGGAAGGGGCTGATCGACTCCCAGGTCTCAGAGGCGAGACCTGGGGCACCCATTCTTCTGGGGAGGGTCAGATGTGGGCCACGCGCCTATCCAGGGCGACCCGCCGAGAGATCCAGGTGCAAGGTCAAAGTTATGAGGGTCCCGAGGGCGACAATCGCGGCTATTATCCTGAGTGAAAGAATTACGCCTTCGGACTCCGGCTTCGATAGAAAGAACACAATTCGAAGCGCTCTCCGGGTGTCCAGTGCGACCCAGAGAGAAAAAGCCAGGCCAAACACAAGGAACCAAAAGTCGATTGGTCCTGAGATGGGATCGCTCATCGTGTGAATCTCCCGCGGGAACTGTGCCGGGTTGGAAACTGTAAACCTGTGTGCTACTGCTTCTTCAACACCGCCGTCCCCTTTTCGTCGCTGAGGATTGCGCTTTCGAGCTTGCGGAAGGCTACGGCTTTGTCGGCGGGTATCTGCACCTGGCGGACGACGTAATCGCGCTCGTAGTGAAGCATGTTGTCCTTGGCCGTGACAGTGGAGTGGTAGGTAGCGAAATCGACGTCGACGTTGATCGGGTCGGGGGTTTCATCGACCACATAGCCGGCCGGCAGGGTGATTTCGAAGGAGTCGTGCCACCTCCCGGTTGCGTTCAGGTCGATGGGGACGGTGCGCGGCTTGTCGTCGAAGGGCAGGATATCGGAGCCGACGACGCGCGGGCGCACCAGCAGCAGCGGCCCGGCAGTGTGAGCGTATTGGCCTGCGGTGAGCTTGTAATGGAACTCCAGCGGTTTGTCGAGCGCAGTTGGCTGGATGAATTGGAAGGAGTTGAGCACCACTCCCGGCACATCGCGCGCGATGCTGGTTTCCCAGTAATCACGGCGCTCCTTCTCATCGGAGTATTTGAGGAACACGCGCAGGTCGGCGCCTTCGGGACCAGAGTGCGAGGTGTCGACGGAACCAGTAAGCGTTCCAGAGGGATCAAGCGTAAAAATCCCCTTGCGTTCCGTTCCGTTGGCGTCCGGGGGCAGCACGGGGAGGGCTAGAATCTGGCTGGAAGCGCCGGCGGCCAGCGTTCCGTAACCGCCTTGCAGGTAGTTGGGCAAGTTGCCCACAGGGGTACGCTCGTTGGTGGGGTCGAAGATCAGGTAGCGCTTGCCGTCTTTGCCTTTGACAATGGCCATCAGGCGCGAATCCTGCACGTCGTCGGGAACCTCGATGGCGGTGATCATGTGATCGCCGAGCAGCGTGGGGTCTTCGGGATCGACGACGCCGCGGCGGTGGTCGACAGCCACGTAGTACGCATGGATGCCGGCCACCTGCAGCATGGAGATAAGCAGGGTGGTCTTGTCCTTGCAGTCGCCGTATTTGTTGCGATAAATGTCCGCGGCGTGATTGGCCTGCAGACCGCCGATACCGCGCTCGACGATGAAATAACGAATGTTCTTCTGGATGTAATCGGTGATGCGGGAGAGTTTGGAATAGAAGTCCGGAGCACCGGCGACGAGCGATTGGGCCTGGGCCGTAATCTCCGGCGACGGATCGGGACGGTTGGCCTCAAGCGCGGTCATCCACTGGCCAATGGCGCGCCACTGGTTGTCGGTTCCGTCCACCGCGGCATCGCCCCATTGCACATCCATGCGCCCTGCAAGCGCGGCCCATTCCGGACGCGAAGGAATATCGCGCAGGGTCAGCGCCGGCACGTCCTTCAACTCCCAGCGCCAGTGGTTGGGAGCCACTTCAACCGGTTGCGCCCCTTTAAAATTATGCCAAGCCTGCGAATGCGGGCGACCGGCCGGCAAGTCGACTTCGAGAGCCTGAAAGACGACCGGGATGCTCTTCTGAAACCGCCAGTTCGTTTCGCGAATGTAAGGTTCGAGAAGCTCCTCGGATTCGCAGATCACGGTCGCGCCTACATCCACTGCGGGCGGGTGTGCGATGCGCACCTTGTAGGTGGAAAGCATGACGGGAACGCCGGTGTCTCCAGCTTCCATGAAGTCGGTGTCCTGAGCCTGGTACTGCTTTTCGTCGGCTGCAATGGTCCAGGCGCGGAAGTAGTTGACTTTTTCGTCGATGTCGTAGGCAACGTGGCACTCTCCGTCGTTGCGGCCCTGAGGCTTGAGGATGCGAACCGCTTCGCGCTTGCGCTCGACTGCGCGGCCGTTGTTGTCGACGGCCTCGACGTACTCATCGTAGAGAACCACGGCGGCGGCATCTTTGGCGTAATCGGGAGTGTGGGTTTTGTAGGCGTCCATGCCCCATTGCGGCACGGGCTGATTTTTGCCGAAGATGCCGGCGTTGGCCGGCGTGCAGGCGAACAGGAGAAGTGCGGCCGCGAGCGGCAGTGCGGGCACCGGGTTCAATGAGCGGTTCATCGCCATGCAATCTCCTTCGCGATCAGTTTCCTTTGGCTGCCTGCGAGCGGGTGAGCACCAGTTGCTGTTGATCGGCGGTGGCTACTTTCTGGTAGAAGTCGTGCAGTGTGGGGTAGTCCCTGGGATCCAGCAGGCAGAAGTTATACACCAGCGTGCGCACCACTTCGACGGAATCCTCCGTCTTCTTTGACGAGATATGGAGCAGAGCGTGATTGGGCCAGGAGGCGTCGGGAATCTCCGGCGTGCTTTCCAGCGAGAAGCCGGGAGGCAGGTGGTAGGTCACGTTATCCTGCACGGTTTTGGCGTAATGGACGTCGATGGGTGTGGCGCGCTTGTCTTGAGCGACGAACGGATGCGAAGAACGCGAGGCAAAGAAGAGCCCGGGAAGGAAGACTCGCTTTCCCGTGGCGGTGCCCATGGCGCCGGAGATCTTGACGGTCCCGATCAGGTTCACGTTGTAGTCGTCGAGGGCGAGAAAGTGATCGAAGTCGCCCTCGATGCCTTCGGGAAACTGATCGCGGATGAATTCGTTGAATTGCTTCTTGATTTCCTCCTGGTCGTTTTCCAGGGCGAGCTGCCGCCAATGGAGGGCGTCGGGTCCGGACATGATAAACCGGGCCGAGCCGTGGACATTGCCGTCGGGCTCGAAGTTCAGTTCGGCAACGCGCTGCATTCCAGCGGTCTTGTAAGTGCCGGCGGGGGTGAGCACGGGGGTGGTTCCGGCAGCGGTCAACCGGAAGCCGGAGGCTAAGGTGTGCTTCCAGGCGAGCAGGCCGAAGGGGCACATCTTCTGGCCGGGGTCGAGGAAGACATCTTTGCCGTCGAGTTCGACGATTGCCAGGTAATCGTCCAACTGCCGCGTGGAGAGATAGGTCTGGTCGAAGATGGCGCGGTCGCGATCGACCACCTGCGCCGGCCAGACTTTCAGGCCGGCCGCGCGGGCCAGCGAGACGTAGAGCAGGGCAATGTCGTCATCGCTGCCGCTCTGGTTCTTCCAGACATCCTCTGCCTTGTGGATGTCCTTGATTTTCTCAACCTTGCGTTCGGCTTCGGACTTCTTGCGGCTGAAGCTGGTGTTGTCGAGCTTCTGCACGGCAGCGTAGATCTTGGCGGCTTTCTGCTGGTCGGTGTCGGCAGGGGACACGATCTCGGTCACGGCCTGTTTGATGGGGCCGGTGGGGTTGGTGAATCCGTCCACTGTCTTTGCCCAGTGCTTGCCGGCATCCGCCCAGAAAGCCCCGGAATTGGTGACACTCGTGTAGTAGAACTCGACCCGCCACTTGATGGTGTTGAGGGGTGGCATCCAGTCTTCTTCGGGAGCGGGAGGAATGTCTGTGAGGTCCAGGCTATAGATGTCGCGGGACTGGTCCCAATTCACCTTCGTATCGGCAGCCAGGCGCTGAGAGTACATAAGACGGTTCAGAATTCCACCCGTCGGGCCGGCGATGTAATGCCCGGGTGCAATGTAGGGGTGGTAGCTGAAATGAGCCTTGTGGCAGAAGTAGGGGGTTTGGATCTCCCAGGTGGGCTGGGTGAAGGTTTCGTCGGGTTCGCGGATCTTGAGGCGATATTCGAGGATGCTGCCAACCTCCACGCTGGGCAGGGTGAAGACGACGCTGTTGACCTGGAAGTCTTTGCCTTTATAGTCGGTCAGGTCAGCAGGCTTGACATTGAGCGGGACGATGGTTCCATCGGCGTGAATGGTGCGCCCCTGGATGTCGTTCACGGTGTCGTAGCCATGCAGGTAAGGGATGTGGATGGTGGCAAGATCCTTTCCCTTCTCGGTAAGCACTTTGATGCGATCGAAAACGCTGTGAAAGTGGTTGGAGTCGTCGGTGACTTCTTCGCGATAGAGGTAGACGGCGGCAGCGCCCGGGGCCTTGGGGTCGTCCGTCATCTTCAGCTCTTCGTCGCTGGGGGGCTGGAACTGGGCACGGAGGATTGAAGAGCAGGCGAAAGCAGCAAGGAACAGGGTGAAACAGCAAACCAGTTTAAGGATGCGCATGGATAAGGCCTATTGGTTACAAGCATGATGATCGGCTTGCACGGGAAAAGCAAGGCCGCTAGTCACCTTTGGCTGCGGATGTCCGGGTAAGAACGAGTTGCTGTTGATCGGCGGTGGCTACTTTCTGGTAGAAACCGTGCAGGTCCGGATATTCGATAGGCGGAAGGATAGTGAAATTGTAGGCTAGGTCTCGCTCCACGGTTACGCCGTTCGCCGCCGCTTGAGAGGCAATCTTGAGCACAGCCATTTTGGGCCAGGTGGCATTGACCGCCTGGGGCATGCTCTCTACGCTGAATCCCGCAGGCAGGTGGTAGGTGACCTGATCCTCCTCAAACCGCGCGTAGTGAACATCGATGGGAGTGGTCCGCTTATCCTGCGCTACGAAGGGGTGCGTGGCGCGGGATTCAAAGAACAGGCCGGGCAGGAAGAAGCGCTTGCCGGTTGCGGTGCCCAGGTTGCCGCTCACTCTCACAATGGCCATCAGATTCACGTCTGGGTCGTCAAGGGCCATAAAGTGGTCGAAGTCGGCTTGCACCCCATCGGGAAGCTTCTTCTGCAGCTCCTCGGTGAAGCGCTTCTTCATTTCGTCCTGATCGTTTTCCAGGCTAAGCTGGCGCCAGTAGAGGGCGTCCGGGCCTACCATGGCCACGCGAACGTCTCCTTTTACCCCGCCCTGGGCGTCGATATCGAGGATCGCGACGCGCTTCAGAATCGCGGTCGAGAAAGGGTTGGGCGGGCTGACGGAGAGAGCCGGACCCTTGTCCGACAGCCGCATTCCAGAAGCCAGCGTGTGCTTCCAGTGCAGCAGCCCGAAGGTGCACAGCTTCTGCCCCGGATCGAGGTAAATCTCTTTGCCTCCGAGGTCCAGCACCGCAATGTAGTCGTCGAGCTGGTTGACGCTGAGGTAGTTGACATCGAAGATAGCCCGGCTGCGATCCACTACTTGCATTGGCCACGCCTTCAGCCCGGCGGCACGAGCCAGCGCCACGTAAAGCATGGCGATCTCATCGCTCGATCCGCTTTTCTGCTGCCACACATCCTCGGCATTCTTGATTGCTTTGATCTTCTCAGCCTTGCGCTCGGCCTCCGATTTCTTGCGGCTGAAATCGGTGTTATCCAGCTTCATCACCGCGGAGTAAATCTTGCGCGCCTTTTGCTCATCGCTATCGGCCGGGCCCACGAGCTCCTCCGCCGTATTCTTCAGTTCTTTGCCGGGGTTGGTGAACCGCTCGGTCTGCTTCGCCCAGCGTTTTTCCTCCGATGTCCAGAAGTCCTCCCCGCTGCGGGCATCGGTGTAGTAGAACTCCACGCGCTGGTTGATGGTGTTGAGCGGCGGCATCCAGTCATCGGTCGGCGTGGCCGGAATATCGGTCAAATCGACGGTATACCGTCCGTTTACGTCGCGCTTTACCTGGTCGGTCGGGATCCCGGTGGCGGAATACATCAGCGTACTCAGGTTGCGCCCCTCATTGTCTACGATGTTATGCGAACCGCTCGCTGGGGTGAACATGTAAGAAGCCTTGTGCACGAAGAACCGCTGCTGGACATACCAGGTGGGCTGGGAAACCATGCTGTCGTCGTAGCGGATATCCAGCCGGTATTCCAGAATGCTGCCCACCTCCGCGCCGGGCAGCGTAAACACCATCGTGTTCATCTGAATCTTGCCCGCCTTGATGTCCACCAGGTCCGTCGGCTTCACGGTCAGCGGGATGATGGTGCCATCGGAGTGGATGGTTCGGCCCTGGATGTTGGTCACCTTGAACGCCCCATGCTCGTAAGGAATGCGCTGCGTGGCCAGTTCCTTGCCCTCCTCCGTGAGCACCTTGATGCGCTCGTAGTAGGTGTGGAAGTGGAGCTTGTCGTCCGTGGTCTCTTCGCGGTAGAGATAGACGGCTGCGGCGCCCGGAGCCTTGGGGTCGGCGGTCATCTTGAGTTCATCGGGAGTGGGGTTCTGAAATTGTGCATGCAACAGGGCCGGAGAGACGAGGACCAGGGGCAGGAAAAGGAGACGCACGAATCCGCGATTCAGCATGTGTTTTTCCTTTGAGTGGAGCAAGTGGAAGTGTAACCCCAAAACGGTGCGTATGGATTGTGTTCTTCGATACTCTTGCCGGAGCCGATGCGGGGAAGGCGCGGGAGTTGGACCCTGTGGGCGGCGTGGCTGGCGTAGACTGGTGCGGGCTGCTAATGCGATTGAGGAAGAGGCTATTCGGATGAGGCGGTTGGGGACGGTTGGTTTTCATTGGGCGATGGTCGGGTTGGGGTTGGTGGGATTGGGACTGATAGTTCCAAAGGCGATGGCGCAGTGGAATCCGCCCAACCCGGTGGTGAGCTTTGAGAGGACCGCGAAGGGACTGGAGATACACGAGAAAGACGGAGTGCTGCGGCTGGATGTGGACGCCGAGGATTTGCTGCATGTGACGTATTCCCCGCTTGATGCTGCGGCGGTGCAAAGGGCTGCGGATGGCGTGGTGATCAAGAAGGACTGGCCTGCGGCGACCTTCGATGTGAGCTCGAACGATCGGGCGATCACACTGACGACGGCTAAGTTGCGGGTGGTGATCGAGCGCCAGAGCGGGGCCATTCATTACATCGTTCCGGAGGGCGCAACTGGAGCAGGCGCGACCGGGACCATCGCGACTGGACCCGGCTCGACCGGCGGGCCGATGCGGGGGAGATCGCTGACCACGGATGGCTATCGGTCATTGCGGCCGGTTGAGGTGAATGGCGAAAAGACATTTCATGCGGAGGTTTCGTTCCCCATCTACGGCTCGCATGAGGGCTTTTACGGGCTGGGGCAGCACCAGGCCGGGGTATGGAACTATCGCGGCGAAACGGTGGACCTGTCGCAGGAGAACACCAACATTGCGATTCCGTTGCTGGTGTCAACCAACGGCTATGGCATCTTCTGGAACAACCCCTCGCGCAGCCGCGTGAACAACCGCTTCATTCATGCCCTCTATCTAAGCGCCGAGGTTGCCGACCGCGTGGACTACTACTTCATCTATGGGCCGGAGGCGGACCAGATCGTTGCACGTTATCGCGAGCTCACCGGAGAAGTGCCGCTGTTTGGGCGCTGGGCATACGGCTTCTGGCAATGCAAGAACAAGTACGAGTCGCAGCAGGAACTTGAAACAGTGGCTGCGCGCTACCGGGCCGAGCACATCCCTGTCGACAACATTGTGCAGGACTGGTTCTGGTGGATCACCATGGGTGAGATGACCTGGAACCCGCACTACCCTGACCCGCAGCGCCTGATCGACACGCTGCACAAGGAGCACTTCCATTTGATGGTTTCGATATGGCCGTATTTTCGGCCGGGAAGCGCGACGTACGACATGTTCGACAAGAACGGATGGTTCATCGCGAAAACGGTTCAGCAGAGTTTTCATCCGGTGGGGCAGGCTCTCTACGACCCGACCAATCCGGCAGCGCGGCAGCAGTACTGGGCAAATGCGAATACAGCACTGTTTCAAAAAGGCGTTGACGCGTGGTGGCTCGATACCGATGAGCCGGAGACCGAAGGCCGCGAAGACAATATCCTGACGACGAATAAAATGTATCTCGGCTCGGGAGCGCGGTATGCGAACGTGTATCCGCTGTTTCACACCCAGGGCGTTTCCGACGGGCAACGCGCGGCAAGCGACCAGAAGCGCGTGTTCATTCTCTCGCGCTCGGCGTATGCGGGCGCTCAGCGTTATGGGGTGACGGCGTGGTCGGGCGATGTGCTGAGCGACTGGCTCACTTTTCAGAGGCAGATTCCGGCGGGACTGAACTACGCCATCTCCGGCATGCCCTACTGGACCACAGACATCGGCGGCTTCATCTCCGGCGGCAACTTGAACGACCCGAAGTTCCGCGAGCTGTTTGTGCGCTGGTTCCAGTTTGGCGCCTTCTCGCCCATCTTCCGAGTCCATGGGACGCGCAATCCCAGTGAGAACGAGCTGTGGTCGTATGGGCCAGACGCCGAGAAAATTCTCGTCGACTATGACAACCTTCGTTACCGGCTGATGCCTTATATCTACTCCGAGGCCTGGCAGGTGACCAGCAACCACGGCACCCTGATGCGCCCGCTGGTGATGGATTGGCGCGAAGATGTGGAAGCGCAGAACACTGGCGACGAATACCTGTTTGGGCCGGCGATCCTGGTGAGCCCGGTGACGACCGAGGGCGCAACCAGCCGTAAGGTGTATCTTCCGCAAGCTACCTGGTACGACTTCTGGACGGGCGAAAAGGTCGATGCCTCCAAGGCCGGCCTGCGCATCGCCGCCGACGCTCCGCTAGCCAAGCTGCCGCTTTTCGTCCGCGCCGGATCGATCATACCCATGGGTCCCAAGATGGAGTGGAGCACCGAGAAGCCAGCAGACCCGATCGAGCTAAGAATCTATCCCGGTGCTAACGGGGACTTCACTTTCTATGAAGACGCGAACGACGGCTATGCGTATGAGAAAGGCGCGCATGCGACCATCGCGCTGCACTGGGACGATGCCACAAAGGCTCTGGCCATCGGTCCCCGGGAAGGCACCTTCCCCGGCATGCTCACCGAGCATACCTTCCGCGTGGTGTTGGTGGGCAAAGGCCACGGCACAGGCATCAGCGAGAGCGAATCAGCCGACAAGACAATCAACTACAACGGACAGAAAACATCCGCCAGCTTCTGACCCAAGCAAGAACGCTCCGTGCCCCATCCATTCGCGTTTTTTGCGAATGGGTGGGAAAGCACGAATCCATACGCCCATTGAAAACCGCCTACAGACCTTCCAACAGCGAAGAAACCAGCGCAATCGGCAGCCCCACCACATTGAAGTAGTCGCCTTCGATGCGGGGAATCCAGCGGGCGGCACGGCCCTGAATGGCGTAGGCGCCAGCCTTGTCCATCGGCTCGCCGGTAGCGATATACGCCGCAATCTCTTCGTCACTCAGCGTAAGGAATTTCACCGCAGTCACCTCCGCAGCCACTTCGGTGCGCCCTGCAGTGACCACGGCGATGCCGGTGATGACGCGATGTGTCCGCCCGGAAAGCAGCCGCAACATCCGCGCCGCGTCAACCGCATCTTCCGGCTTGCCGAGGATGTGGTTATCGAGGGTGACAGTAGTATCCGCCCCCAACACCACCAAGTTGTCATCCTGAGCGCCCAAACTGAGACTGTCATCCTGAGCGGAGGTCGCCGCGGCGACCGCAGGCGAAGGATCCGCGGTTGCATTTCGGCTCAGCCCCGCAAAGACAGCCTCCGCCTTCTCCCGCGCCAGCCGCACCACATAAGCGATCGGGTCCTCACCATCCCTCGGCTCCTCTGGAATGTGCGCCGGGTGTACCTGAAACGTGAAGCCTGCCTGTGTGAGCAATTCGCGACGGCGTGGAGAAGCGGAAGCAAGAACGAGCATATCGAAATTATTGCAGCAGGACTCGTCCTCCCCTGTTCAAGGATTCAACTAGACCGACAACCCGGTCTGCATCCCCCCCGGCGTGGCCAGCCCCCATGCCATCGCCGGCGTATTGTGCGCCAGCCCAAACCGCCCATCCGGCCCCAGCAGAATAATCCCCCCATGCCCGCCAAGCCGGTTGTACAGGTACGAGATGGCTTCGCGGGCCGCAATCTCCGGCGCGGTGCCAGCAGCCACGCGGTCCGTGGCCCACTTGCCCAGCACCAGCTTCATGATAGGTTCGCCCCAGCCGGTGAGAGAGACGGCAGCGGCCAGGTTATCGGCGTAGCAGCCGCAGCCGATCAGCGAGGAATCGCCAACGCGGCCGGGCGTCTTGTTCAGTGTTCCGCCGGTTGAAGTCGCGGCGGCCAGGTTGCCGCGGCCGTCGAGGGCTACAGCGCCCACGGTGTCGTGCGACCACTTCGTGGGGTCGCCATCGGGCTTCGAAACCCCTTTGCCTCCGTGCTTTTCCGATCTCTGACCCCGGTCCTCTGTTCCCTGCTCGTCCAAAAGAACGGCCGCCGTCTCCGGGTCCTTGTCATCGCGGAGAAAATCGCCGTCCGCACTCTCGGGGCCGCAAAAGGTCTCGTCTTCCAATCCAGCGGCCTTGCGGGCCTGGGCGTTCTTCAAGCGCTCGCGCTCGCGCTCGAGCACCAGTTCGGAGTTATCAATGAGCACCATGCCATGCGCGGCGGCGAACTGCTCGGCGCCGGGGCCGACGAAGTAGACGTGCTGGCTTTTTTCGAGCACCAGGCGCGCGGCCTGGATGGGGTTGCGCAGGCGCTCGACGCAGGCCACGCCGCCGGCTTTCATGCGGCCCCCGTCCATGAGCAGCGCGTCAAGCTGCACGCGGCCGTTGGAGGTGAGAAAGCTGCCCCGGCCGGCGTCGAAAGTGGGGTCGTCTTCGAGCACCGAGACCGCGGCCTCCACTGCGTCAATGGCCGAACCGCCGAGGGAGAGAATATCGTAGCCGGTTTCAAGAGCGGCGCGGACACCGGCTTCGTGGGCGGCCCGGGCGTCGGCAGGGATGGCCCATGCGCCGCCATGGACGAGCAGGGTGGGATCGTGTGTAGCTGGGGTGGTCACCCGATTCATCGTAGTCGATTGGCGAGACTTGAGGAATGGCTGTCAACCAAAACACGCGCGGCCATACCGCCTAAGCTCCACAAAACAATACGCGATGGGGCAATTTCCGCAATTGCATTCAATTCCGCAGTAATCCGCTAGCCTTAGAACAACCAAGGCGAAACAGAAATAACAGGAGAGTTAGGCGAGGGCCTTTCCTTGCATTCCCGCGCGCGTTGCACGCTGGGAAGGCGAGGGCAGGTGCTCGGGCTTTCCTGATCTCTTCGGGCCACTTCCGCACGTTCGGCACTAGAGCATTTCTAATTTAACTATTTACATTTTGTGCGATAATATTCCTGCCGGCAGAGAGGAGGCAGGATGCAATCGTATTCGCAGGATTTGCGTGAGCGTGTGTTGTGGGCGCTGGATCGTG
>JBKQNU010000158.1:0-135764 GCA_052145815.1 Occallatibacter sp.
CGGTCACTTCGTTAATACGAGCTTCGTTCCAATGCTCCCCATCGTTGATTTCTGACGATACCGCCAGGCGAATGCCCTGCAAGTTAGCAATCTCGGTCGGATGGCCTTCTTGTGGTTTTGCCATCAGTGTAGCGGCGGGCACTTTCCGCGCATAGTCGCCCATTGCATCCAGCACCAAATCCCCCAAAGTGTTTTTGCCGTTGCGGCCTTGTCCAATCCAAAAGAGTAGCCAATGGGATTCCACAGCGCCCGATGAGCAGGCTCCGAGAGAGACTTGCAGGAACTCGGCAAGCTCCCGGTCCCCTTGGGTAATTTCTGCCAAGAACCTCTCAAATGACGCCCCACCGTCCGCGCTGGGTTCCACGACGGTACACAAAGTTATTCGGTCCTCGGGATTGTGATTGCGCAGTTCTCTGGTGCGTAGGTCCAAGGTGCCGGCCGGAGTATTTAGCAGATAGTTGTCGCGGTCGAATTCCGAACCTTTGGCGGAAAGCAGAGGGTCTGCTTTGGCTAGCTGTTCAACACCGATACAAAATGCGGCGGAACCGAGCGAACTTCGACCCTCATAATTCACAGAGCGAGCAAGATCGCGAGCGAAATTGAGCGCCTTTTTTGTTGCCTCAATCTGCCAGCGAGTGCCGTCCCACTCCAGCCACTTATCCCGCGTGTGGTTGTAGAGCATTTTGCCGCTCATTCGTTCTGCGAAGATCTGAGCTACGCTGTCTTGCGTACCGAGTTGCAGCAATGACATTTCGATGCCCGGTAAGGCTGCCCCCGGAACGGGCGACGCGGCCGGAATGCTCTGAGGGCTCACCAGGGTACTGGCTTGAAATACGTCACCCTGACGCGATACGGCCCCAAGGATCGTGCGGGGCAGATAGTCTTCGCGGTCCCATTTGTCGCGCACCAGCTTGCTCTGTCCTATCAGCCGGAGAATGCGCTCGCAGTCATTGCCTGTCCAGAAAGCAAGATGTTGTGCAAGTGCCGCGTCAGCTCGGCTCGCGTCGTAGGACCGCCCCTCGGCGGGGTATGTATGGGACAGTGCTTCCTCGTTGGCGTTCCATAGATCGGCGAAGCTGGCCTTATTGCCGAACGCCGCAGCACCACTCTGTGACCGCAGCGCTCGGCGTATCAGCTCATCATCGTCCGTAGGGCCGCGCCATTCGGGACAAGGGACGTTGGTCCATTCTTGGGCTTTGTCTTTCGCTGCGTCGGGCTGCCGGCTACCCGCACCGATCGGCTTACTCGCTACGGTTCCCGCCGTTGGCGCGCCTTGTTGCGAATTTTTGAGGATCAAGTCCAGCAGCCATGCCGGGCACGGCGGAATGGGGAGAGAATCGTCTGAGTAGAGGTAGACATGGCCGCTCGGATGGACACTGGGCGGAATGGCGATCTGACCACCTTGCCCGCGAATGTCTATGCCCTGGCAGGGGCGATTTGTGGCCGTGGGCACGTCCGCATTTTGCGGCCACTGGTAAATGAGTTGATAGCCCCTCGATGTGACGTTGGTTAGGCCCTCCGGAACCACCCCGAATTCAATTTCCAACTTCATCATTGCTTCGGGCGCATCCACATCAACAGCAAAAAATCCGGAATCGGGACCCGCCGCCGCACCCCAATTGCAATTGGGATACTTGCGAGCCCACGATTCAATCTGCCGAATGTCGGTCGTCGCGAGGTTCGGCCAGTCTTTCAGGCAGGGCGACTTCGAGCGCTCTCGTAGCGGATGAATTCGCCAGCCGCGGCCGGCCGCTTTCAGGACTTCGCGCGGAACATTAACGCTCTTTGTCATCGAGCCACCTTCGGCGGTTAAGGAGTTTTACTTTTGCATGAGCGCGCGCGCCGCGAACTCAAGCGCCGCTGTCGGGAGTTCGGCAAGGGATTCACCGCCGCTCCAGCGCGGGCATCGTTCCGCGGTCAATGATTTTCTGGATGGTTTCATCCGAGATGCGGACTGCGCGCCCCACCTTCACGTAAGGGATCGAGCGCCGCCAGACCCAGCCCCGCAGACACTTTACCGATAGCCCAAGGCGCTCCGCCGCCTCTGGGAGACTTCTGAGCCGTGCTGTGTTTGAAACCGCCATAGTTCCTCCTGTGTGCTGTTGAGATTTTTTGCTTGCTTCCGTCTGCTTTCTACGCTATAAAGAGATCGGAGTTATGGGAAGTAGTGAGAAGAAATAACAATAACGAAGCCATAACAAACCTTGCGATGCCGGAGAGACGGATTCCGGTGTTGATCGACTCCAGCCATCAGAGGGCGGATGGGTTCATGCCTTCGATGGCCTTCGCAGAGCGGGGCACAGGGGACCCGGTGTTCCCGGTTCGGCATTTTCGTGTTTCCCTTGACGCGCTAAACGACCCGCAGGGGCGCAGCCGAATTGAGCGGGAATTCGGACCCGTGAGCCTTGCCGAGTGGAATGGCCTGCTCCGTTTGCTTGATTTGTTGGGGCGATGGAGCGCCGGTGATCTAAGGCTGGAAGTGGACGCGGATTCAGAGGAAATTGCGAGAGAGCTGGAACAAGCCTGCCCAGGAGAATTCGCAATCCACGTCCGCAAACTCCCGCCGGGTGTGCGCCGACAAAGCCGTTCATTCGGCATGAATGCGAGTCTTGCGATCACAGCAAAATTCACAGCCGGTCTGAGCAAAGCGCGCTTCGTGATCTGGGAAGATAAGCCGACAGGGAAGTTTGTTCCCGGCCTATATTGTCCCAACGTCCTAACGGCTCTCTACGCTTGGGTCCTCTATGGGCTTGGGGTTCCTGGTGGCTTGGCGATCTGCCAGAATCCGAAATGCCGTCAATCTTTCACTCGCTCTCGCGGAGAGAAGCAATTCTACTGCTCACACAACTGCCAAACCGCGGCGGCAATGAAGCGCTACCGCGATAGGCTGGCGAGTCAAACCAAATCGAAGTCGAAGGCGCCTAACAAGGACCGCACGGGGAGGAAATAGCCATGTCAGTGTTTCGCTACAAAGGCAGCAAGGTTTGGACGATGGATTTTCTCTTCCACGGTCAGCGCATCCGGGAGAGCACGGGAACGCACTCAAAGACTCTTGCCGGGAAGATCGAAGACAAGCGGCGGCGCGAATTGGAAGAGGGCGCGGCGGGCATCAGGAAGCAGGAACAGCCCCGGTTGCTCTCTGTTGCATCCGAAGAATGGCTGGACATGAAAAAGGCCACACTTGCTCCGCGCTCCGTGGCGATAGAGAAGGCCAACCTTGTCCATCTGCTCCCGGAGTTGGGCCGCAAACTGATTTGTGACATTGACGCACGGGACATTGCGCGATACCAGCAAAAGCGGATTGACGCAGACGCTTCCCCGAAGACAGTCAATCTGGAGATCGGGACGCTACGGGCAATTCTGAAGCGCTTCGGACACTGGGCACGGTTACAGCCCAATGTGAACATGCTGGCGACGCGGGACGACATCGGGCGGGCAATCACCCCGGAAGAGGAATCGGCGCTGATTCAGGCTTGCGGAAAGTCCCGCTCCCGTTCTCTGGTGCCGTTCGTCACTCTGGCGATTGAGACAGGGGCGCGGTACGGGGTGATTCGGACGCTGCAATGGGGCTGTGTGGACTTTGAGAATCGCTGTCTGAAATGGGGAAAGGATAAGACGGCTGCCGGGACAGGCCGCGTGATTCCCTTGAGTCAGAGGGCAATGGCAGCCCTGAGTTTTTGGGCAACCCACTTCCCGGAGCGCAAGCCCGAACACTACGCCTTCCCGGCGGAGCGGTACGGCGCGGCTGGAGACGAGTTCTGCGCCAAGGCGTACAACGTGGACCCATCCAAGCCTATCGGGAGCATCAAGGAAGCGTGGGAGGCCGCCAAGCTACGGGCTGGAAGGATTCTGAAAGGCGAGACGGAAGAGGCAGACCCAAAAGAGAAGATCGCGCCGCTCGTTTGCCGATTCCATGACCTGAGACACACGGCAGTCTCTCGGATGCTGAACGCGGGAATCCCAATTGCCAAGGTTGCCAAGATCGCGGGCTGGAGTCCGGCCACAATGGTACGCATGGCGGCCCGATACGGGCACTTTTCTCTGAATGATTTGAGGGGAGCCGTGGAAAGCATCAGCGGGAACGGAATTGAAGCGGAGTCCCCGGTATTTTCCCCGGTATCGGAAGATGCGGCGAAGATAACTCGCGCTAACTAATTGATTTTATTGGCTCCTCAGGTAGGACTCGAACCTACAACCCTTCGGTTAACAGCCGAATGCTCTGCCATTGAGCTACTGAGGAGTGTTTTGCTCTAAAAAGTTCCTCTACTAAGGTAGCAGAGTGTTCGAAACGCGTCAAAAAGCCCGCGGAAACAAATCAATTGGCGGTCGGAACCAAAATACGTGGCCCCGAACACCTTCAAACGATCAGCGTCTCCGGGCTCAAGTCCTCCCCGCTCCATGGCGCGTCTTCGGTAATGCATGCGCCGGTCGGCCCCTTTGAACGCTCAGCCTAGCATGGGACCGCATGGGCACGCCGCTCGGACCGCCGACCAACCAGCTGATGCCGCCGACCGGCTTCCGGATGCGATAGGCTGAATCAAGGAGGGAGCCTCCATGTCCCGAATATCCCGTCTCGATCGCAATGAAGGGGCGCCTGAAATCGCGCCCCTCTACGACAAAGCATTTGCCCAACGCGGCAATGTGCCCAACATGTTTCGCGTCATGGCGCACCGGCCTGAGATCTTCGCAACCATGCAGGCCCATTTTGGCGCCGTGCTGAATACGGGAACGGTTTCTACCAAATTAAAGGAACTCATCATCGTCCGCACCAGCCAGATCAACGTGACGCCGTACTGCCTGGCTAGCCACACCATCCTTGCCCGCAACCTGGGCTGGAACGACGACCAGCTTGCGCACCTTGCCGACTGGCCCCAGCGCGAAGACTTTACCCCTGCTGAAAAAGCCGCTCTGCGTCTCGCCGAAACCGTAACCCGCGATGCTCACGCGGTCAGCGACGAGCAGTTTGCCGAGTTGCGCGGCTTCTACTCCGAAGGAGAGATTGTGGAGCTCCTTTGCGCTATCGGACTCTTCAATTACTTCAACCGCTTCAACAACGCCCTGCAGATGGAGCCCACTAAACCTGGCGAGGGCGGTTGTGCGGCACCGGTTGCCGAGACCGCTGCGGCGCAGGCATAGCTGCACAATTCCAAGGAGCTTCCAATCCGCATGAAACTTCCCCTCCCCGCCGGCAAATTCCAGGCTTATCTTTTCGACTGCGACGGCACCATCGTCGACTCCATGCCGCTGCATTACATTGCCTGGAAGACCGCGCTGGGCGAATGGAACTGCGCCTTCGATGAAGCGCTGTTTTACGCCTGGGGCGGCAAGCCCGTCGGCGAGATCATCACCACACTGAACCAGATGCAGGGCCTCAACATGCCTGTCGAAGCCGTCGCCACGCGCAAAGAAGGACTCTATTTCGATCTGCTCCCGCAGCTCAAGGCGATTCCTGAAGTCCTCGAACATATTGATGCTCAACATGGCGTCATTCCTTTCGCGGTCGTTTCAGGCGGCCACACCAGTTCGGTTCTCCGCTCGCTCACGACTGTCAATTTGCTCGATCGGTTCGAGACCATTGTCGGCGCGGAAGACTACACGAACTCGAAGCCCGCCCCGGATGCTTTCCTTCTCGCCGCTGCGCGTTTGGGCGTTGCGCCGCAGCATTGCCTGGTCTTTGAAGACACCGATCTCGGCATTCAGGCCGCAACCGCTGCCGGCATGGCGTCGGTCCGTGTCCCCATGCCCGCCGATAGAAACTGAGGAACCGGATGTCTTCGCTGCGCGTATGAAGGCTGAAAGAAGGAGCCGGCTTGGAAATGAATGCAATCGAAGCAGAAGAACGCGAACCGCGCACTGAAGCACGGCATTCCACCAGCCTTGGAATTCTGCTCGTCATCGCTGCGGCCGTGACTTTGCTTCATCTGCTCACCAACGGCCGCTATGGGTTCCATCGCGATGAATTCCAGTTCCTCTCTGATGCGCGTCATCTTGATTGGGGATTTGTCGCCTATCCCCCGTTCACGCCGGTGATCGAACGCATCAGTCTTGGCCTTTTCGGCTTGAATCTTGTTGGCCTGCGCCTCTTCTCCGTTCTGGCCCAGGCTGCGGTGATTGTGGTCGCTGGCCTGATGGCGCGCGAGCTCGGAGGCCGACGCCTGGCGCAGGGCACAGCTGCATTCGCTGTCGCGCTTTCGCCCATTCCGATCTTTGAAGGCACGGAGTTTCAATACACCTCATTCGATTTTCTGTGGTGGGTGCTGATCGCCTACTTCACCATCCGTCTGCTGCGGACTGAAAATCCGCGCTGGTGGCTGGCCATTGGCGCTGCCGTCGGAATCGGCCTGCTGACCAAGTACGCAATCGTCTTCTATATCGCCGGTATCCTCGCTGGAGTTGTGCTTTCAAGTGCGCGCCGCTTTCTTAAGAGCAAATGGTTCTGGGCGGGTATTGGCGTGGCGCTGCTGATTTTTCTGCCCAACTTGCTCTGGCAGGTAAACCATCAGTTCATCTCATACCATTTCCTGCACCACATCCATGTGCGGGACGTAGCCGAAGGCCGCGGCGACGACTTCCTGATCGATCAACTCCGCATCTGCGCCAACCTGTTTGCCGCGCCCCTGTGGATCGCCGGCCTGGTCGCCTTTCTGCTCAACCGCCGCTACCGCATGCTCGCGTGGATGTTCCTGGTCCCCTTCGCAGCTTTTTTCTTCGCCAAGGGCCGAGGCTACTACACGGCCGGCGCATATCCGATGCTGATCGCCATGGGCGCGGTCATCAGCGAGCGTTGGCTCGGCTCCCTGCCGCGATGGGGCCGGCGCACCATCGAATCGGTGTTCTTCACCGGCATCGCACTCTACGGTGCTTTTGTTATCGCCGGATGGGTTCCGGTTGCTACTTCAGGACCGCTGCGTGACTCTGCCCTGAAAAACAGCAGCGACCTTCGCGAAGAGATTGGCTGGCCGGAACTGGTCAAGACCGTTGCCGGAATTCGCGATTCCCTTCCCCCAGATCAGCAGTCCAGCTTAGGCATCATCGTCGGCAATTACGGTGAACAGGGCGCAATTGAAATGCTCGGTCCTGCCTATCACCTGCCGCTTCCCATCAGCCTCACCAACTCCGCATGGCTGCGCGGCTATCCCACGCCGCAGCCCACTACGCTGATTGTGGTCGGCGTCACCAGCGACTGGGCGCCCCGTATCTTCTCCAACTGCCGCCTCGTCGCGCACAACGGCAACAGCGAAGGTGTTCGCAATGAAGAGAGCCTCGGCCACCCCGACATCTTCCTCTGCGGTCCGCCGCTGCTGCCTTGGCCGGAGTTCTGGAAGAAGTATCAGAGCTTCGGTTGAACGGAGGTCTAAGGCAATGCCGCAGTGTTCGCGCCATACAGAAGCACGGCCACGCGAAACGCAGTGAATCCCCCGTCGACATTCTGTGCCGGGCAGCTTCCTACGGCAGCCTGACGGTATTCACCGGAGGCCACGCGCCGTGCCAGGTCCGCCGGCAGTTGCGTCACATCCGACCCTTGCCAGCGCATCAGGAAACTTGCTCCATCTTGCGGCATGAAGCGCCCTGATGAGGCACACAAGGCGCGCGCCTGGTTCGCGTCCCTGAGCACGGCGAGTCCTCTTGCGCGCAGCAAGCCCGCGAAGGCAGCCTCAACCTGGCCCGGCGTCAGCATCGCAACTGCGCGCGAGTAATCGGCCACGGCATAGAGCTCTCCGCCACGCGCCAGCACGGCGATGCCAACACGGTCGATGGCGGGGTTCAGCAGGTTTGCACGGTGGCCAGGCGAATTCATCCATCCCTGATGAATGCCGCTGGCATACGGGCCGAGGGCAATGTTCTCCTCAATCAGGCTGAAGTGCGCTCCCGCATGGCCGGCGCGAGCAGTCACATCCGGCTCACCGCGATACTGGTGCGATATCGACCCGCTTTGAGTCATGCGAATGCAGTGTTGCAGAGCGCCGGCAGCCAAGGCCGGATCCCATTTCAGCGCTCCCAGCCCATAGTTGGCGCGCGTTTGGTTGGCCAGCGCGAAGAGTTGCTCTGCGGCGCCTGGCATGGTTTGCGGGTTGTTGTACGGTTCGGCGGCGGGCGAGCGCTGAGACAGGAGCGCTATCAAAGCCACCGTGAGGGACAAAACGAATCCTTGTCGCGCAATCCTCATGCTTATCTAGACACGGAATTAAGGAACGAGTCGCGGTGGCACGTTCTATGGCGAATCGTTGCGGGTTCGAATCTTTCGCAGGTTGTGAAATCGCGCGGCTATTTCGAAGAGAGATACGTCCGCGACGCACCCGATTCCGGTCGAAGCAACAAGACAGCCACGCGATACACCGTGAACGTGCCATTTGCGCTCTGCGACGGACAGCTTCCAACCGCCGCTTCCTTGTACTTTCCCGTCGCGATTCGGTCCAGCAACGCCTCGGGCAAGTGCGACAGTGCCGCGTCCTGCCAGCGCATGATGAACTCCGGCCGGCGGTTGTCGAGCGAGACAGGCAGCCCATGATCCTGCGCACATGCCAGCCGCGCGCCGACAGAGTTTCCGTGCGCAGCTACGCCCGTAGCCTGCACCAGGTTGGCAACGGTGGTTTCCACCTGCTCCGGAGTCAAGACGCGCACCTCATGCGCAAAGTCGGCCACTGCATAGAGCATATTGCCGCGCGCTACAACCGCCAGTCCCACGCGGTCCACTTCAGGGTTGAGCAAATTCTCGCGATGATGGGGCGAGTTCATCCACGCCTGGTGAATGGACCCCGGCTCATTCCCCTCGGCAATATTCTCTTCCACCAGGTTGAAGTGTGCGCCGGCGTGGCTTGCGCGCTCGCTCAGGTCCGGCTCGCCGTCGTATTGATGAGAGAGCGGTCCTTCCGCGGCCATTCGCACACAATGATTCAGCGCGGCTGCCGCCAACGCTGAATCCCACTCCAATAGCCGTAGTCCCTGAGCCGCACGAGCCTGGTTTCCCAGTGCAAATAATTGTCCGGCAGCGTTGCGCAGTGCCTGAGTATTCGCGATCTGCACATCGGCACTCGCGGCAGGCCCGGAAGGCGCGGCCAGAAGCGTCTGAGCCGGCAAAATAAGTGCGGCAATCGCGAGAGAGAAAACAGTTCTTTTAGAGGAAAATCCCATCGCTCCAGACCTCTTCTCCGCGCCTATGAAGCTGTATTCTTTCACTGTGCTCAAACAAGTAACTGCCACTTCCGGGTTACGTCGCGGAGCCTTCCGTGTTAGCCGCCAGCCGCTGGCCGCAATCGGCGTACTGCTGCTGGCAGGCTTCGTCCTGGGCGGTCTTGCCGCCCCATGGATCGCGCCTCATTCCCCGGCAACCATCGACTTACTTCATCGGCTCGAAGGCCCATCGGCATTACATTTGGCCGGAACAGACGAATTGGGCCGCGACACGCTCTCACGCCTGCTGTGGGGCGCGCGCCTCTCGCTCGCAGTCTCTGTCAGCGTGGTCGCCATCTCGCTCGCCCTGGGCCTGGCCATTGGAGGCCTGGCCGGCTACCTGGGCGGCTGGGTCGACACCGCGCTTACCACCTTCGCCATGAACACGTTCCTGGCGCTGCCCGGCATACTATTGGCCATTGCATTTGCTGCGTTCCTAGGGCCAGGATTCTCCAACCTGGTGTTGGCGCTGGCCATCGGCGGCTGGGCCGGCTACGCCCGCCTGGTTCGCGCCCAGGTGATGGCAGTGCGCGAACGTGAATATGTAGATGCAGCCCGCGCACTTGGGGCAACCGGCATGCGCATATTTTTTCGCCACATTCTGCCCAACATCGCGCAGCCCATCCTGGTGCAGGCGGCCATCGGCATGGCAGGGGTCATTCTGGCCGAGGCTACGCTGTCGTTTCTAGGGTTGGGCATTCCCGCGCCGGCGCCGAGTTGGGGATCGATGCTGAACGACGCGCGCTCGCACCTGTTCGATTCGCCGCACCTGGTGCTGTTTCCGGCAGCGGCTGTTGCGGGGGCGGTGCTGGGGTTCAACTTTTTGGGAGATGCGCTGCGCGATCGGCTGGATCCGCGCACGCGGCTGGAGCTGGGACTCTAAATGAAAATCGGCGTCGTGAGCGACACCCACGGACTGCTCCGCCCCGAAGTCGCGCCCGCGCTCGCCGGCGTCGACCGCATCCTGCACCTCGGTGATGTGGGCAAAATCTCCATTCTCCGCGAATTGGAGAAGATCGCTCCGGTTACCGCGATTCGCGGGAACATCGATCGCGAGGGGCCGTGCAGCGAGTTGCCGGAGACGGAGGTTGTGATGGCGGAGGGTCGGTACATTTATATGCTGCACGACCTGAGCACGCTGCATCTCGATCCGGCTGCGGGAAGATTCGCGGCGGTGCTTTTCGGGCACACGCACAAGCCGACTTTGTCTAAGAAGAAGGGCGTTCTCTATTTCAATCCCGGCAGTTGCGGGCCGCGGCGGTTTGAGTTGCCGATTACTTTGGGGATGCTGACGGTTGGGGAAAGTGGTGAGATAACGGCTGAGATTGTGCCGCTCATCCCGGCCTAGGAGAGGAGTAGTTTCCGGATTGCCGGTGATACAGGCGCAATTCCGGCCAGCATCACTCCTAGGCCACTTTCAACGCGGGACCACCGTACACCCATCATGGTCGGGACATCCCGTGCGCTTATCGTTTACTGTGAGATACAGCAATGACCAAAGATAACGAGGAATACGCCTATCTGACCGTAGTTGGCGACTTCGACCCAGATGCGATCACAGCTCGGATCGGTTTGAAGCCGAGTGAATCATGGACGAAAGGTGACAGGAGCGAACGAACACGAATCGAGCGGAAGTTCAGCCGGTGGTCTCTCTTTTCGCGCCTTCCACACTCGGCTCTACTTGAGGACCATCTCAAAGATGTGCTCGAACAAACATCGGGCCATGCCGAGGAGATTCGTCGACTGGGAACAGAATACGATGTCGGGATTCAGCTCGTGGGATACTTCCACACCAGCTATCCGGGGTTCGTGGTGGACCGGGAGTTGATCTCCAACCTTGCCCATCTCAATGTTGGCTTCGATTGCGACTTCTACTATTTGTATTCCGACACTCGCGAAGATTCCTAGGGCCTGCGGATGCGTATCGCCCAGATTGTCGCCAATCCGGACATTACCCTGTCTAGTCTCATAATCTAATCCCGCATGCGCGGATTCACCCATCGGTACACCACATCCGTCAGCAGGTTCACCAGCACATACGTCAATCCAATCGACAGCAGGCACCCTTGCACCAACGCATAGTCCCGGTTGGAAATCGCATTCACCGTGAGCCGTCCCAGGCCGGGCCAGCTGAAGATTGTCTCGGTGACGATGGCGCCGGCGAGCAGCGCCCCGAATTGCAGGCCGACTACGGTGACGATGGGAACGAGCGCATTGGGCAGTGCGTGGCGGCAGACCACCCGCGTCTCACTCAACCCTTTGGCGCGGGCGGTGCGGATGTAATCCTGGCCGAGTTCTTCGAGCATTGCGGTGCGGATCATGCGGGTGAGAATCGCCGCCAGCGACGCGCCCATGGCAATCGAAGGCAGCACCAGGTAGTGCCAGTCGATGGAGCGGCCACCGCCGGGGTTTGCACCCGAGACAGGCAGCCATCCGAGCTGGATAGAGAAGACGAGAATCAGCACCGGCCCCAGCGCCAGCCCCGGCACCGAGAGTCCAAACAGAGACACGACCGATAGCACCTGGTCAGCCCATCGCCCCCTGCGCACAGCGGCCACAATCCCCGCGGGCAGAGCGAGGGCCAGGCCTAGTCCAAGAGCCGTCAGCGTCAGGGCCAACGTGTAAGGGTAGCGCGCCGCAATGAGGGTGCTCACCGTCGAGTGCAGTCGGATCGAGCTGCCCAGGTCGCCGTGCAGCACGCCGTTCCAGTAATGCAAGTACTGCGCCCAGAGCGGCCTGTCGAGTCCATATTGATGCCGCAGGGCTCCGATGTCCGCAGGCGTTGCGCTGTCGCCCAGCATTTGCTGGATGGGGTCGCCGGGAACGAGGTGAATCAGAAGAAATACAAGTGACACCACCAGCCAGACGACCGGAATTGTGAGAGCGAGGCGGGTGAGGATCTGCTTCATGGGCTCGCTCTCAACGATAAATGAGTTGGCAGAGACGGAGGGATCCTCTGGATGATGGGCCTTTGGTCTCCCACCCTTTTGCGGTCGCCGCGGATCGCCGCGGCGACCGCAAAGAATGGGACACCCGGCACAAAAGATGAGGCACCAGAGGCTTACTGCTTCACAAAATCAAAAGTGCATGGCCGGCCTACTATGCCCAGCCCCTTGTCCCGCATGCCTGTCCCTTCCGCGTCCTTGAATTGCGCCTTGATGTCGTAGCTGTAGTCGGAACCCTGCGTTGTAAAAACTCCGGTGCCATACTTTCTTGAAGCCACAAGGCCATTGGCAGATAACTTGGCCGTGCCGTCGTCCTTGATTTTGCCTTCGATCAAAAGGTAGCCGGGCTGGCCTGCTGTGCCGTGCTCTCCGTGAAAGTTTCCGTTTGTGATATCGCTGGGAAACTGCCAGGTGTAACCCTCCGTGTTCCCCTTTGGCGGGCACGTCATCTTGGTCAGCCACTTGCCATCGAAGTGTTCCCCTGCACGCAGAACTCCGGGCAGCAAGATCAATGAAAGAACAATAAAAATGCGGACAGATTTGCGCATGTCTTTCCCCCTTGGGCCAGACATTCTAGCGCGGATGCATGCAGCCGTCTGTGACGTGAGTCGAAGGAACGCAGCTGTTCTTCCATTCCTGCCAAACCGAAAGCCACGCAGTCTCAGCGATAAACCTCGGGAATGAAGTTTTGTTCATGCATGGGCGGCCGCACGTACTTCGATTTTTCAAGAGGCGGCAGCTGCAGCGGCTCAGGCGTGAGGTCGCTGTAGGGGATCATGGAAAGCAGATGCCGGATTACGTTGAGCCGCGCCGTCTTCTTGTTCTCCGCGTTTACCACGTACCAGGGGCACTGCTTGGTGTCGGTAATGGCGAACATCTCGTCCTTTGCGCGCGAGTACTCGGCCCAGTGCTTGCGCGATTCCAGATCCATCGGGCTCAGCTTCCAGCGCTTGGTGGGCTTGTTCAGCCGGTCCTGAAAGCGCCGTTCCTGTTCCGCGTCGGAAACTGAAAACCAATACTTGATGAGGATGATGCCGGAGCGAACCAGCATGCGCTCGAACTCCGGACAGCTCTGCATGAACTCCTGATACTGCTGCTCGGTGCAGAACCCCATTACGCGCTCCACGCCGGAGCGGTTGTACCAGCTACGGTCGAACAGCACCATCTCACCCCCCGCGGGCAGGTGGGGCACATAACGCTGAAAATACCACTGCGATTTTTCGCGCTCCGTCGGCGTCCCCAGGGCGACCACGCGGCAGATGCGCGGATTCAGCGACTCGGTGATGCGCTTGATGGCGCCGCCCTTGCCGGCGGCATCGCGCCCTTCGAACAGCACCACTACGCGCAGCTGCTGGTGGCGAATCCACTCCTGAAGCTTGACGAGTTCGACCTGCAGGCGGGCAAGCTCTTTCTCATATCCGCAATCCTTGCCCAGTAGCATCACGCCCGCATCGTGGGGTGGCTGCTGAATCGCACCATTGTCTTTGCTGACGGCGTGTTTGCCGTTCGCCTCGTGGTTTTGGTGCTTGATGTGCTCGTCCTTCTTGAGCTTCTTCCGGTCTTTCATGTGAGCTCCTCCGCCCGCGCCCACAAAAGTTCACGCGAGCGGTGAGCAGAGAGCCTCATACGCACGCGAGGCGCAGTCAGGCAGCTATTATACGGGCGAGATGAACACCTGCGACAGGTCAGCCGGCACGCATTGTCCCAGCCGGGATTTCTAACCCGCTTCTGGGGACTCGCCTTTATGGACTCGCCTCCGTTGCCGTCAGATCCTCCTCCACCGGCTCCACACGAACCTTCGCAATCCGACGCGCATCCATCTCCGCCACCGTCAGCCGGCGCCCATCGAACACGACGCTCTCCCCTTCTTGGGGAATATGCCCCAAACGCATGAGCACAAACCCCGCCAGGGTTTCTACGCCGCCTTCGCGGGGAAGGCTCCATTGCATCTGCGTCTCCAGATCGCGCAGGTTCACGCCTCCATCCATCAGCAGCGCGCCTGAAGCAGTGGTAAGCACGGGCAGTTCGGGCGAATCGAACTCGTCCTCCAGTTCCCCGGTCAGTTGCTCGATCGCGTCTTCGGCGGTGACCAGGCCCACAGTCGAGCCGTACTCGTCCACAACGATTGCCAGGTGACGGCGGCGCTGCTGAAAGTCGCGAATCAGGTCGAGAACCGATTTCGTCTCCGGCACCACCAGCACATCGCGCATCACCTGTTGCAGCCTGAGTTCGACAAAAGGAATCACGGGGCGGGATTTCGCGGTCTCCACGGCCTCTGGAGCCAGACTTGGGATGACCGTCGCCCGGGGCCGGAAGTACATAAGCCGCGCCAGGTCCTTCGAATAAACCACGCCGACAATGTGCTCTGGCCCGCGCGTTTCGTCGTAGACCGGCACACGCGAGTGCATGTGGTCAAGGACCTTGGCAGTGGCTTCCTCGATCGGCATGTTTGCTGGCAGCGAAAATATCTGCTTGCGCGGCGTCATGATCTCCCGCACCGTCACATCGTCGAGCTCCAGGGTGCGATGAATCAGCGTCTCCTGGAAGCGGGGCAGCAAACCCATGCGCCGGGCCGCGGTGGCAATCAGCTTCAGTTCATCCGGCGAGTGGACAGCGGCACGCTCGCTCAGTTCGATATCGAATCCGCGCAGGATGAAGCTCGCACCGCCCTTGAGGAACCGCACCGCGGGACGGGCGATGGCGATGAACAGCAGCATTGGTGGAGCGACGGCGACAGCCAGCGCCTCAGCCCTGCGCAGCGCCAGGGACTTCGGCACCAGTTCGCCCACCACCACGTGGAAATAAGTAATGATCGCGAAGCCCAGCGTCACGGCAATAATGTGCGCGTAGAGCAGCGCATGCGGCTGGGTCAGTGGCAGCAGATTGAGCCAGCCAAACAGGATCGACGCAGCAAGCGGTTCGCCGATCCAGCCCAGTGCCAGCGAGCAGAGGGTGACGCCAAGCTGCACAGCGGGAAGAAAATCTTCCAGATCCTGCTGCAAGCGGCGCACGGCGCGCGCCCCGGGAACGCCGGCAGCCAGCATCTGCTCAATGCGTGTGTCGCGAATCGAAACCAGCGCGAATTCGGCAGCCACAAAAAAGGCGTTGGCCAGAATCAGCATGGCCACGGCGACAAATTTCAGCAGCGCAAGACCGTCCATCCCGGTGTGAGGATAGCACTTTAGGGACTAGGGGTCAGGGGTTAGGGGTAAGGGGTTAGGGATTTGGGATTAGAGGTTAGGGGCTGAGGGACTTGGGAACTGAATTGCGAAGGGAAACGTACAGCGTTATGTTCGTCTCTCTGAGTTCTGCGGGCACGGCCTGTGCGGCGGCGGACGGTGGTGTCCGGAAGCGGACACGGAAGAAAGTGGAGAACTGCCGGGAACGGTTCCACCCTGTCTGAAAGCAATGGGTTTGAACGCAAGCCCGATTTGGCACTCGGGATGCTTAAATTCCGAAGGTCGATCACTGTTCCCGGTTCCCTGGTCCCTAACCCCTAACCCCTGACCCCTAGTCCCTGGATTCAAAAGAAATGAGGAACACAATGAAGCATCTGATTCTGGCAACAGCGGCGTTGGCGCTGGCGGCAGTTCCGGCGCTGGCGACTGAACAAACGTTTGAGCGCACCCTCACCCTTAACGGGCGGCTAGAGCTTTCGGTGGGCACTGGCTCGGGTAACATCCACCTGACCCAGGGTTCGGGCAGCCAGCTTCATATTGTCGGCCACGTGGAGTCGAATTGGGGTGGCAGCGAAGAGAAGGTGCGCGAGATCGCCGCCAATCCACCCATCGAGCAGACCGGAAACATCGTCCGCATCGGCGCGCGCCACGAGAATCTGAACCACATCAGCATCGATTATGAGATCCAGGCGCCGGCCAACACCTATCTTGAGGCGAGCTCCGGCTCGGGGGATGTCACCGACGACGCGGTGGGCGAAAACGCCAAGCTCAGCACCGGCTCGGGCAACATTCACGCCACCGGGCTGCGCGGCAATTTTACGGTCAACACGGGTTCCGGCGACATTTTCGCTGAACAGAACGCTGCGGGCGACGTGAAGGCCGAGACCGGCTCGGGAAACATCGAACTGCACGATCTGCACGGCGCCCTCAAGGCCGAAACCGGCTCAGGGAATATCAAGGTCAACGGAGCTCCCTCCGCGGGATGGAAGCTTGAGACGGGCTCCGGCAACGTGGAACTCTGGGTGGGCGATGCGCCTTTGACGCTGGATGCCGAAAGCGGCTCCGGCAGTATTCACACCGACCGCGAAATGCTCACACAAGGCTCGAACGATCACCATCATGTGACCGGGAAGCTGAACGGCGGCGGTCCGACCGTGCGCGTAGAAACCGGCTCCGGCGATATTCGCATCCATTAAGCTTCGTTTGCCGATTGCTGCCGCACCAAGCTTCTGGGTTCTCCGCCGGCACAATCCGTGCGACCCCAGAGAGGGTGTTCCTCTGGCGAGGCCCAAAGGCACCACGGGCGGGCTTCGCCTCTTTTTTTTCCCGCAAGGAATCTAGCAGGGCGCGCTTGAGAGGAGTCGAAGGTCCTGCTTCTTCGTGATCACACCGACGCATTTATAGCTAAAGCTCGCTAATGCCTCTCCGCCGCAATATAAACAAGCACAGCTCCTACCAGCGCCACCATCGCGAAAACAGAAATCAGCACCAGCAGGCTGCCGCCCGCACCGAACCATGCAACAGGATGGAACGATTCACTCGCCTCGAGCCAGCGCAGCCCGTGCCGCGCCTGGGTAATCGCAAACACCGCCGCAACCAGAACCGTAATCGACAGGGCAAATACGTAAGCGCCAAAAATCGGCTTGCCCACGCGTTCCACCGCCGCATTCCGCCTGCGCAACTGCGCCCGCCACCAGATCGCCCCCGGAGCCGGCAGCTTTACGTGCGCCGCCGTCGCAGCCCGCGATTGCTGGAAGGCCCGTGTAACCAGCACCAGCTCCGCGCACAATCGACAGCCGTTCAGGTGTGCCCGCAACTCCGCCGGACAAGCATGCGGCCAGTGCCCCTGGTCCAGCAGTCGCTGCACTTCAGTTTGGCGAGTACAGGTCCGGAAACTCATGGCTCGCTCCTGAAAAAGCCGGTTGTCTTCTGCTTTTTCGCACCCGGTTCCGCTGCCTGCGCCAGCAGAATCCGCGCAATCTTTCGCCGCGCCCGGAACAGTAGCAGCCGGATGCTCGCGCTCCCCAACCCGGTGATCTGCGCAATCTCGTGGTGCGAATACCCCTCCGCATGCGCCAGCCACAACATCTGCCGATCCCGCGGCCGCATCTGCTTGAGGGCCGGACCCAGAATCGCCTGCGACTCCCACTCGCCGGAGCGATCCGCCGAAGCAAAAAACTCCTCCGGCACTTCTTCGATCGAGGCCGCCGCTGGCCGCCGCCAATAATCGCGCAGCAGGTTGGTCGCAATGCGAAACAGATATCGCCTCGCCCCAACTTCCCCCTCCGCAAGCGACAACTCCGGACGCCCCGCGCAAAGGAATCGCACAAAGCTCTCCTGCATCAGGTCGTCCGCCAGCGCAGGGTCGGCTGATACCCGAGCCAGGTAAGCCCACAGCGGCCGCGCCGAACGCTGATAGAAAGCCGCAAAGGCTTCGCTATCCATGAGGGTTTCTGCACGAAGACCGTTGGCCAGGTCCGCCGCAAGCGGCCCGTCGCCGGCTATCGGATTCAGGAAAACTGCTTCCCAAGGCATAAGCGCTTGCATCCTCACTCCGCTGGCCGGCATCGCGGTGGCTCGCACCCCGGCTCACCTCGCGTCCCTTCACTTCGCATCCCGGCCGTCAAAGTGCGGCGGCGCGATCCGGCTGCCGGGCGCCTGGCTCTCCGGAATCAGCCCAAGCCTCCCGGCCAGAACCCAGGTAATCCCTGCGGAGATAATAAACCCCAGTCCGGGCATCAGCGCGATGGTTCCCAGCACCAGCATTGCCTCGTGCATCTCCGTGCGCACATTGCGCAGCATGAAGAACCCAATGCCCAGCAGCACCAGCACAATCCCGATCTGCAGTGGCGTCAGCACGCGCGCAATCGCATTGGGCACGCGCTGCTCCGGTTCAAGACCAACAGGAATCGGCGCCGCCTCCAGGAACCGCTTGCCGGCCTCGGTCTCCATGTAACCGGCCAGTTCCTGGTTGGAACTGAACTTGTCGATCAGGCGCCCATGCACTTCACTTTGCAGCTTGAAAATACGCCCCCAGCGCCGGTTCTCCAGGAACTGCCGCACCAGCCATATGAGCGCGCTCAGAAAACAGGCGAACGCCAGCAAGAACGCGATCGGTTGAATCACATCCGAAGCGCCCCAGGAATCCCGCGATTGCGGGACCAGCTCCGGCCATACCGCCCGTTCCAGCTCTTCGTTGGGGCTGCCGTCCTCATGGTTTATGCGGGTGAACAGGTAGAATTCAGGGTTGCGCGCCACCTCCGGATGCGCAGTAAGAAACGCGGCCAACTGCGGATTGTTGCGGCTCACATACTCCTGGTTGGACAGCAGCGACGGGTCGTGAGCGACCACCGTCGTCAGTGTGGGGCTCATCCGCAGCAGGCGGAGGAGTTCGGTCTGGGTGGCAGCAAAGTCGCGGTCGCTCACCGGGCCTTCCGGAGTCGACGCCTGGGCCGGTGCGGCAGCCCTCGCCGGAGCCGCAGGACGTGCAGGCGCAGGCGCGGTCTGCGCCGAGGCGAGCGCGGCACACAGAACGGTGGGCAAAAACAACGAACGAATAAACCAGGGCAGAATACGGGCAGCCTGCGACATTTCGGTTTCCTCACTTGAATGAAGCGGTTGATTCACTTCTGCCTGCATAACGAACCAACCCGCCCATTGGTTAACACCCGCTGCAAAGATGAAAGAAAGAAAGTAGACTTCCTTCAGGGACGGCTGTCGCGAACGTGCCTTAGGAGTTGCATGAAAGCAAATTTTTCATTCGGCAAGAGCGGCCTGGAGGTCTCAGTCCCCGACGGGTTTCGGACCAAAGTCCTGCTGAGCCACACCGCCCAGGCGCTTGACGACGAGCTAGCCGCGCTTAACGCAGCCCTCGACGCTCCCATCGGCTGCCCGCCGCTCAGCACCCTCGCCGCCGGCAAGAAAACCGCAGCCATCTCCGTCTGCGACATTACCCGGCCCGCGCCCAACCGCGTCACGCTGCCGCCTATTCTCGATCGCCTGCATCAGGCCGGGATTCCCGTCGAAGGCATCACCATCCTCATCGCCACCGGCCTTCATCGCGGCGCAACGGAAGACGAGATCGACACCATCGTCGGCCCTGAAATTGCCGCGAAATACTCGATCGTCAGCCACGACGCCAAAGCAATCGCCGAGCATCGCTTCCTGGGCGAAACAGGCCGCGGCACTCCGGTCTACATCGACGAGCGCTTCCTATCCGCCGATCTGCACATCACACTCGGCTTCATCGAACAGCACTTGATGTTGGGATTCAGTGGCGGCCGCAAGCTGATCGCTCCCGGCCTGGCAGCGCAAGAGACCATCAAGGTCATCCACTCGCCCCGCTTCATGCGTGAGCCGCTGGCCACGGAGGGCTCCATCGAAGCCAATCCCCTCCACGCCGAGTTGCTTGAAATCGCTCGCACGGCTCGCCACGACTTCATGCTCGACGTCACCCTCACCCAGGACCGCAGAATCTCCGGCGTCTTTGCCGGCGATCCAGTCAAGGCCCACGCCGCGGGCGTGACCTTTGTCGAGCAAGCCTGTCTGGAACGCCTTGAAGAGCCCGTGGATGCCGTCATCACCAGCTCCGCCGGCTATCCCCTCGACCTCACTTTTTATCAATGCGTCAAAGGCATTACCGCCGCCGCACACATGGTGAAGCCCGGCGGCCGCATCCTGATCGTGGCCCAATGCGCCGAGGGCGTAGGCTCGCCGGAGTTCGCGCGCAGGTTGTCAGGCCTTAAGGATTTCCGCAGTTTTCTCGATGAAATTCGCCTGGCGCCCGTCGAAGTGGACCAGTGGCAGCTGGAGAAGCTCGCCCTCACAGGCGAAAAGTACGATCTCTATTTCTTCACCCCCGGCGTTACCAGGAGTCAACTCGGCTTCCTTTCCGAACGCGCCTTCCGCAGCCTTGAAGAGGCCGTCGCTGCCACGCTTGCCGGACTACCGGATGACGCCCCGGTTGCGTTAGTCCCCGAAGGCCCCTACACCTTCGCCCGCGCCGAAGAAGCAATTGCTGCCGGATAGCGAGACAGGGGGAGCATTCCCTGACACGCTGACTCGCTGACTTGCCGACTCGCTAGGAGAAGTCCCCGCCCCCACCATCGAAGCCTCCCCCACCATCGTCAAACCCGCTGCCATCGTCCTGCGCAATGTTGTCATCCGCGGCGGTGTTGTCAAAGCTGGAGTTGTCGAAATTGCCCTGGTCGTCCCCGCTCTGCACATAGTCGGCATTGGAAAACTGCGATCTGCCCTGGTCTGCCGACTCGTGGAAATGCTGCTCCTGCCCACCCGGCTGGTCGTAGTAGTTGTTGACAACCGTCTCTTCCACCGGCCGGTCGAAGCCGCCACCCATCATGCCCATGCCCGGCCCCATGCCGAACCCGCCCATGCCGTAGCCGGGATGTCCAAACCCGCCCATTCCATGGAGAATCGACTCGACACCCTCGAACGCCAGCGCCCCCGCAGCCACGCCCGCGGCCGTCTGCATGGCCCCACGCAAAAAGCTCGGCGGTCCTGCCGCAACGTACTGCGGCTGCGCATACTGCGGGTCATATCCGGGCGGAGGAGGAGGAGGAGGCACATAGCCCTGCTGCACAGGAGTGTAAGCCGGCTGCGGCGGAGGAGGAGGGTCGTGATGCCCGAGCAGGTTGCCCAGAAAGCTGGTGGCGTGGGCCGGCTGCTGCCGCGCCTGCTGCACCTGCTGCTGCAGTTGCGCCACCTGCGCCTTGGCCTGATCGAGCGCAATGTTCTGGATCAGGACCGATTGCGCGAGGATATAGAGCGCGTCCGGATTGCTGCCCAGGCCTTTGCTCAGCAACGCCTCGGCGTCCGGGTCTTTTTCCTGCAATTGTGTCTGGTTTACCCGCTCCACGAGCGAGTTGATGAGCTGTTCTTCCTGGGGAGTCACTGATGTCAACCTCCGGCGGCATTCTATGCAGCCAGCCGCGTCTCATGCCTTAAGACGTGGTTCTGCAGACGAAGTTGCATCGCCGGGTATCAGTACGCGGGAACCCCTGGATCGGTTCCCCCGTCCCTCTACCCAACCAGCTCGAACGCGCGAATCTCTTCCTTGCGCACCGTCAACCGCTCCACCAGGTCGGTGCGGACCTCGCACCCGCGCCCCGGCGAATCCGAAATGGCAATCTCGCCGGCGGAAGAAACCGTAATCTCCGGCTCCACAATGTCTTCGCGCCAATACCGCGCCGAAGCCGAAACATCTCCGGGAAGGGAGAAGTTCTCCAGCGAAGAAAGCGCCACATTGTGCGACCGCCCGATGCCTGCCTCCAGCATCCCGCCGCACCACACCGGAATCCCTCGCTCCTGCGCCGCGTTATGCACCGCAATCGCCTCGGAAAACCCGCCCACACGTCCCAGCTTGATGTTGATGATCTTGCAGGACTCCATTTCAATGGCCGCCAGCGCGTCTCTTCTGTTGCCGATAGACTCGTCCAGGCAGATCGCCGTCTCCAGCCGCTTCTGCAGCATGGAGTGGTAGTAAAAATCGTCGTGCCACAGAGGCTGCTCAATCATCAGCAGATCGAACGCATCAAACTCCACCAGGTGGTCCGCATCCTTCAGCTTGTACGCCGAGTTGGCGTCGCAGCTGAGCATGATCCCCGGCCACCGGCTCCGCACTTTTTCGAACACTTCAAGATCCCAGCCCGGCTTGCATTTCAATTTGATCCGTTGATATCCCGCCTCCAACTCGCGTTCAATCACCTCCATCAGTTCCGGAATGCTCGGCTGAATGCCCAGCGAAACACCGCATGGGATCACATCGCGCACCCCGCCCAGCAACCGCGAAAGCGAAATTCCCTCGCGCTGCGCTTCAATATCCCAAATGGCGTTTTCAAGCGTGGCCTTGGCCATGCGGTTTCCCCGCACCAGCTTGAAGATCTTGGGACAATCGCCGCCATGCTTGGGCGTTGAATTGGCCAGCGTCGGGCCCAGCTCGTTCACAATCACCTGCCACGCGCTGTCAGTCGACTCAGCCGAAAAATACGGCCGCTCTCCCGCAGTGCACTCTCCCCATCCCGTCAGCCCCTCGGCCCGCACCTCGGCCAGAACGATTCTCCGATTCGTGGTCACGCCAAAACTGGTTTCAAACGGCCTCATCAGCGGCAGTCGCAACTCGCGCAGGATGATCGCATCGATCTTCATACTCTGGCATTCCTCATTATCGTGTGCCCCTATTAAAAACTAATCCAATTCCAACTGGGAAAGATGACCGAGCTCGAAGCTCCCATTCCCTTCCGCATCGCGGCCAAACGCAAGCACCGCCAGCCCGCGGGAAAACGCTTCCAGAAACTTCCGCCGGTTCTCTAGCTGCACAGAAAGCGCACGCTCCCGTCCTGCCTCGCTCGCCTTCCACTCATATATTGTAGCCGGAACCTGAATGACCTCTTCGATTACCAGCGAATTCTTCGCGCGGCCCTCGAGGATTGCCTGCACGTGCGGTGAATCGAGCCGCCACTCCGCCAGCAGCCGGTCCGTGGGAAGCCCGCCTTGCAGTCGAGATGAGGATACACCATAAAAATCCACCAGGTAGCTCTGCGACACCGCTCCCAGCTTATGGATATTCAAAAATGCGTTCTTGATTTCCAGCGGATCAAAGGTCCATTCAATGAGCCGGATGCCGCGGCGGAGCGCGTCCTTGCGCTGTTCCAGCTTGAGTTGAACCCCGAGGCCGCGGTTGCGGTACCCCTCCTTGACCGCCATCATGTGCGAGTGTAAATAAGGCCGCGGCTCTTCCCTGCCCGAGCCGGACTCAGGTCCAAATTTGATCCCTGGCAGCGCCAGCACAAACCCCACCAGCGACTCCGGGCCGCCCTCGCCCCCGGCGTCTGGGAGGTCGGTGTCAAAGGCGCCGATGACCTGCCCGCCCACCTTCTGCCAGACCAGAAACGCCTTGCGCGGAATGACATCCGTCGGGTCGTAACCCCAGGTCTCCACCTGGAGCAGCACGCAAGCCTCCAGCTCCTCCTGGCCGCAACAACTGCGGATGACGATCATCGCCGCGACCCCAGCGATGAATTCTTGAAAGGGCACGGTTTCAGCGAGGTTTTGAAAGGGCACGACTTTAGTCGTGCCGCAATGGCCCCAAAATGAACCTGGGCTTTAGCCCCTGAGGGATGTCTCTCGAAAGCCCCGCTCACAATCCCTCCCCCGCCAGCTTCTTTTTCGCCTCCGACCACAATGACTCAAGCTCTGCCGGACCCAACTCCTCCAACGGCCGATCCGCCGCCCGCTCCATCAGTCGGAAGCGCTCGCGAAACCGCCGGTTGCACCCCCTGAGCGCCATCTCCGCATCCACCCCCAGGTGTCGTCCAAGGTTGACCGCGGTGAACAGCAGATCACCCAACTCGGCTTCCACAAAAGGTTTCCGCGCAGGATCACCTGAAGCTGCCTCGGCCTCGAGTTCCGCCGTCTCCTCCACCAGCTTGGGCAGCAGATCCCGCCATCCCGGCCAGTCGAACCCTGCCTTCTGCGCCTTGGCTCCCAGCTTGGTTGCCTCCGCCAGCGCCGGCAACGCCCGCTGTACGCTGTCGAGCCGCGAACCCGAACCGGAGTTCAGGAGCGCTCCGGCCGCCTTCTCGGCCGCCCCTCGTTTTTCAGCAGACTTGATCTCCTCCCAATTCCTGAGCACCGCTGCCGACGATCCCTCGACGGCTGCATCCACATCCGCCTTGTTCCCAGCCGCCCGCGAGGCCTCTTCCCCGAAGACGTGCGGGTGGCGGCGGATGAGCTTGCTGTTCAGATGGTTCAACACATCGGCGATTGTGAAATGCCCCTCGTTGGCCGCCATCTCGGCATAAAACAGCACCTGGAGCAACAGATCGCCCAACTCCTCTGCCAGATGCGGAAAATCCCGCCGCTCAATGGCGTCGAAGACCTCGTAGGTCTCTTCGAGCGTGTATTTGCGAATGGAATCGAAGGATTGTTCGCGGTCCCAGGGACAACCGCCCGGCGCTCGCAGCCGCGCCATGATGCTCACCGACTGCTCAAACAACATTCCTGCCCGCGCTGGGTCGGTGACGGTCGTGGTCGCGGAAGCCTCTGCGTTTGCGTGGGAGCTTTCTGCCGGAAGGCTCATGCATTCTCAGTCTACATCGCCGGAAATCTGCGGCCCTGTCTGTCGCTTGCGCGCATCCATCATCTGCGTCTGACATGCAGTTCCCGGCAGATCACTGTGCTGCTGGTTGACTGAACTCCGGCCTGTACGCGAAGCTGTTCAACCAGTCTTCCAAGTTCGGCGGGATCCGCGCAATCCACGTGCAGCCGCGCGTCGAAGGTCCCTGTGATCGATGCGGCCTCGCGAATCCCAGGAATATTCCCCAGGGCCTTTTCGAATGCTTCCATGGTCGTTCCCTGGCGCAGCTTTACGTCAACGAAGGCTTGCAGCTTGAGCCCCAGGGATGCGGGGGATACCTCAACGGAAAACCGGCGAATCACGCCAACTGTCTCCAGCCGGCGCACCCTTTGAGCGGCGGCATTGGCGCTGAGATTCACGATCTTGCCCAGTTCCTGATAACTGATTCTGCCGTTATTGCCCAATGCACCGAGGATTCGCATGTCACGCTCGTCCATCGCGGCAATTTTCTCAGATTCCTCTGCATTTGACATTTCGGGACGAGATAAACGCGCAAAATTTGCCATTTTGATGCAATTTCCTCTCTCAGACACGCTGTTCTAATGATAGACCTGTCTATGGCTGAAGAGCCGATCCACTTGCCGGCCCATCGCACCCCGGCTTCCCAGGCCCGGTTTCCCAAGCCCGGCTTCCCAAGGAGGACCCATTGACACTCACCCGTGGTTCTAGATCTTTAAGCACATCGCTCCCCTCGGCGCGGCTTGGCGCATTGCTCGTTCTGCTGGTTCTTTGCGCAATGCCCGCGTTCGCGCAGACGCCTATCCCCGACACACCCGCCGGCCACACCCTTACTGCATGGCTCGATGCCTTCAACAGCGGCGATCAAGCCAAGATCGACGCCTACATCAAGACCCACGATCCCAAGGCAACTGCCGACTTCTTCCACAATTTCCGCTCGCAGACCGGCGGCTTCGATCTTCTCTCCATCGAGAGCAGCGAGCCCCTGCAGATCAAATTCCGCGTCAAGGAGAAGGCCAGTACCACCGTCGCAATCGGAAATATTCTGCTTAACTCCGCGGAGCCTCACACGGTTGACAACTTCGGCCTGCGCGCCATTCCGCCGGGCGCGGTGGTCGAGAACATCAAGATCGACGACACCGCGCGCCGGCGTGTCATCGACGGCATCGCCTCCAATCTGACCGAGTACTACGTTTACCCAGAGGTCGGGCAAAAGATGATCGACGCCATCCGCACGCATCAAAAGAACGGCGACTACGACAAAATCGTCGATGGCGACGCCTTTGCATCTAAACTCACCGCTGACCTCCTCGACGTGAGCCACGACAAGCATCTCCGCGTCAACTTCAGCCCTGTCAAAAATCCGCCCGACAGCGACGACGGCCCCACCCCGGAGCAGAAGGCCGAATTCCGCAAGGAGATGGAGCATGACAACTGCGGCTTCCGCAAAGTCGAAATCCTCCCCGGCAACATCGGCTACCTGAAATTCGATTTCTTCGGTGACCCGGACGTATGCGGCCCATCGCTTGTTGCGGCCATGGGCTTTCTGGCCCACGTCGATGCGATTCTCTACGACATGCGCGAAAACGGCGGCGGCGATCCGAAAATGGTCGCCATGGCATGCACCTATCTCTTCGACAAGGCGACTCACCTCAACGATCTTTACGACCGCAAGGAAGACAGGACCACGCAGTACTGGACTCTTCCCTACGTGCCTGGAACCCTGTTAGCCGGCAAGCCGGCCTTTGTCCTCACCGCGCACCGGACTTTCTCCGGCGCAGAGGAGTTTACCAACAACCTCAAGACGCAAAAACGCGCCACCATCGTGGGTGAAACCACCGGCGGAGGCGCTCACCCGGTCGCCGGCCATCGCATCGACGATCACTTCATGATCGGAGTTCCCTTTGCCCGCGCCATCAATCCCATCACCCACACCGATTGGGAAGGAACCGGCATTACGCCCGACGTGCCCGTCAAGGCCGCTGACGCGCTTGAGACCGCGGAAAAGCTGGCCACCGACAAGATTCAGGCCCGACAGAAGCAACCTGAAACAAAGCCTCAGGGTCCCTGACCCGCTCACATAACAGTTGGCCAAGCCGTTTGCCGTTCATCAATGTGTAAACTTGGTCCATGAAAAACCTCTATGAAGCCTCTTCCGTGCTTGAAATCAAGCAACGCATTGCGCTTCTCAAGCCGGAAAGCCCGCGCCAGTGGGGCAAGATGAACGCTGCCCAGGCCCTAGCTCACTGCGCCGCAAGCATAGAATGGGCCGTCGGCGACCGCGTTCCCCCGCGCATGTTTCTCCCCAGCCTGATGGGCCGTCTGATCAAACCGCTGGTGCTGGGAAACGACAAGCCCTTCCCCCGCAATTCGCCCACCTCGCCCGATCTGCTGGTGCGGGATGAGCGCGGCCTGGACGCCGAGCGCCGGCGCCTGTACGTCTTGATCGACCGCTTCACCGCCGCCGGCCCCATCGGCTGCACCACCAACCCGCACAGCTTCTTCGGCCGCCTGACGCCCGAACAGTGGGCGATCCTGACCTACAAGCATCTCGACCATCATCTGCGTCAATTCGGCGTGTAGCCCATTCTTAATCCATCACCAAGATTGGGTGCCCCATCCTTGCCACGTTTTTGTATTTGTGGCAAGGGTGGGAAACCACGAACCCCAACCCGCGCGGCCGTATACTCATCTCTCGAATGATTCGGACTCTTGGCACGATCTTCGCCGGACTGCTCGGCCTCGCTTTCGGCAGCTTTCTGAACGTCTGCCTGAGCCGCTGGCCCGAGGGCGAGAGCATCGTCAAGCCGCGGTCGCACTGCCGAAATTGCGATCACACGCTGGCGTGGTGGGAGAACATTCCCGTCCTGAGCTGGATCGCGCTGCGCGGGCGCTGCCGCAACTGCCACGCCCCTATTGGCTGGCGGTATCCGCTGGTGGAGCTGGCGATCGGAGCCGTGCCAGCGTTGTATGCCTGGGGTCTACTGAGCGGTCCTTGGGGCACTGACTCAACCGCAGTGGACGTATTCTCCGCGGTCACGCTCGTCGCGGCAAAGACGATCTTCTTCTGGCTTCTTGTAGTTCTCGCAGTCCTCGATGCGGAACATTTGTGGCTTCCGAACTGGCTTACCCTTCCGGGAATAGCGCTCGGGGTAGGCAATAAGTTCTTGATCTTGGCTCTGATTGTCGAAATGCATAACCCGGACTCTTTTGAACTCGAGAGGTATGGCCCGTATGGAATGGGTGCCAAGTGGCTACTTGGAATTGTCGCAGCTACAGCGCTGATCCTGCTCATCCGCTGGCTGTACCAGCTCATACGCCACCGCGAAGGCATCGGCCTGGGCGATGCCAAGTTGATGGCCCTGCTCGCCGCCTGGCTCGGACTTCCCGGTGCGCTGCTCTCCCTTGCCGTCGGAGCCATTCTCGGCAGCCTCGCGGCTCTCGCGCTCCTCGCAATCCCCGCGGCCCGCCGCAACACGGAATCCTGGGCCGCCACTAAGCTCCCCCTCGGCACATTCCTCTGTATCGGCGGAATCATCAGCGCTTTGTGGGGCCAACCGCTGATCGCCGCCTATCTCCGCTGGGCGGGCTTTTAAATCCGTTGAAACGACATGACTTGAGCTTCTGCAACATATGCGGCTGGTTAGCGCCGCGTTGCGCGGCTTAGCGAGTTAGCAAGTTAGCGGAGAGCGCAGGTGGGCTAGCTTTTGCTCCTTGCTCGATTCGACCTATATTACGCTCGGATCGATCTCTGTTTACTCTCTCGCCAATATTCTGGTTACTGAAGGTCAGGGGGAAGGGGGTAGGTAGGTCCCTTCCCCAACATATTCCAACCGGCGAGCGTGGTCGCGTTCGCGAATGGTTTGCATGGGATGATTGTGCGCCGGAGCGCTGAATTTATCTGCAATCGGTCTGACGGGCTGTTTGCTTTACCCGCAGCCTACTTCGCAGGTAGCGCCGGCACATTCGCCTTGGCGTTGGCTATCTCCGGATCTTTCAGCGCCTTGCGCGCTTCCTTGCCATGCTTGCTGTCGGGGTCGTAATCCACAACTTTTTGGTAATAGCTTCGCGCTTCTGCCAGATTCCCCAGGTGCCGTTCACACTCCGCCAGGCCCCAGTAAACCTCAGGATCGTCCGGCGCCAGCACCATCGCCGACTCAAACCGCGACAACGCCGCCTTCCAGTTCTTGAGGTCCAGTTCGTACTTGCCCACTTCGATGTCTTCCGCAGACGTCTCTTTGTGCTCCGGGCCCGGCACTTCGAGCTTTCGCTTCTTCCCCTGGGGCTTCTCGTCGTCGATGCTCGGCAGAATCTTGTCCATCCCCATCTGGCTGGAACTCGAATCCGAGGACGGAGCACTCTCGGCCTCCGCAGCCAGATCGTCGGGGCTGCGTACAGGGTCCAGGTCCTCGCTGCGCAGTGGGATGCGGCTGACGGGAGTTTCTTCGCCGCCATAGGTCCCCTCCGGCAACACCGGCGTCTCCTTCGACGGCATTACCGGCACATTGCTTGTATCTTCAGGAAACGGATTCGCTTCAGCAGGCTTGGACGGCTGCTGCGGTTGTTGATTTGGATTGGCCGGTGAATTTTGAGGCGCCGGAGCCTGCGCAGAAACACGCCCCGCCGCCAACAGGCAACCTGCCAGAATCAGCCCCACCAGAATGCCCCGTTTCATCTCCGTCAACTTCGCCCCTTCGACCGCTCTCTTAATGGTACGATGCGGTTCATACCGCAAAATCCGCATTCACAACTTTTCGAAGTCCAATTTCCGAAACCCCAAAGTCCGAACTAAAGGAAAGCATCCCATACCCGCATGGCCCTCATCATCCGCTCCTCCGCCATTCATGCCGCAGGCTGCTACACTACCACCCCCATCCCCAAGGGCCGCCGCGTGGCCGAGTACACCGGCCCCCGCCTCAGCAAAGAGGAGGCCGACAAGTCATACAAAGACTCGCCCATCACCTACCTGTTTGGACTGGGGTCCGGCGAGATCGTCATCGACGGCCACTGCATGGCCATGTTCATCAACCACAGTTGCGATGCCAACTGCGAGACCAGCGAAGTGCGCGGACGGGTGTGGATCAAGTCCATCCGCCCCATCGCCGCAGGCGAGGAAATCACCTACGATTATTGCCTTTACGACGGCGGCGACGATGAAGCCATCTGCAACTGCGGCGCAAAAAAATGCCGCGGGACGATGTATTCCAGAGAAGAAATCCGTCGCCGCAAACGGGCCGCAGAGAAAGCCGCCCAAAAGACACCTGAAAAGCGAGGCGCGAATAGCATGACCGGCAAACGTGAAAAAGCACAGCCTTGAACCGGTCTTTGCTCGCCGCTAAAAAGGCACGCCGTGAGGCACTTTTCCACCTTAGGGCTCGCGCACCCCCGGAACGATACAATCAACCTGGGACGTCCTGCATCCAGAAGAAGCTGGGTGCGCCATCCTTCGCGGTCGCCGCGGCGACCGAAGGTTGGGAAAGCTCAAATCCAAATCGGACTCGCTTTAGAGGGAGCGCACACGCAATGGGTTACCAGGTTCTGGCCCGCAAATACCGTCCGCAGCGCTTTGCCGACGTGGCCGGCCAGGAGCACGTGACCCGCACCCTGATGAACGCGCTCGCGCAGAACCGCATCGCCCACGGCTATATCTTCTCGGGTCACCGCGGCATCGGCAAAACCACCATTGCGCGCATCGTGGCGATGGCCCTGAACTGCCGCACGGAAATCGGCACCGAAGCCAGGCCCACCCCTGAGCCTTGCGGCGTTTGCGACTCGTGCATCGAAATCCGCCAGGGCAACGCCGTCGACGTAATTGAGATTGACGCGGCCACCAACCGCGGCATCGACGAGATTCGCGAACTCCGCGACGCCGCCCGCTACGCGCCTTCGCGAGACCGCTACAAGATCTACATTCTCGATGAAGCCCACCAGATCACCGAGGCCGCCTTCAACGCGCTGCTCAAGACGCTCGAAGAACCGCCCGCGCACGTCATTTTCATGATGGCGACGACGGAGCCGGAGAACATTCCGCAGACCATCCGTTCGCGCTGTCAGCACTTCAGCTTTCACGCCGTCAAGTTCAACGACATTCTTACGCAACTGCGCATGATCGCAACGCAGGAGGAAGTCGAAGCCGAGGACGCCGCTCTTGCCCTTCTTGCCGAAGCCGGCGACGGCTCCATGCGCGACGCGCTCTCCATCATGGACCAGGCCATCGCGTCAGCACCCGTCGAGAATGGCCGCGCAGTACTCTCCGCTGTGCAAATTCGCGAGCTTATGGGCTCAGTGCCCAACGCCGTGTTCGAGCGTCTGCTGGAAGCTGTGGCGGCCGGGCAGAGCGCCGAATTGATGGAGCAGTTGAATCTGCTTGTGAACGCCGGGCACAGCCCTTCATCGTTGGCGCGGCAGATGGTTCGCTACTTGCGCAACGCGCTCATGGCCAAGCTGGGCGGCGAGCAGACCGAGTTGCTGCAGATTTCCGGCGACGAGCGCGCCCGTGCCGTCCGCACCGCGCTTCTGTTTACCGAGGAAGAGCTGACGCGCAATCTGCAAATCGTCCTGCGCACCTTCGACGATCTGAATTACCGCCAGGAACAGCGCTTCCATCTTGAACTGGGTTTGCTCAAGCTCATCCATGCCCAGCGCCTGCTGCCGCTCGAGGAATTGCTCAGCGGGGCGGCGGCGGGACCGGGGAATCGCGGCGGCTCTTCGTCTCCGGCTCTGCGCACACCAACACCCCCCTCTCGTGCCGCGCAAGCGGTGTCTGCCTCACCGCAGGTGACCCCGCCGCAGGTGGCGTCTATTTCACCGTTCGCACCGGCGAGCAGCAGTTGGAGTCCAGCCACGCCCGCAGCAACAGCACCAATCACGTCGCCCAAACGGGACGCAGCTCCCGAGCCGAAAGCTGCCAGCAGCGCAGTCGCGGCGATTGCGGCCGCATCACCGTCATCCGCAAGCGAAGGTGAACTCGCTGACAGTTACGGTTCCATTGCCACATTGACGGAAGATGCCCCAGACCTAAACCCGGCACCGGCCTCGGAAGCCGGCGCACAGCCGCTCGGCGTGCCCACCGTTGACGCCGTTCGCCTGGCCATCGGCGCAGCGCTGGAAGAAGCCGGCCACGTTTCCGCCGCGCAGTTGCTGGGCGCCGGCGCGTGGACTCTCGAAGCAACAAGCCTGCGCATTGAAGTGCCGATGGGCAAGAAGATGCTGGCCCTCACCATCAATGCTGCCGCCGAAAAAATCATCCGCCAAGAGCTGCAGCGGCTGGGCGCGCCCACCCGCTTTTTGATCGTTCCCGGCGAAGGCGCCGCCTCAACTGCCCCCGTAGTCACCGCGGCGCCACCAGCAGGCAGCATTCAGGAGGCAGCGCTTTCGAACCCGCTGGTCCAGCGCGCCAAAGAGATTTTCAAAGCCGAAGTCCGCAGTGTCGTCGATCTGCGTCAAAAGTAGACATGCGTCTTCATCGAGGTATTCAACATGATCAATCCGCTCAAGATTCCTGAAATGCTTTCCCAGGCCAACCAGATGCAGGAAGAAATCCAGCGCAAGCTGAGTGAAACGGTGGTGGAAGGAAGCAGCGGCGGCGACGCAGTTACCGCAACCATGAACGGCAAGAAGCAGTTGCTCAAAATCCGCATTGACCCGGCAGCGGTCATCGGCCTCGGCGGCGCCAATCCGGACGTCGAGATGCTTGAAGACCTGGTGGTAGCCGCCGTCAACGACGCTGGCCGCCACGCCGACGACGCCATCAAGTCCAACGTGCAGGGGATGTTTGGCGGATTGAAGATTCCCGGGCTGAGCTGATCTCGTCAAGCAACGAACCTGGGTGCCCCAGTCTCATCCGCCGCGGCGGATGAGACCTGGGAGGCCGAAAACCCAAACCCATCCCCGTAGTAAGGAGAAAACTCGTGTCACGCTACGCCGAGCCCATGGCCCGGCTCATTGAAGAGTTGAAGAAGCTGCCCGGCGTGGGAACCAAGAGCGCGCAGCGCTTCGCCTTCCACATCCTGCGCTCTACGGACGAAGACGCGGCCGCGCTCGCCGAAGCGGTCCGCGGCCTCAAGGCCAGCCTGCGTCTCTGCTCCATCTGCAACAATGTCACCGATGTGGACCCCTGCGCCTACTGCGCCAGCCCCACCCGCAACCAACGGCTGGTCTGCGTGGTCGAAGAGCCTACGAGCATCGCCGCCGTAGAGCGCGCCAAGGGCCAGCAAGGCGGCTATCAGGGCGTCTATCACGTGTTGCATGGAACGCTCTCGCCGCTGCACGGCGTGGGCCCCGAGCAGTTGCGCACCGGCACGCTGATCGCCCGCGTCGAGCGTGGCGAGGTGGACGAAGTCATTCTCGCCACCAGCCCGACTCTCGAAGGCGAAGCCACCGCGAACTGGCTGGCAACTGCCCTTCGCGGATCGACCGTCCGCATCACGCGCATCGCCACTGGAGTCCCTGCCGGCAGCGACATCGAGTACGCAGACGAAGTCACGATGGCACGCGCCATGGAAGGCCGGCGGGAGCTTTAACCGCAAAGATAAGCGGAACTGCTGTTGGCCACAGTTCCACAGTCGTTTGGGGCGTTTTTTGCGCTGTGAAACTGTGGAAGCGGCGAAATTAAACTGCTGATTTGTTTATGGTTCGATTGGTCTTCACAAAATCACAGCCCAAAAAGGATGCCAAGTTTTTTATTTCGGTGTTGGTAGGTATACAGTACGGGGGTATGGATGGGGAGGGGGGGTCGGCAGCCTATCTCTTCGGGATGGATCTGGATGATGCATCTTCGATGCTGACTTCCTCTCACGTCCTGTTTTCTTTCCAATTCAATTGTGCGACAACGGAGGGTAATTATCTGCAACTGTTTTTGGCGGGACAGCCTTTTTTGCCTTCGGAGGCTCGGGGGGTGCGGCTCTGGGGAGGCACGACAATTGTTTCTTGATTGGTTAGCCTCATCCATGGGCGTTTTTCGAGAGGAATCCGAGGCTTGGAGCGGCGCGCGATCCCAGGTCTCAAGGGTCAGAATTCGGGCACCTCAGACCGTGGCTGAATGAGGCCCACGAGAAATGTCGACCCGCCAACATCTCCCAAACATCCAGCGGGAAAGAATCAAGGCATTCGCCCGAGCGGGCCGCCGAGCAGTCGCTCGATCCCCTGGGCAAGAACAGCAGGCCGGGTAAGCCCCTGCCATCTCCCTACGATCGTCCCATCGATAGCAACGAGGAACGTGGTGGGAACTTCCTTGACTTGGAGTGCGCGGGCCAGTTGACCTTTCTGATCGAACAGGAGGGGGAAATTGAGATGCCAGTCGTAGCTTGAGTTGAGAATGGCATCATGGGACGGCTGCGAGGCAAGCGTGAGATCCGAGGCATCGACAATTGCAACCCTCAGTCCGCGGGGGCCGTATTGCTGAGCCATGCTGGCCAGGAACACGACTTGGCTGCGCGAAGGAGTGTCGGCGGTATCGGGGACCGTTTGCAGAAACGAGAGGAGTAGAGGCTTCGCGGGTTGAGCGCGAAGGGAAAATGCGCCGCCACGGACGATTGGCAGAGTGAGATCTGGCAAAGTGGAGACGGGTCCGGATACGGGCCTAGGTACTAACCTGGACTGGCAGGGTGTGGTCAGGATCAGCATCAAAACTGCGCAGGCTGGCAAGATCCGTGCACAAATTTTAGATTCCCAGACCGTCATTCTCATTGACCAGCCTTCATTGCCATGCACCGATGTTGTAGCCGGAGCCGCCGGGGAGCGGATTGCCCCAGAAATCCTGAGTACCCATCGAACATCCGATGATGCCCGCGCAGACGTCGGCTCCGGCGCCGATGGCCGGCGATCTGGGCAGCAGGGTGAAGGCTGAAACGGGGCGGCCGACATCGTGATAGGCCGGGTTGTTTAGCATGGGATCGGTGAAGAGGCTGTGCGCATCCTGGCTGGAGGCGGACTGGTAAGAGGAAAAGTCAGTGTAGTCGGTACCGTCGATATTCCAGTCCGGCGCGGCGCCAGTGGTGAAGTAGATGTTGTTGTCGAGTGTGAAGTCGGATGTGGTATTGATCAGCCACGGCACGGTCGAGTAGATGATGTTGTTTTCGATCAAATTGGGGTTGGATCCGCTGAAGGTAGCGTAACTCGTGTGAATGGCAGCGCCGGGAGTGGCGGGATTGAAATAAAAAGTGTTGTTGTAAATCTGGAGTCCGTTGAGGGTACCGCCTTCCCAGGTACTTATGTCGATCTCACACGGGTCGTTACTGTTCACCAATTGCGAATTGTTCGAGCAAACGTTGTAGCGAATGATGTTGTTGGTGCCGACGACGTTACCGGCGCTGAACGTGGAGACGCAGTAACCCGCTGAGTCGTGGCCGTAGTTGTATTGGACGATGTTGTCGTTGTTCCAGACGTCAATGTCATAGTCTCCACCATCGTAACCGTCCCAGGTTTGATTGGCGTAGGACTCGTTGTTCTGCACGATGCAGCCGTGACAATACAACTCCCAAATCCCCGAGGACGAGTTTGCGGAGCAACCGGTCCGGAGCGCGCATTGCCCGGTGTTGTATGCCACATTGTTCTGCTCAATGCCGTCGGTCGCAGCTTCCAGCAGAATTCCGTCGCCGTCGACGTTGTATGCGGTGGAGTTCTGAATGGTGATGCTGTTGCCGAGAACACCCGAACCCCACGCGTCCCCACCCTGGACTTGAATGCCGTTAGAAACATGGCTGTCATGGGCAATCACGCCATCGAGCACCACATCGTTGAAAGCGTTGCCATAGCCGCCGGGTGAAAAGAATACCTCTGACGAGTCATCCAAATTGACGGTGGTGAAATGGGCGCCATGGATGTTGAGATTGGTGAGGCGGAAATGCGTATACGTGGTATTCGGAGTGGTGCCCGCGATATAGACGCCGTAATAATTTCCGCCGACTATCTCCAGATTGTTGATTTCCCATCCCTGCTGGTTGTTCAACTGCACCGCTGCCAGGTTCATGCCGCCGTCGATGATCGGCTGCGGGCCGGTTCCGTAGGCGTCGATGACGATAGGGGAGGCGGTGGTTCCGGAGCCGAGAGGCGCCAGGACGCCGCTGCAAGTCATGCCGCGCTTAAAGAGAAGTTGGTCGCCCAGGCTGAAAGTTGTGGAGCTGACAGAGGCGAGGGTATTCCACGGGCTGGCCTGGGTTCCAGTGCCGTTGGTTGGGGCGGAACAGTCGACATACGAGACGGCTGCGGCGGTGGGCGGAGTTGGCGCGACGGGCTGGGTAGGCGCGACAGGCGAGGACGGTACGGAGGAAATTTGGCTGGTGCTGCAGGCCGTGAGGCAGATGCAAGCCGTGAAGCAGACGAAAAACATAACGACTGAGGTTGGTTGGTTCGTCATTGATACGCTCCGATGTTGTAGCCGGAGCCGTCGGGGAGCGGATTGCCCCAGAAGTCCTGCGTGCCCATGGAGCATGGGGCGGGCAGGCCGGTGCAGACGTTGGCACCGGTGCCGATGGCGGGTGAGCCGGGCATCACCGTGAAAGCCGAAACGGGGCGGCCTACATCGTCATACGTCGGGTTGTTCAGCATGGGAACGGTGAAAAGGCTATGCGCATCCTGAACCGTCGCCGCCTGGTACGAGGCCAGCGTCGTGTAGTCGGTGCCGTTGAAGTTCCAATCGGGCGCTGTACTCACGGTCCAATAGATGTTGTTGTTCAGAGTAAAGTCCGAAGTGGTCTGAGTCAGATACGGCACGGTGGAGTAGATGATGTTGTTCTCGAATAAATTGGGATTGCTGCCGCTGAAATTAGCGTCGACGGTGTCGAAGGCAGGGCCTGGCGTGGCGGGATTCCAGTAAAAGGTGTTGTTGTAAACCTGGACGCCGTCGAGGGTGCCGCTGATGGCGGCGCCGTTCGTGTTCATGAAAATCTCGCCCGGATCGGCAAGATTGGCCCACTGGTCGTTATTCGAGCAGACGTTATATCGGACGATGTGATTTGTGCCGACGACATTGTTCGCGCTGAACACAGAGACGCAGTAGCCTGAAGCGTCATGGCCGTAGTTGTATTGAACGATATTGTTCGTGTTCCAGACGTCGATGTCGAAGTCGCCACCATCCCAGGGACTATAGTCCTGAATGTCGTAGGCCTCGTTGTTCTGGATGATGCAGGTGTGGCAATACAAATCCATCAGTCCACCGGGTGTGTTGGCGCCGCATCCGGGAGTGAGAGGGCACTGCCCGGTGTTGTGAACCACGTTGTTCTGCATCAGTCCGTTGGTGACGACAAAGATGGTGATGCCTATTCCTGACAGGTTGTACGCCTTGGAGTTTTGTACGGTGATATTGTTCCCCAGCATCTCAGGCGAGGTTCCAGTCGGGAACACCCCTGCATCGATGAAAATGCCGTTGAAAACCGGGCTATCGTGGACTGTGACGCCATCGATCACAATGTCGTTAAAGGTCTCCCCGGCATTGCCAATCGTAATAAATACCTCACCCGAGCCACTGTCGGCGGCGACGTGATGCGCGCCGTGGATGTTGAGATTGGTCAGCCGGAAGTGAGTATAGGCGGTGTTCGCAGCGGTACCCGCAATGTTCACGCCGTAATAATCTCCGCCGGCAACTTCCAGGTTGTTGATCTCCCACCCCTGTTGGCCGATCAACTGCACGGCAGCAGTGTTCATTCCGCCGTCGATGATCGGTTGCGGGCCGGTTCCGTAGGCGTCGATGACGATAGGGGAGGGAGTGGTTCCGGAGCCGAGAGGAGCCAGGACACCGCTGCAGGTCATGCCACGCTTGAAAAGGAGCTGGTCGCCGGGGCTGAAGGTTGTAGCGCTGACGGAGGCGAGGGTGTTCCACGGGCTGGCCTGGGTTCCAGTGCCATTCGTGGGGGCGGAACAGTCGACATACGAGACGGCTCCGGCGGTAGGCGGAGTTGGTGCGACGGGCGGGGTAGGCGCGACAGGCGAGGACGGAGGGGATGAAGACTGGTAACTGCTGCAGGCCGTGAGGGAGACCAAGAACGCCAAGGCGATGTACCCGCGAAATTTCACATGGGGCGGTCGTTTGCGCTGGATCGGCTCTGAGACCATCCTGCGGCTCCGTAAGCGGCGGCAAGCATTCTATCCGGGATAGCCTCTTTGACCGCCAATGACGGCTGCCATTATCCCGTAATACCTGTATTCGCGTCAATTTGGATCTGCAACTGCTGCAACCGACCAGGAGTTGGCGATGGACTGCATCATAAATGGTCTGGCCAGCTGGCCGCTTCGATCTCAATTCACGCCTATCGCCAACGTGCTAATCGAGGGTTGATTTGTATCGAGAAGTCGGCTTGTGGCACGATACCGCCGAGCACGGCAGTATTCAGGCTTCTTCCCCGGCCGCTTGGAAGGAACGTCTCAGATAGTGCGCTTGCGCCCCGCCCTACCCCCGCAGCTTGGTCAGCAGATCCTGCGGGTGCACCGGCTTGGCCAGAATCTCGAACTCATAGCCCCGGGCTCGCGCTTTCTCCAGCAGATCGGCCGTCGCGGCTTGTCCGGAAAAGAGCAGGATCTTGATCTTGGGAAGCAAACCGCGCACCTGGATGGCGGTGTCGATTCCGTTCAGATCGGCCATGATCACGTCGCAAATCAGCATGTCCGGCGTGAAGGAAACAGCCAGTTCAAGAGCCCGCTCGCCGGAATACACGGCGCGAGCTTCAAAGCCGCTTTGGTTGAGGATCATGGCCAGCGTGTCGGCGATCACACGTTCGTCGTCGGCAACCAGAACCTTTGGTTTGGCTGAATTTTCCTGCATAGCTTTCTGGACGCATCCTTGGGGAAAAATGATGACGCGTAACGGCCAACTCGCTCAAGTCTCGGCCCGTGGTCTCAACTAAAGAAACCGGAAGGTTGGAAACACGTCTTCCTGAATGATACGCTCTGTTTGTCGCCCCTGGGCAGCCATCGGGGTTCCGATCCTTAACCTAACAGTTGAAGCAAATCCTGCCCGCAGTTAAACTTGGATTTCTTTCGGGCCGCTGGGGATTCATCTGGGCGCAACCAGCCAAACATATACTTGCAACAATAACCGGCCGCTCAAGGCGGATTTTCGAATTCAAGCAGCCTCAATGGCGTCGCGGGAGGTGGCTCTTCTTGATTAAGAGGCCACCTGGAGCAAACAGCTCCCGGATCGAGTTCATTCGAAATCCGCTGCAACGCCGCTAGGCGGCCCATCCACTGGAGAACCATGCATGCAAGAGACCGGCATCCAGAATCAGCCCCCGACGACGGCTGGGCCTGCGTCCGCGGAACCTATCATTCGCGCCGAGAAGATCGAGAAATATTACGCGCAGCCTAGTCAGAACCGCATACAGGTCATCTCCGCCACTGACCTTTCTGTAGTTCCCGGAGAGATTCTTGCCCTGCTCGGCCCCTCGGGCTCCGGGAAATCCACGATGCTGCGGATGCTGACCGGCCTGTCCACGCCCACGGCCGGGCAGGTCTTTTGGCATGAGAAGCCCATCTCCGACGCCGAAATCAACGTGTCGATTGTGTTTCAAAGCTTCGCCCTGTTTCCCTGGCTTTCCGTTCTTGAAAACGTGGAAGCGCCATTGCAGGCGCGCGGGGTGGCGCCCGAGGAACGCCGCGAACGCAGCATGAAGATGCTGGACACGGTGGGCCTGGACGGCTTTGAAGCGGCCTATCCCAAGGAGCTCTCGGGCGGAATGCGGCAGCGCGTCGGCTTTGCCCGCGCCCTGGTGGTCGAGCCGGAAGTCCTTTTCATGGACGAGCCTTTCTCTGCCCTCGACGTGCTCACCGCGGAGAACCTGCGATCCGAACTGCTGGAACTCTGGGCCAACAAGGCCATGCCCACGAAGGCCATCTTCCTGGTCACGCACAACATTGAAGAAGCCGTGTTGCTGGCCGACCGCATCATCGTTCTGGGCCGCAATCCCGGCCATATCCGCACCGACTTCCGGGTCCAGCTGGCGCAACCCCGCGACCGGAAGTCCGAGGCCTTTACGCAGCTCGTCGACTACATCTACAAGGTACTCACCCGCCCCGAAGTAGCTCCCGAGGCGGTGCCCGACCAGACCACCGGCAAAGTCCCGCGCGACCAGCGTCTGATGCACTACCAGATGCTTCCCCACGCCCGGCCCGGCGGCGTGGCCGGCCTGCTGGAATTGCTGCTCGACAAGGGCGGACGCGACGACATCTACCGCCTGGCTGACGACCTGGCCTTCGAGATCGACGATTTGCTTCCCATTGTCGACGCTGCGCAGCTGCTCGGCTTCCTCAAGGTTGAAGAGGGCGACGCTGCCATTACCGAGACTGGAACCGAGTTCGCGAACTCAGAGATCCTCCGCCAGAAGGAGTTGTTCCGCGACGCCGCCGTGGCCAATGTGCTGCTGCTGCGCCAGATCCGCCGGGCTCTGGAATCGAAGAGCGACCACACCGTCCCCGAAGACTTCTTTCTCGACATGCTCGACGAGCAGTTCAGCGAAGAGGAATGCCTGCGGCAGATGGAGACCGCCGTGGCCTGGGGCCGCTACGCCGAGTTGTTCGACTTCGACGCTGGCCGCCGCCGCTTCATGCTTCCCGATGCCCAGGAAGAAGAAGCCGCCGCCAATGAGGAGTCCGAGTGAACCTCCAGCACCCGCTCGCACGCTCCCTGGTTATAGCGCGCACCTGGCCCTTCGTCATCGACGTTGGGGTAGCTGCCTGCGGCCTGGCTATCTTCTTTTCCATCATCAGCACGGGCAGGTACTGGTTGAGCAGACCGGTGCCCGTGGTGCCCATCTCGCACTCCATCGGCGCTTTGCCTCTGTATGCCTTTTACTCTCTCACGCGGATGGGCATCGCCTACCTGCTCAGCCTGGTGTTTGCCATCAGCTACGGGTACATCGCCGCCTATAGCCCGCGGCTCGAAGCGTGGATGATCGCGGTCCTCGACATTCTGCAGTCGATTCCCGTCCTGAGCTTTTTGCCGCCCGTGGTCCTGGCCATGGTCGCCCTCGTTCCAGGTCATCAGCTGGGCATCGAACTTGGCGTTATTTTGCTGATATTTACGGGACAAGTCTGGAACATTGCCTTTAGCTTTTATTCCTCCCTCAAAGGCATCCCGAGGGAGATGCTGGAAGCCTCGCGTATCTACCGCTATTCGGCCTGGCAGCGCTTTTGGCAACTGGAGATGCCCAACGCCGCTATCGGCCTGGTTTGGAACTCCATCGTCTCCGTCGCCAACGGCTGGTTCGCCCTCATGGCCTGCGAAATGTTCACCATGGGCGCCCGCAACTTCCAGCTTCCCGGTCTGGGCAGCTACCTGCAGACTGCCGCCGACTCAGGCGATGTGCATGCGCTTGTTATCGGTTTCGCGGTGGTGATCCTCATCGTCGTCGCCACCGATCAGCTGGTGTGGCGCCCTCTGATTGCCTGGAGCGACAAATTCAAATTCGAGCAGGTTGAGTCCGCCGATCGAACTGAGTCGCCCATCCTGGAACTGCTCCGCCGGTCTACGCTGGTGAGTTCCCTGCCCGGCCGCTTCTGGACGCGCATTGAGGAGCCAATCTACAAGCGCATGTCCCGCACCAAGGAATGCCGCGTCGTCCGCCCGATCGACGAAGGGGCGGCCCGCGGCAAAAGCTCCTTGGGGCTGTGGGCGCTCGCTTTCGCGGCCATTTGCGTGGTCGGTTGGGGAGCCACGCAGGCCGTTCTCATGCTTCGCACTGTTACCTGGCCAGACCTGCGCCTGCTGCTTGAGGGCGCAGGCGCAACCTTCCTGCGCGTCAATGTCGCGCTCATCCTGTCTGTTGCCTGGACCGTCCCGGTTGGCGTCTCCATCGGCTTCAACCCCAAGGTCGCCCGCTTCGTGCAGCCGGTCGCCCAGGTGCTGGCCTCCATTCCCGCCACGGCATTCTTTCCCATCCTGCTTATCGGGCTGGTCAAGATTGGCGGCGGCCTGGGAATTGGTTCCATCGCGCTGATGCTGCTCGGCACGCAATGGTATATCCTCTTCAACGTCATCGCCGGAGCCATGTCCATCCCCTCCGACCTGCGGGAAGTCACGTCGCTCTTTCACTTCACCCGCTGGCAGCGTTGGACGAAACTCATTCTTCCCGGAATCTTTCCCTACCTCATCACCGGGATGGTCACCGCCTCCGGTGGCGCCTGGAACGCATCGGTTTTTGCGGAGTATTCGCACGTGCAGGACCGCACTCTCCAGACCATCGGCCTGGGCGCTCAGATCGACGCGGCGACCGACGCTGGCCGCTTTCCCATCCTGCTGCTGGCGACGATCTTCATTTCTCTCATGGTCGTCACCATGAATCGCCTCGTCTGGCGCCGCCTCTACCGCCTGGCCGAAACCCGGTATAAACTCGAAGGCTAGCCGGGAGAAGCGGAGATAGCGGAGCTTGCGGAGTTCGCACAGCGCTTGATCGGAGTGAACGCAGCTAATCCGCGAAGCGTGGCTGAAGCCGCGCCTTTCAAAGCAAAATCCTGGCTGTCGGACCATCCGTCGGACCTTCAGGAGGAGAACGATGATTCGAGTTGGCTTGGTTGGCTTTGGTTTGGCCGGGCGCGTCTTTCACGCGCCGCTGATTTCCTCGGTCCCAGGCATGGAACTGGCTGCCGTGCTTGAGCGCAAATCCGACAACGCCGTCCAACGCTACCCAGGGATCACTACCTACCGTACGATCGAAGAATTGCTGGCCGATGCATCGCTCAATCTCTTCGTCGTCGCAACGCCGAACGGAACTCACTTTCAATTTGCAAAGCAGATCCTTGAAGCCGGGAAAAGCGTGGTCGTGGACAAGCCAACAGCCGTCACCTCGGCTGAAATCGCCCAGCTGATGGATCTGGCAGCATCGAAGGATGCTCACCTGATCCCATTTCATAACCGCCGTTGGGACAGCGATTTTCAGACACTCTATAAACTTGTACGCGAAGATTCAGTGGGCCGAATCGTCCACCTTGAATCGACCTTCGACCGCTGGCGTCCTGTTCCCAAAGCAGGCGCCTGGAAGGAAGACCCTTCCAACGGCGGCCTGCTGCTCGACATCGGAACACACCTCGCCGATCAGGCCATGTGCCTTTTCGGCCGCCCTGAAGCCGTATCCGCCGACGTGACCCGGGAGCGCGACGGCGACGCTTCGAATGACTCCTTCACTGTTCGTCTCCACTATGAGGACTTCTCCGTCTCGCTCTCGGCCAATGTGCTCTCCTCGCTGGCCAGGCCGCGCTTTCACTTGCGGGGCATCAAGGGAAACTACTGGAAGTGGGGCCTCGACCCGCAGGAAGCAGCGTTGGGCAAGATTACCCGCATCGACGACCCTGCCTGGGGCCATGTGGCGTCCAGCGACTGGGGCACCCTAACCATCGACGTGGACGGCTGTGTTGTCACCCGTCCGGTATCACCCATCCCTGGAGACTATCGGCTCTTCTATTCCAGCGTTCGCGGCGCCCTGCTTGGCAAGTCGCATGCTCCCGTGCCCGCACTGTCTGCGTGGCGTGTAGCCCGCCTGCTCGAGTGGGCAGCGGAAAGCGCAGAAAAGCGCCGGGAAATCCCCTGCGACTGGAGCGGCGAGCCTGACTGAGAAATGGAGAGAATGCGGTGAACGAAAAGACATACGGGGAGTTGCTCTTTGAAAAGTACCTAAACTCCCAAGGAGACAATTTTGAGTATGAGCCACCACTCCCAAATACAAAGCGGCTTGTCGACTACGTGGTGAAACATCCTACACATGGTCAGATCCTGCTTGAGGTCAAAGACATACAAAGCCCTGCTCCATCGGGCTCCTTCTTTCAGTTCGAACCATATCTGGCCATTCGCTCCCACATCGACGCAGGGAGCAAAAAATTCAAGGATTTGCCGGATGCACTATGTGCCTTGGTACTCGTGGCAGCACCTGGCAGTTTTGTCGATCTGTTATCTCCGCACGTCATGCTTGGAGCCATGTACGGCGATTTCGGGTGGAGCATCCCATTCGATGTCGAGTTAGGGGAAGCGGACGCATCGCAAATAGAGGCGAGATTCTTTGCTGGCAAAGGAAGGATGGTCAGATCGCATTCCGTGCAGAACACTAGGATTGCGGCGCTGATCTCTCTCGTTGACTATTACACCTTTCCAAAGGAAGCCGTGCTTTACCTGAAGACTGACGACGGGCGATCAGAAGCCGAGCGGAGGGCGGACTTGTACGAAGGCCGCACGAGCATCGGCGAGGAAAAGACTCCATGCGTAACCGTCTGGGAGAATTCAACCGCTAAGCGTCGTCTACCACAGGACATCTTCCGGGGCGAGATGGACGCGTGGTGGACATGCGATCAAGAAGGGCAAGCCCGATCATTTGTGGGAAAGAAAAGGCTCGCACTGAAAATTGACAAGTAGCGGAGTGCGTCCTTTGGGTGTCGGTCCGTTCTCTCCGCTGCAATTCTCAGGGGTTGATACCCTTCACTTTGCTTTTCCTCTTCGACCTGACCGAACAGGCTGCGGAAAATGTCCCTTTGCGGACACGAAATCGAAAGCGCGAACCTCAGGGGCTAAATCCTAACGCTGATTTTATTGCACTTACGGCACGACTCAAGTCGCGCCCTGACACTTCCTGGCTCATCCCGAGTTATTCCGCACGCTCTGAAGTCGTGCCTTGTTACAAAGCGATGGCGCATTTCCGCAGGAGCGAGTGCCTTTCGCAAACGGCTATAGACGGTCCATCGCGTCCGGTGGGTCGTCTTTCACTTTTGACAGGACACGCTTGAGCTTTTCCACCGAGCCCCGTGAGGCGCGAGATTTCAATTTGGCAAAATTCTCTGCCTGCTCCCTCACTGGCTCCTTCTCCACCAGCGGCACCCAGAAGTGGAAGGTCGCTCCCTTTCCGGGCGGGCTTGCCGCCTCAATGCCGCCCCCATGCGCAATCAGAATGGCGCGCGTAATCGCCAGCCCCATCCCCGATCCCTTGTTTTTGTGCAAGCCTCTCTTGCCGCGGTAGAACTTCTCGAAAATCAGCGGCAGATCCAGCGCGTCGATGCCGGGACCATTATCCTCGATGCTGAACTCGAGGCTTGCAGCCGATCTCCAACTCTTCAGTAAAATGCGACTTCCCGCAGGGGTGTGACGCGCCGCGTTCTCAAGCAGGTGGCGCAGCACTCGCCCCAGCAGGTGAGGGTCGAACCATGCCGGCTCATCCTCACCCTCCACCACAATGCTCACCCGGTGCCCGGCCAGAATTTGACGCGATTCTTCCACTGCCTGGTCAAGCAAAGCACGCGCATGCTGCGGAACCGGATGCACCTGCACCACATTGGCATCGATCTCCGCCATCTCAACAGCTTCCCCGATCAGCATGTCCAGCCGCGAGGCCTCCTCGTCCACAATCGTCACCAGGTCCAGCCGCCCAGCTTCGTTCATCCCCGTAGCCTCAAGCAGCGTCGTGGCCGCGGCGCGAATCGAGGTAAGCGGCGTGCGCAACTCGTGGGTCAATGAGTCAATGAGCGCCGTGCGCAACCGCTCCCCTTCGCGCGCAGCTTCGATGCGGGCGGTTGCCTCAACGGCCATCGACCGCGCCAAAACGATCGCGACCTGCGCACTCACCGCCGTCGCCACCTCGCGGGAAAGCAGCGCCGGCCGCCATCCCAGGGCGCCCACGGGCCGCAAACCCAGCATCAGCGGCATAGTGTAATAGCCAAAGTTCAGCGTTACGGTCGGATTCTGCCCCATGGTCATGGAACGCAGACTGGCCTGCACGCTGACCGGCACTTCACCCGTTGAACCGTAACACTCGTCCTGATCGCAGACGTACAGCACCACCCCGTCGAGAGCGAAGATACGGTCAATCAGGCGCGGCAAGTCATGGATCAATCCCTGAGCGTCTTCGTGCAGCATCATCTCCTGGCTCAGCTCATACAGCCGCTCCACGTCCTCGCGGCGCTGCTCGGCCTGTTGCGTTTGCCGCCGCGCCCGCTCTGCGACGCGCCCCACAACCAGGCAACTGGCAATGTAAGAGAGCATGGCCACCCACGCCTGCACCCCGGCAAGTTGAAACGATCCCACCGGGGGAAGAAAGAAGTAATCGAATGCCAGCGCGCAGATCACCGCGACATAGAGCGACAGCCAGATCCCCGCCTGCGTCGCTGACCACACCACTAGGACCAGGTACACCATGCCCGCTGCCGTGGGATTGGCGCCCAACCGTACCAGCAGGAACGTGGTGGCCACGGCGAACAAAGTGGCAACAATCCAATGGACGACGCCTCGTGAATCAGACAGCCCTTGCATGATCTTCATCACAGGAATCATACCTGGGAAGGCGGATGATTTAAGCTTCCGATGGAAGACAACAAAAAAATGCCGGGAAGAATTCTGATCATCGACGATGAACCGCAAATCACTCGAGTCTTGCGCGCCGCACTTTCCGCGCAGGGCTACGACGTCCGCACCGCCAACGACCCCGACGAGGGGCTGCAACTCTATCGCGACTGGACTCCCGACCTGGTGATCACCGACCTGGTTATGCCGGGAATGTCGGGAGTGGAGGTAACCCGCGCCATTCGCGTGCGCGCGTCAACGCCCATTCTTGTCCTTTCTGTTCGCGACCACGAGCGCTCCAAGGTGGAGGCTCTCGACGCCGGAGCCGACGACTATGTGACCAAGCCTTTTGGAATTCAGGAGCTTCTGGCGCGCGTCCGCGCCCACCTGCGCCGGGCGCCCGAACGGACTACCGCCGCCCTGGAAGTGGGCGACTTTGTCATCGACGCGAGCGCCCATTCGATTTCCGTATTGGGCAAAGCGATCCACCTTACTCCCAAGGAGTTCGATCTGCTCGTCCACCTCGCCCGGCACGCCGGAAAGGTGATGACCCATCGTGCCCTGCTTACCTCCGTCTGGGGCGCCCAATCGGCGCATCAGCCCGAGTATCTGCGCGTCTTTGTCGGCCAGGTCCGCAAGAAACTGGAGGCCGAGAGCGGCAAGCAGTACATCCAGACCGAACCATGGGTCGGTTATCGATTTATCCCTGAAGGCTGGAGTGGAAACGAAGAATAATCGGAGTGGGTCGTCAAGCTACGTCTGAAGGAACTTCGAACGTGACCAGTTCGGACCGGAACCCCCGGGTGCGAATTGCTCCGTAAATAATGCCGGCAATCATCCACACCGTGCCCAGCACTAGCGCCGGGTTGCTTAGATGGACCCAGATGAAGCCGCAAATCAGAAAGCCCAGCGTCGGCACAATATAACCGGCGATTTCGCTCGCCTTCTCGTGTCGCAGATGGTGCACGAAGGCAGCGGCATTCACTCCCATGAAGGCAACAAAGGCGCCGAAGTTGAGGCACTCTGCGCCAATCTCGTATGCGCCTCCGCCCAGGCGATCGGCAAAAAACTGCAACAGCGCCGCACCGGCAAGTGCGAACGCACCCACTGCCACAATGTTGTTGCGCGGAATGCGCCGCTTGGGCTCGATGGCGCCGAAGAACTTTTTGGGCAGCGCGTTGCCCCGGCCCATGCCATAGAGCAGGCGCCCGGCCGCCAGTTGCGAACCCATGCCGGAGCCCATGTTGGCAACGAGCAGTGTGAAGTTGACGATCTGAAACAGAATTGCTCCGCCGGCCTGGCGCGAGACCATGGCGAAGGCCGACACAACATCGTCACTGCTGAAGGGCTTCGAGCCCCAGATCAATTGCGCGGCGTAGACTTCAAGACCCGATAGGACGCCGGTGATCAGGCACACCAGCACCGTGGCAAGCATGATGTTGCGGCGCGGATTCTCCACCTCTTCAGAGAACGTGGATACCGCATCGAAGCCGATGTACGTGAGCACCGCTACCGATGTCCCCGCGAAGATGCTCGATGCATGAAAATTGCCCGGCTCGTAGAAAGGATGCGTAAAGAATCCCGGATCGTGGTGCACCCCCCACACTGCGCGAACCACGGCGGCGAGGAAAAGCGCGACGACCACGACCATCCCCGCGCACAGAGCCTCGTTCATCCGTGCTGAAGTCTTGATGCCGCGCAGATTTGTCCACGTGAAGAAAGCGGCGAAGAAGAGGATCCATACGTAGTACGACAGGCCGGGCAGGATATTCATCGCTGCCTGCGCGCAGAATGCCGTGCAGATGAGCGGATTGATCAGGTAGTCCATCACCATGCCCCAGCCAACCACGTAGCCGAGAGCCGAGTGCATCTCCTGGCCGACATACGTGTATGCCGACCCGGCGCTGGGATAGATGCGGGCCATGCGCCCATAACTGATGGCCGTGAACAGCATGGCCACCATGGCGATGAGGATCGCGGTGACCACATGCCCATGAGCCTTGTTGCTGATCACCCCATAGATGCCCATGGGCGCCGTCGGCTGGATGATGACCATGCCGATGAAGATCAGGTTCCACAAGCCCAGCGTGCGATGAAGGCTTGCGGCCTTGGGTTGCGTGTTGGTTGCTGCGTCTGCCATGGGGCCTCTAATTACTGCGCTGTCGTGCGAACGATCGGCGTGACATCCAGCGACCCCGCGTTCCAACTTCCAATTTGCACTCTTGGTATCTCCTGCGCATCCTCCGGAAGTAGCGCTGTCAACACGCGCTTCTCTCCCGGCACAAGCTCGATCCAGTTATCCGACCAGATCACGGGCGCAATCAGCCCGCCGGCCTGCGTGCGCACTGCCGCGTTGACCTGAAAAGCCAGGGCTTTGGATGGGTTCTGGAGCTCGACGCGCAATTCCCTTCCGCGAGCCGTTTTCTCCAACTCCGCGTGCGCAATCAGTTCGGCTGCCGGCAGATTGGCAAGTGCGGTCAGGTCTTCGTGGCGAGATGCCGGCGTGTGCGTGTAGTCGGTCTTCTGCCAGTCAAAGGTGGTAAGCGTTCCCGGCACCCAATAGAAATTCCGGCTCACGACTTTGCCTGAGCTATCGGTGAGCATGAGATCGATGAAAAATGTCCTCTCCGCGTCGGAGTACATGCTTTCCGGTATGGTGAAAACAGTCTGCGAACTGTCCTCGCCCGCATCCACGGCCGCCGTTTCGCTCAAAAGTTCCTTCCAAGCGATGTTGTGCATCTGCACGCTGGCACGCAGTCCCGCCACGCGCTCGTAGGTGCTGTTTACCACCACGATGGAGCGGTCGTCGTAGGAATACTGGATATGCACCGGCTCGCATGCCTTCTTTGTACCGAAATATCCAGCGCCTGCGTCGAGATAATAGTCATACAAATGCCAGATCATCGAGGGCCATGCGTTGTTCAGCATCCACTGAATCACGCCCGTCGAGGTGTACTTGTTTCTGCTGTAGGCCTCGAACATGGCACGCTCGGAGTCGTACTCCATGGCCGCGGAGATGCGCTCGTAATCAGCGGCGGATTGCGGCTTGGCATAGATGGCGGCCATGGCATCGTCCATCACCTTCAAGTTAGTAAATTCGCCGCCGCCGAAGTGGTAACTCCAGTCAGCGGTGGGAGGCCATGCCTTTGGGTCGGACAGGAATTTCTCCCGGCTGGCCAGCGACGGAATCGCCGGGCCGGGGCTGGTCTCCGTGTTGAATCCGTAGGCCCCGCCGTTCTGCTTGTCCAGATACCAGTAACTGGGCGCAACATAGTCGTAAGGCCCGGTCATCTTCACGCCATTCGAGCCTCCTCCGGCAGTCACCTGCGCCGACGCAGCGGAGATAATTGGATTAGGCCAGTGCGTCTCTGCTTCCACATCCAGGTAGGCGCGTTCCACATTTGTCGGCGGGGCGTTGTCACTGCCGTTGAGCCACACCAGCAGGCTGGCGTGATGCCGCAGCCGCAGCATCTGCGACCGCAACGATTCGGTCGCAATGGCAAGATCGTCATCAGTCCAGTTCTTCCAATGTTCCCAGTGATCGCAGCAACACCAGCCCAGCATCACCAGGATTCCATCGTGATCCGCAAGATGGAAAAACTCCTCCGTCTCGAGCTTGCCTTCCAGGCGAATGGTGTTGAGATTCATATCCTCGACAAGCCGGAACTGGTCGCGCAAACGATGCTCATCGATTCGCAGCAACATATCCTGCGACCAGCCCGCGCCGCGAATCAGAATCGGTTTGCCATTCACACGAAACAAGCGGCTCCCATTCGCGGTCAGCTCTGATGTGATCTCGCGGATGCCGAAATCCACCGACTGTTCATCTGTTTGAACGCCCTGCTCGCGGAAGCTCATCGTCAACCGCTCCAGGTGCGGCTCGCCCATCTGCCGCGGCCACCACGGCCTGGGATTGCGGATACGCAATTGCGCAAACTTGTCCGGAGTGAAAGCGATAGTCCGGTCTTCATGCGCCGCAAGTTCGACCGGCTGCTCAAACTTCACACCGGCAGCCGTGCCTTCAACAATTCCCTTCACGGCGCTGTCGCTCGCATTATGCAACTCGGCGTAAACAGTGAGTTCCGCTGTCCCGAGAGTGCTATCGGTAAAGTGCGTCACCGCCAGCGGCGAGCGCAGTGTCACGGTGCCCGTGCTCACCAGATCGACAGCGCCCCACAGGCCCATGTCCTTGTCGGGCGGGCATGGATTCCAATCCACCCAGTTGATGCCCAGGTCCTTTTCCGTCGGCGCGAATGTCTCCACCGCAAGAACGTTTTTCTTGCCGGACTTCAGGAACTCCGTCACATCGAAATCGTATGTACGATAGGCGCCGGCAATTTGGGTTTGATTTGCAATTTTGTGCCCGTTGAGCCAGACGTCGCCGCGATAATTGATGCCGCCGAAGTGCAGCCACTGGCGCTCGCCTGCGTGTGCCGCGGCTGGGGCAGTGAATTCGTTTCGATACCACCAGCCGCAGCGGTAAGGGCTGTCCTCTGCCATCGGCATGTTGGCGAAAACGCGGCCGATGGGATAGGTTGTGCCTGGAATCTGACGCAGATTCATGCCGTAATACGGATCGGGAAATACTCCTGCCGCAGCTTGCGAAGCCAGCACGGTGCTGGGCACGGTTGTCTTCAGCCAGCGATCGGCTTGAAATCCATCCGTCGAAATGGTGTCGCCCGCAGCCTGCAGCTTGCATGCCGATTGCAACTGCCAACCATTGTGCAATGGCGTCACGACGCCTGCCCGCAGCAGGGGCGACAACGCCAGAATTATCATGAAGCCGAGTACTACTTTTCTACGCATGTTCACCAGCAATTCCCCTTTTTGAATGGAGCCGAATTTGCACTTCAATGTTTGTGGGGCAGCATCTTCCAATTCCACTGCGCGATCAAGTGATTGCCGCCCGTAAGGCGCTACTTCGCATCTTTTTCCCTGGCGGTCCTGCCGAGGACCTGCGCACGACCAGTTCCGGCGGCGCGAGATGCACACGCGGCTTCTGCTCTTTCTTTTGTTCGCGAGCCTTGATCGCCTCCACCACCCACTCTGCGGCCATCAGTCCCATCTCCCGCAGCGGCTGCCGGATTGTTGTGATCCCCGGCGTCGTGACCGCTGCCGGAAGCACATCGTCAAACCCAAGCACAGTGCAGTCCTCCGGCACCCGCAGCCCGGCGCTCAACAGCCCGCGCACCACGCCCAGCGCGGTCAGATCGTCGAATGCGAGCACGGCGGTAAACGGCCGGCCTGAGTCCAGCATGCGCCGCGCGCATTCCAATCCGCCTTCAAAGCCTGAGGTCGGATCCACCAGGTTGGGCAACTGAAACACGAGCCGCGGGTCGATTTTGATTCCCACCGCCGCCGCCGCGTTTTGCATGCCGGCCCAGCGAGGACCGCTGTCAAACATCTCTTCCGGCCCGCGAATCACTGCGATCCTGCGATGCCCAAGTTCGTGCAAATGGCGCATGGCCAGCGCCCCACCGGCTTCGTTGTCCACCAGCACCGAGCTCACCCCGCGTCCGGTCAAGTCGCGACTCACAATCACAATGGGAACATTATTCTTTTTAACGTCGCTCAACAGATTGGTTTCATCGAAGACCCAGCTCGCGATCACGATCACACCCTCCGCGCGCCGCTCCAGGATCATCTGCAGATATCTGTCGAACAAGCCGCGCTCTGTCTGCGCATCCATCAGCAGCGGGAGATAGCCGGCCGGCTGCAGCCCGGTCTGGATTCCCTGCACAATCGGCATGCAATATGGGTCAGAAAGATCGTAGGCCAGCACGCCGATGGTCTGGCTTCGCCGCCGCCGCAGAGATTGCGCAAATGCGTCAGGATGATAGCCAAGCTGCTGTGCCATGGCGCGAATGCGCTGCCGGGTCTTTTCGGCGACATTCTGCGATAGCGGCGCCTCGCTCAGCACAATCGACACCGTGGACACGGAGTAGCCGCAGGCGCGGGCTACGTCCAGCAACGTCACGTGACCGGATCTGCGCTGCGGCAAAACTATCCCTCCCGGTTGTTGCTCGCGGCCGGTTCGAGCGCACTTATAAGTGCGCGGACCCGCGCGGGTAACCATTCGTGTCCTGCGAAAATCGTTATTCCCTGATTTTTCGCTTGACAGCCGAAATGTTTGATCCTACATTAGCCTTCTACTATTCAAACGTTTGAATGTCAACAATTTCATGGGAGATGGCCAGAATGAACGCAAAATCAACCTCCAAAACCTTGCCGGTACTGCTCTGTACCTGGTTACTTCTCCTATCAGCCGGAACCGCTGCCTGGGCCCAGGCCGGACGCGGCGGCATCAACGGCCTGGTCACCGATCCCACTGGAGCAGTGGTTGCCGGAGCCAAGGTGACTGCTCTCAACCACACGACGGGAATCGCACAATCAACCGTAACCACCGGAGGCGGCCTTTACTCATTTGTCTCACTCAATCCAGGCAGCTATGAAGTGACGGCAACCCATAAAGGATTTGAAAGCGTGGCCGAGAACAATGTGACGGTCAGTGTGGACCAGGTGAGCACCGTCAACATCGCTCTGCGCGTGGGCAGCGTGAGCGATACGGTCACCGTTTCGGCATCGCTCGAACTGCTCGATACCAGCAACTCCACGGTCGGCCAGCTCATCTCCGCTGAAACCATCGATCGCGTGCCCCTGCTGACGCGCAACGTCTATGACCTGGTGCAACTGAGCGCCGGGGTGACACCGGCCAATGGCTCCCCCAACTCAGGCGACTCGGCGCAGCTCAACAACATCGCAAGCGGCCGCCCAGGTGTGGATGTATCGTCGTATAGCATCAACGGCGCCGTCCTCGGGTCCGTTTACTACATGCTCGACGGCAGCCCGCTGGGGATTGCAGAAAACAATATCGCCGCGATTATCCCCATGTCGGAGATACCCGAAGACGCTATAGACGAGTATCGTGTCGAGACCCAGAACACGCCGGCCTCGTACCAGAGCGGCGCCGCGGGCGTCATCAGCCTGGTGAGCAAGTCCGGCGGAGACAGGTTCCATGGCGACGCATTCGGAGTTTTCCGTCCGGACATTCTCGCCGCCAACGACTACTTCAACAAGCAAAGCCAGTTGTCGAATGTGGACCCGGTGACCGGCAACCCGGCCCCGTACAACACGCCGCCGTCATTTCACCGCTATCAGGAAGGCGGGGCGATTGGCGGACCCATCCTGCACAAGAAGCTCTTTTTCTTTGGCGATTATGAAGCAACGCAGCAGGAGCTTTTCGACGGCTCAAACTACTTTTCTGTTCCGACCACTGCGGAGCGGACCGGGGATTTTTCCGCAGACAGCTACACCATCTATGACCCGACGCAGCCCGATGTGGCCAACGGGCCGCTGGCCGGAACGCGCCAACCCATCGCCGGCAACATTATTAACAACCCCAATCCCATTGCGTTGAAGTATCTCTCCGAGTTTCCCAAGTGTAACTACCCCAGCCTCAGCACCTGCGAAGCAAACACCACCACGTCCCCTTACGGCGCGATCAACAATCTGTTTCTGCCCGGCCTCGACCCGACCACCGGCCAGAAGTTTGACGTCCGCATGGACTATTACCAGAGCGAGAAGCAGCGCATCTTCGGCCGATTCTCCTTTTCCCGAACCACCACCGCAACCTTCAATGCTTTTGGAAGCATTTGGGATCCCGACTACGCTTTGAATGTGACCAACGCGCGCAACGTGCTGGTCGCGGACGACCTCACCTTGAGCCCCACTACGGTGCTGCAGTTGCGCTACTCCTTTACGCGTCACTACGAAAACCAGGGAGGCGACCCGGCGCAAAATGGATTCGACATCACCTCGCTCGGATTTCCCTCCTCCCTGGCCGCGCAGCAAGTCTACAAAAACCTGCCCCTCATGAACTTCAACGATGTGGGCGGCGCCATCGGCGGCACCTGCTGCTACAACACCTTCCAATACGCCAGCGAAAACAGCGACGCCATCGCGACCCTCACGAAGGTGAAAGGCAAGCACGAACTCAGCACCGGCTTTGAATACATGAAGCGCTTCATGAATGTGGGCCAACCGCCGTTTCCCTCCGGCAACTACTACTTCGACATGTCCGCGACAGACCAGACCACAGGGGCTGCATCGCCTGTGGGAGGCAATGACTTCGCGTCTTTCCTGCTCGGCATTGGAACGGCGCCCGGCAGTGAATCGACTAACTTCACCAAGGATCTGTTTGTCGCCGAAGCCAGCCCGTATTACGCAACCTTCGTTCAGGACACCTACCATCTCACCCCGTCGCTCACTATCACCGCGGGGCTGCGCTGGGACATTTTTGGCGGGAAGACAGAGCGCCACAACCGACTGGAGTACTTCGATCCCAAGGCACAGGGCTCAAGCAACGGAGATTCCTTTACGGGCGGTGAAGTCTTTGCTACTTCCAGCAACCGCTCGCCCTTTACCACCAATCTGAAGAACCTCGGACCTCGCCTCGGTTTTTCCTGGCAGCCGTCGAAAGATTTTGTCGTCCACGGCGGCGCCGGCTTCTACTATGGCCCCAGCGCGCAGATGGTCTCCGGCGCCGGAGAAAACAGCGACGGATTCTCCTCCTCAACCAACTGGAATGCCACCGACTGGAACAACGATCCGAACACGATCGCATTCGACGGCGGCGGCCTGGGCAACTCGGTTCTCTACGGCAGCAGCCTGGATCCAAACTCGCCCGGGGGGCCGGCGCCAAGCCCCACCAGCCCCTACTCACTCAGCAACCCGTTCCCCACCGGCGTTGTTCCCATCATAGGCGCGTCGCAGGGGCTGGCCACCTATGTTGGCACCACGTTGAGCACCATGCTGCACTCGCAGCGCACGCAGACCACCTACAACTTCAACTTCGGCTGGGAATACAGCTTTCCGCATGGCATGGTGCTGGCAGCCGGCTATGTGGGCAGCCGCGGGCTCTTTCTTCCGCTGGAGGCAGCAGATCTCAACCAGCTTGATCTCGGCGCCATCGCCAATAACCAAGCGGCGCTGATCAACACCATGGTGCCAAATCAGTGGGCGGCCATTCCAAACAACAACGTCGGCCAGGCTACTGTGCCATTGTGGGTGTCGCTCCAGGAGTTCCCGCAGTTCGGCACCGCCGCAAATTGCTGCGGCAGCGGCGTCACCATCCACGGCTATCCCGGCGGCGACTCCGAGTACAGCTCGCTGCAGTCCAAGCTGGAGAAGCGGCTCACGCATGGCTTCACCACGCTGGCTTCTTTCACGTGGGCCAAGCTGATCACCGACGACGGCAATCCGCCGCTGGGCTTCGTCGGCTTTCACGCCGGTAGTCCGCAGGACTGGAAGAACATGAACTTCGAGCACTCGGTGAGCCCGCAGGAAGTGAAGCTCCAATTCACCTGGCAGGCTTCCTACGATTTGCCCGTCGGCGGAGGCCGCGCACTTGACCTGCACGGACTGGCCAATGCCGTCGCAGGCGGATGGACAATCAATGAAGTGACCTATCTGAGCGACGGCGTGCCCATCGCCGCGCCGGTTGTCGGAGCGCCGTTCTCCTACTTCAATCAGCGTACCAACATGGTTTGCAATCCCAGTGTTGGCGCGCCGCATACCGCCGCGCAGTGGTTTACTCCTAACTGCTTCGCCACTCCGGCCAGCCAATTCGTTGCCGGAACGGCGCCCGCCTATCTGGACAACGTCCGCACCATGGGAGCCCGGGAGTTGGACCTTTCTCTCTACAAGAACTTTACGCTGGGAAAGGAAAGGGGCCTTCGCTTGGAAGTATCTTCGTACAACGTCACCAACAAGGCGCAATTCTCTGCACCGACTGTGAGCTCACCTTCTTCCGGCTATGTGAATTTCGGCCAGATTCTGAGCGACTCCAACACCCCGCGTCAATTCCAGTTCGGATCGAAATTTACGTTCTAGAAATCGCCGGACCAAAATCCTCCGCGCCCCACGTTTTCGTCCGCCGCAGCGGACGAAAGCGTGGGAAACCAAAACTCCCGCCCATAAGAAATCATTTGCAGATTATTTCCTCGAATCGAATAAGATAGAAACTCATGGCGACCCTATTCGAAAAACTTCAACTCAAAGGCCATGAGAGTATTCTCGTTCTCAACGCACCAAAAAGCTTTGAGAACGAGCTTTCCGGCTTGCCCGTACCCCACATCCATCGCAGCATTGAGGGATTGCCGGAGATTCAATTCTCGCTCGCGTTCGTGACCAAACAGGCAGAAGTGGACGCGGTCGTGCCCGAAATCGCCAAACGCGCAAAAGGCGACGCAGTGGTTTGGTTCGCCTATCCCAAGGGCTCTTCGAAGAAGTACAAGTGCGACTTCAATCGCGATACCGGCTGGGCCGTGCTGCAAGCCGCGGGCTTTGACACCGTGCGCGCAATCGCCATTGATGAAGACTGGACCGGCCTTCGCTTCCGCCGCAAGGAATTCATCAAGTCGCGCTAAGCTCTTTGCTCGAATTCAACTCACAACGAGGCGTCCAATCCCGGCTTGCCCGGGAGACTCGCATCCATCCGCGCGGTCCGCATTCGTGCGGTCGCCCGCAACCGCTTGTCCGGAGGAAAATCAATGCAAACTGCAACTGAAAAACTGCTGCCCGCCCAGAAAGAAGTTCACCGCACCGCCCACGATCAGGACCTCGTCGAAGTTCCCAAGCGCGCCCGGCTCGACCGCGAAGCCGAGGGAAGAAACGTGCCGCAAGTCATTCCGGTTCTCGACAAACAACAGGCTGCCTTTGAAGAACGGGGTATGTGCAATCTGTCCGTTAGCTGACTGGCTGGCTCGCTGACTTGCTAGGTAAACAGCCCCGGCAACACTTCCCCGGCCTTGCCTTCCACCACATGTGTAAACGCGGTGGCATTGAGCGGCCTTTCTGGGCCCACATAGACTGTGCGCGCCCCGGCCTGGCGAGCCCAATGCACAAAGTTGGCAGCCGGGTACACCGAGCCGGAGGTGCCCACGACAATCATGAGCGAGGCTTTCTCGATCTCCTTCTGAATTCGGCCCATCTCCAGCGGAATCTCGCCAAAGAAAACGATGTGCGGACGCAAGCGCGCTCCGCACGAGCATCGCCCCACCGCGCTCAGGTCCTTGTACACGGTGCGGTCGGCCACCGGGGGCTGGCCGCATTCCGCTCCGCAGCGCGACTTGGCCAGTTCGCCGTGCATGTGCACCAGCCTGACCGATCCGGCACGCTCGTGCAGGTCGTCCACGTTCTGCGTGCAGAGGAAGAACCGTTCGCCGAGCCGCTTCTCCAGTTCCGCCAGCGCAATGTGTGCCGGGTTTGGTTCGGCCAATGCACCCTGGGAGCGACGCTGCGAATAGAACTCCCACACCAGCGCCGGATTGCGCTGCCAGGCCTCCGGCGTGCACACATCCTCGATGCGATGACCGGCCCAAAGACCGTCCGACGCACGAAAGGTGGGCAGCCCGCTCTCCGCGCTGATGCCCGCGCCGGTGAGCACGAACACCCTATCATCAGCCGAGATGGAGATCGTCGACATAATCTGTTCCTGATGAACCAGGACAAGATTCTACTTGGCTGCCAAGCCAGCGAGATGAGCCCTGTTGCACCCAGCTATGCAACGAAGCGTCTGTACAGAGGGATGATTGCCGCTATGGCTCCGAACACGGCGCCATAGAGGATGACATTGCCGATGATTGAAAAAGCAACAACACTCACCCAACTATGCATCCCGAACCCCAGGATGAAAAGCGGGCACAGCTGAAGGGTCAGCTTCACAACAGCCCGGTTCGCATGCAAGGAGAACGGCCGAACGAAGTCCAGAGTAATCAGCACGATTGCAAGACCTGCTCCAACTGCCGATCCTATCATTGCGCCATTTCGTAATGCTCTTATCATGGCAGCATTTCTGATCCCTGATCCCTGTTCCCTGCCTTTTCACGGCTCCAGAAGAATTTTTCCGGTCGTCTTGCGCGCTTCCAGATCGCTCTGCGCCTGCGCGGCATCGGCCAGTGAATACAAATGCTCTGTACGCAGCTTCAGCTCTCCCTTGGCCGCCCAACCCAGCACATCGCCGGCGCGCCATTCAAGTTCAGCGCGCGTGCCTATGTAATGCCACAGCGTGGGCCGGGTCACAAACAGCGATCCTTTACCGCTGAGTTGGATCAGGTCGAACGGTGGCACCGGGCCGCTCGACGCGCCGAAGAGCGCCAGCAATCCGCGCGGACGCAGGCAATTCAGGCTTCCTTCAAACGTCGTTTTGCCCACCGAATCGTATACCACATCCACGCCTTTGCCGTTGGTGATGCGCTTCACTTCCGGCTCAAATTCCTCTTGCGTGTAAAGAATTACGTCGGATGCCCCGGCTTCGCGCGACAGTTCCGCCTTCTCTTCGGTCGAAACCGTGGTAATGACGCGCGCGCCAATCCGCTTCGCCATTTGCGTCAGCAGCAGGCCCACGCCGCCTGCGCCTGCGTGGACCAGCGCCGTGTCGCCGGCCTTCAACGGAAATGTGGAGTACGCCAGGTAATGCGCAGTCATACCTTGCAGCATGGCCGCGGCAGCTTGCTCCATGGTGAGCCCGCCCGGCACCTTCACCAGGCTGGCGGCGGAAACAAGCGCGTACTCGGCGTAACTGCCCAGCACGCTTACTGACGCAACCGGATCACCGGCCGTGAAGCCTGTCACGCCCGGCCCCAGTTCTTCCACCGTGCCCGCAGCTTCACTACCCGGCACCAGCGGCAGCGACGCCTTGTAGACACCCTTGCGGAAGTAAATCTCGATGAAGTTGACGCCAGTGGCCTCCACGCGGATCAACACCTGCCCAGGTCCCGGCTCCGGAATGGGCATCTCGGCCAGTTGCAACACCTCTGGCCCGCCTGTCTGATGTATCTGGATAGCTTTCATGCCACGGTCAGAATGCACCCTGAGACCGCGCCTCTGCAAGCTTTCGTTGCGATTGCAGGCTCAAGGACATCTCTCATTGCGGTTCGATTCGAGCGCAAACGCAGCGAACCCCGCCCAGGCCTTGGCCCAAACGGGGTTCGACTGATCCCTGATCCCTGATCCCTGCTTTTCAGTCCCTATCCGACAACATGCTCTGCTCTTCCGGGGAAATCAGACGCACTACGCGGTCCACCGTATAGGGCGCACGGTTTTGCATAGTGTGATAATGCCGAACCTGCAATTCGCCCAACAGGCCGATGGCCACCATCTGGATGCCGGCAATAATCAGCACTGCGCTGAGAACAAAAAGCGGCCCATGCTGGTCCATCATGTTGAGGTGAGGATGCATCAGCTTCAGCACCAGCAAGACGGTCGAGATGATGCTACCCAGCATGATGCCCAGCGCCCCGAACCCTCCGAAGAGGTGCAGCGGCCGGCTCATATACTTGAGCAGAAATCGAATGGTCAGTAGATCGAAGAATACGCGAAAGGTCCGGCCCAGGCCATAGTGGCTCTTGCCACGCTCGCGATTCACGTTCCTGATGGGAACCTCGCAGATGGATGCACCATACCAGCTGGCCAGCGCCGGAATGAACCGGTGCATTTCCCCATACAGCGGAATATTGTGGATCACTTCGCGGCGATATGCCTTGAATGTCGTCCCGAAGTCGTGAATATTCACGCCGGAGAGCTTGGCCATCAGCCAGTTGGCGCAACGCGAGGGAATCCTGCGCAGCACAAAGTTGTCGATCCGCGCCACGCGCCAACCCGAAACTACGTCGTACCCCTCCTCAAGTTTTTCCAGAAAAACCGGGATATCGTTCGGATCGTGTTGCAGGTCACCGTCCATGGCAAGAATGAATTCGCCGGATGCGTGATCGAACCCGGCGGCCAGCGCAGATGTTTGTCCAAAGTTCCTGCGCAGCTTTACCACGAGCACCCGGCTGTCCACCGCGGCAATCTCTTCCAGCAGCTTGTACGACCGGTCGCTTGAACCATCGTCGACAAAGACCAACTCGAAGCTTTCGCCCACCTGCTCCATCACCTGTTTCAGGCGGGCATACAAGGCGGTCACATTCTCTTCTTCGTTGTGAAAAGGAACGACGATTGAATATTTCGCCATAATGCCAATATAGATGCTTTTAAGTTTGAAAAGGTCTCAACACAAATTTGCACGGGCCTCACTCCGTGAAAGGCGTCAGAACAGCCACGGTGAGGAATCAAGAATGGTTTTGTGAAGAGGGCCACCCTCAAGCAGCCACCAGCAACGGCTTAGTCTACTGCTCCAGCTCGTCGAGCATCGCCTGCATCTCACTCAGAGCATGGCGGTTGCCGCTGCGCGCGGCGCTCCCGATTCCAGCTTTCAGCCGCTCCACCGCCTCCGCCGTGCGCCCCGCCTTGGCCAGCGTTTGCGCCGACATGAAGTAGCCTGCCGTGTAGTCGGGATCATTTTTGAGCAACGTATGGAATTCCTCCAGCGCCGCCGAAATGTCGCCACGCGCTGCCAGTTCCATCGCCGCGCCGTAGCGGGCAAAGCTGTTTTTGGGGTCCAGCGCCAGAATCTCTCTCAGTCCTGCAAGCTTGTCCATCCTGCTCTATCCCGCCCCGCGCAGGCTTCAGCCTTGTCGCGGCATTTGCACATTTTGCGGCGATTGCCGAAACTGGAATCAGATGCCTCGAAGCGAGGATCCGAGTCATTTCGGCCTGGTCAATATAGCTGCGCCAGTTTCATTTTACTTGGCATTGGCTGACCCGGCCTTCCGCATTCATCCGCAACGCAGATCCGCAAAAATCATCTTTAAGAGAGGGAGCAATTACAGCATGAGTTCCACTTTGACCCGTCCGCCCGCCCGCACCGTGACCAGCACGCAGTCCGAGATGACTGAGATCATTCTTCCCAACGACACCAACACGCTGGGCAATCTGCTGGGCGGGCGCCTGATGCACTTCATCGATCTGACCGCCGCAATGGCCGCCTACCGTCATTCCCGCACCCACGTCGTCACCGCCGCCATGGACCACATCGACTTCATCCGTCCCGTTCATCTCGGCGACCTGCTCACCCTTCGCTCCAGCGTCAATCGCGCTTTTTCCACCTCCATGGAGGTGGGCGTGAAGGTCTGGGCGGAAAACACGCGCTCCGGTTCCGTTGCCCATGTCGCCAGCGCCTACCTCGTCTTTGTGGCCATTGACGATCATGGGCACCGCCAACGGGTGCCAGAGGCCGTTCCGGAAACCGCCGACGAGCAACGCCGCTATGAGGGAGCCCTGCGCCGCCGCGAGAATCGCGAAGCTGAATCCGAACGCCGCAAGCAGGCCAAGCTGGAGTCTGCTGTGGAAGAACTGCTGGAACCGTGACCCTCGCTCGGCCTGCATGCGGATAGCCGGCAGCCGTTTCATTCTGAATCTGGAATGTGGAGGTTCGATCCGCACCTGCTGTTAAAATCAAGCTGAGATCAGACTGCGGATGGCCTTTCAGGCAGCTCGATCGAAGCTTCCCCGAGCCATCAAAGCACCGTTAAGACCCTGCAGGGTTTGAGAAGGAGCACCATGGCCCACGCCCCCAATATGCCGTCCCCCGTCGCCTTGCCGGACGTTTCCAAAATCGTAGCTATCGGTTCCGGCAAAGGCGGCGTAGGCAAGACCACGGTCGCCGTAAACCTGGCGATTGCGCTCTCGCGGCTCGGCCAGCGCGTCGGCCTCATCGACGCCGACATCTACGGCCCCAACGTCCCGCTGATGATGGGCTCGGCTCAGCAGCCGGTGGTCGGCCCCAGCAACCGGATCATTCCCAACGTTAGGCACGGAATCAAGACCATCTCCATCGGCTACATCTCCCCCGGCGACAAGCCGCTGGTGATGCGCGGCCCCATGCTGCACCAGATTATTCGCCAGTTCCTGCAGCAGGTCGAGTGGGGCGAGCTCGACTACCTCATCGTCGACCTGCCTCCGGGCACCGGCGACGTGGTCATCTCGCTGGTCCAAACCGTCCCGCTGACCGGCGCTGTGGTGGTTTCAACGCCCAGCGACGTGGCTCTTCAAGACGCACGCAAGGCCCTGGAGATGTTCGCCCAGGTCAACGTGGAGGTGCTCGGCATCGTCGAGAATATGAGCCACTTCACCTGCCCCCACTGCCACCATGAGATCGACATCTTTTCCAAAGGCGGGGCCGAGCGCACAGCGCAGCAGTTCAACGTTCCGTTTCTAGGATCGATCGAACTCATTCCTTCCATTCGCGAAGGCGGAGACCGCGGACTCCCTGTTGCGCTGGCTGGACCGAAGAGCCCGCAGGCGGCGGAGTTCTACGGCGTCGCGGAAAAGCTCATGCTCCGCGCCGAGGCCGCCGCAGCCGCTGCGACGGATGTGATTGAAATCAGCTAGGCATGCACCAAAGCGAGATCGGGGTCGGTCTGCCTTGAAAGGGCGCGGCTTTAGACGCGCCGAGGGAAGCCCAGGTTTGGATTCGGCTTTAGCCCCTGAGGGAATGCAGATTGCCGAAGAGACGTTCCCTCAGGGGCTGAAGCCCAAAGTCTCATTTGCACTGCTGGCGGCACGGCTAAAGCCATGCCCTTTCAAGGCGTGGAGTTCATTTGAACGACCAAATTCAGATCCGTCCGGTGCAGCAAGCCGACTTCCCGCAGTGGAGAATTCTCTGGGACGGCTACAACGCTTTCTATGGCCGTAAGGGCGCGACTGCTCTGCCTGAAGAGACAACGTGCATGACGTGGTCGCGCTTCTTCGATGCGTATGAGCCGGTGCACGCACTGGTCGCCGAACAGGAGGGGCAGCTCGTCGGCCTGGTGCACTTCATCTATCACCGCAGCACCATTTCGATTGCGCCCACGTGCTATCTGCAGGATCTCTTCACGCTCGAATCGGCACGCGGCAAAGGCGTGGGCGGCGCTCTCATTGAGCAGGTATACAAGTTGGCAAAAGAAGCTGGCTCGAGCCGCGTCTACTGGCTAACTCACGAGAGCAATGACACCGCCATGAAGTTATACGACAAGGTCGCGGATAAGTCGGGATTCATTGTCTATCGCAAGCCCTTGTAACTCCGTTCCAGCCACTCGATCTACAAACAGCAAAAGAGCGAGGCCTGCGCCCCGCTCTCTGGCTGTCCTTTCAGCGGCCTACCGCCAGTGTCCTTCTACCAGTTCCCAGTGATCGCCGCGGTGCACCCAGCGATGCGCAACCCAGTGCGCGCCGGGATGAGGCGGACGATCCCAGCGGCCAGGGACCCACACGTATTGGGCGCCGTCCCAGCGGTGATAGCCATTGATCCACACAAAGCCTCGATCCGGCGGCGGCGGACGGCGCTCGACAATCGGGGCTGGCGGCGCGATGCGAACGATGACCTGCGCGTACGTTGCCGCAGGCAAAAAGGTAAGAGCGAGCAATGCTGCCATTGCAATTTTCTTCACCATCGATGGTTTCCTCCAGGATTTTGAGTTTCCGGATTCTCCGTACTTCCGGCCTGTTGATCAGTATCAACGCAAATCAGGGGGATTAGTTGTGCCTTCAGAGCAGCAGGAATTCCAGTGTCGATGATAAGTTGGATGCCGTAATTGGTTGCCCGGTGGTCTGCATTCCTTTCCGAGTAATTGTGGAAAAGAGCTAAATCACAGGAAATAATCGAAATCGGATTCGATCTTCAACCGGCGTTGGATTCTGAGAATATGGCCGGGAAGACGCGAGGGATTCAACTCCACATAATTGCGCGGCCCATTCCACAAGTAGCGCGCGCCGGTCAGCAGGTCCTCGGCTTCGTAACCGCGATCGAGCGGAATCTCCAATTCCCCCAGCGGCAGCGTAACAAAGCCGGCCTGCGTGTAATGCGGGTCGAGATTCACCACAACCAGAATCAGGTTGCTGCGATCGTCGGATTCTTTTGTATAGCTGATGAGCTGCTCATTCTCAGTTGAATGGAATCGGATGGACCAGTCGTTTTGCAACGCCGCATTTCCTTTGCGAATCTCGTTGACGCGCGTAATCAGCGGACGCATGCTCTCGGCGCGATCAAGGTCCCAATGCCGGATTTCATACTTCTCTGAATTTAGATATTCTTCGCTTCCGCGGCGCACGGGGACATGTTCCATAAGTTCGAATGCTGGCCCGTAGATCCCGTAATTCGCGCCCAGCGTAGCCGCCAGCAGCAGGCGAATGCCGAACACCGCGGGACCGCCAATCTGCAGAAACTCGGTGAGGATGTCGGGCGTGTTAGGCCATTGGTTAGGGCGGAAGAAATCGCGCACCGGCGTCTGCGCAAGCTCGGTGAGATAGGCCGCCGTCTCGCCCTTCGCGTTACGCCACGGAAAGTAAGTGTACGACTGGCTGAAGCCCAGCTTGGCCAGGCGATACATGATCTTGGGGCGTGTGAAAGCCTCGGCCAGAAACAATACTCCCGGGTGCTCGCTCTTGATTTCTCCGATCAACCACTCCCAGAATGGAAACGCCTTGGTATGCGGATTATCCACGCGAAAGACGGTCACGCCCTGCGCGATCCAATAATCGAAGACGCTCTTCAGCTCCTCCCACATGCCGGCCCAGTCTTCGCTCTCGAAATCGAAGGGATAGATGTCCTGATATTTCTTGGGTGGATTCTCGGCGTACTGAATCGTGCCGTCCGGCCGCTTACGAAACCAATTTTCGTGCTCGCGTACATAGGGATGGTCTGGCGCGGCCTGGAATGCGATGTCGAGCGCGACGTTGAGATCGAGTTGCTTTGCCGTCTGCACAAAGTGGCGAAAGTCTTGCAGCGTCCCGAGTTCGGGGTGAATTGATTTGTGCCCGCCATCTGCCGAGCCGATGGCCCAGGGACTGCCGCAATCTCCCGGTTGGCTTTCGGGATTGTTGTTGCGCCCCTTGCGGAACATCACGCCGATAGGATGAATGGGTGGCAGATACACCACGTTGAAGCCCATATCGGCAATGTAGGGCAGGCGCTTCTCTGCATCGGCAAACGTCCCGTGCTTGCCAGCCTCATCGGCAGTGGAGCGGGGGAAAAGTTCGTACCACGCGCTGAACCGCGCAATTTCAGGGTCGACAACAACGCTGTATTCGCGATCGGTCTCGGTGGCGAAACGCTTGTCAGGATAGCGTAGCGCCAGTTCATGCAACATTGGATCGGTGGCGTGGATGCGCAGTTCTTTCGGCTCCTTGCCTGACCGCAAAATCTCGGCTCGTCTCTTGAGCCAGGGAGAATCCGGGCCGGTCGCGCGCTCCCCTGCCGCAGCAATCAGATCGGCGCCGATCAGGTAGTCGACCGGCGCGTCGCTCTCTGCCTTGATGCGCTTGAGCAGATCGCGATGCCATGTCTCGAAATGATCCACCCATCCCTGCACCTTGAACCCGTATCGGCCTAACTCAGCAACGCGGAATGCCGCAGTCCAGCGATCGTTCACCAGCGGCAGCATGGGAATCTCAATCCACTTGTCGGAGCCCTCGCGATGCGCCAGCAGCGAAGCGGCTATGGCGTCGTGGCCGTCGGTAAAAATGTCGGCTTCCACGCGCACTTGATCGCCTACAGTGCGCTTTATGGGAAACCGGCCGGCGTCGACCGCTGGGGAAATTCCTTCAATGATGACGCGCTTGCGTCCGTCTTCTTTCGGCACTGTCATAGTCGTTCCGTTTCGTATGGCTTGGCTCGATTTGAATCCGGCTCATTCATTTGCCCTACCCGGGAGCCCCCCGAGGGCTAAAGCCCACGCCAATTTTGAACATCATGTGGCACGACTGAAGTCGTGCCCTTTCAAGCCACAGACTTCTTCTTCCGTTGTTCGATCAGCTTCTCGTAAAGCCGAATCGTCTGTTGCGCGATGGCGGTCCAACTGAAAATCTCTTCCACTCGTTTCCTTCCCGCATCGCCAAAGCGCCGGCACCGTTCTGGATCTTTCAGCAAGGCATGGATGCGGACCGCAAGATCTCGCGCAAAGGTGCGTGGATCGCGGGGAAAACTCGTCACCGGGTCCTGGTCGAAGTGCACCAGGTAGCCTGTCTCTCCATCCACCACCACCTCTTTGATGCCGCCCGTGGCGCTGGCGACAACCGGCGCGCGGCAGGCCATGGCCTCCAGGTTGATGATGCCGAAAGGCTCATAGACCGAAGGGCAGCAGAAGACGCGGCAGTTCGAGTAGAGTTGGATGGCTTCCTGCCGGGTGACCATTTTTTCGATCCACACAATGCGCGGATGGTGAACGCGCGCGGCTTCCACCTTCTCGCGCAACTCGGCCGCAATCTCCGGAGTGTCGGGCGCGCCCGCGCACAGCACCACCTGCGTGTCCGGCGGAAGATAGTGGATCGCGTCCACCAGGTGCGTAACGCCCTTCTGTCGCGTGATGCGGCCGACAAACAAAACATACGGAACCGCGGGATCTACGCCATTCTCCACCAGCGCTTCGGTCTGTTCGGTCTTCTGGTACTCGACCAGGTCGATGCCGTTGTAGATGACATGGATGCGCTTGGGATCCACATCGGGATAAGCCGCCTGAATGTCCGCCCTGGTGCCTTTGGATACGGCGATAATCGCGTCTGCATCCAGAATCGCCGTGCGCTCCATCCACGAGCTCATGGCATAGCCCGAGCCCAGTTGCTCGGCCTTCCAGGCGCGCAGCGGCTCCAGCGAATGAGTGGTCATGACAAAGGGCACGCCATAGAGCTTCTTGGCCAGGTAGCCGGCCATGGACACGTACCATGTGTGCGTATGCACGACGTCGATGCCTTCGAGAGCCTTGATCTGGGTGAGGTTCAGGCTGAATGCTTCGAGCGCACCTTTGAACTTGTCCTCGGTGCCGTTGCTGATCTCTCCCCACGGCTCGGACCCACGCACATGCAGATTGCCGTTATCCGATTGTTGCGGCCCCCAGCAGTGCACCTCGACTTCAATTTGTCTGGCTAATTCGCGGCTCAAATAATCGACGTGTACTCCGGCGCCGCCGTACACCAGTGGAGGATATTCACGTGTAAACAACCCGACTCGCATGGGTTTTCCTTTGTTTGAATCGAACGGCTGCAATTCGCTGCGGATGAGTGTATTCGGTGGGTGTGCGCCGCGCAACTGCGGCGGTTTAACAATAACTCTGGGTGCCCCATCTGGGAGCCCTCTGGGCACGACGCTCTTGTTTTTGTCGCAAGGGTGGGAAACCACGAACCTCAACCAGCTGCCGAATGCATGGCTTCAATCTCCTCGGTTAGAACCTCCGCGGCGGTTATGCAGTCTCCGCGGCTCACATCCAAATGGGTCACCAGCCTTACCGAGCTCGGCCCGATGGCAGTCATTAGAATCCCGCGCGCCTTCAAGCGCTCGGTCAGGTCTTTGGCGCTGCGTCCGGCCTTGAGTAATTCCGGGGCCAGCTCGAAAATCACAATGTTGGTTTCGACTGCCTCAAGATCGATCTCCACGCCCTCCATGTGGGAAAGCGCCTCAGCCAGCAGGCGCGCATTGGCGTGGTCCTCATGCAGCCGCTTCGGCCCCTGCTCCAGCGCCATCAGCCCGGCCGCGGCCAATATGCCCGCCTGGCGCATTCCACCGCCAAGCGCCTTGCGGAAGAGCCGCGCCGATTCCATCAGCTCGGCGGACCCGGTCAGCATCGATCCCACCGGCGCGCCCAGCCCTTTCGACAAGCAAAACATAACCGTGTCGAAGCCGCGGGTGAGTGCCTCCACTTTCACACCAAGCGCCACCGCGGCGTTGAAGATGCGTGCCCCGTCCAGGTGGATAGGGAGCTTGCGCTCTTTGGCGCCGGCCCAAATTTCTTCGAGCACCGGAACGGGCGTGCAGCCTCCGCCGGCCAGGTTGGCCGTGTTTTCAATCTCGATTAGCCCCGTCGCCGCGCGAAACGCCCCCCGTGCATAGATGGCCGGCTCAATGTGCTTCCAGGTCAGGATGCCCCGCTCGGCTTCGATTGCCCGTACCAGGCAGCCGGAGAAAACAGCCGTTGTCGCCATCTCCCAATCCAGAATGTGGGCTCGCGACTCGGCAATCACTTCCTGGCCGGGTTGCGTAAGCAGGCGAATGGCGATCTGGTTGCCCATGGTCCCGGTGGGCACAAAGAGCGCCGCTTCCCGCCCGAAAACCTGCGCCGCGCGCCGCTCCAGCAGGTTAATCGTTGGATCTTCGCCGTAAACGTCGTCACCCACCTCTGCCGCGGCCATCGCCGCCCGCATCTCCGCTGAGGGACGCGTTACCGTGTCCGAACGCAGATCGATCGTTGCCGCCAATGCATTTTCCTTTCCGCAGGGGCCTAGTGAACGCCGAATACGCTGCAGGGGACGTTCTGCGCAATGGTGTAGACCGTGCTCCACATGCGGGAGAAGCGGTCATGACGCCTATGCAGTCCAATCACGAGCAGATCAACCTTATGAGCGCACACGAAATCGACAATGCCATCGGCCTCTTCTCCGTCCAACAGATGGGTCGAAAGATGCACGCCTTCGCGCAATGCCTGTGCTCGCGCGTGGGCCTGCAACTGTTCATAGAAGTTACAGCGATCCTGCTCCAGCGTGGCTTGCATGGCCGCGTCTGCGCCCGCCGCGAATGCCGTGTACGCTGGAAGCCTCTCCATCACTGTGATCGCCGTAAGCCCAATGCCAAGAGTCTTTGCAAGCTCGATCGCTTTGTTCAGCGCCCTGCTTGCCTCCGGAGAATCGTCATATGCAACGGCAACGTTTTTGAACATCTTTCCCTTTCCCTCTTCAACCGGGTTAGCCCCTAACCCTTGATCCCTAATCCCAAGTCCCTAGTCCCGAATCCCTAATCCCTAGTCCCTGCCCTTACGGTATCTGCGCCATCGGCAGCTCGATCACCGGCGTGGTCTTGCCATCCTTGACGGCGACAGCCCACAAGCCGTGGAAATTCGCCCTCAGCCCCGGCTGCGCCTTCAGCAGGGCGCTGAGCACCGCATTGGCCTCCGTTCGCACCGCCGACGGGTCCGACACGCCGGTCGAATCATAGGTCACGGCCAGGTCGGCCTGGCGCAGGCTCGCATCCAGTCGCACAGCTTCAATCTTCCAGGTGCGGTCGCCGTCCTGCAGCGTGTATGGAAACGCATCTTGCGGTGAATTCTTGATCTGCGCCTGCTCCTGGCCCAGCTTTTCCATATTCGGCGAGGAGAGGAAATCCACCGGCACCGACAGATATCGGGCTGCCTCATAGCCGAACCACGCCGGCCAGTTGTTGGTCACGGGCTGATCCTCTTTCATCAGCTCGCGCGCCCGGGTCCAGAACCACACGCTGTCGTGCCCGTCAAAGGTCCCCGGTCGCACCGTAAGCCCGGCCAGCTTCCAACCCGCTGGGGCGGCCGTGGGGTCCCAGGCCAGCACCAGCCCCATCTGCCCGGCCAGTGGTGAACCCACCGCATCGGCCAACACCACTGCGTAGCGGCCCGGCGGCAGCGAGCGCATGTTCATGGTCACGGTGAGCGATCCGCTTGAATTGGAGCAGAAAAACTGCGTATCGGCAGGCGCGGTCAGGGTACTCGCGTCCAGCACGTAGAGATTGCGCAGTTGCACCTGGCCGCCCTTTACCACCGGCGCGCCCCGCTCCACGGCTTCGCGAATCCTGTCCCACTCCGAAGCTTCAGCCGGCAGCAGTGCCGCCTGCAGAGTCCCATAGTCCTGCCCCACCACGGCCACAGCCAGCCGCCCTGCGATCGACGCCAGCGCATCCCGGTCCGGCGGCAACAGTTCGGCTTGCGTGGTGCAACTCGCCGCCTGAATTCGCAGCGGCAAAACCAGCAGGCCGAGCACAATCGAAACGGTCGCAAATACCTTCCAGCAGCGGGGCATCTAATTGAGCATCCTCTCCGCCTCACGAAACCCTTTCGAGCGTTCGCGAGCCACTGATAGTCTAGTACAGTAGAGCGGCAGCCATGTTGCGGTGTCTGGCCCCCTGCGACGGAGCCGCGAGAGCTGCCCGCGGGCCAGCGGACCACAGGATCAGCGGACCAGCCGTCCGGGGAGTTTACTTTGATGCGCACAGACCTTTCGCCGCAGTGTCCATTCGCGCCAGTCAAGGCGCCCGGCGATCAGGCGCGTCCCCATTTCCTTTGCCCGTATCCTCTCGGATTTCTCGGCATTCTGGCTGCTGCGGGCCTGCTTGCGGCGGCAATGCTGTGTCCGGAACTGCTTTGGGCTCAAACGCAAGCGACTCAGGCGACTTCTCCGGCTTCCAACTCCGCCGCGAAGCCCGTACACCGCCACAAGCGGCCCAGCCCGGCCAAGCCCCAAGCGGTTCCCGATCCGCCGGTCCCAGCGCCAATTACGCCGCCCGTTCCGGAAACTCCGAAATGGCCCGCTTTCGACAAGCCCGCCGAAGCCTCCGTCGTCTGGGACAGCCACGGCCTGAGTATTGACGCCGCCAACTCCAGCCTGGAGCAGATTCTCAACGACGTCTCCATGGCCACAGGGGCAAAGGTCGATGGCCTTTCCAGTGACCAGCGGGTCTTCGGCGCCTATGGCCCCGGCCCGGCGCGCGAAGTGCTCGCCCAGGTGCTGCAGGGTTCCGGCTACAACGTCCTCATGGTTGGCGACCAGGGCCAGGGCGTACCGCGGCAAATCCTGCTCAGCGTGCGGCAGGCTGCCCCCTCCCATCCTGCGGCAAGAAACAACGCTCCTCAGAACAACAGCACCGAGGAAGAGGAAGCCGAAGAGCCTCAGCAGCCCACAGCCCCCGAACCGGCGCCCAACCGCCCAGGCTTCCCGCCCGGCGCACCGCCCCGCTCGCCACAGCAGATCATGCAGGATATGCAGCAGCGCCAGCAGCAACAACTTCAGCAGCAGCAGGCACCGGCGGTACCGGGAAACTACCAGCCAAATGAGCCCAATCCGCCAAATCCGCCCAACTAGGCACCAGCATCTTCGGCTCGACCCGTAACTTACTGAAAGCGCGAAGCTTCCTAGGTTGGATTTCTTCACGCGCCATTCCGGCGTACCCGGTTGCGGATCGCGGCATAGTGCGCACAGTCGAAGAGGGATCAGGAATCTATGGGTTGTTTGAGCCGACCGAAATCCATTCAGCGGAAACTCAAAGTAAATCTATCTCTAAAATGGCGTTGTTCCCATTTTGGTTCTTAGGCGCTTTCGATGCGAGCCACGCGCGTCTGCGCTTTGACCACAATTTCCTGCCGCTGCGGCCGCATCAGTGAGAACCCTGCCCGCAGCACTCCGTACGCTGCCAGCACACCCAACGCCAACGAGCCAATCGACGCTGCAATCAACATTATAAAATTCACCAGATCCGTCATTTCTTCCGCTTTGCCTCATTCACCCTGGGATCCCGTACTTTTCGCCTCTATGGCTTCCGCCCGACTTGAACCCACCGTCTCCACAAAAATTGCTTTGTCCGATTCTCTCAGATGTCTCCCAATTTCAGACACCGGCCGGTATTGACAAGTGGGATACCCCTCCGGCAATGGGGCTGGCATCTCAGCAATCGGCCCATTTCGGAACCAATTTGCGTTGTCCCCTTTCCGGAACCGGATTCGCCCCACACTTCCTGCCTCCGCGGCCACCTCGAAGCTATCAAATCCGGAATCGGAGTTGCTGTGCAGATAAGCTCAGCACAGCTTCGCACCTTGCTGATTGGTTCCCGCTACCTATCGGCGGATCGTGATCGAAAGTTTAGCCTTAGCCAATCGATTCTGCTGGATTCGGTCCCCTTCTAGCCGTTTCGCGCCTTTTCGAACGGGATTTCGCCCTTCTGCTTTCGTACGCCGCTGCCCGCTTAGATGACTCGATTCTGTATCATGGTTGCAGGTCTGTCTCCCGAGCGCCTTTCTGCGCAATTCAACGTGTCGCAGCCGGAATCCGACCTTGCTTCACCGTTCTGCCTGACCATGCCCATCACTCACATCTCGGTGCGCGGGGCGCGCCAGCACAATCTGCGCGACATCAACGTGCGCATCCCGCGCAACACGCTCACCGTGGTTACCGGCCTGTCCGGTTCCGGGAAGAGCTCGCTGGCGTTCGACACCATCTACGCCGAGGGCCAGCGTCGTTATGTGGAAACGCTTTCCGCCTACGCCCGCCAGTTCCTCGACCAGATCGAGCGGCCCGATGTCGATTCCATTGAGGGCCTGTCGCCGGCCATTTCAATCGAGCAGAAGACCACCAGCCGCAGTCCCCGCTCCACCGTCGGCACCATCACCGAGATCTACGATTACCTGCGCCTGCTCTACGCATCTGTGGGAACGCCGCACTGCCCCAACTGCGGCCGCCCCATCGCCCGCCAGACTGCCGAACAGATCGTCGCCCGCATCCTCGAACTGGGGTGGGGCGAGCGGGTTACGGTCATGGCTCCCATCGTCCGAGGCCGCAAGGGAGAGTTTAAGGAACTGCTCGATCAGCTTGACCAGCAAGGCTTTCGCGCCCGCGTCGATGGCGAAATTCAAGACCTGTCGGAGCCGCTGCTGCTCGACCGGCGCAAGAACCACACCATTGAAGCCGTGGTCGACCGCATCCTGCTCAAGCCGCCTGCTGCCAGCGCGGCAGCCCTCACCGCGCCAACGCCGGCCGTGGCTAAGCCGACCGTCGAAAAGCGCCTCGAACAAGCCGTCGTCAAGGCTCTGCAGCTGGCCAACGGCCTGGCGCTGGTGGCTGTCGCGGGAAATGAGGAGCAGTTGTTCTCGTCCTCCATGGCCTGCCCGGATTGCGGCCTCGACGTGCCCAAGCTCGAGCCGCGCAGCTTCTCGTTCAACTCGAACTTTGGCGCCTGCCCGGAGTGCCACGGACTGGGCTCGCTCTACGACCTGGACCCCGCCAAGGTCATCACCGACTGGTCAAAGCCGCTGCTCGATGGCGGCCTGGGCCCCGGCTCCGCTTCGCAATACCTGCTCAAGCTCATCCACCTGGCCGCTGACCGGTACAAAATAGACCTCAAGCTTCCGTTTGAAGATTTGCCGCCAAAGCAGCAGCATATCTTGGTTTACGGGCCGCCCAAAGGCGAAGCCCCGCGCACCGGCTTCCACGGCATTCTGTCCTTTTTGCGCGATACCATCGACGAAGCCCGCAGCGACGGCTATCGCGAATACATGATGAACTTCATGTCCGCCACGCCATGCCCCGTCTGCCGTGGCAAGCGCCTGCGCCCGGAGTCCCTCGCCGTCAAGATCGGCGGCCTTTCCATTGCCGACTTCACCGCGCTGCCGCTCAATCGCGCGCTCTCGGCCGCCATCAACCTGACCTTCACGGCGCGAGAAGCACTGCTCGCCGACCGCATCCGCCACGAAATCGTGGAGCGCCTGGAGTTTCTCTGCGCCGTCGGCCTTAACTACCTTTCCCTCGATCGAAACGCCGCCACGCTTTCAGGCGGGGAAGGCCAGCGCATCCGGCTTGCAACCCAGATCGGCTCCCGCCTGCGCGGCGTCCTCTATGTTCTCGACGAGCCCTCGATCGGCCTGCACCAGCGCGACAACATGCGCTTGATTCAGGCTCTGGAAAGACTGCGCGACTTGGGCAACACCGTCCTGGTCGTCGAGCACGACGAAGACACCATCCGCCACGCAGATTACGTCCTGGACCTCGGTCCCGGCGCCGGCCGGTTGGGTGGGAATGTGGTGGCCCAGGGAACGCCTGAGGAGATCATGGCCTGCCCCGAGTCCCTGACGGGCCGCTATCTTTCCGGCGTAGCCACGATGCTGCAGCGCGCCCACCCGCGCCGCCTGACCGGCAAGTGGCTTACCGTTACCGGGGCTCGTGAGCACAACCTCCAGGACGTCGACATCCGCATTCCACTGGGAGTGATGACCGTCGTCACCGGCGTCAGCGGCAGCGGCAAAAGCACGCTCATCAACGACATTCTCTACCGCTCGCTGGCTCAAACAATCTACGGCTCCCGGGAGGAGCCTGGCGCACACGAGTCGCTGACCGGGGCCGAGCAACTCGACAAAGTCGTCCGCATCGACCAATCCCCCATTGGCCGCACACCGCGCTCCAACCCCGCCACCTACACCCAGGTTTTCTCGCCCCTCCGGGATCTTTTCGCCATGTTGCCCGAGTCGCGGGAACGCGGCTACAAGCCCGGCCGCTTCAGCTTCAATGTCACCGGCGGCCGCTGCGAAGCCTGCCAGGGGGACGGCCAGCGCCGTATCGAAATGAACTTCATGCCGGACGTCTACGTGCAGTGCGAAGTGTGCAACGGGCGCCGATACAACCAGGAGACGCTGGCAGTAAAGTTCAAGGGCTACTCCATCGCCGACGTTCTCGACCTTACCATTGAAGATGCGCTATCCGTTCTGGAAGATGTTCCAAACGTGCGCCAAAAGCTGCAGACGCTGGTCGATGTCGGCCTCGGCTACGTCCACCTTGGCCAGAGCGCGACGACGCTCTCCGGCGGCGAAGCGCAACGCATGAAACTTGCCCGCGAGCTGAGCAAGCGCCAGACCGGTCGCACTCTTTATCTGCTCGACGAGCCCACCACCGGCTTGCACTTCGACGATGTGCGCAAGCTGCTTGAAGTTCTGCATCGGCTTGCCGACCTGGGAAACTCGGTCATCATCATCGAGCACAATCTCGATGTCATCCGCAACGGCGACTGGATCATCGATCTCGGCCCGGAAGGCGGAGAAGATGGCGGCCGCATCGTTGGCCAGGGGCGGCCCGCGAAGATTGCCGCAACGCCCGGCTCCTACACCGGACAGTTCCTCACTCGCTACTACGCCTCGACCAACGGCAAACTCACCCCCATTGACGAAGAAGAAGCCGCAGAGCCGGATTCGTTCGATGTAGATTCAGCCTCAGCTTCGGAGCCGGGCGCCCCATCCTTTCCACGCACCTCAGTGGAAACGGTCGGAGACCACGAACCCGCCAAACCGAAGCGCGCGCGCCGCAACACTCCAGCCGAAGACGATCTGGCCCTGACGCGTGCCAAAGCCGGCCGTCCCAAGAGCGCCGATGCTGCCTCGAAATCCGCCGGCCCGCGGCAAAAGAAAACCGGCCAAGCATGACCAAAGACCCTGAGTTCGACCCACTCAACCCGAATGCCGGCACTCCTGCGAGCGAACCGCAACCCTGGAAGGACGACGAGGACGAAATTCCCTCCTTTGAGGGGATGGTGTTCAGCTCGTATCTCGACCCCGCCGAACTGACCGGTGAAAGTTGGGACCAGCCTCAACCCATCCCTGAAATGCCGCTGACCATCTGGGAAGACACACCGCTGACAGAAGACGACATTCTGAAAGTCATAGCCTCCTCCAAGCAGCAGCCCGAGCTGGCCCAGAGTTCCGAGGATGAACCAACGGCGCGAGCGGAGCATGCCGAAGATTGGATCCCGGCCACCGAGCCATTTGAGGAAGACCGTGCTCCACTGGGGCGCAGAGCCCAGAATGCGAAGCGCGGAGGCCTGTACGGCAACCTTGCCGACTCATCCTGGATCAACAAGGATTGGCTTCCGCCCGTGCAGAGCGCGCGGGAAGAAAAACATGTTGACCCGGCGCCGCTCAACACCCGGAAAGCGCAGGACTTGAGCCCGTTGGACCAAGCTTCAGACACCCAGGGTGCTGTGCATTCTGAGCCTGCGAAATCAGTCGAAGGTCTCGAGGCTGAACCTCAACCCGTTCCTCTGTTCTACGATCGCAGCTCTGCCTATTCCAACGAACTGGCTCCTCCTTCCGACGCTCAAATGCAAACGGCGGAAGTGGCAGACCACGCTGCCGAGTCTGAGCGCATTGATCAATTCAAAACCCACCTCGATGAGCGGCCTCTATTCCACACCTGGTATGAGACGGAGCAGAAAGCCCCGGATCAAAACCGCATTCCTCATTTCGGACACCTCGTTGTCCTCGCCCTCATTGGTTTCGGCGGACTTGTCGGCGCCATCCTCCTGATGCGCGGCGCCCTCTACTTCCATCTATTCGGCGTTTCCACGGTTCAGAAGGCTTCCAGCGATATCCACTACACCATCGGCTTCATGGCCAGCCTGTATCTGATTTCCTTCGGCTTGGCTGCGCTGATCTTCCCCCTGATCTGGCACAAAAGCTTCTTCGCCGGTCTGCAGTGGAACTTTGCCTCAGCCCGGCACCGCTTCAAGCTTCTGCTGGGCGCCGCGTTTGTATGCTTCCTGCTGGCCATGGTCGATGAGGTCGTGCTCCCCGGCCCCACCAACGCCCCGATCGACAAGCTGTTTGAAACCCGCACCGCCGCGTGGCTCTTGTTTGCATTCGGGGTCACCTTCGCGCCCTTCTTTGAAGAAATCATCTTCCGCGGCTTTCTTCTCCCCACATTGTGCACTGCCTTCGACTGGTATGGAGAAAAGCTCACCGGCAACTCATCGCCTCCTCTCGATGGGGGCGACCATCCCCACTGGTCCTTATTCGCAATGATCCTCGGATCCATCGCCACCAGCATTCCCTTTGCCCTGATGCATGCAGAACAGACTGCCTGGTCTCTCGGGCCATTTCTCCTGCTCGTCGCCGTCAGCCTGGTCCTTTGCTGGGCACGCCTTGCTACCCGCTCCCTGGCCGCCAGCGTGCTCGTCCACTCCTCTTACAACTTCCTGCTGTTCTCGCTCATGCTGCTCGGCACCGGCGGCTTCCGGCATCTGGACAAGATGTGAATGCGGTCAATCGGCCATCCAAAACCCGTGGTAAATTTACGGTGTGCGTGCGTTCAATGGCATCCTCCTGGCGTTTCTGCTTTGGGCCCGAGTAGCTGCGCAAACGACCGTCTCCTTTCCTACCGAAGACGGAGGGTTGATCTACGCCGATCTTTACGGAGCGGGGGATCGTGCCGTCGTGCTGGCTCACGGCGGGCGCTTCAACAAAGAGAGCTGGGAAAAGCAGGCGCGAATGCTGGCTGCGGCGAACTTTCGAGTGCTGGCGATCGATTTCCGCGGCTACGGCAAGTCCACGGGTCCCGGTCAAGCCGATCCATTGAGCGCGCCGCTTCATCTGGACGTACTGGCCGCCGTCCGCTACCTGCGGAAGACCGGCGCAAAGAGCGTGTCGGTCGTGGGCGGAAGCATGGGCGGATCAGCCGCAGGCGACGCATCCATCGCATCAAAGCCGGGTGAGATCGATCGCGTAGTAATGCTCGGCGCGGCGCCAAATGGCCCAGCAGACAAGCTGAAATCAGCCACATTGTTTATCGTGACGCGAGACGACACAAGCGGCGACGGACCAAGACTGCCTGGAATTCTTACGCAATACGAAAAGGCCCCTCAGCCGAGGGAATTCGTCGTTCACGATGGTTCTGCGCACGCTCAAGACATCTTCCAAACCGATCAGGGAGTTTTGGTAATGCGCGAGATCATTAACTTTCTCTCCGAACCCCCGCCCGGCTGAGAAATTCGCTCGGCCCGTTACAATCAGGAGCAATGACAGCTCAATCGCACGCCCAGCAGCTTCTCTCGCTTCTCGCACGCACCAGCTTCCGTCTCGGCCAGTTCAAGCTCTCTTCAGGCGGCAGCAGCGATTACTACATCGATTGCCGCACCACCACGCTGCACGCGGAAGGCGGCCGTCTCACCGGCCACGCCGTGCTTGAGCTTCTTGAAGAGAATCACATCGACGCCGAAGCCGTTGGCGGGCTGACCATGGGGGCGGACCCCATCGTCTCGAATGTTGCCACGGCCAGCGCCTGGCGCGCACAATCGAATCCAGCCGCGCCGCTGCTGCATGGATTTCTTGTTCGCAAGGCCGAGAAGGCGCACGGCACCGGCCGCCGCATTGAGGGCTTTTGCCGCGAGGGCGCACGCGTAGTGATTGTGGACGACGTGTGCACCACCGGTGCATCAACGATTAATGCAATCGAGGCTGCCCGCGAAGCCGGGATGGTGGTCGCTGCTGTGGTTTGCATCGTCGAGCGCGAAGAAGCCAACGGACGGCCTGCCGTGGAAGCGGCCGCTGCCGGCGCGCCCTTCCTGAGCCTGTTCACAGCTAAGCAGGTGCGCGCCGAGCATATTCGACAACAGCAATGAAACCACTGCGAGAATTGCGGGACATACCCTACGCAGCGGATTGATCAAGCATGGCTGCTCTCAGCCGCGGCTTGTGCACGTGGATGCGGTCTTTGTAGCTGATAAGACCGAGATCGCGGAAGCGGTTCATGAAGTAGCTGACGCGCGATCGCGTGGTGCCGATCATCTCCGCGAGTGTCTCTTGCGTGATGGGAGGGATCATGGTTTGCGGCTCGTCCGGCTTTCCTGCTTCCGCCATCAACAGGAGCGTGCGCGCCAGGCGCTTTTCGCTGGAGTTGAAGATCAGATCCACAAGATCGGCCTGGGTGCGCATGCTGCGGGCCAGCAAATAGGAAAGAAACCGGTCGCAGAAGTCATGCTCCCGATGCATGACAGCAACCATCTCCTCCCTCATGATCTTGAAGGCCGTGCAGCTGTTCACTGCCGTCGCAGTGGCCAAACGCAATCCAGGCACCGTTTGCAGAGATTCTTCTCCAAAAAAGTCTCCTGGAGAAAGAAGAGTGATTGTGGCTTGCTTGCCACGCTCCGAAACAACACTTAGTTTCCCGCGCCCGGTTTGCAGACAAAAAACGGAATCTGCCGGACCTCCCTGGGTAAAGAAGCACTGCTCGGGTTCCAATTCAACAACTCTTCCGCTAAGCCCGACGCTCGAAAGAAAGGCGGCAGAGTCAAACGGCTTGTCGCTTATGGCGTCCATCATCTTGCTCCCTCCTTGTAGGCGGTATTTTCAATGCTGATCAATGCTGACCGCTCTTGCCTTGGAAACAACCAATATCGGACTCGAGCCGAGGCTCCGAAACCATTCTCCGGGATTCGCCACGGCGCTCCTTATCGATTCATTGAGTCTGGTCCGTTAGCCGGCTCAGAGAACACTTCGCCGCCCGCTCACCAGGTTGATGAGGAGCACGATGAGCGCAGCAACCAGCAGAAGATGGATCAAGCCGCCCGCCACATGCAGGCTGAAGCCAAGTATCCAGAGAACGAGAAAAATCACAAAAATCGCCCAGAGCATAGGTTCTCCTTTGCTTCCATCTCGCCGCAGACGCAGAAGGAGTGTGAAAGCTCCCTATGCGTCTGCTAGCATCGAATGTGATTTGTTATCTTGAGGCCGACTGTGCCTTTGCTTCCCTGATCGAATCCAGGAACGCATTTGATCCCCGCGGCGGGGGAACCTGGCCGGTGAGAATGTCGCGTGTGGGGATTTCATGCCCGTAGAAAGCATCCGTCGAGTCGTCGTCGCGGCGGACCGCAGCTCCATTCAGCGTGATGCCGGCAAAGATTCCCTTGGCGCGCGAGTAGGTGAGAATCTCGGCGTTCATCTTCCAATCAGTGTCGGCAGAAGCATGGCGTCCAACCGGTCCTGCGGCCACTGAAGCATCGCCGCCGATTTCGAACTTGCTGTTGACCAGGCGATCCATGCCCTGGTCACCCTGGAAGATCATCACCAGATCGATGCCTTCCACACCAATCTGCAATCCCCAGTTGCCGCCCGTAATACTGAAGAACGCAGGCGCGCTCCAGCCATTTGCTGTCCGGCAAGTGGCAACGCCCCTGCCGCCTTCAGCGCCAAATACAAAGCCGCCCTTCACCAGGTGCGGCACAACCGCAACGCACTTCGCGTGATGCAGAACTTCTTCCGGAATACCCTTATCGGGCGCCGACATGACCTCATTCAGCACTTCACCGGCATGCTGCAGCCGTTCCTCCGTCGCCTCGCGGGAAGTTCCTGCCGCACGGGCAACACCTGTCCAACACAAACTCGCGAATGCCGCAAACAGAATCGCATTCTTCATTATGCTTCTCCTTTTTTCACTGAAAGTTATCTCGCGCACTTGGTGCTCGCGACATCTCCTGCTTCTTGCAAAACAGTACATATGGATGCGCAACTCACAATTTCTGTTGTTCCGTGCCTTGCAGAAATCCGTCTCATGATCTAGCGCAGGGCATGCCATTCAAGCGCAATGTGCATCGCCATCTTCGCTGCCTGTACGTGCCTGATGGCTCGCGTTGCCCCCGCTATGTTTCGCACTGCCCGATGCCTTCCGCACCTTCTTCCCGCCTTCCGGCGCGATGCTCGGCCGGTGGCCCAAATCGAAATTACCCACACACTTCTTTCGGTCCATTTCTTCCATTTCATTCACTTCCCGCAAAAGCTCTATTCCGCCGTGCATGGTTCTCCCCCAGGGATCGTAAGTTGACTCCCGTAGACAATTTTTGCAATCGGCGGACCATTCGCCGGACCAGGGCCTTGAAGCTGAAAACAAGCCACTTAAGCCAATGCAATTTCATCCGGAACGGCCGTCGGCGGATGTAATTCTTACCCGATTTGGAGAGTGACAAGAAGGAAATTCGCATCGCCCAACCGGTATCCTGTAAAGAGCAGCTTTCCGGCAGAACCGCACATGGACCTCTACGAGAAAATCCGCACGCTTCCCACCCAGCCCGGCGTCTACCTCTACAAAAACGCCGAGGGCGAGGTGATCTATGTCGGCAAGGCAAAGAACCTCCGCGCCCGCGTCCGGTCTTATCTTCTGGAGGCCTCGCAAGCCAACGCCAAAACCGGTTCCCTCATGCGCGAGGCCGTCGACCTCGAGTACATCCTTGTGGCCAACGAGCATGAGGCGCTGGCGCTTGAAAACAACCTCATCAAGCAGCGCCATCCCCGCTTCAACATCCTGCTGCGCGACGACAAGACTTACCCCTACGTGAAGCTCACACTCGCCGATCGGTTCCCCAAAGTCTTTGTCACCCGCCGCCTGCGCAAGGATGGCTCCGCATACTACGGCCCGTATTTTCCAGGGAATCTCGCTTATCGCATCGTCGAGCTTATCCATCGCAGCTTTCTGATTCCCAGCTGCAAGGTCGATCTTTCGCGTTATCATCCGCGCGCCTGCCTGCAGTACTACATCCATCGCTGCCTGGGGCCATGCGTCGAGGGCTTCACCACCTCGGAGGCTTACGCAAACGCCGTGCGCGATGCGCAGCTCTTCCTCGAAGGCCGCCATGCCGAACTCGAGCGCACCCTGACGGCGCGCATGGTGGCCGCGGCCGAGGCCGAGCAGTTTGAAGCTGCCGCACGCCTGCGCGATCAGCTCACTACCGTCCATCAACTCCAGGAAAAGCAACGCATCGCCACCGCCGAGCAGTCCGACGACGCCGATGTTTTCGGCTACCACTACGAAGCAGGCAGCCTGGCCGTCAATCTCTTCCATGTTCGAGCCGGCAAGATCGTCGACCGCCGCGAGTTCTTCTGGGACGACCTTCCCGAATTGCTTGAGACGCCCGGCACCGAGGATTCTGTTTCGGAGCTGCCGGTGGATTCGCAGACGCCGGTTGCCCCATCCTTTCCGCGCCCTTCAACGGAAAGGGTGGGAGATCAAGAACCCCAATTCCGTGCCAGCCCTGTTTTCAGCGCACTCCTCAAGCAGCTCTACATTGACCAGCACTATGTCCCGCGCACCATCCTCATCCCCGCCGATTTCGTCGACCGCGAAAGTCTCGCGGCGATGCTCAGCGAGCGCACCGGGCATCGAATTGAACTCGCCATCCCGCAGCGCGGTGAGAAGCGCTCTCTCGTCGATCTGGCCGGACAGAACGCCAAGCAATCCTATATTCAGCGCTTCCGCGTGCTCGAGCCTTCGCGCAAGGCGATCCAGGAGGCCCTCGCCGACGTGCTCATGCTGCCCGAACTTCCCCGCCGCATTGAGTGCTTCGACATCTCGCACATCCAGGGCGCTGAGACCGTTGCCTCCATGGTCGTCTGGGAAGACGGCAAGATGAACAAGCAGCTCTATCGAAAATTCAAGGTAATGACCGTCCTCGGCGTCGACGATTTTGCCTCCATGCGCGAAGTCGTCCACCGCCGCTACCGTCGCCTGCTGGATGAGAGCCGCAATGCCGATGCTTTGAAAGGGCACGACTTTAGTCGTGCCGATAATGGCGAGGAGACGGCCCGGGCTTTAGCCCCTGAGGGAAAGGCATCCAGGGAGCCAAAAGACTTGCCTTCCCTCATCCTCATCGACGGCGGCCTTGGTCAGCTACACGCCGCCGCTGAAGCCCTGGAATCGCTCGGCCTCACCAGCCAGCCCCTCGCGTCGATCGCAAAAAAGGAGGAAGTCATCTACCTTTACGGCCAGGAAGACGAGCCCATCGTTCTCGACCGCCGCTCGCCGGTTCTGCATCTGATCCAGCTGATCCGCGATGAGAGTCACCGCTTCGCCGTCGGCTACCATCGCCAGCGCCGCTCCATGCGCGACCGCGATAGCGAGTTACTGAACATCCCGGGAGTAGGCCCCCAAACCCGCCAGCGATTACTCTCCCACTTCGGCAGCCTGAGGGACATCCAGCAAGCCACTGCCGAATCGCTGGCTTCCGTGGTGCCGCGCAAGACCGCAGAAGGCATCTGGCAGCACTTTCATCAGACCCAACCCTAACCCTGACAAATGCGATCCACCACCAGCCTTATAGAAAATGTTGTATAATTGTCGGAGCGGGGCCAAGATGCTCAAGCCGCGGGCCGAAATCGCGTGGGAAGGCGACTCCAAAGAAGTCCTCAGCGCATTTCCCTCCGAGGTGAAGAGTACTATCGGTTTCTCCCTGCGGCGGCTCCAGAACGGAGAACTCCCGCGCTGCGGCGTGCGCCCCATGGCCTCCGTTGGCAAGGGTGTTTGGGAATTGAAAACGGACGATGCCCGCACATGGTACCGTGTGATGTACCTCACTCAGATTCAAGGAGTAATTTATGTGCTCCACGCCTTTGAAAAAGACGGCACAAGGACCGACCGGCGCGACATCGAGATCGCAAAGAACCGGTTGAAGATTGTTCACCAGCGATTGCGTGAGGAAGGAAAGGCCCAATGACCACCAAGCCAACCCACATCACTAAAGGCGACGTATTCGACGACCTTGGCTTCACCCGCGCCGAAGCCTCAGCCCTCAAGATCAAAGCCGACCTGTTGGACGCCATCCTCCGCGAGATTGAAAATCGCGGCTACAGCCAGCGCCAGCTCGTCGATCTCCTTGACGAGTACCAGCCCTCGGTCAGCAACCTGGTTCAAGGAAAAATCGCGAAGGTGAGCATCGAAAAGCTGCTCTATTACTCTGACCGCCTCAATCTCCGCGTCAGCCTCTCGACTGAAGCTCGCAAAAAGCCGAAGACCGTCAGCAAGCCCATCCAGTCGCGCGCAAGCCGGAGAATTGCCGCTGCATCGGCGTAGCAAGGGAGGCTGAAAATTGCTCTTAAAACAACCCTCTGGGACCCTTCCGAGTACCTCGACAGCCCCCAATCCATCGCCGCCTATCTTGAAGCCGCGTTCGAGGAAGGCGATCCTGCCCTCATCGCGACCGCACTCGGCGATATCGCGCGCGCCATTGGAATGACCCAGCTCGTCAGCCAAGCGGATATGTAGAACCGTTCGCAACAGACAAATGCCTGGCGCCATGCCCGGCCGGCAGCGAAAATGCTGAACGTTTGCCCTTCCACCTATTTCGTTCCGGTCGCCGGCGTGCCCGCAGCCACCGATTGAGCCACCCCACTTGCCGCCTTGGCTTTCGCCCGGTTCGGCGAAGCTGTGCGGCAGGCCTCCGGCACATTCGCCATCTGTTTTAAAAACACCCGGTAGCTCGCTGTTCCCGGCTGCAGCGTCGACCAATAACTCGAACGGCTTACTAACGGGTTTCGCTTCTCAATCAACTGTTTATGCAGGATCTTGATTCCGCATTCCAGGTTGTTCTTCGGCTGCAGAATCGTCTTCGCCGGATCTTTCTCGTGTAACTCCTTATCCTTATCCCAATCGAAGTCGCACCCATAGCGATCGGCATCCATATAAGTCAATTGCAGCAAACCTTCGCTCCGCACCGTCCGCTTGGTTACCGCGTCCTTGACCGCACCCCCCGGCTCTGTATGCGGCACGTCTGTCGTCGGCACAAGCCCCGCTTCCGCACCGGCCAGCGCCTGGAAAAAATATGCCCAGTAGGAGCGCCTGTCCACATCGCTCATCGCCTTGAACCGCGGACAGAACGGCCTTACAGCCCGCTGCATCCCTGGCGACAGCATCTCCGGTGGCAGTGCGGACTCTACAATGACATCCCACTGCGGGTCCCATGACGGTTTGCCAAGCTCCTCTTTTTTCTCCGCAATGGGCGTGGCCGGAACCGGCTTCACCTCCGGCAGTTGAGACTGCTGCGGCGCCACGGATCTGCTGCTGCAGCCCACCATTACCCCCAGCAGCGAGGAAAGGACCAGCCTGACCATCTGCGATCTGCCTATAATGAACATCCCGGTTAATGAGATGCAGATCGTCTCATCGGGGTAGACCGCGTATTTTATCTCAAACCTCTCGAAGGAAGATTCACGATGGCAATTTCTTCTGCAATCAGCCTTCGCGATTCCCGAAATTAACCAAGCGCGTTCTTAGGAGTTTCTCATTACCTTTGAACCCAAGTGTTTTTCCTGATGCCCCATTCTTATCCCGCTTTCTGCGCTACGCTGGCCTCTGAGTTATCGCTGTCCGGCCCTTTTCATGGGGTGCCGAGAACATTCGTGCGGCAGAGGCTTAAGGAGATCAAATGACGGGAAGAATACTAATTGTTGAGGACGAGCCCATCGTCGCGCTTGACCTGCAACAGGAGCTCGAGGCGTTTGGATGCGAAGTCGTCGCACTGGCCCAAAGCGCCGATGAGGCACTGATGGCGGTGGAAGAATCGCAACCGGAACTGGCCTTGATGGACCTGCACATTATCGGCTCATTGGACGGCATCCAGACGGCACGGTTGCTCCGCGACGCATACCAGGTTCCATCCATCTTCCTCACCGCATACAGCGATGACATCACCATCGCCCGGGCAGTGCGGGAGATGCCGTATGGATATCTCACCAAGCCCTTTCAGACGCGCGAACTCAAAGCTACTGTGCAGGTGGCGCTGCACAAGGCCAAGGTGGATGCGGGACTGCGCCGGGCGCACAGCAAGATCTCGTCCACCGTAGATGGCATGCACGAAGCCCTTCTCACGGTCTCACTCTCGGGCGACATCCAGTTCATGAATGCGTCCGCCGAGCGCCTGGTTGGCCGCTCGCGCGAGGATGCAACAGACTGCCATCTTCGCGAGGTGCTCGATTTGAGAGATTCAAGCAACCAAGCCTTCGCCATGCCCGCCCGCCACGGACTCTCCGGCCCGATCGAGGAGTTTGGCCTGTCGCTCAACCGCCCCGGGCGCTCTGCCATGCTGATTGATTTGACCGTTGCGCCTTTCGCAGACAGTGCAGGTGTTCAGACAGGATACGTCCTCACCCTACGGGCTGCGGATGAACGGATCCGCGCCCAGGCGCTGGATGAGGCATACAACGCATCCGACCTGTTCGAATTAGCTCCCATGGCCATGGTGCAATTGGATAGCACCGGCCATATCGTTCGCGTCAACGACGCCTTGCTGCGGGAATCGGGCATTGCAGTGGAGAACCTGGTGGGCCGCACTCTCACCGGCCTGAGTATGGACCCCGATCCGCGCATCGCCGGAAAACTGATGCACAAGCTGCTGCAAGGGGGCGCCGCGGTTACCACGGAAGAACCTGGGTTCAACAACTGAGCCCTGCGTCACAAGTTGCGCCAAGGCGGCAGCTCGAGGGTTGTTCTGCCGCCGGGCTCGCTTCATTCCTCTGCGCAAGGGCTCCTGGCCGCGCACTGAAGACCGCGCTCCATTGGTCGTTGCAATCCGAATGACCCGTTAACCGGCGGTTACAAACGTGCGGTGCTTGATCGCAATCCGCTTGCCGCATCCATGGCAGTTGAAATCGTTGGCGTTGGCAACGCTACTCACGGAGATTCCGCACCACGGGCACTTTCCTTTCACCGCCCCCAGCCCAATCATCGGACCCAGCAGCGGCGCAAGAACAGCAGCAAGAATCATCGGTATCCCCAGGATCGCGCCCAACCCGGTGAGGCAAAGCATAGTGCCCACGATCACCAGAATCGGCACCGCCAGCATCCCGAAAAGCAATCCACCAAATGCTCCCTGCATTGGCGCTCTCTCAGACTCTTCAGGCTCTGTCTTCTTCGCAATCTCCGGGTTCAGAATTGCCTGCATGTTGGCGCTACCGCAATAAGGACAGAATTTCCACGCAGGCTCCATCCCCAGTCCGCATCTTGAACATTGCAGTTCCATGGCACGGCCCCTCCCTCAGGCTTTTGAGCATCCGGCTCAAGATTCAACATGGAGGACGGCCAGGAGCCGGGTTCAATCCTCAAATGGACTCAAATCGGGGCATCCTTCGGACCGGCCATCACGAAGCACCATCCAGCACCAAGACCGTCTGCCGCTCAGAACTCTAGTCGCAGACGACTTCCCCGTAAGTGAGCCACATCACGCCATACACGTGCCGTTCAACTTCCGGGCGCTAGATCAACTGTGAGCTGCTCCCGAGTACAATCAGCGAGTGCTCATCCCGCGCTTTCCTGCTTGCGGGTGAGAGAGTTTAATTTGAGCTTCGGCCTTGGGCAGCGAGCAGCGCGAAACCGTGGGATTTGCGATGCTTCGCGGACCAGCCCATGCTGCGGATCCCAAAGGAGACCCCATTGCGTGCATTCGCCAACTCTTTCCTCCTCTTTCCAGCTCTCATCCTTTTGGCAATCATTTGCCACGGCAGCCGCTCCCAGGCGCAGGCCTCAGGAAGCGCCGCGGTGCCGCCTGCGCCGCATGCCAAAGAGGTTCATTTGAAGCATGTGCTGGTGATTGGGCAGACCAAGGGCTTTGAGCACGACTCCGTCTCGGCCGCAATGGCAACCATCTACAACCTGGGCAAGGAGAGCGGCCTGTGGGACACAACCATGCGCACCGACACAGAGCTGCTCACGAAAAAGCCCATGAAGAATAACGCGAAGGACCTCAGCTACTTCGACGTACTCGTCTTTGCCAGCACCACCGGCGAGTTGGATATGGATGACAGCCAGAAACAGGACATGATGTCGTTCATCAAAGAAGACGGAAAGGGCTTCGTGGGAATTCATGCGGCGCTCGACACCAATTACACCTGGCCCGAATACGGGGAGATGATTGGCGGCTGGTTCGACCAGCATCCGTGGTCCACGTTCAACGCGCCTATCGTCAACGAGGATCCGAGCTTCCCCGCTGTGCGTCACTTTCCCGGCGCGTTCGTGAAATACGACGAGATCTATCAGCCCAAGGCGTGGTCGCGAGATAAGGTAAACGTGCTGCTGAGCCTTGACCCCACCAAGCTCAACTACGACAACAACCCGCGCATTCACCGCACCGACCACGACTTTCCTGTTGCGTGGAGCAAGCTCTACGGCAAGGGGCGGGTTTTCTATTCGACGCTGGGCCATACCGAGGAAGCGTGGCAAGACCCCGACATCCGCAAGATGTACTTTGAAGCCATCAAATGGACGCTGGGAATGACCGAAGGCAGTACGGCCTCGCACCCGCGCCCGGGTTCGTCTCCGGAAACCCGCTGAACCCCGAGAGCCGGTGAACTGAACAAAGAGCATCCGCTCCCACCCCCGAACCATCCAAGTGGGGACTCAACAAATCGATACCGGGTACAATCGACTTAAATCTTCATCCGGCAAAACCATGTCCGCCACCGCGCAGGAATTACGACCACTGTCGCCGTCCCCGACCCTGATTCAGGGCCGAACGGAACTGCGCCCCGCACTTTTGCTGGCGACTGGGTTTGCCGCGATCACTTTCCTCGTCCACTTCCTGAGTTCTCTCTGGGGAATGCATCTCGGCTACGGCTACTTCCGCGATGAGCTCTACTTTCTGGTTTGCGGCCGTCACCTCGATTGGGGCTACGTGGATCAGCCCCCGCTCGTCGCCCTGCAGGCCCGTCTGGCTGAAGTCCTCTTCGGCCTTTCGCCCACTGCAGTTCGCACTTTCAGCTTTGCAGCCAGCGGCATCACCGTCGCCCTCACCGGCCTCATAACCCGGCAACTTGGGGGCAGACGCTCCGCGCAGGTGCTGGCCATGAGCGCCGTCCTCGCCGCTCCTGTCTTGCTCGGCACCGGCAATTACCTATCCATGAATTCCTTCGAGCCGTGCTTCTGGATGGGCTCGCTGCTCGTCGTCCTTCGCCTTGCCGACCGCGCTGCTTCCCCCCGTGCCTGGCTCCTATTCGGACTCCTTGCCGGCCTGGGAATCGAAAACAAGCATTCCACAGTCTTCTTCCTCATTGCGCTTCTTGCCGGACTCCTGCTCAGTCCCCAGCGCCGCATCCTCTTCACGAAGGAATGCGCGGTCGGAGTCGCTCTGCTCCTGCTCATTGCCCTGCCCAATTTCCTGTGGCAGGTGACCCATCAGTTCCCTACCTACCAGTTCCTCAGCGCCGTGGCCCACTCCGACAAGAACGTCAAGCTGCCCCTGGGCGCGTTCCTCTTTGAACAAGTCAAAATACTTCTCGTCACGACCGCCCCGCTTTGGATCGGTGGCCTGGCCTGGCTGGCATTCGCCCGCGCCGCGCGGCCCTGGCGCTTCGTCGCGCTCACTTACCTGGTTTTCCTGGCGATGATGATGCTCATGCACGCCAAAGATTACTACCTGGCGCCCATTTATCCCGTGCTTTTTGCTGCCGGAGCCTCCGCTTGCGGTCAGCTCACCCGCCGCGACTGGCCGCTCATCGCCATCGGCGTGAATTACCTGATCGGCCTCTGCTTCTTCACTGGACCCGTCGTGCTCACAATCCTGCCTCCGGACCGATACACCGCCTATACCGCCCCCTTTGCCCCCAACAGCGCCCGGTTCGAGAAGTTCACCAGCCCGCTGCCCGAAATCCTCTCCGATCGCTTCGGCTGGGAGCAGATGACCGAGGGCTTCGCAGCCCGGTACAACGCTCTTCCGCCCGACATTCGCGCCCATACGGCAATCTTTTGCCGCAACTACGGCGAAGCCAGCGCGGTCAACATTCTCGGCCCGAAATACGGCCTTCCCACCGCCATCAGCGGCCATCAGAATTACTACTACTGGGGATGGAATGGCTACACCGGCGAATCCGTCCTGACCCTCGGCAACGACGCGAAAGACTACACCGGCACCTACGCCGAAGTTGTTGACCTGGGCCCATTCGATTCGCCCTGGATCATGGACCACGAGCATCATCACTACTTCTGGCTGCGCCACCGCAAGGTGCCCTACGCCGCGGCGTGGCCTGAACTCAAGTACTGGTACTGACCCGTCCCGTCGACTCTCACACTTATTCTGAATCCGGCTCTTTCAGAAACTCCCCCAGCCGATCCAGCTTCCGCTCCCACTCCGGCCGCCGCGCGTTGAGCCACTGCGCAGCTAAATCCAGTCCGGCCGATTCGATCCGGCAAGTCCGCACACGGCCCAGCTTTTCCGTCTTCACCAGGCCCGCGTCTTCGAGAATTTGCAAATGCTGCACCACGGCGGCAAGCGACATATCAAACGGCTCGGCCAGCAGCGATACCGACATCGGCTTATCCGTCAGCCGCTCCAGCATCGCCCGCCGGGTCGCATCGCCAAGCGCCTGGAAGACGCGATCGACATTCAGCTCATGCTGCTTCATCTCCCGCGCCTCCCCCGCCCCGCTCCGCTTATCGCGCCAGCTCCGCTGCCAGTTTGTCCAGAAGCCCCCGCCATCCCGCTTCCCGCATTTCAGGCCCATCGGCGCCCTCCAGGAATGCACTCTGAAATGTGAGGATAAGATCTGTGCCTTTCTCGGACGGCAAGAGCTCAACCGTGCCCAAAGATATCGAAAAGCAATTCTCCTCCAGGGCCATGGTGGAGGTGAAAATGATGCGGCGGTTGGGAACGATGTTCCGATAGATGTTCTCGCTTTTGAGCGTTCGCCCGGCGAGCGGATGGCCCGCTTTGAAGCCGGAGTCGTAATGTTCTTTGCCTCCAACGCGAAAGTCCATGTCATAGCTCCCGATCTGCTTGCTTTCCGCATCGGCGTACCAGCGGCGCTTCTGGGCAGGGTCGGAAAATGCGGCAAATACGCGCTCCGGCGGTACGGGATAGGCGCGCTCGACGACGAATGTGTTGTGAACTACGGCTTGTTGTTCCATGGTGATCATTCTTTCCTCCTGGAGAAATAGTTAAGCCTTAACTTGAGTATTAGACTTTTCTCGGAAATTGTCAAGTATAAACTTAAGTATTTTTCTTGCCTAGTCAAAAGGGCCTCTTCCGCGTTGTTAGCGGAAGGGTGGAAAGCCATCAACTCACTGCCGCGCAAGCGGTCCGCCGCGGCGGACAGCACCGCAGGTGCCTTCGTGCTAATCTCACTTCACCGCATGAGCCCAAACCCCTCCGCGCACCCGCAAATCCCGTCCGTCACCCAGCCTCGCGACCTTCCCCGTGTTCTGGGCGCTTCGCAGGCCACGGCCATTGTCGTCGGCACCATTATCGGCAGCGGCATCTTCCTGGTTCCGCGCGAGATGATGCAGGATGTAGGCTCGTCGGCACTCGTCTACCTGGCTTGGATCGTCGGCGGATTGCTCTCGCTTTTCGGGGCGATGACCTACGCCGAACTCGGCGCCATGCTGCCCTACGCCGGCGGAGAGTACGTCTACCTGCGCGGCGTTTACGGCGATACCACCGCCTTCCTCTACATGTGGACCTGGTTCGCTGTCGCAAAGCCGGCGTCCATTGCCGCCGTCACAATCGGACTGGCCCGGACACTGGGCTTTTTCCCGGCCTTCCACTGGCTCAGCGATACCCTTCCCGGCCCCATCCCGCTGCTCTGGTCACAGGTCTTCGCCATTGCTGTCACCTGGTTTATCACCGGGCTCAACTACCTCGGCATCAAGAAGGCCGCGGACTTTCAGCTTGTTTTTACGTCCCTCAAAGTCTTACTGATTCTCATTGTCGCCGGCCTTTGCTTCGCCTCCGCCACTGGCTCGCTCTCCAACTTCACCACCACGCTGCCGCACGCTGTTGGAGGCATGACCGGCTTCATGGCCGCTCTCATCGCCACACTTTGGGCTTATGACGGGTGGAACGACCTTACCATGGTTGCCGGCGAAGTCCGCCACCCGGAGCGCTCGTTGCCTATCGCGTTGATCGGCGGATTATTCATCGTCGGCTTTCTCTTCATGGCGACGAATGCTGCCATCCAGTACATTCTTCCCGCCGCACCGATTGCCGCCAGCGAACGGCCCGCCGTGGCCGCTCTTCGAGTGGTGGCCGGACCCGCGGGCGCGGGCTTTGTCGCCGCCGCCATGGCCCTCAGCATCTTCGTCACCCTCAACGGAACCATCATGTCGGGCGCGCGCATCCCCTACGCCGCTGCACGCGACCGCCTCTTCTTCCGCCAGTTCGCACACATCCATCCCCGCTGGCAATCGCCCTCTACGTCGCTGATCGTCCAGGCCGGCCTCTCCACCGTGCTGCTTCTGTTCCTCAGCCGGTTCCAGCAATTCTTCGAACTGGCCGTATTTGCGGAATGGCTCTTCTACATGCTCACCGCGACGACGGTCTTCGTCTATCGCCGCCGGCGGCCAGACGCTCCGCGCCCTTATCGCGTCTGGGGTTACCCCATCCTTCCCGCGCTGTTCGTGCTTTGCGCCACGGCCGTCCTCATCTCCAGCTATTTGAGCAACCTGAAAGGCTCGTTGCTCGGTACAGGGCTCATCCTGATTGGTCTGCCCGTGCTGTGGTACGTGCGCAAGCTCTACGGAGCCTCGGTCCCGACAGAAAACGCTGCTCCGATGATTTGAATGGGTGAGCGGATAGGTCAGTTTCCGCATCCTGCGGCCAGCCTCGGTCATCTCACAGGGGATGCCGCCGACTGATCTGACTTCCCCATCTCCCCCATCGCCCACAGCCGATTCGTACGAGACAGGCAACGGCGCGGCGCTGCTCGACAACCCCATCCTCAACTCGCTCCTCACCGGCCACAGTTCCCTGGCGCTCACCCATGGCGTAGCTCGCCGCTTCCCGATGGAAATCGGTCCTTTGAGCGGCGTTCCCGGCCAATCCGAAGAGAGCTATGCAGATCTTCGTGCACTCGCCGATTCGCAAGGCGTGGTGGCTTTGTTTCTTGACGAGCCGCCCGCGCCCCCGCCGGGATGGACGCTGCTGCGCGGCGGTTTGCTTGACCAGATAGTCTGCGCCGAGCCGCGGCAGCGCCAGCCTCATCTGCTGCCGCTGGAGGCGGAGATGCGCCCGCTCACCGCAGCCGAAGCGCATGCCATGGTGGACCTGGCCACACTCACCGAGCCCGGCCCGTTTCACATCCGCACCATCGAACTCGGTGCTTTTTTCGGCATCTTTCACAGATGCCGCCTGGTCGCCATGGCCGGCCAGCGCCTCAGCCTGCCTGGATACGTTGAAGTCAGCGCCGTCTGCACCCATCCTGACTTCCGCGGCCGTGGCTACGCGCCTGCGCTGATGTCCACCGTGATGGAGCACATTGTCGCGCAGGGCAAAACGCCCCTCCTGCATTCATTCTCAAGCAATGCCGCGGCCATCGCCGTTTATCGAGGCCTCGGCTTCACATTCCGCCGTAGCTTCCATCTCGCGGTTTTGCAGAACGACCTGTGAGGTTTTTGTTGAGTACCACCGTAATCGCAGAGGCCATTTGCAGGAAAAACTCCCTGCGATAAAATGGAATTGATGGCGTTTCCGATTAAAACCTGTGTCGTTTGCGGGGAAGAGTTCGAACTCCGGCCAAACAAACCCGGCTTTGCCAATCGCTGCCCGGAATGCAGCGAGCCCGAAGATATTGCCGCCCCGAAAGTTCCTACTATTGGCGATGCGAAAGCAGACAGCGGATTGAACGCCGAACGGCGTCGCGTTATGCGCGATATGCTCTACCGCAAAGAGAGCTGACACGCCGCTTAGTCTCGCGCAACCAAAGTATGGGTGCCCCATCGGGGCACCCTCCGGGTCGCGGGTCCTTGTCTTTCCGCCTAGGGTGGGAAGCCTCAGAACCAAACCATCAATCGAACCATCCCCGTTCATCTATGCTCAAGGAAGCCATGCCCGCCAAACCCAGGCTCGGACAGAACTTCCTCAACGATACGCAGGCAATTGAGCGCATCGCCGCTTCGCTCGGCGATCTCACCGGGCGCACTGTCGTCGAGATCGGCCCCGGCGCAGGCGCCATCACCTCGGCCCTGGTATATCGCGCCGCGCACGTGATCGCCGTCGAACTCGACCCCGGCCTGGCCGCCCATCTCCGCGGAGAGTTCCCAGCTGAAAAACTAACCGTTCATCAGCAGGACGTACTCGCGTTCGACTTCGCCGCAGCAGCAGCCGAGGCCCGACAGAAACTGCTCGTATTCGGCAACCTGCCCTACTACATCACCTCGCAAATCCTGCTCAAACTCGCCGCCAGTCACGCATCAATAGACCGCACCGTTCTCATGGTCCAGCGCGAGGTTGCCGACCGCATCACGGCCGCGCCCAACTCGCGCGACTACGGCCTGCTTTCCGTCACTGTCCAGCTCTATGGTCCGGCCACGGAACTCTTCACGCTGCCCCCGTCCGCCTTTTCACCGCCGCCCGACGTTCATTCCACGGTCTTCCGCTGGCGCTTCGCCCCGCGCTTCACTGAATTGAATATCGAAGAGGCCAGCTTTCTTCCCTTCGTCCGCACAGTCTTTGCAAAAAAGCGCAAGACACTCTCCAATAATCTGCGCGCCGCGGGAGTTGCTCCAGCCTCGATTGCCGCCGCACTCAATCAAGCCGCAATCGATCCCCGCGCCCGCGCCGAAGAGTTATCCGTCGAGACCCTTGCCGCACTCTGGCACAGTCTTCAAGCTACCTACAGCACGGCATAACTTCGAAACTCAGGCTCATCCGAAAGATGGAGCCCAGGATAATTCTTCGCAACACTTGACTTAGCCGTGTGTCTGCATGGATGTGAGCGCGGATCGGCACAAGTTGTGAATTTAAACCGCCGCCTCTCAAGGAGAACCACCATGAAAGTCTCTCTGTTTGGCGTCGGACTTCTCGCACTAACTTCCACCATTGGCTTTGCCCAGACCGCGCCGGCCCCGGCACCCGCGCCCATGCAACGCCACGCCACCATCAACCAGCGACGCTTCCATCAGCAGCAGCGCATCGGTCAAGGCATTCAGAGCGGCCGGCTCAATGCCCGTCAGGGCGCCCGCCTGGAGCGCCGCGAAGCTTCCATCGGCCGCCAGGAGCGCCACATGCGCGCCGCCGACGGTGGACGCCTGACTCACTTCGATCGCGTTCGGCTCAACCACCGCCTTAACCGCACCTCGCGCGCAATCTACCATGCCAAACATAACCGCGTACGGCGCTAACTCACCCCGAGTTTCTAACTCGGCTCCATGACGCCAAAGGCCGCCCAATCTAACTCGGGCGGCCTTTGTTATGTTCTGAATTGTTTGCTGCATAAGTTGGATTCGGGGGCAAGCTAGCTCATCGAACTTATGCTCAACTTACCTTCGACTTACCGATCATAAGTCTCAATGATGCCCTCCGCCTCCACCGCCGGCGTGACCACCCCCACCAGCAGGAGCGGCAGCGGGCGCGCTGAATCCGCCACCGCCGCCACTTGAAACGTGACTCGCAGGCGAACTGCTGGAGGCACTATGTGTGCCGCCGCCCGCGCCCGCGGAATTCCTTGCTCCCGACGCAGACGAACTTCTCGCACCGGATGCTGACGGACTCCCCGCCCGGCTGACGCCAAAGCTCGGTCCTGACGTCGCCCGGCCCTGTCCGCTACCAGGAACGCTTCCCACATTCGTCACCACGGTGCGATTCACAAACCCCGACGCCGAATGGTCATACACCGGGCGCGGGCTTACCGGATGCAACGGCTGCACGGTGTATCCCGCAATCTTCACCACTGTAGTCCGGTCCCGCGCCGGTAAGGTTCCTGTCACGGGCGTGGGACGGCGGTTCACCGGAATCAGCCCCCCGCTGGCCACGCGCCCGGGTCTGCGCGGACGCATCGGCGGACGATATCCGCCAAATCCCGCGCCGATGTTGGGGCCAATGTAGCCGCCGGAACCCCACCACGGATTGCATCCCCCAATGCCCGGAGCCCAGCCCCAGCCAAAGCTGTCATACCAGTTCCACATGCCGCACGAGTAGGGCAGATAGCCCCAGGAGTTAGCAGAAATCCAGGTGTATCCGAAACCCGGCGAATACATCCAATTACCGCTTCCGTAGGGGTCCCAGCCCGGACTCGACGCATCGTATGGCGACCAGATATTGCCCTGCCCCGGTACGTCATACCAGTTGCCGTTTGCGTCCAAGTCGTTCCACGCCGGGTTGCTGCTCTGGGCGTAGTTGTTCGCCGCTCCCGTTCTGACAGCCGACTCCGACGTCAACACCTGGTCGCGGTCAGAGTTCCACGAGTCCCAGGAATCGGGCTCAATGGTCTCGCTCAGCGTGTAGCGCGTCGCATCGTTTGCGCTCAGCGCCAAGCTCTCTCCGCCATGCATGTCTACAGCCAGTGCGCTGCCCCGGTCAAGGTGAACATTCCCTGAGAAAACAGCCAGTTCCCCTGGCGGATTGTCCAGGTTGATGCGCAACACGGTGAAACCGCTGGCCGTTGCCGCGCTGTCTCCAAACTTGACGCTCATTGCGCCGGATTGCGGGCCGTTCTGCAGCTCAAAATAGCCCAGGCCGCCATCCAGCGTAATCACCGCCTGGCTATTGGGGCCCGCTCCGCTTAACACAGTCAGCGTCAGGGCGCTGTTGGGAGAGAGGCGCGCCACGCTGCCGTCTTCAAACTGGATCTCCGCACGGCCGTCGTCCCCAGTCACCACACGAGTGCCTTCAAAAAGCGGCGTATTGGCGAGGGCCCCATCGGCAAGCACCTGGTTACCCTGCGAAAGTTGTACACCGCCATCCACGCTGCTCAGCCGCACCGCTCGTGCCGGTTGCGCGCTCGCATCGTCAGCGCGCAAAACGGGCGCCAGCATTTGCAGCCCCACCATCATCGGCGCCAAGGCCAGCAGCCAAATGCTTATCCGGCGCCCAGTCATCCCACTGCGATTCCCCGTGTTCCTATGATTCGCGCTCATGGAAGTACCCCTTCCCATCGCTCCCAGTGCCGGCCGCGATCTGCCCCGCAAGGCAGCCTATCTAACCATTTGACATTGCTCTACTTGCAAAGTTACTCCAATTTTTCGTTTTCGGCCCGCTTAACCTTCTCTCCGCACCAGAAGCGCCCGGGCCCGCTTCCTCACCCGGTCCATCACTTCGGGGTCGTCCGCCAGCCGCTGCAGAATCCCGCGGATGGTGCAAATCTGCTGCACCCGCCCGTCCTCGGAAGCCTCCATCAGGTAGTCCATCTCTTTATCCAGGCCGAGGCGATCGTGCTGCAGCAGGATCTCCAGCCGCGCACCCTCTACAATGGCCCCGGCCACGGCTACCAACGACTCGCCAAGCCACTGAATCTCCTTGTCCTTCGAGTAATTGAATGTGCAACTACCGGCGCCGTTGGGTCCGCTGTAGGTTAGCTTCTTCCATCCCTGGAAGGCCACCTTCATGTGGCTCTCGCAGTCCAAATTCAGGTTCTTGTGCTGGTGGACCGTGTCAAGGACGCGACCCGCGAACTCCGCGCTCACCTGGATGTCGCGGTCCACGTTGGCCGCCTGAAAGCCCTGCGACACATCCATGGGCGCATTGCCGCGCTCGGAGTGGAAATGTCCGCTGCCGTCCCTATGAATGGTCAGAACCCAATGTGCCGGCGTAAGCCCGGGATTCGAATAGTCCGCTACCAGCACCGGTCCCGCATCGGCCTGTGCCCGCAAGACCAGCGCGGGCAGCGCCATGGCCAACGCCGCCAGCGTCATCCACGCGGCCCTCATGGTCACTGCCCTCATCGAGGCGCCCCTTGCGCGGCCAGCGTTTGCGCGGTATGGATGTGGCAAATCGCAATCGCCAGCGCGTCGGCCGCATCGGCGGGCTCAGGAATCTCACTCAGTTCCAGCAGTCGCGCCACCATGAACTGCACCTGCTCCTTCTTCGCCAGCCCGTAGCCCACTACGCTGGACTTGATCTTGAGCGGCGCATACTCGGCCACCGGCAGCCTGAGCGTAGCCGCCGCCAGCAGCGCCACGCCCCGCACCTGCCCCAGCTTCAACGCCGATTTTGCATTCACGGAGTAGAACACTTCCTCAATTGCCACAGCATCCGGGGACCAGCGCACCAGTTCCCCGCTCAGTTCGCGAAACACCTGCTCCAGCCGCTCCGCCGTGGTGAGCGCCTTCTTCAGCCGGATCGCCCCCATGGCCTTCAACACCAGTTTTGATTCGCGCCCAGTGTCGCAGGATTCGACGACGCCGTAGCCTGTGATCTCTGTCCCGCAATCGATCCCGAATACCCGCATCGGGTCCAAGTTTATCGCACGGGGAGCGCCGCATGCAGCCCCAAGACAACAGCGGCCTGAGCGCTGTGCTCAGGCCGCTGCCGGTGAACTGTTGGGATTGGACTAAGGCCATCGCGCTGCCGCGAGTGCCCAAGGTGCAGATTGACCCCGGCGGTTGATTCTTCCGCGGGGGCTTGCATGGGGTCTGGGCGCGATGCCCTAGGCCTCAGTCACCTCACTTACGATACAACTGGAACAATCAATCTTCATCGGCTGGATCAACCTCCTTTCCCGTGTAACCCCAACCTAACGCAACCTCTCTGCCGCGTCAAGCGCCCAATTCAACGGTACGTGCCGGATCCAGTCGCTGGCTGGGCCGCAGATCGCGCCGCCGGTGAAATAGGACGCATCCCCAAGTTGTTATCTGCTTGAAATGTTTCGGGGCGGATGGCTCAGCCACCTGCCCCGATGTGTTTTAGTCGATTGCTTGAGGGTTATAGCAGTTTCGGAATTACTGTAGACCGGAAGCACGGGGCTTACGTGGCCTTTTCCTAAAGAAAAAAGCCACTCTGCACGCCCTTTTTAGGACCACACAAATTCCGAAACAGCTCTAGAACCGCAGCCCGGCCGGATGTCGGCGTAAACCTAAGAACATGAGTGCGGCGAATGGCAGCAACATCAGCACCCAGGTGGCCGGCTCGGGAGTGGCGTTGACCGTGACATTCTCAGAGAATGTGCCCGAGCCAATGAAGTCCGAGCCGGGGTCAAAGATGGGGCTGTTGGGATCGACCGAGAACAGATCGTAGTCGACGTTGATGGTCCCGGAGAAGGACACATAGACTGGATCGGTGCTGTAGAGGTCGAACTCGCCTGTTCCGGATTGCGTGGCCTGGTCCCAGGGCGAAACAATGACGGGGCTCTCTGGCGCGGGCCCGGCTACGTAGAACTGGTTGGCGATGTAGTCGATGTAAGTGCCATATACCGGAGTCGCCACCAGGTAGGAGTCGGCGAGAACGATGTAGTCAGGGCCGTTGTCGGTGAGGGTGAAGCCCCAGCCGACTGCCTGGCCGGGGGCGCCGCTGACGGTGCCGCTGGCCGGGGTGAGAGTGAGTGAGAGATCGTCGGCATGGGCTGCGACGGCGAGAGCCGCCGCAGCCATGAGGGTCAACGCAAATCGCTTTGTGGAATTCTTCATTTGGTTAGAGCCTCCATTTTCTAGCGGAACTGGTTGCCGAGAACGTAGGTGCCTGTGTCGTAGGTTGCCGAACTCCAGGGCGCGCTCATGGTGAACCTCGCCAGGGCCGCGCAGCCAGTGAAGTTGATGGTAAAGGACGCGCTCGCCGTTCCCCCTGTCGGGATGTCGCCCAGCGAGACAGGGAACGAGCTGGGAGGAGTGATCACGGGTGTGCAAGCCGCACCGGCGACTTGGGTAAGGGTGAGGCCGTTGATCCGGGTGGCATAGGCTGGACCGACAGTGCCGTTGGTTGCGGTGAGTGTCCAGACACGGGCGTTTTCCGGGCCGGTCTTGCTGGAAACCGAGAAGGTCATGCCGAAGCCAGGGAGCTTGGTTGGATCGACAATGCCCCAGTAGGCGGGCTTGGCCTGTAACTCCATGTTGAAGGGGAGCGGGTAATCGGTGCGCGTTACCGGGAAGCTGTCTAGCCACGTGTCGTCATCTGCCATGCCCCACATGGTGACGGAGCTGAGGTTGTCTTTGAACTGCCGGAAGACGCTGAAGTACTGGGCGTAAAGCCATCCCTGCTCCGCCAGCACCGAAGCTGGAATGTTATTGCCATAGTTCGAGGTGTCGTCCCCGGCGTTGTACACGCTCATATCCAGTTCGGTGACCTGCTGATCGAGACCGGGGAAGTTCGTTGCCACGGTTTGGATTGCGGTGGCCATCGCGGCGGGTGACGGGTAATTGATGTCATTGTGCATCTCATGCCCGATCGCGTTGACCGGAACGCCTCTGCCCAGGAGTTCCTTCACAACCGTCACCAGGCATGCCAGGCGGTTTGGATCGGTGGTGCTGTAGTCGTTGATGAACAGCTTGGTTCCCGGCGGAGCATACTGCGCGGCGGCCTTGAACGCGACGTCGATGTAGCTCGCGCCCAGCACCTCGTAGAACGGCCCGTGTTCCAGGCAATCGGGCTGGGTAGGATCAAGCGGCTCGTTTACCACATCCCACGCATATACCTTGTTGCCATAGTGCTGCACCTCGCTCTGGATATGCTCCTGAATGTTGGAGGTCACCAGAGCCTGGTTGGCTGGCGAGTTGGTTCCGTCGCCGAACGCATACGACGGAGTCTGCGCACCTGTCGACCACACCAGGTTCTGCCCGCGCACCTTCATGTCGGCGCATACCGCTTCGCCCACTTCTGCGTCGCCATTGGAGTAGTCGTAGTTGCCCAGGCTGGGCTCGACCGAACTCCACTTCAGGTCGTTCCCCGGCGTCATGCTGTCGTAGTGCATAGTCAACAGCTGCGCATGTGGTCCCGAAAGGTCGGTCGTATCGATGGCTGCACCGATCGGGAAGTAATCCGAGTAGGTTTTGTAGATGGATGGAATGTTGGTCTGAATGGTCGGCGGAGAAACGTAACTGAGGTGGAAGTTGTCCAGGTAGAAAGAGACCAGGTCGTTGCCCGATGAAGGAACGGTCTGGAAGTAGAGCGTGGCCTGGCCCGTGTCGTATTGGCTCGACATGGTGTACCCGGTAACGCTGATCTGGTGCCAGTTTCCGTCAGCGGGCACCGTAACACCCGGATACGCAGTCACGCTTGGGTAACTCGTATTTCCCTGGTAAGTGGTTTGCAGGCTCATGTTGATCACGTGGCTCGACCCGTCGGCCGGCGTCAGCAAGACCCATCCGCTGATGTTATATTCCGAGCCCACGTACATGACGTCGCTCACGCTGATCGACGGCCCATCCCAATTGGCGATGCGTCCGGTGGTCAGCAAAGCGCGCGCATCGTTGTTGGGGTCAAGAACCGGCGGCGCGACATTGGCCACTGTGGAGCTGCCGGAGCGCGAACTCCATCCGTCCAGACCGTCGTCCGCAAAGGTCGTCGTAATCCCCGCGTTATTCTGCTGGCTCGGAGGCAGAGGCGCCGGCGCTAACTCGCCGATGACTACGTCGCCGATGTAGAACGAATCCGTGGCGCTGCTGGACTGGATATACAGAACCAGGCTCGTTGGCGGCCCAGGCAGGTTGCTGAAGCTGAAAGTCCCCGTAACCTTGGTCCATGCCGTGCTCGAAAGCGCGCCGGAGGTGGCAATGTTCGCGTAATTCCCGCTGACGGCGGCGCAGTCTGTCGTCTTGGTCGATATCGTCACCGTCGGATTGCTACTGTCGGGCGCGGCCAGCAAAACGTAAGCGCTCACCTGGTAAGTGGCCCCGGCAACAACATTGGGTACGCTCAACAAATTCAGGCTCGGCCCCATGTAACCGGCAGTTCGATTGGTTGTCAGCAGGCTTCGGGAGTCTCCATTCGGATCCTGCAGCGGCGGCGCGGCGTTCGTCAGGGTCACTGACCCGAAGGGCGCCCAGCCATCCAGGCCGCCGTCGGCAAAGGTATAACTCGCAATCGGCGCCCCGCCGGGAGGCGGCGCTGTCTCCGTAATCACTACGTCCGCCAGATAGAAGGATTGGGCGCTTGACGCTCCCACCAGTTGCGCATAAAGCAGTAAGGCGGTCTCCGTGGTGCTGACGGTATAACTCCCGCCGATCTGCGCCCACCCTGAGTCAGTAACTCCTATCTCGTAACCGCCCACGGTGTCATAACACGTTCTGCCGGAGCAACTCGGATCGCTGCGCTTGACGGTGAAGTTCGCATTGCTCGCACTCTCTCCGCTCGCTAGCTGCACCCACCCTGTAATGGTGTACTGTGCGCCGGCCAGCAGCGTGCTGTTCAGAGAAATGGATGGCCCGCCCGTGCCACCCGAATTTGTTGTGGTGAGCAGGCTGTAGCCGGAGGATATCCCGGGATAGGTGGCCGCACCGGAAGCCACCGGCGTGCTGGCGCCGTTGAAGGAAGCCCAGCCGTCGGCTGTTCCGTCCGCAAATGTGTAAGTCGCTACGATTTGCGCGCCGGCGAGCCGGGAGCAAAGGAGCACGAGAAGCAAAAGCGCACAGGAGAGTCCTGCGAACCGCTTCAGAGATAGAGTTTGAAGGCAACGTCCGGCTGAACAAGGCATGGGGAGGCTCCTTGAATAGCGGATTGCAGCGACGCGCAAATCTTCCTCGCGGCAGGGGTCCGCTTCAGCGTGCATGCGGGTAATTCGATTTACCGCGCGGAGGAAACTATATACCTGCGGCGGAATGCTCTGTCAAGTTAATTTCCTTCCGAGGGCGGCCAACACCTTATGCCAAGGCAAGATTCAGATTCTCGATAGCTTCGTCAACCTCCGCGGTGTTCTTGTAGCCCACCGTCACGCAATCTACATTCGCATTCTGGAACGCGAACCGCATCGCCTTCTGCCGGTCTTCACGGTTGAACACACCCTCGCCGATCAGCTTCATGCTGATCACGCCCATGCCTTCCTTCTTCACCTGGTGGATGTGCGTCACAACTTCATTCACGTTGCCCAGATCCCCCATATCCGGTATCTCGGCGTCCATCACCGTGCCTTTGTGATTCACGCGAATCATCGCAATGTCCAGCCACTCGTTGCCCGGAACCCGGCGCAGCGCCGGCAGTCCGTGCACCGAAGCGCCGTGGCTCACGATGGTCTTCTTCTGCTCGGCTTCGAGAATCGCGTCCTGCCAGCGGGCTGTCTCCTGCGGCCATGTGGCGATGTGCTGCCAGTGCAGCAGCATCACGTCGAAGTACTCCATGTTGGCGATGCTGCGCAGTTCGTCGAGCTTCTTGTGCGGATCGCCCTGGTACTCCGTTGTCACCTTGTTCATGATGCGGTAGCTCTCGCGCGGCAGGCCCTTCAACGCGATGCTCAGCATACGGGGCGTATCGCCATAGGTGTCCGACGTCTCAAAGAATCGGATTCCGTTGTCGTATGCATGGCGCACCAGCCGGGTAAATCTGTCCTGGCCTAGATCCATCTGCAATCGTCCGCTCATGGTACCGGTGCCGAACGCCAGCCGTGTCACTTTCACATTCGACCTGCCCAGCGTCACCCAATCTGTCGCCGTCCTGCGCTCGGCGTGCAAGGGCAGAGTTGAAGCGCTCGCCAGCGCACCGGCGGCAAGGCCGGTTTTCAAAAAGTCGCGTCTTGAGAAGTCGCTCATGGTGCCTCCGCAGTGGCTTAAGGGGAAGCCAATTGCCCGGATGGTACCACAGGTGCCGTTTAAATCGCGCGAAAAACCGCGCCGCGAACCTGCTGACGATGGGCGGTTCCTGAAGGCGATCGGTTTAGACCGCTCGAATCTCCAATGTCTTGCCCAGAGCCTTCATGGCGACGGCAATTCCGTCGATCTTCGAAGCGTGGCGAATGTTGGTCAGCCGATTCACTTCCTGTGGCGTCGTCTTCAGGCGCCGCGCAAGTTCGGCGGGGCGGACTTTCTGGCTAATCATTTCATTCAGAAGCAATGCCTTGGCAGCCACACTGGCAGGCAATTCCACCAATGGTTGTCCCCTTTTCGGCTTCGACGGCCTCGGAACGACGCGCCGGTCCTCGAAATAGAATTCCATGGCGGACTCCAGCGCCTCGGCCGCCATACGGAGCGCGTGTTCCCGATTATCGCCTTGTGTGATCGCCTCTGGAATGTCGGGGAACGTGACAAGGAAAAACTTTCCGTCCTTCTTGAGCCTTACCGGATAAGCAAACATGCGCTCCTCCATCATTTCAGTCCAAGTTGCTTCTTGATTGTTTCCACGAGCCCTTTTCCAAGGTCCTTGCTGTTCATCGGTAATATTGAAGATTTACCGTTCAGAAACACCCTGAAATGCGAGCCTTTCGCAGGTACGAAAGTCGCGCCCCGATCAGCCAGCCAGCGCTTAAACTCGCTGCTCTTCATCCACCAACTATAAACAAAGATGTTTATAGTTGCAAGCAGATTGGATAAGCGTCCAGATTTAGCGAATGGTCATCCGTTTATCTACCAGCTATGCAGCCACTCTTCGTCGCGCCCAATGCGCACCGGCGCGCCGAACAGCTCGCTCAAGCGTGGCTCGGTCAGCAGCTCTTCCCGTGGGCCGTCGCCGACAATCCGTCCCGCGCGCATCAGGATCACGCGCTCAATCTCGGGGAGAATGTCGCCCAGGTGATGCGTCACCAGCACCAGCCCCGTTCCCTCCTGCGCCAGCCGCCGCAGCGTCTCTCGCAGTTCCCGCTGCGCCGCCAGATCCAGCGCATTCGATGGCTCATCGAGAAGAAGTTGCTTCGGCCGATGCACCAGCGCCCGCGCAATCACTATGCGCCGTTTTTCGCCAGCCGACATCTCGCCCACCAACTGCTGTGCCAGGTGCGTAGCCTCCATCCGCTCCAATGCTTCCCAGGCCCGCTCACGCATCTCTGGCGTCACATGCAGATTGGGCCACAGCGTCGACGCGGAAAAGAAACCTGCGGTCACCGCGTCAATCCCCGATGTCACTGCCGTGCGCTCCCCGGGCAGTTCCGCGCCAACCACACCAAAATGCCGCCGGAGTTCGGTCAAATCCCAGCGCTCCCGGCCAAAGATCCGCACCCGCATCTCCGGCGTCACAATGGGATACACCTGGCAGGTCATGGCCATGATCAGCGTCGATTTCCCGCACCCGTTCGGACCCAGGATGGCCACATGCTCCCCGGTCCGGATGGTCAGGTTCACGTCGTGCAGCACCACCCGCTCGCCGCGCGCCACATTCACGGCGCGTAGTTCGAGAAACTCGCTTTCCAGCGCCTCGCCCCTTCCCATCCCCGCTAGATTGGCAGTCATCAGTCCTTCGGTCCCTGTTCCCTAATCCCTAATCCCTAATCCACCTGTTAGATTAAATGGGTCAACCACCATGTCAGACGCAACCCAATTTCTGCTCCCCAATGGCTTTCAGTTCGGCGCCACCAAGGCCGGTCTCAAGAAGAGCGGCCGCACCGACTTTGCCCTGATCGTTGCCTCCGCGCCCGCCAGCGCCGCCGCTGCTTTCACCGCCAACCGCGTCACCGCCGCGCCTCTCGTGATCGACAAGGAAAATCTGCGCGCCACCGGAGGCCGGGTGCGCGCTGTGGCCATCAACGCAGGCAACGCCAACTGCGCGGTGGGCCAGGAGGGGCTTGACGCGGCGCGCGCCACCTGCAAGGCGGCTGGGGAGGTCCTCGCCTGCCGGCCCGAGGAGATCTTTCCGTCTTCCACCGGCATCATCGGCGTTCCGCTCCCGGCGGAGAAGCTCATCGCAGCGATGCCCGCGCTGGCCGCATCGCTCGGTTCGGAGTTCGACCACTTCCAGCAGGTTGCGCAGGCAATCCTGACGACGGATACGGTCGAGAAAACCGCCTTCCGCCGCTTCGACGTTTTGGAAGCCGACGGGACAACGCGCGAAGTCCGCATTGCCGGCCTTTGCAAGGGCTCGGGCATGATTCACCCGCAACTGGTGCCGCATGCCACCATGCTTGTTTACATCCTTACCGACGCTGCCGTCGAGCCCGGGGAGTTGCAAACCTATCTGAACGACGCAATCGAACTCAGCTTCAACCGCATCTCCGTCGACGGCGATACGTCGACGAACGATACCGTTCTTCTGCTCGCGTCAGGAGCGAGCGGAGTCTGCGTTGGCGCCGAGTATGCGCCTTTCGCAGCCGCCCTGACGCAGGTTTGCAAATCGCTTGCCCGCCAGATCGTCGCGGACGGCGAAGGAATCACGCACGTCGTTGAACTCCACATCGAAGGCGCCGCAAATGACGCGGACGCATTGAAAATCGCCAAGGCCATCGCGCATTCCCCGCTGGTGAAGACCGCCTGGGCAGGCAGCGATCCCAACTGGGGCCGCCTGGTCGCCGCCATCGGCTACTCCGGCGCGCAAATCGATCCCGGCCGCATCGACATCCGCTTTGGCGATCTGCAGATTTGCCGTGATGGCGGCCGCGCCGCGGAGTTCGATGAAGCTGCGGCGCACGAAGCCATCGCGCAACCGGAGTTCTCCATCAACATTCAGCTGCACCAGGATGCGGGCAGCTGCGTTTTCTGGACTACCGACCTTACCGTCGAATACATCCGCATCAACGCGGACTACTCGACGTAGGCAATCCTCATGTTGAAGCGCTTTCTTAAGACAACCGCAGATCCTTCGACTCGCTTCGCTCGCTCAGGATGACAGCGTGTTTTGGAGTGAGAGAAAGCACGGCGCGCTGGGTTCATGGAGAGTTCCCTTTCGAGTCCGATCGCGTCTTGAACCGCGCGAACAGAAACACACCAACCCCCAATCCCACCAAAGCGCAAGTCCCGCCGAGCACCTTTGCTACGGCGAGCCGCTTGTTGGTTTCGTCGGCGCCGGGGATTGTGGATAAGACGATAGTCGCCGCCGTGCTGATCAACCCAATCGACGCCAGCACAATCGCGACGGGCCTGCCACCGGGAACCCGGCGGACTTGGGATGCGGCAGGACGGCCCTGATGGCGAATCATGGCGCAAAAGAGAAAGAGATAAGGAATGAAGAGAGAGATCACTGACATGCTGACCAGCACGTTGTAGGCGCCGCGCACGCTGGTTCCGGCCTGGCTCAGCAATGCGACGATGATTCCGGCCGCGCCATACACGGCAATGGCGACCCACGGCGTTCGATAGCGGGGATGAATCCATCCGAAAGCGGGAGGAAGATAGCGGTCGACGCCGACGACAAAAGGCAGGCGCGCGGTGGAGGAGAGATTGGCCGCCGCTCCGCCAACGGAGTTGAGGGCAACCAGCAAGGCGATGGGAGCAAGAAGCCATCCCAAGCCGAGGCGGCTTGCCAGCATGTGAATGCCGTTCACGAAGCCGTCAGGACCGGCGACGGATTGAGCCGGCAGCGTGAAGAGCAGCGCCGCGGTGCCGCCAATATAGCCGATGGCGAGAATGACGCCGCCCACCAGTAATGCCAGGGGAATATTGCGGCGGGGATTCTGGATCTCGTCGCCCATGGCGGAAGCGGCCTCAATGGCGCTGAAGGCAAAGAAGACGTTTGACCAGAAGACCGCGTTGTCGAGCGACCAATGGGGGACCAGGCTGGAACTTGTAATGGGTATCGCAGGCCCAAAGCGCCACAAAGAGATGGCCGCCAGCAGCAGGAGAATGGTGAGCGGAAGCAGGCTGCCTAGCGCGCCAACGTTGTTAAGCCACTTGCCCACGTCGACTCCGCGAATGTTGAGCAAGGTGATCGCGCCCAGCCAGAAGGTGGCGAAGGCGATGTAGTAAAGCGGATTCGCGGCCAGCACCTGCGCGCGCGGGCCAAACGCGAACAACGTCGATGCAGCGCCGAAGTAAAGCACGCCGGCGAAGAAGGGCAGGTTGCTCATCCAGTATGTCCAGGCGCAAATGAAGCCGGAAAAATCGCCGAAAGCCTCGCGCGTCCATACGTAAATCCCGCCCTCTTCGGGATGACGCGAAGAGAGTTCCATCACGCTCGCGGCGAGGGGAATGAAGAAGCCAGTCAGCGCCGCCAGCCATACGATCAGAATGCTGGGACCGGCGGTGGCAGCGGATGCCGTCCAGCGCACGCTGAGCACGACCACCACGTAGAACAGCACCAGGTCGCGGAACCGTATGCCTCGTTTGAGCGCTGGAATGTCAGCCATGTAGGGCGCAGCATAGCAGAGCCGCGCTTGCCAACGCAGCTAAATTTTGCCGAGGTCTTTCAAGACTGCCATGGCTGCGTTGCGCCCGTTGATGCCGATGACAGAGCCGCCGGGGTGCGTCGCCGCGCCGCAAAGATAAACGCCCGCCATCGGCGTCCGTGCAGAGAGCCGGTTGGCCCACATGTACTGCGGCAGGCACTCGCCCTGAAAGATATGGCCGCCCGTCAGGCCCACTTTCTGCTCGATGTCCGGCGGACCAAGCACCTGAGCATCGATGACTGCGCTGTCGATGCCATTACCCCCGATGTTGGAACAGAAGCGGCCGAGCGACTTCATGGCCAGCGCGCGCACGTCCTCACGCCGCTCGTCCCAGGTCCCATGCGCAAACTTGTATGGAACATACTGCGCAAAGACGCTCATGGTGTGTTCGCCCTTGGGCACTATCGAGGAGTCATGCGCGCTCTGAAAGTAAAGCTCGCACCAAAGGTGCTCAGGAAGTTCGCCCCGTCGCGCAGCTGCGAATCCAGCCTTCCATTCTTCTTGGGTGAGCGGCGCATTGATCTGTCCATAATGGTGCGGCTCATTTACTCCAGGCCGCGCGGTGAAGTTCGGCAACTCGCGAAGATGCACGTTGAGCTTCACCGTGCAGCCTTCCATGGGAACGCGGTCCACTTGCGCGCGCCAGCCCGCGTCTGCGTCCGAGCCGAGAAGGCGCAGCGTCTGCCGTGGGTCGGCATTGGAGACAACAACCCGGGCCGCGATTCGCTCGCCGCCCTCCAGTTCGATTCCCTCTCCCGGCACAATCTTCGCAACCGGCACGCCTGACACCACCGTCGCTCCCGCCTCGCGCGCCGCATCGCAAAAGTAGAACGAAACCATCCCCATGCCGCCGCGCACATAGCCCCACATACCCGCCATTCCGCCAAGGCGGCCTGACGAGTGATGAAACCGAATCGACGCCGTACCCGCATCGAAGGGACTGGCATTGGTGCCAATCACGCCCTGGCCCAGGTACGCAATCTGCAGCCGCTCATCCTTCACAAAGCGTTCCACAAACTCCGCCATCGACCAGTCAAAGAGCACGGCCTTTGCTTCAGGATCGTCGCCGAGCCGCTCTTCAATCTGTTCCCGTGTGGGCGGCTCGCCGATCCAGACATCGCCCGCGCCCGGCGGCCGCAGCGCATCGCGCAAACGCCGGATCACGTCGCTCATGGCGCGCCAGCCCTCCACATCACCAGGCGCCAGAGCGCGCACTTCTTCTGCACAACGGTCGTCATCGTCCCAGAGCTGAATGCTCGATCCATCGAGAAAGGGCACAAAAAGCCCATTCACCGCCGGCGTCCACGCATAGCCGCGCCGGCGCAGCTCCAATTCTTCCAGAACCAGCGGATGCAGGAGTCCTGCAAGGTAGGCGCAGGGAGACATCCGCACCCCAGGGAACGGCTCCTCGAGGGTGCATGCGCCACCCACGCGCGCGCGGCTCTCCACAACCAGCACGCGCTGCCCTGCCCGCGCCAAATAGGCCGCGCAGGCCAGCCCGTTGTGGCCTGCGCCCACCACAATTACGTCCCAGGTTTTCGCGGCCAGTTCGCGAATCGGAACCGGCAGCCCGATCTCGCCGAGCACATCGGCAGTAGCTGAACCCATATCCGCAACCCTAGCATTTCAATTCTGGATTGTGGAAGCATGGCCGGCCCGGTAATTGCGTGGACGGAAATCAGGTTGCTGGCCGGCGTCGAACCGCCCCCTCCGGGGCGGTGGGGATTGTTTCGCGCCTTTTCCCAGGTTTTCGTCCGCCGACGCGGACTTCATCCTGGGCTACTCTCGACGCCTCCCTCCGGGAGGAGGTCCGCCGCCCGTATACAATCGCAGCACCGGTAAACTTCCTTTCAAAATGACCAAAATCAATACTGAACTCGCGCCCGTGGATGAGGGCTTCTCGCTCATCTCCAACCGAAAGCTGCTGACGCTTTACGCAGCCATGGTTAAATGCCGCCGAATCGCCGAGGGCGCTCGCAATCGTCGAGGAAGCAACGGCGCCGGCTCGCTGCTCGGCCACGAAGCAACCGCAGTCGGTGCTGCCATTGACCTGCTTGCCCACGACACAGTTGCCGCCTCCCACTGGCCGGATGCTGCCCTCCAGGCCATCAACCCCTTCGTCTCCATTGCTTCCAGCACTTCACGCGTGGCCATTTCGGCACGTGTACATCTGCACGGCAGTAAGGTCACGCTTCTATTTTCAAACGGCAAGCCAGGCGTTCAACCTTCCTGGCTCAAGGCGCTCACTCTGGCCGCCGACCGCAATTTGCCTATGCTGTTCGTCTCTCTCGTCCCGGCAGCCGCCACCTCCGAGCCTTTCAACGTCGAAACCATCCCCACCCAACGGCGTGGATACGCATTCCCTCAAATCAGCGTCGATGGCAAGGATGTAGTGGCCGTTTTCCGGGTAGCGTCTGAAGCCATCGCCCATGCCCGCAAAGGCCACGGACCCACCTTGATCGACTGCCCCACATCGGATGCGGGCGATCCTCTTGAAAACATGCGGAAATATCTCAGCGGCAAAGGATTATTCCCATTTTAATGGATGCTCAGATGCTATTCTCTCGCCGCCGCATCCAGGCTCTCAGGCACGGCTGCCGATGCAACTCCTTGGCTTAGCGAATGATAAAGTGAGTGAATGGACGTGAGCAGAAGCTTGTCCCGGAATCCTGTCATTCAATCTGCAGCCCTATTGGCAGCCCTTCTCGTGTGCATGGCCAGTCCCGTCCTGGCGGCACAGCCAGCCGCACCTCAAGGCGAAGGCCAACAAGACAACGCATCTCCTCAGTCCGACTCCGTCTGTGAGCCTTCCCTGCTCGGCTCCCCTTACGTCCCCGTCGATAGCTGGGTCTACCCCGCCGTCTGGCGGCTCTACGGGCTCGGCTTTCTCGATACGGTGTTCCTGGGCATGCGTCCCTACACGCGATCCAGCCTGGAAAACATGCTGGAGGAAGTCAGCGAGCGCATTGAGGACGCTTATCCCGGACCCGCAACGGACGAAGCGCAAGGAATCTATGAGGCTCTGTCGCACGAACTGCATTTCGACGTACAGGGTCCCTGCGGTGTCCACAAAGGCAGTGTTCGCGTCGAGTCAATCTATTCCGTTGAGCGTGGCATCAGCGGCACTCCGCTCCGCGATAGCTTTCATCTCGGGTCTACCGTAATCAATGACTATGGCCGTCCCTACCAGTCGGGCTTCAATGACTACTCCGGCGCCAGCGGCTACGCATCCGCCGGCCGCTTCCTGCTCTACGTCCGTGGCGAGTTCCAGGGCGCACCCTCGGGCGCCGGCTACTCCGCCGGGTTGGCCCAGACGCTGGACACGATTGACGTCACGAACTATGTATTCAACAACACTTGCGCGCTCAATGGATCGGGCCCCTCTTGCGTGCCTTTACCTGTAAACCTGCTGCCCACCATTCCGACGGGACCCATCTCGACGGCAACCAATGGGCGCGTCATGGAGGCCTACGCCTCCGCGCATTACCTGAACCACGAGATTTCCTTCGGTAAGCAGGACGACTGGCTTGGCCCCGGCCTGGGAGCCGGCATGGCCTACTCCAACAACGCCGAGAACATTTACTCCTTCCGCATCAATCGCATCGAGCCGCTCCGTATTCCGGGACTCTCGTACATCACGGGCCCTTTCCGGTATGAATTCGTGGTCGGATCTCTGAAGGGCCATGTCTTTCCCAACGATCCCTGGGTCCACGTCGAAAAAGTCAGCTTCAAACCGACGGAGAACGTGGAATTCGGATTCGAGCGAACGGCCATCTGGGGCGGCAAAAACCACGTGCCAATTACCCTGCACACATTCCTGCGCAGTTTCTTCTCGACCACCGCTCCGCAGTCGGCCACCAAGTTCAGCAGAGCCGATCCTGGCGCCCGCTTTGGTGCGTTCGACGTTACCTACCGGCTGCCCTTCGTCCGCAAGTGGCTCACCTTTTATACCGATTCAGAGGCGCACGACGAAGTCTCGCCCGCCGATGCTCCGCGGCGGTCAAGCTACCGGCCTGGTCTTTATCTCTGCCATTTTCCAGGTCTTCCAAAACTTGATCTGCGTGTGGAAGCGATCAATACCGATCCCTCCACCTCAGACAGTCAGGGTGGCCATTTCGAGTATTGGGAAGGCGTCCAGCGCCAGGGGTATACCAACAAAGGGCAGCTCTTCGGCGACTGGGTTGGCCGCGAAGACAAAGGTGGCCAGGCCTGGCTCACCTACCACCTGAGCGGCAACGAGTGGATTGAGGCCGGCTTCCGCAATCAAAAGGCATCCAAAGACTTCATCCCCGGCGGAACCACCCTGAATGACATCAACTTCCAGGTCGTCAAACGCATCGGTAAGGATTTAGAGGTGAATGGCAACTTCGCCTATGAGCGCTGGCTGGCGCCGGTCTATCCCACCGGCACGCCCACCTATCCGGCCAGCCAGCAGACGGTGACCACGACCACCATCCAGCTCACCTGGTTCCCGAGGAACAAGATCACCTTTTAAGGAATCTGCTCTTCCCAGTTCTGTTCTCAGAATCCGCTCAAAGAACAGGGAGCGATGAAGGCTACGGGCTTCAACCCAGCCGCTCCTGGTCCATGCCCCGCAAGCAGCGATTTGCGTAGATCAGCGCCGCGCGCCCGCGCCCGTAATAGCCCTCTTCGCGGCCGCCAAGCTGGAAACCGTGCCTCTCGTAGACGCGAATCGCGCCGGCATTCTCCTCGTCCACATGCAGCCAGATCGCCTCCGCCCCCGCGTCGAACGCTGAACTTTCCATGCGCCGCAGCAACTCGCTGCCCACCCCCTGCCCGCGCACATCCGGCAAGACTTCAAGCGTCTGGACATACGCCACAACGCCCGCCCCATCCCGCTCCCACTCGACCAGCCCAAAGCCGAACATCCGCCCGCCATCCTCGGCAATCCAGGTCTTCGCATCGGGCTGGCGGATCAGCTGCCGCATGTAGCTGCGGCTGAATCGATGCGGCGGCTTGAAGCACACCTCTTCGATCGCATACAGCGCGGCAAAATCGTCCGGCTCATAAAGTCTGTAACGCACAGCCCAACTCCAACGCACCGTTGGCGCATAGCAAAAAAGCCATCCGGCATTAAGGATGGCTTTTTGCACATCGTAGAACTTCTTTAAGCTTTAAACCTTCGCTTCCAGGTCTGCAATCACGTCGAAGAAGCGCTGATCCAAACGCCGATTGGTCGCAATCGCTTCCTTGATGGTAATGTCGGTAATGTCCAGGCCCTTCAGCACCGCGATCCGGCCCCACTTGCCCTGGTGCACCATGTCGATCGCGTGCAGTCCATAGCGCTGACCCAGCGTGCGGTCATACGCAGTAGGAACACCGCCGCGCTGCGTGTGTCCCAGGTTTACTGAGCGGGTTTCAAAGCCGGTCTTCTCTTCGATCAAATCCGCCAGTGCCTCGCCGATTCCGGACAGCCGCGCATGGCCGAATGAATCAACCTGGGCCGACCCGATAACCTGGCCCACCTCCGGCAGATGGCAGCCCTCGGCCACTACCACCACCCCGTAATGCTTGCCGTGATCGTAGTTATACTTCAGCAGCGCGCACACGTGGTCAATGTCGATCTCCCGCTCGGGAACCAGGATCACGTGCGCTCCGCCGGCCACGCCCGAAGCATACGCAATCCAGCCCGCATCGCGCCCCATCACCTCTACCACGATCACGCGATTGTGCGAATCGGCAGTGGTGTGAATGCGATCGATTGCCTCGGTGGCAATCGTCACGGCGGTGTCGAAACCAAATGTCGTATCCGTCCCGTTGATGTCGTTGTCAATCGTCTTCGGTACACCCACGCTGGGCACGCCATTCTCGCTCAGGTAGAGCGTCACCGACTGCGTGTCATCGCCGCCGAGAGCAATCAGCGCGTCGATCTTGTTTTTCTTCAGAACCTCCTGGACCTTCTCGATGCCGCCCGGAATCTTCTTCACGTTGGTGCGTGACGAATGCAGAATCGTTCCGCCCTTTAACTGGATCCCGTCCGTGTTCTCCAGCGTCAGGGGAATGAAGTTGTTGTCAAGCACGCCGCGCCAGCCGTTCAGAAAGCCGATGAATTCATCGCCATAACGGTTGATGCCCTTTTTCACAGCCGCGTAGATCACCGCATTCAATCCGGGGCAATCGCCGCCGCCGGTCAATAAAGCAACTCGCATCGCAAAATCTCCTCATCGAACTCGCACGGCCGCCCCACGTTTGCGCTGCTGACCGAGCCGGGAGCCTGTCCCTGATTCTCGTTCCTTGCGCGCGACCCGGACTTGCCCGGGGTTCGACGTCTTAACCAGTGTAGCGCGGCACTGTAAAGAGAAATCGTGACCGGGCTCACGTCGCGAAAGATTTTTGCAATTCAATTTACTTCTCGAAAATGCCGCGCAGCAATGTTTCAATAAGGATATGCCCGGAACCGGAGCTCTCATTCTGCTGGCGTTCGCTGCGCTGGTCGTCATCTCCTTGCTTATATCCCTGGAACTCACGCGGCTCGGGCTTCTGGTTCGCGCAACCATCCAAGATCGGCCGCGCCGGCGCATGTTCATTGCCTCGGTCTCCTTCGCCATTACGTTCATCGGCGTCCGCGTGCTTGTGAGCCTCATCCGCCACAATGTGGGCCCGTTCAACTGGGTGCTGGTAGGCGGCCGCCACATTCATCATCTAGTTTGGGGCATCCTTATTCTGCTGCTGGTGGGCTACGGCTGGCTCATGGACCTGGGACGCAGCCATACGCCGATGTCCATCTTCTTCAGCCGCCTCATGTCGGTCAGCTACGGCGTGGGCGCAGCGCTCACCCTGGACGAGTTCGCGCTCTGGTTGAACCTCGATTCCGATGCCTACTGGTCGCGCGCAGGAAGGCTCAACATCGACGCCATCATCCTCTTCGGCAGCCTACTGGCCATGGGAGCCTGGGGCGCGCCCTTCTTCCGCGGACTGCACAGGCTGTGGGATGACCGCAGCCTGGTTGGCAAAGGAATTCGCCGCAGCATTATTTATCCGGTTCGCCTCGCGCGCTTGCTTCGTCCGCGTAGAGTGCGTCGATTACCGCCGCGTATCGCGCCGTAATCACCCGCCGCTTGAGCTTCATTGAGGGAGTCAACTCTCCAGATTCCTGCGTCCACTCCTCAGCCACAACTCGGAATCGCTTCAACGTCTCAAAGTTCGCCAGGCCTGCGTTCGCTTCGCTGACAATCTCTCCATAGAGCGCGATCACGCGGCTGTGCGCAACAAGTTCGGTGCGGTTGTCCGCTTCCAGGCCATGCTGGCGCGCCCAATCCTCCAGCGCCACAAAATTCGGCGAAATCAGCGCGGAGATAAACTTGTGCTTATCGCCCACCAGCGCCGCTTGCGCCACCAGCACACTGTTCTTGAGCTTGTTCTCAATCGGCTGCGGAGCCACCAGCTTGCCGCCGGAGGTCTTCAGCAACTCCTTCTTGCGATCCGTGATGTACAGGAACCCGTCCGCGTCCAGATGAGCAATGTCACCGGTGCGAAACCAGCCCTCCGCATCGAAGCACTCCGCATTCGCCTCCGGCTTCTGCCAGTAGCCTGAAAACACCGACGGACCGCGTACCAGCAGCTCCCCATCCTGAGCAAATCTCAGCTCAACATTCGCCAGGGGCTTGCCAACCGAGCCCATGCGGTGCGTCACGGGGCTATTGAGCGCAATCACCGGCGAGGTCTCCGTGAGCCCGTATCCCTCCCACAGGGCAATCCCTGCTGAGGCAAACCACCGCGCCGTATCGATGCCCAGCGGCGCGCCGCCTGAGACAAACACCCGCACCCGCCCGCCAAATGCCTCCATCACCTTGGAGTACACCAGCTTTTCCGCCAGCTTCCAGAAGAGCGCATTTGGCTTTCTCCCGTCGTAAACCGTGTCGCGATACTTCGCGCCCAACCCCACCGCCCAGGCCAGAATTCGCTTCTTCACTGGCGACACGGCTGACTTCGCCTCCACCGCCTGGCGAATCTTCTCATACACCCGTGGCACGCCCACCAGCACCGTCGGCCTGATCTCTTTCATGGACTGCGGCAGCTTGTCGAACTGCGAGCAATAGGCCACCTGCGCTCCGTAGTAGTACATGACGTAATCCAAAGCGCGCGCTGTAATGTGCGAGAGAGGCAAGAACGAGATGCAGGAATCAGTGGAATCGAAGTTGAAACCCGCAGCGGCGAAGTTCTGGTTCGCGGCAATATTGCCATGCGTCAGGGCCACGCCCTTGGGCTCTCCGGTCGTGCCGGATGTATAAATCAGCGTAGCCAGGTCCTTCGGCTCCACAGACAGCACTAACGCGTCGAATACCGGATCCCGCTCCGCCCCGCGCTCATCTGCCCCGGCCAGCACTTCGCTGAGCGCAATCGCGCCTTCCGGCGGCGCTGCCGAATCCATAATTACAATTCGTTCCAGTTCCGTCTGCGTGCGCACGGCGTTCAGCTTGTCGAACTGCAGCCGGTTCGATACCACCGCAATCCTGCAGCCCGCATCGCGCACCAGCGCCGCCACCTGCTCGCCTGTAAGCGTGGGATAAATCGGCACATCCGCAGCGCCGATCGCCAGGGAGGCAAAGTCTGTCACCGCCCACTCCCAGCGGTTCTCGCCAATGAGCGCAATGCGATCGCCTTTTTTCGCGCCCCAGCTCAAGAACGCCGCCGCCAGCGCCCTCACCCGCTGGTACATCTGGTCGGAAGAAATCGGTTGCCACCCGCCAAACTCGTCCTGCCAAAGCACGGCGCGCGGGTTGGGTGTCGCCGCAATGCGGCGAAACAAGTCATTGATGGTGGAAATCGGTGCAATTGCTGTCATGGAATCGGGCTCGGAACGAAAAATAACCCCCGTCGCAGCCAGTCGAGAGTGTACCAAGGCAGGTGCCGTTCAGCGAAGAGAACATATCTGGTAACGATTTGAATTTGAGTTGCATACTTATGCAATTCAGTTGTATATTTATACAAGCGCGGCCGCAGAACTGCGAGCCGCGCTTTCAATTTGCCCGGCGCATCCGGTCCGGCACGTCCGGCGGAAGGACTCAAGGCGGCAATGAAGTTTCAACGGCACAACGCGATACGGGAACTTGTAGCTCACTCCCTGGTCTCCAACCAGGACGAGTTGCGCCGCAAGCTGCGCCGCCGCGGCTTTGAGGTTACCCAGGCCACTCTCTCCCGCGACATCCACGAACTACGCCTCTCCAAGGGCCCAGGCGGCTACTCCCTGCCCAACGGCGGCACGGCCTCTTTCACCGACGACAGCCCGCCTTCAGTGGCGGAGATGATCGAAAGCTTCGGCCTGCAGGCGCGCCAGGCCATGAACCAGGTGGTGGTCCGCACAACCATGGGCGGAGCACAGCCAGTGGCCGCCGCGCTCGACCGCGAAGGATGGCCGGAAGTAATGGGCACCATCGCAGGCGATGACACCGTATTGGTCATTTGCCTTGACCAGCGCCGGGCAGGCGACGTGGAAGCCCGGCTGAGGACCATTCTCGAGTCATGAGCAGCAGCGTACAAACCGCAGTGGTGGGAGTAACAGGCTACGCCGGCGCAGAGCTGGCCCGCCTGCTGCTGCACCATCCTCGCCTGACGGGCACGCCGCCGATTTTTGCCGGCCGCGTTGACGCCAAAGACGAGGCGCGCGGCGGCATTGCTCTTTCCGAAATCCATCCGCAGTTGGGCGGCAGCCTCGCAGCAGGCATCAAACTCGAGCCCTTTTCCTGGGAACTGCTCTTGAATCGCGGCGTTGAAGTGCTTTTCCTCGCCACGCCGCATGAGCAGTCCCGGGAATGGGTTCCGGAAGCTCTCGACCGCGGCCTGCGCATCATTGACCTAAGCGGCGCATGGCGGCTCACCGATGCAGCCAATCGCGCCATCTATGACTTCGACGATGAAGGTACCGAACTCGCGGAGGGAATCCAGGCGCAGGCCATCTACGGCATGCCCGAGCTGCACCGCGCGCAGATCGCCGGCGCGCGTCTCATCGCCAACCCCGGCTGCTATGCAACGTCCATCATCCTCGCACTCAGGCCCCTCGTTGCCGCCGGCCTGATTGACCTCGACCACGGCATCGTTGCCGATTCCAAAAGCGGCGTCAGCGGCGCAGGCAAAGCTCCCACCACCAAGACGCATTTCATGTACGCGGCCGACAACCTCTCGGCCTATAGTGTCTTCACCCATCGCCACACCGGTGAGCTGCTGGAGCAGATCGCGCTCGACAAAAGCCAGATCGTCTTCACTCCCCATCTGCTCCCCATCCCACGGGGAATTTTGTCGACAATTTATGTACGTTTTTTGAGCACGCAGAGCGCGGAAAGCATCTCACAGATTTACCGCGACTTTTTTGCCAACAGTCCCTTGGTGAGGATTCGTGAAAAGACGCTCCCGCAAATCCAACACGTGGTGCACACCAACTACGCCGACATCGGCTTCCAGTTCGCGCCCGATGGCCGCCGCGCCGTGATCGTCAGTTGTCTCGATAATCTGTTGAAGGGCGCTTCCTCGCAGGCCGTGCAGAATCTGAACGTAATGCAGGGCTGGCGTGAAGCCGAAGGCTTGGAATGAAAATGGACGTGGAGGCCCTGGAATGAAGTATGTCGTCAAACTCGGTGGTGCGGGCCTTGAGACTCCGTCGCTCCTCGATAGCTCCATGCGTGCCATCACTGAGCTGGTGCGCGATGGCAACCAGGTCGCCGTCGTGCACGGAGGCGGTGTGCAATTGACGCGCACGCTCAAGGCTCTCGGCATCGAGAGCCAATTCATCAACGGCCTGCGCATCACCGATGCAGAAACCCGCGACGTCGCCCTCATGGTCCTCGCCGGCAAGGTCAACAAGAGCCTCGTCGCCGCTCTCGGCGCGCTTGGGGTACCCGCCGTCGGCCTCTCCGGCGGCGACGGCCTGTTGTTCCGTGCGCGCAAGAAGCGCGCCTTGCTTGAGGCAGGAGGGCCCGACCTCGGCTACGTTGGCGAAATTGTCTCGAGCGATCCCCGCTGGATCGAAGCCATCTGGCAATTGAACGGCGTCCCCGTTCTTTGCTCCATGGCGCTCGGCTTCGATGGCGAATATTACAATATCAACGCGGACGAAATGGCCGCGGCCTGCGCCATTGCCTGCCGCGCCGATGCCCTTGTCTTCCTCACCGACGTCCCCGGAGTTAAAGGCGCAAACGGTGAGGTCCTGCGATGGCTGTCAATCGATCAAATTGCCGAGATGGCTAAAAGCGCCGTCATCTCCGGCGGCATGTTGCCCAAGCTCAGCGCCTGCCGTGAAGCACTGCTCAACGGCGTAAAGCGCGTACGAATTCTTCCCGCTGAAGCGGCCGGTTCGCTTCCCGACCTGTGCAGCTCCCGCGTTGCCCAAGGCACCGAAGTGATGGTGGCCTGAGGAAAATGAACATGACCAAACTCGATCAAATTCGCGCCGCGGAAGCAAAGCTTCTGCTTTCCACCTATGAACGCAACCCCATCCTCTTTGTCGGTGGGAAGGGTGTTCATATCGTCGACGAGAACGGTACGAAGTACCTCGATCTGCTCAGCGGCATTGGCGTCAACGCTCTCGGCTATAACCATCCGGTTATCGAAGAAGCGATCGCCCGCCAGAGCCGCGCGCTCATCCACACGTCGAACCTCTTCTATCACGAGGGCCAGGCAGAACTCGCCCTGCGTCTAACCGAGCGCACCGGCCTGGATCGCGTTTTCTTCTCGAACACCGGGACCGAAGCCTGGGAAGCCGCGATGAAGCTGGCGCGCGCCTATGCCGGGCTGCTCCGCTCCGAAGGAAAGCAGATCGGAACGAAGTTCCTCGCTCTCGAACAGAGCTTCCACGGCCGCACCTTCGGTTCAGTCTCCACGACTTACAAAGCCAAGTACCGAGAGCCCTTCGGCCCGGTGGTTCCCGGAGTCGAATTCGTCCGCTTCAACGATATCGCCGATCTTCGCGCCAAATTTTCCAACGAAGTCTGCGCCATTCTTGTCGAGGCAATTCAGGGCGAAGGCGGAGTTCGCCCGCTCACGCAGGAATTCTTCGCTGAAGCCCGCGCCCTCGCCAATTCCACCGGCGCACTGCTCGTTGTCGACGAGATTCAGGCCGGCATGGGCCGCACCGGCAAGTGGTGCGCCTATCAGCACTACGGTATTCAACCCGACGTCACTACGCTGGCCAAGCCAATCGCTGGCGGCATTCCGCTGGGCGCAATGCTCTGCACCGAAGAAGCCGCGCGTGCTATCCACGCCGGCATGCACGGGACCACGTTTGGTGGAGGCCCGCTCGCCTGCGCCGTCGCCATCGCCGTCATCGACTACGTCGAAAAGGAAAACCTGCTGGCCCACGCAACTGAAGTCGGCGACTACTTCCAGCAGCAACTCCGGGCGCTCGCTCAACGTCATAGCACCATCGTCGACGTACGCGGCAAGGGCCTGATGGTCGCGGCCGAACTCGATTCAGCCGACCTCGCCAAGCTCACCGTTGCCGAGATGCTCAAGCGCAAGATCCTCATCAACTGCACCAGCGACACCGTGCTGCGCTTCCTGCCCCCTTACATTCTGGAGCGCGCCCACGTTGATACCGCCATCGCCGCACTCGACGAAATCTTCACTGAACATGCGAGCGCCGCCGCAAACACCGCAGCTCATGCCACAGGAGGTCAGAACCATGTCTAGCAAAGCCACCATCGAACGTACGGACACCGCCGTGCCTGTCGAAAAAGACCCTGACATTCTCGCCGCCGCGTCCCGTCTCGCCGGCGAAGACATGTGTTCCGTCGCCGACCTGTCAAGCGCCGAAGTCCGCGCCATCCTCAAGCTCGGCCACGACGTCAAGCGCAACCCGCGCGAGTATCGCCATGCCCTTGACGCCAGGCAGATGGTGCTCATGTTTGAGAAAGCCAGCCTGCGCACGCGCCTGGCCTTTGAAACCGGCATCAACACCATGGGCGGCAATGCCATCTTCGTCGACCAGACGAACTCCCCTCTCGGCGAGCGCGAGTCCATCGCCGACATCGCGCGCAACGTGGAGCGCTGGGTCGATGTCATTGTGCTGCGCACCTATGCGCATGACACCATCACCGAAATGGCCGCCAACTCGCGCGTCCCCGTCATCAACGCGCTCTCCGACTTCGAGCACCCCTGCCAGGCGCTTGCCGATTTCATGACTTTGCAGGAACACTTCGGGTCCGTACACGGCCTCAACTTCACATACGTCGGCGATGGCAACAACGTCTGTCATTCGCTCATGCTCACCGGGGCGCAACTCGGCGCCAATGTTACCGTGGCAACGCCGCGCGGCTACTCACCCGACATCGAAATCGTCACGCTCGCCCGCGACATCGCCCAGGCCAACAACTGCGAAGTCCGTCTGCTGCAGGACCCCAACGCCGCCGCTGAAAACGCCGACGCCATCTACACCGACGTCTGCGTAAGCATGGGCATGGAGCACGAGTCGAGCAAGCGCGCGCCCATCTTCCGTCCCTTCCAGGTGAACGAAGCGCTGATGCAAAAGGCGAACAGTCATGCGGTCTTCATGCACTGCCTGCCCGCACGCCGCAACGCCGAAGTCACCGACGCGGTTCTCGACGGTCCGCAATCTATCGTCTTCGACCAAGCCGAAAACCGCATGCACGCACAGAAAGCCTTGCTGCTGCTGCTGCTCGGCGGATTAGCCAACGTACAACAGTTCACAGTTCAAAGTTCATAGTTCACAATTCACAGTTTGAAGCGCGCAACGCGTGCTATGAACTGCGAACTGTGAACTGTGAACTCCTCTGAGGTTCCCAAGCATGTCCGTAATTCTCGAATCGCTGCCCGTCGGCCAGAAAGTTGGCATTGCCTTCTCCGGCGGGCTTGACACCTCCGCCGCCCTGCACTGGATGCGGCTGAACGGCGCCATCCCCTATGCGTACACGGCCAACCTGGGCCAGCCCGACGAAACCGACTACGACGAGATTCCGCGCAAGGCCCTCGATTACGGAGCCGAAAAAGCGCGCCTCATTGACTGCCGCGGCCCGCTCGTTCGCGAAGGCATCGCCGCTCTGCAGGCGGGCGCATTCCACATCACAACGGCTGGAGTTCCTTACTTCAACACCACTCCGATTGGCCGCGCTGTCACTGGCACCATGCTCGTCGCCGCCATGCAGGAGGACGACGTCCACATCTGGGGCGACGGCTCCACCTTCAAAGGCAATGACATCGAGCGCTTCTACCGCTACGGCCTGCTCGTCAATCCCAACCTCAAGGTCTACAAACCCTGGCTCGACACCGCTTTCATCGACGAGCTCGGCGGCCGCGCCGAGATGTCCGCCTTCATGCAGCGCCACGGCTTCGCCTACAAGATGTCCGCCGAGAAGGCCTACTCCACTGACTCCAACATCCTCGGCGCAACCCACGAAGCAAAAGACCTTGAGCACCTCTCAACTTCAATCAAGATCGTCGTTCCCATCATGGGCGCGGCCTTCTGGCGCGACGATGTCGAGATCCAGCGCGAACAGGTCGCCGTCCGCTTTGGGGAGGGCTTTCCCGTCGCGCTCAACGGCCGCCGCTTCGACGATCCCGTCGAGCTTCTTCTCGAAGCCAATCGCATCGGCGGCCGTCATGGACTCGGTATGTCCGATCAGATTGAAAATCGCATCATCGAGGCCAAAAGCCGAGGCATCTACGAGGCCCCCGGTCTCGCCCTTCTCTTCATCGCCTACGAACGCCTCATCACCGGTATTCACAACGAAGACACCATCGAGCAGTACCGCGACAATGGCCGCAAGCTCGGGCGCCTCCTCTACCAGGGCCGCTGGTTCGACTCCCAGGCCATCATGCTCCGCGAATCCGCCCAGCGCTGGGTCGCCAAACCCATCACTGGCGACGTCACCCTGGAGCTGCGCCGCGGCAACGACTACTCCATCCTCAACACCGAGTCGCCCAACCTCACCTTCCATCCCGAGCGGCTCAGCATGGAGAAGACTGAATCCACCTTCTCCCCGCGCGACCGCATCGGCCAGCTCACCATGCGCAATCTCGACATCACAGACACTCGCGACAAGCTCCTTACCTACGCCGCGGCCGGCCTCCTCACCCTCAGCAAAGGCAGCGAAATGCCAAAGTTGAACAGCGCCAAGGAGAGGGAGTAGCGTGGCGATTTGCAAGTATTCGAAGCTCCGTCATCGACGCCCGAAGAACAAAAGACAAACCAATCAACTAGAGGTTTGAGGAATCAGAAATAGGAAATGTCTAACGAATTAAAACCCGCAAAGATGTGGTCCGGACGCTTTCGCGAGCCGCTCGATAGCGACTTCGAGCAGTGGCAGCGTTCCATCGTTTTTGACTGGCGGCTTCTTCCTCAGGAAGTCGCCGCCAGCAAGGCGCACGCATCAACTCTCGTCAACGCCAACATTCTCTCTGCGGAGGAAAGCGCGCAACTCCGGGAAGCGCTCGATTCCATCGCCTTCGACCACGCATCCGAGGCCGGCCAGGCAGCGGTTCGCAATCATCCGTCTGCCGAAGACATCCATCACTTCGTGGAGATGAAGCTCGTCGAGCGCGTCGGCTCGCTCGGCCTCAAGCTGCACACCGGCCGCAGCCGCAACGAGCAAATCGCGACGGATTTGCGGCTTTACGTCCGCAGCCAGATCGATGAAGTCGTTGCGACACTCGCCGCATGGGCCAACGTACTTGTAGAGCAAGCTCGTGCAGCAGGCGATTCCGTCATGCCCAGCTATACGCACATGCAGCGCGCCGAGCCGGTGCTCGTTGCGCACTGGCTTCTCGCATACGTTGAGATGATCCTTCGTGACGCAGACCGTCTTCGTGCCTGCGCCACGCGCCTCAACGAGTGTCCGCTGGGCTCCGGCGCTGTTGCCGGCGCCACGCTCGCGCTCGACCGCACCATCGCCGCGCAGGAGTTGGGATTCGCCGCTCCCACAGCCAACTCCATTGACGCCACCAGCGATCGCGACTTCATCCTCGAGTATCTTCATGTCCTCACTTTCGTCGGCCTTCACCTTAGCCGCTTCGCCGAAGAAATCACCCTCTTCGGCACCGCAGAATTCGGTTTCGTCACTTTGCCTGAAGCTTTTTCGACAGGCTCCAGCGCCATGCCGCAGAAGAAGAATCCCGACCTTACCGAACTGATTCGCGCCAAGGTCGGCCGCATTCACGGCGCCGCGCAAGCCGTCACCCTGCAGCTCAAAGGTCTGCCCCTGGCCTACAATAAAGACATGCAGGAAACTCAGGAGCCGGCCTTCGCGGTTGAATTCGTACCGCCCATGCTGACGCTCGTCGCGCGCTTCACCGCGGCCATCCAATTCAATCGCGAGCTGATGGCCGAGGCTGCGCAGGCCGGCTATCTCAATGCAATGGCCGCCGCCACGTATCTCGTCCATAAGGGAGTACCCTTCCGTACCGCGCATGAGAAAATCGGCAACGCCGTCCGCTTTGCTCTTGAAAAGGGCTTCGAACTCGGCGATCTGACCATCAATGAGCTCCGCGCCTTCGGTCCTGAATTCGACGAAGACTTTTTCGCGGCCATCACACTGAATGCCACGCTCGATTGCCACGACGTGATCGGCGGAACCGCGCGCGAGCGCGTGCACCAAGCCCTCGATGCAGCAGCGGAACGCATCGCTGCCCTTGTTTCAACTGGTAAACGGGAGGCCGTCCATGCTGGTGCGTAAGGCTCTGCTCCAGGATGCCTCCAACGTCTACGACCTGGTGAATTCACTCTCTACCGACGGCACGCTGCTCAAGCGCGCCTTCGCGGAGATCTGCGAAAACATTCGCGACTTTACCGTTGCCGAATCCGATGGCGGCGTCTTTCTCGGCTGCGGCGCGCTGCACTTTTATGGGCCGCATCTGTGCGAGGTCCGCTCCATTGTCGTCAAGCCTGAAGCCAAGGGCCAGGGCGCCGGCGGACGCATTCTCGGCACGCTGATCGAAGAAGCCGAACTGCACGGCATTCAATCCGTCTGCCTGTTCACGCGCATCCCAGACTTCTTTTTCAAGTATGGTTTTCGCACCGTTGAAGACAAGTCCGAGTTACCGGACAAGATCTTCAAGGATTGCCAGAACTGCCCGCGCCTCCACCGATGCGATGAAGTCGCCATGGTTCGCGGCCGCATCCCGCGCATGTCCATCCTCGGCCCGCGCGAAGAAGCGCAAATGCTCGTTCGTCTCTCCGGCTAGCGCGTTCTACACTTGGATGTGATGACGTTCACTAGAGCCAATGCGGTGCTGATCCTCTTTGCTCTGATTGCTTGTTCGTGTGCTTTGCCAGCACAAGACGATCTTTCAGAACTGCTCTCGCGTTTTCAAACGGCAAACGATATACCCTCGAAGGAAGCAATCCTGGCAACAATCACAACGGGCCATCCAGAAGCGGGCCCAGCCTTGTTGAGGATCGCTCAGGAATCGAAGAACGATGATACAAAATGGCTTGCCATCCGCGGGATCGGCTATCTAAAGTTTTCCGCTGCCGCGCCGTTCTTGAAGCAGTCTCTGACCTCGAAGACAATTTATGTCCGCGCGAATTCCGCGCGCGCACTGGGTGAGATCAAGGATTCCTCGGCCGCCTCAGATTTGATCCGATTACTTGGGACTGAACAGGACAGTGGAGTAATTGAACAGACCGCGATGGCCCTGCAGATGCTTGGAGCCAGAGAAGCCCTTCCAGCTCTGAAGAGTAGGGCTGAGTATCCAACGCCTCAGACCCGAATCTGGATTCTCGGAGCGATTGAAGCTTTGGGATCTAAGGCCGAAGTGCCTTTTTTCGCCAGCTTTCTTCAGGACAAAAGCGTCTCAGTCGCTGTAGCTGCTGCGCATTCAATCGAACGAGCAATTGGTGAGGATTTCGGATTCCCGAAATGCGAACAAAGTCTCTGCGCTGCCGACTATGACCGCGGGCTTCAAAATGCACAGCGTTGGTGGACCTTGCACAAGGCAGAGTGGAAGCAGTTGCCCCCTGCGCGCTGACCGCGCTCAAATCGCTCGCCCCGCCAGCATCGCCGCCGCAACCGCGGCTTGCCCATAACTCAGCCCGCCATCCCCAGGGCTGACCTGCCTGTGCTGAAATACCTCAAACCCCTCTGCCTCCAGCCCCATGCGAAGCAACCGCGCCAGCCGCCGGTTATGCATGCACCCGCCACTCAACGCTACCTGGCCCACGCCTGTAGCAGATCGCGCCAGCACTGCCGCGTTCACATATCCCGCGGCCACTCCCGCATGAAACCGCCCAGCAATGCAGGCCTTGCTCGCCCCTGTCCGCAAGTCCTCAAGCAAGCCTTGCCACAACGGCTGCGTGGAAATCCTAACCGGCTCACGCGCGGCCCAATCTCCGCCAACCATCCCCATCGCATAGCCCGGCTCATCGACCTCATCGACCGCGATGCCTTCCAACTCGATGGCCGCCTGTGCCTCGTAGTCCACCACGCGCCGATTCAGCACCACCGCAGCCACCGCATCAAACAGCCGCCCCAGGCTCGAAGTCATCGGCGAGTTGATCTTCCGCTCGATCATTCGTTTCAGTACGCGCGCCTCGTTCCGCTCTGCGCCGAGTAACGCCAGCATCTGCTCCGATTCCACATCGAAACCCGCTGTATGCAATGCCCCCAGCGTCATCCGCCACGGTTCCCGGATCGCTGCTTCCCCGCCCGGCATCGGCACATACTCAAGATGCGCGAATCGCTCGAAGCCATCCAGCCGCGCAATCAACACTTCCCCGCCCCAGATGCGCCCATCCGTGCCGTAGCCTGTCCCATCCAGCGCCAACCCGATTGCCTCTTGCAGGCCGTGCTCGGCCATGCATCCGGCCACGTGCGCATGATGATGCTGCACGGCAATCAGCGGCAGGCCCCGCTCGCGCGCCCACTGCTTGGCCCATTCCGTCGATAGATAGCCCGGATGCAAATCGTGCACCACCGTCTCGGGCTCAATCTCGAAGGTGCGCATCAGGTGGTCGAGAGACTCTTTGAAAAACTCCAAGCCGGTCAGATTCTCAAGATCGCCCAGGTGCTGGCTCTGATAAACGCGCCGGCCCCGCGCCAGCGCAAATACATTTTTCAGATGCCCGCCAACGGCCAGCAGCGGTGGGGCCTCAAGTGGCAGTTCCAAGCCCAGCGGCACGAATCCGCGCGCGCGGCGAATTAACTGCGAAGCTCCATCGACAACAGCCGCAACCGAATCGTCGCATCGCTGCAGAATCTCGCGGTCGTGCATCAGAAATGCATCCGCAATCGCTCCCAGCCGCGCCAATGCCTCGTCGTTATCGATGGCGATCGGCTCCTCGCTCAGGTTTGCAGAGGTCATCACCAGAGCCTTCAGGCGACCATCGGCAAAGAGCAGATGCTGTAGCGGCGCATAGGGCAGAAACAGGCCCAGCCAGGGAATCCCGGGCGCAACATCGTCTGCGATTCCGCTCTTGGCTCGCTTCCGCACCAGTACAATCGGACGCGCAGAGGTCTGCATGAACGCTTCCTCGGCTTCCGTCATCGTGCAAATTTCCCGTGCTGCCGCAACATCCCGCACCATCACTGCCAGCGGTTTTCCATAGCGGTGCTTGCGCTCGCGCAGCCGCATCACTGCGTTCTCATTCTTCGCATCCACGCTCAAATGGAATCCTCCAATGCCCTTGATGGCCATGATTCCGCCCGCGGCAAGACGATTGACAGACTCCGCCACTGGATCTTCGACTTCAATCGCCGACCCATCGCGGTCCACAAGACATACTCGCGGCCCGCACGCCCAGCAGGCATTCGGCTGCGCGTGGAATCGCCTGTTCACAGGATCGTCGTACTCCGCCTGGCACTGGACACACATCTTGAACCACGCCATCGAAGTCTGCGGCCGATCGTACGGAATCCGTCGCGTAATCGTGTAGCGCGGTCCGCAGTTGGTGCAATTCAAAAATGGATAGCGAAATCGCCGATCCGCCGGATCAAGCAACTCGCGCAAGCAGTCCGCACAAGTCGCCGCGTCTGCGGGAATTCCCGTGCTTACGCGTCCCAGCACCCCGCTGGCAACAATGCGGAAACCAACCTCGCCGCTCGCCGCCAACTCCCGCACCGCAATCGAATCGATTCGAGCGAGTGGTGGCATCTCCGCGCGCAGCCGGGACAAAAAGGCATCCACGCGCGGTTCCGGCCCCTCAATCTCAATCGTTACGCCATCGGTATCGTTGCCGATTGTGCCGGCCAGCCGCTCCTCTTGCGCCAACCGGTAAACGAACGGCCGAAACCCAACACCCTGCACCACCCCGCGCACTACCACCCCGCGCCGCAGCAGCGGGACTTCAAGCGGTTCTCCGTTCAGATGGATTCCATCAGCCAATACGTGCCCTCGCGCCGCAAACAAGCATAGCGCATGAGCAAGTGCAACGCCGGCAGTTTAAATTGAATCTAATGCATTTCGTGAAAGCTTCCCCGATTATTCGTCTTCAACTCGCCGTTTTTGGCTTTATGCTCGCGCTTGTTCCAGGCGCGCACTCTCAGACCACGCAACCAGACGAAGCCACCATCATTCGTGGCATTGACGCCGCCGTCAAAGCAAGGCTCGATGCCATCGCCAGTTACACCGTAACCGAGCACTATGCCGTCTACCGCAACAGCGACCAGGACCATCCCGTGGCTGAAAGGACGGTCAAAACGACCTACCAACGCGGAGTGGGCAAGAACTACTCCATCCTTTCCGAAAGCGGCTCGGAACTGATCCGAAAACTGGTTCTCGACCCCATTCTCGACAATGAGAAACGCATCAACACACCTCCGGCGACGGATAACTCGTACATCATCTCCAAGAATTATGAAATGAAACTGCAGCCCGGCGGCCCTCAACAAGTCAATGGCCGCGATTGCTACGTCCTCTCCATCAGCCCCAGAGAGAAGGCTCCCAATCTCATCGTTGGAACCCTATGGGTCGACACCAAGGATGAGACGATCGTCCAGTTGGAGGGAACAACATCCAAGAGCGTCTCCGTATTCACGGGACCGACGAAGGTCATGCGCCAGTATGCGAAGGTCGACGGGTTTGCGGAAGCCACCCACGCCAGCGGTGCGTCATCGAGCTTTCTTTTTGGCCTCACCGTGGTCACAATCGACTACAGCGACTACCAAATCCAGCTTCGACCCTCCCACTGAGCATTTATCCACTCCAATTCCTCAAATCGCTGAACACCATGCACATACGACCATCCCTTTCTGGATTCTTCTGGGAAAACTGGTCACAATGCGGTACCTGATCTCAACAGAGTGACCACTGTCACCGCTTCTCGCCCCCGCCCCAAGTACAAGAAAGATAGACAGGAAGCAGGACCCGGCGCACAATTGCCGCATGTCCGCATCCCCCAACCTCCAGGGAGGGAACCGTGCCAGCCTTCACACCTCCGCCGCTGCCCAGCGACGACAAACGTTGGAAGATCGTGAACGGCACCATGCGCAAGAATGGGTTTGCCCGCCACGCGCTCATTGAAACGCTCCACACCGTGCAGTCCTCGTTCGGGTATCTTGACGACGACGCCATCCGCTTTGTGGCTCGCTCCCTGCGTGTGCCGCTCAGCCAAGCCTATGGAGTGGTCACCTTCTACCACCACTTCAGCCTCAAGCCGCCGGGCAAGCACACCATGACCATCTGCACTGGCACGGCCTGCTATATCAAAGGAACCGACAAGCTGGTGGCCGCGGCCGAAGCACGCCTCCATATCCCCCAAGGGCAGACCACCAAGGACGGCAAGATCAGCCTGATGACCGCGCGCTGCGTGGGCGCCTGCGGCCGCGCTCCCGTGGTCCTCACTGACGGCGAACTGTGCGGCCAGATGACCGGTGAGCAGATGCTGGAACAACTGGAAAGGTGGGCAGTTGAATGACCATCGAAGAGCTTGAACAAATAGCCGAATCGACCCGGGCCGAATACGCAAAATTCGACCACGAGATCAACGTCTGCATGGGCACTGGCTGCATGAGCCAGCATTCAGACAAGCTGAAGGACACTCTGGCCGAAGAGGTTGCGGCACAAGGCAAAAATGTCTTCGTCCGCCGCACCGGCTGCATGGGTTTGTGCGCCGCCGGCCCGCTGGTATTGGTGGATCCCGAAGAGACCCTTTATCAGCGTGTAAAGGCTGAGAACGCAAGGCGAGTAGTTGACAGCCTGGGCGGAGAACCCGTCGCCGAACTGCAATGCAATCTCCGCGAACACTTCGACAGCCAAGTTCACGTCGTGCTGGAAAACTCCGGCCATATCGATCCGGAAAAAATCGACGATTACATTGCCCGCGACGGCTACCTGGCTCTCGTCAACGCCCTCACTGAAATGTCGCCCAACGAAGTGATCCAGCAGGTCACCGAAAGCGGCCTCAGGGGACGCGGCGGCGGCGGCTATCCAACCGGCCTCAAGTGGGGAACAGTTGCCAAGGCCAGCGGCGATCTCAAATACGTCATCTGCAACGGCGACGAGGGCGACCCCGGCGCCTTCATGGACCGCTCCGTTTTGGAAAGCGATCCGCAGCGTGTGGTTGAAGGCATGGCCATTGCCGCATATGCCGTGGGCGCCAGCAAAGGCTACGTCTACGTCCGCGCGGAGTATCCGCTCGCCGTCGCCCGGCTTACCAACTGCCTGCGCGACGCGCGGCGACGCGGCCTGCTCGGCAACAACATCTGCAATACGCCTTTCAACTTCGATGTGGAGATTCGTCTCGGAGCCGGGGCCTTTGTCTGCGGTGAAGAGACTGCCTTGATCGCTTCGATCGAAGGCAAGCGCGGATCGCCCAAACCGCGCCCTCCCTACCCCGCCGTCAGCGGGCTGTGGGGCAAGCCCACCCTCATCAACAACGTTGAAACCTTCGCCAACATTGCTCCCATCATCCGCAAAGGCGGCAAGTGGTTTGCCTCCATGGGCTCGGAGCGCAGCAAGGGCACCAAGGTCTTCGCGCTCACCGGCAAAATCACCAACACCGGACTGGTCGAAGTCCCCATGGGCATCAAGCTGCGCGAAATCATCGAAGGCATCGGCGGCGGCGTGCCCGAGGGCCACACCTTCAAAGCCGTGCAAACCGGCGGACCCTCCGGCGGCTGCCTGCCCGCCGAACTGCTCGACATCGGCGTCAGCTACGACGCCTTGGTCAAGGTTGGCGCCATGATGGGCTCCGGCGGCATGATCGTCATGGACGACACGTCGTGCATGGTCAATGTTGCGCGCTTCTTCATCGAGTTCTGCATGACCGAGTCCTGCGGCAAGTGCATTCCCTGCCGAGCCGGCACAGCACAGATGCACACTCTGCTTACGCGCATTTGCAACGGTTCCGGGACGATGCACGACCTCGATCTTTTGGTCGATCTATGCGCCACCGTCAAGGAGGCGAGCCTGTGCGGCCTGGGCCAGACGGCGCCCAATCCCGTGCTCAGTACCTTGAAATACTTTAAGAACGAGTACATCGAACACATCGTGAACAAGCGCTGTCCGGCCGGCGTGTGCAACATCCAGCCGCCCGCGCCTGATTCCTACGACCCCGGTTGCGCGAAACAGGCTTCTCCATTTGAGGTGTTGGCATGACTACCACCAGCGTTGACGTAAAAACACTCACTATCGACGGCCAAGAAGTCAGCGCCCGCGCCGGCCAGACCATCCTTGAAGTGGCTCGTGAACACAACATCAACATACCGACCCTCTGTCATCTCGACGGCCTGAGCGATGTTGGCGCATGCCGGCTGTGCGTGGTCGAGGTCAAAGGCAACAACAAGCTTTTCCCCGCCTGCGTGACCACCGTCTTCGAAGGCATGGAGGTCACCACCGTCACCGAGCGCCTGCAGAAGCATCGCAAGACCATCCTCGAATTGCTCTTCGCCGAGCGCAACCACATCTGCTCCGTCTGCGTCTCCAACGGCCGCTGCGAACTGCAAACCCTGGGCCAGCAGCAGGGCGTCACCCACGTCGAACTGCCCTACCGCAACCCTGCATTGCCTGTCGACGCCTCGCACGAGCGCTTCACGCTCGATCACAACCGATGCATCCTCTGTACCCGCTGCGTCCGCGTCTGCGCGGAGATTGAAGGCGCACACATCTGGGACGTGATGGGCCGCGGCATTGACTCCATGATCATCTCTGACCTGAACCAGCCCTGGGGTGAATCCGCCTGCACACGCTGCGGAAAATGCGTCCAGGTCTGCCCCACCGGCGCCCTCTTCGATAAAAGCAAGATTGGCTCCGACCATCCCAAGTATCCCGACTTTCTGCCCTACCTGAACCTGATGAGGGAAGCGCAATGAGCAAACTGAAACTGGCAACGGTCTGGCTCGACGGATGCTCCGGCTGTCACATGTCTTTTCTCGACATGGACGAACGGCTCCTCGCAATCGCCGAGCTCGTCGACATCGTCTACAGCCCCATCGTCGACACCAAAGAGTTCCCCGACGACGTCGACATAGCCCTCGTTGAAGGCGCCGTCGCTTCAGTCGATGACGAGAAGAAGATCAAGAAGATCCGCGCCCACACCAAGCTTCTCGTAGCCATGGGCGATTGCGCCGTAGCCGGCAACGTGCCTTCCATGCGTAACCCCATCGGGCCGGAAGCGATCCTCGATCGCGCCTATATTGAGAACGCTTCGGCCCAGCAGCAGATTCCCTGCGTCGTTGTGCCGCAGTTGCTGCGTGTCGTCCGGCCCATCCACGAGTTCGTCAAAGTGGACGTATTCCTCCCCGGCTGCCCGCCCTCCGCCGACACTTTTTACTCCGCGCTCACTGCACTTGTTACCGGCGCGTCGCTGGACGTTCCAGCCCTCACCAGATTTGGAGCCTGATCATGAGTCAGACCATCACCATCGATCCCGTCACACGTCTCGAAGGCCACGGCAAAATCACCATCCAGCTCAACAGCCAGGGTGAGGTCGAGCATGCGCACTTCCACGTCACCCAGGTACGCGGATTCGAGAAGTTTTCCGAAGGCCGGCCGTTCTACGAGATGCCCAGCCTCATGGCCCGCATCTGCGGCATTTGCCCGGTCTCGCACCTCATCGCCTCTGCCAGGGCGTGCGAAGCCATCATGTCCATCCGCATTCCGCGTACGGCGGCGCAGTTGCGCCGTATGTTGAACCTGGCCCAGATGATTCAATCCCACGCCTTGAGTTTCTTCTATCTCTCTTCACCCGATCTATTGCTGGGCATGGAGTCTGACCCCAAGACACGCCACATCTTCGGCGTCGTGGCCGCAAAGCCGGAAGTGGGCCGCGCAGGCATCGCTCTGCGCCGCTTTGGCCAGCACATCATCGAACTCCTCGGCAAAAAGCGCATCCATCCCGGATGGGTCGTTCCCGGTGGCGTCACGGAGCCGCTTGAGCCGGCCAAGCGTGACGAAATCCTGGCCATGATTCCCGAGGCCTACGCCAACATCGCTCTCGCGCTGGCTGCATACAAGCAGATCGCCGACAGATTCCGCGCGGAGATTGAAGTCTTCGCAAACTTCCAGTCGAACTACATGAGCCTGATCAACGAAGACGAGTCGATCGAGTTTACCGTCGGCGCCCTGCGCATCATCGACTCCAGCGGCAACGTGATTGAAGACGGCATCCTGGCCGACAAGTTCCCTGACTTCATCGGCGAGGCCGTTGAGCCTTACAGCTACACCAAGTTCGCATACCTCAAGTCGCTCGGGTATCCCGAGGGCAGCTACCGCGTAGGCCCGTTGGCCCGGTTGAACATCGTTAAATCCATGGGCACGCCGCTGGCGGACAAGGAACTGGACGAGTTCAAAGAGCTTGCCAACGGCCCCGTGCAAAGCTCCTTCCACTACCATCACGCACGGCTCATTGAGATTCTTTACGGCATCGAAAAAATCGAGGAGATCCTCACCGACCCTCTCATCCTCGACAAGCACGTGCGTGCCATTGCCGGCGTCAACCGCCTGGAAGGCGCAGGACAGGCCGAGGCCCCGCGCGGCACTCTGCATCACCACTACAAAGTCGACGAGAACGGCCTCATCACCTGGGCCAACCTGGTCATCGCCACCGGCCAGAACAACAACGCCATGAACAAAGGCGTGTTGCAGGCCGCAAGGTACTACGTCAAGGACGGCAAGTTCACTGAAGGCGTCCTCAACCGCGTCGAAGCGGTGATCCGCGCCTTCGACCCGTGCCTGAGCTGCTCCTCCCACGCCTTCGGGCAGATGCCTCTGGTGCTCACGCTCGTGTCGAAGAACGGCGAAGTCGTCGACCAGGTTATTCGCTAGCTTTACGATAACCGCATGACTGAACCCAAGGTTCGCTGCCTCATCCTCGCGTGCGGCAACACCCTCCGCAGCGACGATGGCATCGGTCCCTGGCTTGCTCAATGGGCGCAAGAAAGGTTCGGCGATGATCCAAACATCCGCGTAATTTCCCGCCAGCAATGGACACCCGACCTGGCCGAAGACATTGCCCAGGCCGAGTCCGTTCTCTTCATCGACTGTTCCATCGAATCGGCGCCCGGCTCCTTGCGCGTCATTGACGTCGAGCCATCCGCACCAATGCAAGGCCTGGCCACGCATCACCAGGGCGCGCCGGAACTCCTGGCCCTAAGCTGCGATCTCTACAACACCCAACCGCGAAAGGCATCGCTGCTCACCATCGGCGCCGGCTCCACAGAATTAGGCGAAACATTCAGCGAGCCGGTTCTCGACGCCATTCCTGAAGCCTGCCGGCTGCTCGAAGAGACAATCCTGAACTCGTTACGAGATGGCGATCACTGCAAGTAGCCAGCCAGCTTGAACGAATACGCGTAATCGCCTTTCAGCGGCTCACGGATTACGATTCGTGTTCCGTTGAATTGCACTTTCGCGCCTAGCTCATTCATACCGCCCAGTTGCGAAATCGGAAGACCTTGTTTTGCCGGAACATCCGTCATCGTAATCGTCTCCGCCTTCGGCTTACCCAGCACCGTCACATACAGATCATTCCCCTTGCGCGTAAATCGCAGATCGTCCCCTTCAACGCTCTTTCCCACCGCCTGCGTCCACGGCGTCGTATCGTAAATCGCCTCGCCATTCTGTTTCAGCCACGCGCCAAGCGCCTTCAGCCGCTCCATCTGCACCGGCGGAATGGTCCCATCCGCCTCCGGACCTACGTCGAGCAGCAGGTTCCCATTCTTGCTCACGATGTCCACGAGCAGCGCGATCAACTCGCTCGGCGCAATCGTTTCCACCTCGCCCTCCGCGCGGTTGTATCCGAATGACCGCCCAAGTCCGCGGCACTCTTCCCACTTCTTGGCGCTGATCTTGTCCAGCTTCGCGTACTCCGGCGAAGTAAAGTCAGAATGCGGCACGCCGAACCGGTCGTCGATCACCCCATCCGGCACCGCGTTGTAATAGTCCGCCATTACTTGCAGCGCGTTGCCCGTCTTCGGCCAGTCAATGTCGTTCCACAGCAGCATGGGATGATACTTCGCAATCAGTTCATGAATCTGCGCATTGGCATACCTGCCGTAAGCCTCGCTCTCCGGCTTCACCGCCTCATAATCCGCATTGACTTCGATGGGCCCCGTGTTGAACGTCCAGTCGTACCCGCCGGAGTAGTAAAGCCCCATGCGCAGTCCCTGCCTCGTCACAGCAGCCGTCAAGTCGCCCACAATGTCGCGCTCCGCATGACGCGCATTCAGCGGCAGCGTCGGGCTGGGATTCGGCGTCGTGCTTGGCCACAGCGTAAACCCCTCGTGATGCTTGCTGGTCAACACCACGTACTTCGCGCCTGCCTCGCGAAACACCGTCGCCCACTCATCCGGGTTCCACTTTTTGCTCTCTTTGTTGAACGTCTCGGCAAACTGGTAGTAATCGTGATGCGGCCCGTAGTGCTCGCGATCGTAAGCCTCTGTTGGCGAGCCGGGGATGCGCACGGTGTTCAGGTACCACTCGGCGTAGGGATCGTACTTGATGTAATCGTTCGAATTGAAATCATGATCGGGATGATTCAACGGCGCCCATCCCGGCACCGAATAGAGACCCCAGTGAATAAAGATCCCCAGCTTCGCCCCCGCATACCAATCCGGCAGCGGATGCCTGTCGAGAGACTCAATCGTGGGCTCATATTTCACCGGCGCCTGCGCGGCACAATTTGCGCTCATTGCCACAGCACCGCCCAAAACTATCCCTGCCATTCCAAGCCTGCAAATCATCCCCGCTCCAATCGTGAACTCAGAATCACTTCAGGCGCGAATCTGTCCACACCGAATCATACCCGCGACCGCCGCGCATGCCAACCATCGCCGTGGCCCAATTCGATGCGCACTCTTCGGTTCCGCCAAAAAATCAAGCTAGCACAATTGCCCTGTCATCCCGAGCGAAGCGCAGTCGCCGCGGCGACCGGAATCGAAGGATCTGCGGTTGTCTTTGTTCCCTTTCAGCTTATTTGAAGGGGGATAACCCACAAAAAAGACGGCGGCCGCATCCAGGCGACCGCCGCTGCCTTCACTAATCTCACTGTCAACTAAAACGCCGCCACCGTCTGCCGCAGACTATACGAACTCAGCGTCTTGATGTAGTTGCCGCGATCGAACGGCGAAGTGTCCGGCACCGACCGCCTGCTCAAACACCCGCGCGTCTCTTTGAGCGACGCATATTCCCGCTTCTCCAGCCAATACTGCAAATCCGCCATTACTCTGCCGATATGATCGATGCCATGAATGTGCAGCGCCGAAGCCATCATTGTTACACCCGCCCCGGCCATGATTCCCTTCAGCACATCTTCAGCCGAATGCACCCCACCGGAAATGGCCAGATCGAGATTGAAATGCCCATAGAGAATCGCCGTCCAATGCAGCCGCTGCAGCAGCTCCGAAGGCGTTGAAAAGTGCAGCGTGGGCCGCACTTCCAGCGTCTCGATATCGAAGTCCGGCTGATAGAACCGGTTGAACAGCACCACGCCTCGCGCCCCAGCCTCTTCGAGCCGGGCAACAAGGTGCGGCAGACTCGTAAATGACGGCGAAAGCTTTACCGATACCGGTACTTTCACTGCGCCAATCACTGCGGAAACCAGTTCAAGCAACTGAGATTCCAAGGCTACCGAAGTCTGCCTCCGGTCCGTCGCGAGCGCGTATGTATTCAGCTCGATCGCATCTGCGCCTGCCTGCTCCATGTCCTTTGCGTAGCGAATCCAGCCACCCGTCGAGGCTCCGTTCAAGCTAGCCAGAATGGGAATACCCACCGCCTCCTTCGCGTGCCGCAGATGCTCCAGATAAACCTCCTGCGTCATGCGATAGTCATCCAGGTCCGGCAGATATCCCAGCGATTCTGCAAAGGATTCCGTCCCTCGCGAAAGGTCCTCATCCAGTGCTTTCGACTCCAAGTCCAGTTGCTCTTCAAACAGCGAAGTCAACACCACCGCTGAAGCGCCCGCATCTTCCATCCGAC
>JBKQNU010000159.1:0-18952 GCA_052145815.1 Occallatibacter sp.
AGCCGAGCTTGTTGCGGTTCTGGAACAGGTGAACGCGCAGCTCGAGCAGCACGAGCGGCTGCGCTTCCTTGCCATCTCGTTCGAGCCTTGGACCGCGCAGAACGGTTTCCTGACGCCGACCCTGAAGGTGCGGCGCACGGCTCTCGAACAGCGTTTCTCCGCGGAGTTCAAGGCGTGGGAGCGGCAGGGCAGCAAGGTGGTCTGGCTGGAGAGCAAATGAACGCGCAGGTGCAATCGCAATTCCGGCGCTTGGCGCTGGATGGCAAGCAGATTGAAGTGGCGCTGCACACGGCGGAAGACGCGCGCGGCACTATTTTGCTGCTGCACGAAGCGCTGGGCTCGGTCGCTTACTGGAGAGATTTTCCGGAGAAGCTGGCTGCGGCTGCGGGCGCGAATGTGCTGCATTACTCCCGTCCTGGCCACGGCAACTCGGACGGTCCGCTGGAAGAACGGAATCCCGACTACTACCTGCGCCAGACGGGGATCGTGATTCCGGAGCTGCTGGATCGATTTGGCTTGGATGCTGCGATTGTCTACGGCCATAGCGAGGGCGCGGGCATTGCCATGCTCTTCGCCGCGCAATCTCGCCGCGCGCAGTCCCTGATTCTCGAGAGCCCGTTTGTGGTGGCCGAGGCGAGCTCCGCCGAACACATAGCCAGGATGGCCGCCGCGTACCGGGGCAGCAAGCTGCAGGAGCGGCTGGCGCTTTACCACCGCGACGCGGACGAGGTGTTTTACGCGTGGGCCGACTGGGCGACCGGCCTGACGCCTGAGATGCCGCTGCCGCATGCATTGCTCAAGCAGATCAACTGCCCGGTTCTCGTTCTGCAGGGCGAGAACGACGTCTTTGGCTCGACCGTGCACCGCGAGGCTTTGCGAGCCGCCCTCCGCGCGGTGGAGTTCGAGCTTTTCGCCAACACGGGTCATCTCCCCCACCGGGAGCAGACCGAACCTGTCCTGAACCGGATTGCCCGGTTCCTCGCCGCGCCGGGTCCACTCGCGTATCCCGGCCAACCACCCAATCCACCAAGTTTTATCGAGGAGCAACTGTGACCCTGCACAATCGCAATCGCTTCGGGCGAGCCATTCTTCCCCTGTTGGCGGCTTTCGTCCTGTTCGCAACCGTCTGCTGCCACGCGCAGCACAGTTACATCGGCAGATACGACGCGTTCGTCGGCTTTTCCGACATCAACGCGCCGTACGTCAACAACCTGAACCAACCCGGCTTCGCTGCGCAGGGAGGCTTCGCGAACAATCGCTGGCTTTCGTCGGGATTGGACTACAGCAGGCAGAGCGGCACCGGCCCATTTACGGCGAGCCTGTTGCCGGCGAACCTGCAGAAAGCGCTGGCTGGAGAACTGCCGCCGGGATATACGCTGAGCGTGCCGACGGACGTGACCATCCAGACCTTCGCCGCAGGATCGCAACTGGTGTACCGGCGCTTTGCCAAGGCGGACATCCTGATTCATCCGGTGCTGTGCGCGCTCCACATTGATGCGACGCTACACCCGGGCGACCCCGTCGCCGCGGCGGTAATTGGGCAGTTGGTGCCATCGGGGAAGAAGCACGACTGGACGGGCGGCTACGGCGTTGGCGGCGGAACCGACCTCCACTTTTTGAAGCACCTGGGTGTACGCATGCAAACCGACCTGGTATGGAGCCACCCGGTAAACGATCTGCTGGGCAGAGGCTTCTGGATCTACCGCTTTTCAGTTGGCCCGTCGCTTCACTTCGGCCGCAACATTGACACCGGCAAAGGCAAGTAGCAGCGCGGGGCCGGGAGCGGGACGTTATCCGTCCGCTTGCGGCCTGCCTGTATGGAGACGAGCATGAGATACCGCTGGATTGGCACGGCCGCCCTCGCGCTGACGTGCCTGACGGCGTTGGCTGGTGCACAGTCGGGGCCCTGAACACTCACGGCGCACTTGAGGGATTTCGGAACAGAAGTGTGACCTGCGCTTGAGCGTCTTCAAGACGCCCGAGGGATGGCCCGAGCAAGAAGAAAGGGCGTCCTTTCACTCGGCATTTCCCCTCAACCGGCAGAGAGTCGTCGTCGCAGTTGGGCCGGCCGCCAGGCCGTTATGCCGTTCCCATGCTGCACGACGAGAACTTAAACCACAAGCCTTTCTTCGAACTGTCTATCGAGTCAGGACGGGTTCCTGCGCCTTCACTTCGGCCATGGACACGTTGTTGGCCTTGTAGACAGGATTGGTTGTGGACTCGATCTCCTGCCGTTCCGAGAGCTCTACAAAAGGCCGTCCATGAAAACTGTCCAACAGGATGGCTCTGAAATCACTGATGAGCGGGTAGCGCGGGTTGGTTTCGGTGCACTCTTCATCGAACGCATCCACCGCGACCGCGTCCAGCTTGGCCAGGAAGTCGGCTTCGGCTACGCCGGCATCCCGGATGCTGGCCAACATTCTGGGAGTAATCCGCGGAGAATCTGTGACGAGCAGAAAACAGCACCGTTATTCAGATTCTTGTTTACCGCATGCATTGGTTACGAGACTCTGGCTGGAGTTAATTCTGCTGCCCAGTAGCTGGCATTGCTGCCACCAAAACTTTCGCGGCACCCAGCACGGCCGCCGCGCCGTAGGCGCGTTGTGTAGTGCACACGTGGTAGCTAGCGGTCATCCACCCGGAACGGCGCCAATGTATCGGCAAGGGGGCGGCTGAAGTTCATCCGGCCAGTTGAGTTGTTGTGAAGTGGAGGCTCTCAAAGTCAACCGTGCCGAGGCCGCGCGCAGCGGCCATCTGCAGATAAGGCAGGTGGCCGGGGTCGAGGTTCCAGTACGCCTTGGCGACGTAGGTGTCGAGAGCTACCGGGTCAGTTCCTGCGACCATGGTTTTCTTCATGGCAACGTCTTCGAGGTTTCCGCCGGTGGGCCCATTGCGAAGCAGGATGCGGTAGCAGTCCATGAGCGTGACGGTGGGCAGCATGAAGGCGGCGAGATCGACCAGGCTCTGGTGAATCTGCTGATGAAGGCGATTGCGCTGGCCGCCGAGGATGCCGTACCAGTTCTTCATGCCGAGGGTGGCGCCGACCAGTCCATGGTGCTTGGCGATGGGCAGGTTGACGATCTTGTCGGCTTCGAGGAAGGGAATGAAGACGGGCCAGCTCTTGAGCACGACGCCGCCCAGATCCACTTCGCGGTAGAGATCGGGGTCGGGAAGAATAACTTCGGCGCCCTCGGCGCGCGCGGCGGCCTCGATGCCGGAGCGCTGGAAGCAGCGGCGAGGCTCATTGCAACTTACATCGGTGACGATGACCCGTTTCGCTCCCGCGTGCCAGCACTGGCGGACGACTTCAGCGACAACCTCGGGGTTAGTGTTGGCGGCCTGCTCGGGAATGCGGTCCCACGCGATGTTGGGCTTGATCACGACCACATCCTGGCGGCTGATGAAGCGGCCGATGCCGCCAAGATTCTGAAGCGAGCGCTGGACGAGGGCGCGTGGCTCCCCGCCCTGCACAACGGTGAGTTGCGGCCATTGCGGATCGGCTGCGGTGCGGTGATCGCGGCGAGCCTGCTCGGCAGCAGCCGGAAGCGGGCGAATGCTTCTGCTGCTGAGCCAGAAGGCCGCGCCCGTTGCGCTCGCCGCCACTCCGCCGAGGCGAAGCAACTGGAGCATGGCCTCGCGGCGGGACATGCCCTGCGGCTGCGGGGTGGGCGCGGATTCCTGGGTCATGATGACGAACCTCCTGCGCTAGATCTCCATCAGATGGATCTTTTGGGGATCGTTGACGCCGAGTTGGTGTGCGGCATCGGCTGCGGTGGCGATGTAGCGTGGCGGCCGGCCGGCAGCCTCAAGGGTGCTCATGCCAGCCTCGGCGCGCTTGCGCTCGATCATCTGCCATGCAGTGTGGTCGATGGCTACGCGGTCTTCGCCGACGATGAGCGCATTCGGCTGCCAGAGCCGCTCAGGGTGGAAGCCCGGCCCGCCATCGTATACAGAGGAAATGGCGTCACCGATGGTAAAGCGGACCTTTTGACGGATGGCAGGAATGCAGTTCAGATCGGCCACCGCCGGGTTGCATCCCCCGGCATGCAAGTCAGACGGTCGATCGACCACCCCGTACATGTTCTTCATGGCAAAGGTGACACCTGCGCCACCGTGGTCCTTGAGGATGGGCAGCCCGATGACCATTTCGCAGTCGCGGGTGAGGATCTTCGAGAGGCGAACGCGGGCCGAGCCCCATTGCTCAGCCGTGTCTTCAAAGCCCGAAACATCCGAGCCGTAGCAGCGCATCTTGCTCGCGTCTGTATTGATGGTGAGGCCGCATACCTCGAGATCGCGGCGGTTGCGGTCCCACACGACGATCTCGCCGGGCTTGACACCGGCCTGCTGCAGGCGCTCAGCCACGGCCATAATCAACGCCAGGTGGGTTGAGATGCCTCTTCCGCCGAGGCCGTTGGTCTTGAGGCCGATGACTTTGCCGACGGGCACGATGTGCTTCCAGGCTTCAACGGGGTTGTCGCGGCCTGTATAGTGCGCCATGGCGCGGTCAAGAAGATCGAGGACTCGCTTCTCGTCGAGCTGACCGTCGAGACCGTGCAGGGCGGGATCGCGCGCAACGACGACGCGGGATTTAGCGGAGTCAGTGTGCGAGGCTGGCTGGTCAAGCATGGCAGCCAGACCCAGCTTGCTCCGCGAACTGAGCACCAGGGCTCCTGTGGCGGCTGCCTGAAGGAATTCACGGCGATTTCTCATTTGACACCTCGTGATGATGCGATGCGGCCGGACGCGCGGCTCCGGTGGTTTAAAGTCTGGCTTCCACGCCGCGGGCGAGCCCCTGAAGGGCGTCTGCTGTGCCAGGCGTGGACTCATAGGCGACGATGCGAACTACGTGTGGACCCTTGCGAAAGATGACGCTCTGCGCGTAAGCCACGCCGGCGTCGCCGATGGAGACGGATTTGGCATCATTGCCAACGCCGGTTTCGAAAATCTTGCGCGCACCCTCAGCGTCACGCATGGTGTGAATGTCTACGGTGGCTTCCAGCTTGCCTTGGTATTTGTAGTCGGATGTTGAGGTGGTTACAACTCCCGCAGAGATGTACTGCTCGGCGTCGCCGTCGATGTACTGGTAAAGATCTTTGGCGGCAAAGGTACGGGTGTCGGCGGTCTTCTCCCAGCCGGCGACAGCACCCGACGCGGGAAACGGGTCGATGCCCCCCTTTTTGCAGCCCGTGCAGGCAAGAGCAACAAGCACGAAAGAAGAGGCGGCGAAAATCCATCGGGATAAGACGTGCTTCGAGCGAAAGATCACTGCGTGGTCTCCTCTATTTGCGGTTGAGCAGAATCTGGCTGCTGGGCGAGCGGCTTTCGCCGATGCTGGTGACATAAACTGCCGGATGTTCCTGCAGTGGGCATGCGTACTCGCAGGCGCCGCAACCGACACAGCGGCTGGGATCGACGCGCGGCTGCTTGAGGGTCTTCACGTTGCCGGCGGAATCGACTACCTGGGCCTCCTGCACGTAGATGGCTTTGGGCGAGACCGGGCACCACTCTTCGCAGACGATGCAATCGGTTGCCATGGCCCAGGGCAGGCAGCGTCCGCGATCGTAAAAGGCAGTGCCGAGGCGGATGGGTTGCTGCTGGCCGACCCCGACGACCCAGCCCTTGTCGCGTGGTGTAATCTGCCAGATGGCGCCGGTGGGGCAGACTTCAGAACAGAGAACGCAACTGGGTTCGCAGTAGCCGATGCGGGGAACGAGCGTCGGGGTCCAGAGACCTTCGAGGCCGGCCTGTTCGAGCGTGGGATGCAGCGCGGTGTTGGGGCAGGCCTTCATGCACTCGCCGCAACGAATGCAGCGCGAGAGGAAGTCGCTCTCATCGAGCGAGCCGGGGGGACGAAGCAGGCGCTCGTTACGGCTTTTGCCCAGACCGGTGCCGGCGCGCATCAGGGGCACTGCGACCGCTCCGGCGGCCAGACCGGCGAGGGTGCGGCGCCGGCCGAGATCGGGCGAGGCCACCTCAGCCTTTTTGCGAAAAAAGCGGAACTCGAGGCCATCGTGCGGGCAGGCGCCCACACAGTTCATGCACATCAGGCACTCGCTCTTGCGCCAGGGCACGCCGCCGATTGGGTTGTCGCCGCCCTGGCAGTGGAGCAGGCAGCGGTTGCAGTTGTCGCAGCTCTCTGTTTTTTTATGCAGCCCCAGTACAGACCAGCGAGCGACTGCGCCCAGAAGCGCGCCGAGCGGGCAGATGCCGCGGCACCAAAGCCGCGTTACGCGCAGGCTGGCAAACAACACGGCGAGAAAGAGAATGCCGAGAAAAGCGCTCTGCGCATAGTGCGGTTGGCGAAGATTGAGCAGCACGGCCTGCAGGACGGTGTGGAGCGTTTCGCCGACTGTCCGGATGAAGCCGACATGACTATGCTCAAGCGGGATAAGCGCTGCGCGAACGCCGAAACTCAGGGCGGGCAGCAACGATAGCCCGAAGGAACGGACCAGAATGCTGAATGGGTCCAGCCAGCCGATGGCAGCCGAACCGAAGACTGCCGCAACCAGTCCGGCAAGCAGGACGACATACTTCACCGTTTGCCAGCGCTTGTAGCGATTCGAGTCGATGCGCTGCTTGCCACGCTTTGACTCCGAAGGCCAGCTTCCTACCCACTGCTGCAGCGTGCCCATGGGACAGATCCAGCCGCAGAAGAAGCGGCCCAGAAATAGCGTTGGGATGAGAATGATGAGGGACCATAGCAGGCCACGATAGATGGCGTGGCCGGCGAGAGCATTGATCAATGCGACGAGCGGGTCCCACTCGAAGAAGAGACGCACTGGGCCGCGCATATGAATGTCCGCGGTTGCGCCGGACGTGGGACGGAGAGATGTGAGCCCCAGAAGAGCAAGAAACAGAACGAAAAAGAAGATCTGCGAGATCCTGCGCAAGACCGGGAGTTGCAATCTCTTCACATGGCCCTCCGCGCGGAGCGTTTGCTGCATGACGCCGAGCATTCGCCTGCCCTAACGATCAGAAAGGTGCCGGGCAAAAATATGATTCCGGAAGGCGGGCGGAATCAAACCGATGCGGCGGCGTTCCATAGAGCGGAATGCGGACCGACCCTGCCGCCTGATCCCGACGGACGGATGGTTACGATCCGTCCGGCCTTCAAAGTGAGTTCGGAAAGAATCATCCTCCGCCGTACGGCTTGTAAACAGTGATACAAGTCACGCTCCACCCTGCCAGGGTCGATCGGCTCGAATCGATCGGCGAGCCGGACGAGCGGCGTTCCTTGGCTTGAGCTTGTGTTCTGCATCACGGCAGGTTCCTATCGCAGGTATGAGAATCCAATTGTCCGAAAGCTACCACCAGCGGGACGGATGCATTTTCGGGGAGTCAACCGGGTCGCAAGCTTAGCGGAGGGCCATCGCCTTTCCTTGCCGCGACGAGCGAGCAGCATGGCGACTCCGTATGTCCTCTCAGAAAATGTTGGTGGGAAATGTTGAAACATGCGCGGCGAGCACCCCACGAGCCGGCGAGAGTTCCTATGCAATAGCATTGCCGGAGCTGTAGGCCTTTCCGCGGGCGCTTCCGTCCCGCCGGTCGATCCCAGGCAGTTTTCTCCATCAACAAGATCGCGGGTCGTTGTAGCTCGCGACCCCCAGTTGCGCACTCCGACGCTTCGTCCTGCAAGTTCAGCCGGCCTCGATGCGCCGGGCGGGAGCGTGGATTCGCGGCGCATGGCCGCGCTGCTGGATCGAGCAATCTCGACGCTCTTCAACTCGAGTGACCCGATCCGGCCGTGGACTGGTATTGCTCGCCCCGGACAACGAGTTGGAGTCAAGGTGAACACGCTGGGCGGGCGAGGACTCTCAAGCAACGTCCGGCTTGTCGAGACCATTTGCCAGCGGCTGCAGGACGCCGGCGTGCGCGCCCAGGACATTGTGATCTGGGATCGCGACAGCGCGGAATTGGAGCGGGCCGGATTCCACATCCGCATCGGCGGAAACCAGGTGCAGTGCTTCGGTACGGACCGGGTTGGATTCGAGGAAGAACTTTCGTCGTTCGGCAGTGTCGGCAGCCAGGTGTCAAAGATCCTCACTCAGCATTGCGATGTGCTGATCAACGTGCCCGTGCTGAAGGATCACGACGGCGCCGGCGTTTCGATTGCTCTCAAGAACATGTATGGCGTGATTCATAACCCGAACAAATATCATCCCAACGGCTGCAATCCGTTTGTCGCGGATGTGAACATGCTGCCGGAGGTTCGCACCAAACTGCGCCTGCACATCTGCGATGCAACATCGGCGTGCTTTGAGGGCGGTCCGGCCTTCAAGCCGGAGTTTACCTGGCAGCCGAACGCGCTGATGGTCTCGGAAGACCCGGTGGCGCTCGATCACACCGGCTGGCAGATGATCGAGCACAAGCGCAAGGAGCAGGGGCTCAAGACGCTTGAAGCCGAGGGCAGGCAGCCGGGCTACATTGCCACGGCCGGCGATGCCGAACACCGTTTGGGCGCGAGCGATCCGCGGCAGATCGCGCTGATTGAAACGCAAGTGACGTAAACGAGGTGCGCGATGCGTAGGAGTTTCTTGTCAGGGTATGGAGCGAGGCCATCAGTCTCCGGCGCGGATTATGAACTCTGTCCTTCCGGACCCGGCGAGTTTGCTGCCTGTTGCCCGCCGCTCAACCGCCGAGCCTTCCTGGCGTGCGCGGCGTCGATGGGAATGGCAGGCGGTTTTGCATCTGCTGTTGCGGAGCCGCCTTTGCAGGCTACTGCGCCGAAAGAAGACGACGCCCGGTTCACCACGGAGGCAAAGTTCTACGAGAAGCAAGCCAACAAGAAGATCAAGTGCAAGCTGTGCCCGCGCGAATGCAACGTGGGCGACCGCGAACGCGGCTACTGCGGCGTGCGCGAAAATCGCGGCGGAACCTATTACACGCTGGTGCATTCACGGGTGTGCGCTGCGCACATCGATCCCATTGAAAAGAAGCCGCTGTTTCATTACCTGCCCGGAACGGTTGCGCTTTCCATCGCCACCGCCGGCTGCAATGTGAACTGCAAGTTCTGCCAGAACTGGGACATCTCGCAGGCGCGTCCCGAGCAGATACCCGCCGATTATCTGCCGCCGAAGCGGATTGCGGAGTTGGCCGTCGAGCGCGGCTGCCCGACTATTGCTTACACCTACAGCGAGCCGGTGATCTTCAGCGAGTACCTGATGGACACGGCCGATGCCGGCCACGCTTCCGGCATACGCAGCATCGTCGTTTCAAACGGATATATCCAGGACGAACCGCTACGGACAGCCTACGGAAAGATGGATGCGGTCAAGATCGATCTCAAATCCTTCTCCGAGTCCTATTACCAAAAAGTTGTTACCGGAGAGCTTAAGCCGGTGCTCGATACGCTTGTCCGGCTGCGCACGATGGGCAAGTGGACGGAGATCGTCTACCTGGTGGTGCCCACGCTCAACGACAGCGAGGCCGAGTTCCGCGGTCTCGCACAATGGATCAAGGCGAACCTGGGCGTCGATGTACCGCTGCACTTTACGCAGTATCACCCCGAGTACTTGTTGAAGAATCTGCCCATCACGCCTGTGGCCACACTGGAACGCGCCAAGGCCATTGCCGACGCCGAAGGTCTCCATTATGTCTACATCGGCAATGTGCCGGGACATCCCGCGCAAAACACGTACTGTCCGCAATGCCGGCACATGCTGGTAGAACGTGTCGGATTCACGGCGAGCCAGATGCTGATCCGCAAGGATGGCGCTTGTCCCTTCTGCCGTCATTCAATTCCCGGCATCTGGCACACGTAAGGACGAGCAGGAGGGCACACTCATGAACATCAAGAGGAGTTCGGTCATGATTTGGCTGACGACTCAGGCAATAGCGCTGCTGGCAGTGACTGCATTGCCCCCCATTAGCGCTGCCGGTCAGCAGAAGGTCCGGCAGCCCGGAGTCGCCGGCGCATTCTATCCCGCCGATCCCAAGATTCTTTCATCCACCATCGACGACATGCTGGCGCAGGCGACGGTGCCGCGCATCGACGGCCCCATCCTGGCAGCGGTTGCGCCGCACGCGGGTTATCCTTACTCGGGACCGGTGGCTGCTTATACTTACGCCGCGCTGAAAGGACACAAGTATTCGCGAGTCGTCGTCATTGCACCATCGCACTTTGTGGCCTTCGATTTCACGTCGGTTTATGACGGTGACGCCTATGCCACCCCGCTCGGGACTGTGCCGGTTGACAAGGAGTTTGCGCGGAAGCTGGCCAGGATGAACTCGACGATCCAGCTTTCCAGCAAAGGCCATGAGCCAACGTATGCCGGCGCCGAGCACGCCATCGAGGTGCAGTTGCCCTGGTTGCAGCGAATCCTCGGCAACTTCGAGCTTGTACCTGTCGTCATGGGAGATCAAAGCTACGAGAACAGCCGCGCTCTTGGCGTAGCCCTGGCAAAGATGATCCAGAGCGAGAGAATGGAAGGCCAGACGTCTCCCGCAACGCTGATCCTTGCCAGTTCCGATCTCTCCCACTATCACGTCTACGATGAGGCCGAAACCATCGACCACAAGACGCTCAATGCGCTTCAGGCTTGGGACTACCTGAGCATGTCGCGCAACTTCGAAGAACGCATTTGGGAAGCTTGCGGTGGCGCGCCAATTGTGGCGGCGATGATTGCGGCCGAGCGCATGGGAGCAAACCAGGCGATGGTCCTTAAGTATGCCAACTCCGGCGATACGTCGGGCGACCACTCGCGCGTAGTTGGGTACAGCGCTGACCTCTTTGTGAAGGCTCAGCACGGCGCAATGGTACAGACTCCATATTCGTTGACGGACAAGGACAAGAGCGATTTGCTTGCGGTGGCCCGCAAATCGGTCGAGTCGACCGTGGAAGAGAAACGGAACTACCAACCTGACGCGACCGTGAGCGAGGATCTGAAGCAGGAGCGCGGCGCGTTCGTAACGCTCACGGAGACAGGCGCTCTCCGCGGTTGCATTGGGTACACCTCTGCGGTCAAGCCGCTCTACATGACCGTGCGCGATACTGCCGCTCTGGCCGCCATACGCGATCCCCGATTCGCGCCAGTGTCAGCTTCGGAACTGCCGAAGCTCGACTATGAGATCTCGGTGCTATCGCCACTGCGCCGCGTCACCGATATTCAGCAAATCAAGGTTGGCGAGCATGGTTTGCTGATGAAGAACGGCGCATACGAAGGACTGCTGTTGCCGCAGGTGCCGGTAGATCAGAAGTGGGATCGGCTGAAGTTCCTTGAAGAAACCTGCCACAAGGCCGGAATGCAACCGGGTTGCTGGAAGGATGAGGACACAGACATCTTTATGTTCACGGCAGTGGTATTCGGCGGGCACGATCGTTGAGCATTCATGCCCGGGATCTCGCGCCCCCAAGGCATACGCGCGTTGCCAGCAGAGCCGGAGCCAGGTTTATCGCCGCGCTCAGCCACGCGGTTTTCCAGAATCCAAAGACCGGGATGAGGTATGTGCTTAGCACGAGTGCGGCCGCGCATCCTCCCAGCAGATCGACAGCATAGAGTATGCCCAGGCCTGAACGGCCACTCCGGTCATCAAGAAATATCTCCGCCGCGAGAGGAAATTGGTAGCCCCCGAGCATTCCCGCGAGAGCAGCACACGCGGGAAAGACTACCTGTGCAGCAATCCATTCTGTAGCCCGACCGGAGAGGCCGGACATCGGGCTGATTGCAAGAATCAGCAAAGGAGCAGACAGGCAGAGCAGTGCCTGAGTTGTTGCCAATCTGAGATAAGTCGCGCGAGCACTCTTGCTGGTTTGCCTGATCGACAGCCAGCTTCCGAATGCGATGCCGGCCATGAAGACGCCAACCAGAACCGCCAGCTGATGGTAAACGCAACCATAGATAGACTGAAATGCGAGCAGAAGAATGATCTGCAAGACCATTAAAGTGAAGCCGGTCGTCGCTGCGCAGAATGCTGCGGCGGAGCGGGCGCGCCTCTGGCGGCCAGGGAAGAATGCCATGCCTGCGACGGCGATGATTAACACCATCGCCGTCGAGTCGATAACCTGCCGGAATGGAACGTGTGCGGCATCGCGGAACCAGCTCAGATAGCCCGATTTGAATTGAGCCGTCCAAAGCACGACGTCGAAGTAGTAAGCGATGGGCGCAAAATCGCGATTTACCGGTGTGGAGGCAAGAGGGTGGAGCTGATCCTGAACCTGTGCCATGCGATCGGGCGACATGCGGTAGGGGATGAAGTATTCATTGACGTATTGATTGCGCAGGCCGCGCTGCCGCAGTCGCGCAATCAGAACCTGTGGGTCTTCGGTCAAGACGCCGGGCTGATTCGCGCCGAAGAAGTGAATTGTTTCTCCGGGAACGACGGCAGAATATGGAAAGACGCTGTCGAGCGTGCGCTGAATGCAGCGCAGGAACTCGGCCAGATCGGGACTGATCGTCTCCTCCGACGAGCGCAGTTGAAGGGCCAGGAGGCCATCGGGGGCGAGGTGAACGCGGGCGGAACGGAAGAACTCGGCGGTGTAAAACCGGTTCAACTGGGCGGTCTGCGGGTCGGGCACATCGAGGATAATTACGTCGAAGAGGCCGTCGGCTGTATTCAGATAGCGCCGGCCATCCAAGTTATGCACGTGCACTCGCAAATCTGAATCAAGGACGGCGGACTGAGCGGGAAAGAACTGTCGCGCCACGTCGATGAGCGCAGGATCCAGCTCAACATAGTCGATCCGGTCGACGGTAGGGTGCTTGAGCGCCTGGGGAATGCTCCCGTTCACTCCTCCGCCGATCAGCAGGACATTGCGAGGAGCCTTGTGCTCCAGGAGTGCGAAGTGTATGGCTTCCTCGGCGGCGGCTTCGTCTGGCGCATTCGCGAGGAGAATGCCATTGTCGTAAATGCTGCGGAGATCGCCCGTTTCAGTGACCGCGAGGTTGCCATAGATCGTGTCTCGCGTTGCGGCGAGATGGAAGCCCCTCCAGAGACGCACTTCAGCCGACCAGTTCAGCCGGGGGGCTACGGCGATGAGCAGAGGCATTGCGATGAGCACTGCCGATGCCGCGAGGACAACCATTTGCCGGCGGTTCATCCGCGACCACAGAATCGCCGCCATGCACAGGTTGAGCAAAGCCACGATGATCGCAATCTGAAAGGAATCAAGGAAACGTAGGAAAACAATGCTGGCTGCAATGCCACCAAGCGCTGACCCAACAGCCTCAAGCAGATATGCCTTGCCGGCGGCGATGCGCGCGCCAACGCCGCCATGGACTTCTGCCATTCGCGCCGCAATAACAAAAAGGGCCCCAGAGACCGCGCAGAAAAGGCTCATGCATACCAGGCATATAAGCAGGATGGGAAGCGGCCCGACCAGTTCTCCCGGCGCGGTCTGGAAGAGGGATCTGGAGGTGCGGACAAGCCAGATCGTTGTTGGCAGACAGGCGGCCAACAGGCATTCGAGTGATGCAGCCGCTCGGACAGCGGCGTCCGCACTCAGAGCCAGGCTGGCGCTCAGGCTGCTTCCGGCTGCGGTCCACCACAGCCAGGTGGCCAGCATGATGCCCAGCGTCATCTCGTTTCCGTCGAAGACGACGATGAGTTCGCGCATGAGCACAATCTGCCCAATGACGGCGCTGAATCCTATGACGATCAGGGCCGCCCAGACCACCGCATTCAACTCTTTCGTGGGCCGCATATTGCCCAGCTTTTTGAGGTGCTGGTTTTCCAGTAGGCACCTCTTCAAGTGGGATGCTGCCGAACTTTGGCGCTCCCGTTGCAAGAACTCAATCCAAGAGCAGCAGACGCAAACCCCCGAGTCCGGGGCAGCCCCTAATTTTATCAGGGCATTGGATCGGCAGCATGTTCCCGTTTCAAGGCCTTAAGGGTTTAAGAGTGATGTTGTGCCTGTATCGTTGCCAGCCTTGATCGTCGCCAAGCCGTCAGTACTGGGTATCCATTTGACTCAGGTTTCCCCAACAGGTTGTGTTTTGGTTAATGCCCCGCACACTATAGGCTGCGCCTGCCTGAGTGAAATGGATACCCAGTAGTGCCGATTGGCCGGTAATTCCACAGAAACCTGAAAACTCGTAGCTTTCTACGCCTCCAATCCTCGAAGAGCGCGCCAGCGACCATACAACAAGTGAAGAGACGACTGGGGTCGCGGGGCCAGCCGAATGGCGCTGCATCAGGGCATGCCAAGCTGGACGACGGACGGGAGTTGACGGGGAGGTTTCCGTGAAATGGATTCGAAATTACGCAAGTCGTGGCCTCTTGACTTGGGCAGAGGGTCTGCGGGGACGACAGGGTCTTTTGCCGTTGAAACGAATGCGGAAAAGGTAGCCAGTCAGCCACTAAGGGGTATACTCTCCGGTGGCTGGGGAACCGAAAATCAAGATTCCGATCAAGAGCCGGTTAATGCAGCCATGTCTAGTGCCTGTCATTTGCTATAGGCCAAAGGAGGCTTCGTCTCCCGGAGGATTTCATGTCGGCTAATGTCTTCGGCTTCAATGAGTTGCCAAGGCGTGCCGTGAGAGAGCTTACCGAGCTGGTTCGCGGCCAAGATCAGCTGCTGCTGGAGCGCATGACCCCGATCGCGCAACGGCATTCGCTTACACTCGACTTCAGCTCGATCCGGCGCATCGATGCGGCCGGCGCCGCGGCCCTGGTCTCGCTCTATTGCATCGCAAGCAAGGCCGGCCACCACTTTATGGTGGTGAACGCAAACGAGCGCGTGGTGGAGACACTGGCCCTGGTGGGACTAGATGCGCTGCTGGTGTCTAAGAATGCGAATGCCGCGCCAGCGGTCGCAGCCGTCATGCGGCCTTTCGCCTGAGAGCCCGCCGGAACGCCCCTGAGGCCCGCCTGGCGCGGACTGGCAGCGACAGCGAACGGGGATGGCGCGAAGGCCGGAGCCCGGGGGAGGATCCGGTTGGTCAACCCTCGTCCTTCCGTCTGAGCAGGCTCCTCTGCCGAAAAAACAAAGAACCATTAAGAGCGGCTGGTACGACTAACTAGGACAGCCAATCGTCGGTCTTTGCGATTTCAACGACCTCTCCGTTGACCCCGAGGATCCCATTTTCGAGTTCTGTCCGGATTGTCGCGACCGGCAGCGCTCTGGCTCCAACGCAAGCGGTTCAGCTCCAAAGAGTTGATTTTGGTCGAATCTGAGGGATTCGAACCCCCGACCCTCTGCTCCCAGGACATGGGAGTACCGTTCGACGGCAGATTCGCGACTCCCGCATACCGGTTTTGCGAACATCGCTACGGCTTCAAAGAGTATGCCGAACCGTTCGAGTAGATATGCACGGTCTTGCCAACCTCAATCCTAACGCTGAATAGGTCGCTGCCAAAGACTGTTACTGAGCCAGGACCAAGGTTCTTCACGTCAACAGGCCAGGGTTTGGCCTTCAAATCCGGCTTTGGCGGTAGTTTCGGGAGATAAACCTCCGCCGGCGCGTCGTTGAGCTCAACAAGATCGCCACCATATTCCACCTGAATATTGCTGTGATTGTGTTGTAGATGAACCACGGGTTGGTCTTGCAATGAATTCGCTTGGATGAAAGAAAACGCCAGGAAGACAAGAAGTGTTTTCATCGGTACCTCGTCGATGAGGGAGTTTCGGAGCGGGGACCGGAACCAATCCAATTCTGCGCCGCACGTCAGCCCGCTTTCTCACTAGCGTTGCTGACATGCGACCGTCTATGAGACGAATTCGAGTAGAAAACCTATGCTCGTGGTCGAGCAAAGATCTACAACTCAAATCCGTCAAGGCATATTGAGGGCAATGCCCGGCTTCACATCTGGGGCGGTTAAATTTGGATTCACGATTTCGGGTTTGGTGGCGCTGAAGGTGTGGCCTCTGAGTGTCAAGTAGAAAAGCAATTCGACGCGGCTGGATACGCCCAGCTTGTCGAAGGCCCGGAAGAGGTAGTTTTTCACCGTATGTTCGCTCAAACCTAACTCATTGGCGATGGCCCTGTTGGTCTTGCCCTTTGCTGCGCACTGCACTACTTCCAATTCACGTGCGGTTAGCGTCGGCGAATCGGGGGAGGTGACCAGACTGGGGGAGGGAATATTCTTGAATGCTCCCAAGAGGGAATCCGTTTCAGTTCTTCCCGCCCAAATGAACCCTTTCCGGACGTGCATGACACATTCGAGGAACTCGGTCATAGGCTGTTGACGCGAAAACACGCCGCGAGCTCCTGACCGAAATGCGTTGATGACAGATTCTGGAGTAGTTTGATCAAGAAGGATGACGATACCGGTATTTGGGTAGGCACAGCATACTTTGTGAGCGAGATCGAAGCCCGAACCGGGCTTCGAGTTGAGATCTGCGCCGATAACCACCAGATCAACTTTGCTGGTTGAAATCGCGTGGATGAGCTGCGTTGGTTGGATAGCCGTTGCCTCGCACATGCCGTCACGGGCCAGAGCATTTGCCAGGAGATCGCTACCCATTGAATCCCGATCTACGATCAGGACGCGAAACGCCGGAATTGCATTCTGGGCAATTCTCACGGTTCTCTCCTCCTTATTACTCGGGTTCGAAATGACTCCATGAGCCTCTCCGGGGCTTTTAAAGGCGGCAGTTTTTGAAGTGACTGAAAGCTGTTGCAAGAGATAGATCTCCTTAGGCCATCCAGATCGAGCTTGCCTGGTGGCAGGTTGGGGACTTTCTTGTAACTGCAAATGCGGAACTGAAAAATCCGTTTTACCGGTGCGTCGCAGGGACTGGGGGCCCGGCCTGTTCTAAGATCCCTCTCCTTGTTGGCCGCCTCACGAGGCTCTCCAACCCCCAATTTGGGAAGGGCAAAGAACTACGGTAATCACTACTCTACCTCAAAAGTAACGTTTGGGCATTACTTTTTCAAGAAAACGCAAACTTTCTTCTCTGGTATGCTGCCGGACGTTGACCCGGGTTGGTGTTTGTGTCCACTCAATTTGTTGTGGGCCCAGGGCCGTTACCGGTGCATGATCAGGATTTTCGTCCCTATACGGTCTATGGAGCGAGCAAGGTTCTTGCGGAGAAGGCGGTGCGAGACGGACGCCTGGAATGTGTGTGGACTATTGTACGGCCTACGAACGTATGGGGCAGTATGCATCCTCGATATCCGCATATCAGATTCAGCATTGACCAGAGCTGCGATCCCTTCGCGGAGGAGAGCATGGTCGTCGACGGTAAGAAGCCGTATCAGCTTAGGATCGGTGCTCATGATTTCTCGCCTTGTGGAATAACCTGAATCCCTGTCCATCACGCGACCTTTCGTAAGCAATGGAGGCGGGAACAGATCAACGCCATACACCTGGATCAAGTGCCTGCCTTCGACCACGACAAACTGCTCTGGGGCGAACGCCAGATACGCAGTGTGGCCGACATGACGCGACAGGATGCGCGCGATTTCATCGCTTTGGCTCAGGAGCCGAACTTCCGACCTCGTGTCATCACATTCTCCCTCGAGGACGCGAACAAGCTTCGTCGAAGACTTGCTCCTTTTGGTTCTTGATTCCGGACGGGGATCCACGCCAGCATAGGATCGGGCATAGATCCCAGATTTGATCCGGTCAGGCGCTGATCCCGTCCATGTTCGAAAATCCGAACCCCTCGCAGCTAACTCCCGCACAAATCGACAAAGAGATCGACTTCACCAAACAAGTCCTCTCCAAACATCTCCGCCACGGCTACCTCATGCAGAATTTGGCCGAAGAGTTCGGACAGTTCAGGCCCCGCCCCAGCCGCGAAGAACTAAACCACATGCTCAACCTGCCTCAATAAAATCCGTAATTTGGACTATCCTTCGTTTTCCCGAAGAATAAATAATTAAATTCCGTTCTCATGTCGATTCGGCCACACTCCGTTCGACGTATCAACAGAGAGCCAATAGGATAGCGAGCAACAGCGATCCAACTGCGCTCTTAATCTGAGTTCACCGGTTAGCCAACAAATAGCTAAACCCGAAAACAAGCCACCTAACTATCGCTCAACCCAAAGGAGATTTCGCAATGCGATTCATGGTTATCGTCAAATCAACCCCAGAGGCAGAAAAAGAAGGGGCCCTCCCCGATCCACAGCTCCTGCTCGAGATGGGCAAGTACAACGAAGAGCTCAGCAAGGCCGGCGTCCTGCTGGCCCTCGACGGCCTCCATCCCAGCTCCAAAGGCGCACGCGTCAAATCCTCCGGCAAGTCTCGTACCGTCGTCGACGGCCCCTTCACCGAGGCCAAGGAGCTCATCGCCGGTTTCTCGATCTTGCAGGTCAAGTCCCTCGAAGAGGCCATCGAGTGGGTCAAGCGTGCCCCCAACTGCAACCCCGCCGGCGACTCCGAAGTCGAAATCCGCCAAATCTTTGAGATGGAAGACTTCGCACCCATCCTGACCGAAGAACAGATCCAGCACAAAGTAGCGAAACGGGCTAAGCTGCCGAATCAGACCGCCAACAAATAGCCGCACTTGCATCCATGGATCGAAATCTGGTGTGATCGGTAGCAGTGTCCGCTGCCGATCCACATCAGGTCTTCCATCGCACCATCGAAGCCGTCTGGCGCATCGAGTCCGCGCGCATCATCGCCGGCCTCACCCGCCTCACCCGCGACGTCGGCCTCGCCGAAGACCTCGCGCAGGAAGCCCTCCTCGCCGCACTGGAACAATGGCCTCAATCTGGCGTCCCCGATAATCCTGCGGCATGGCTCACCGCAACCGCCAAACGCCGCGCCATCGATCTCTTCCGCCGCAACGCCGTCGCCGGGCATAAACACGAAGACCTGGCACGCGACCTCGCCACACTCGAACAAATCGTGCCTGACCTCAACTCCACCCTCGACGACCCCATCGGAGACGACCTCCTCCGCCTCGTCTTCATCTCCTGTCATCCCATCCTCTCCACCGAGTCCCGCGCCGCCCTCACCCTCCGTCTCCTCGGCGGCCTCACCACCGACGAGATCGCCCGCGCCTTCCTCACCCCCGAACCCACCATCGCCCAGCGCATCGTCCGCGCCAAACGCACCCTCGCCGA
>JBKQNU010000160.1:0-44767 GCA_052145815.1 Occallatibacter sp.
CCTGCGCAACCCCGGCGAAACCCTTCCCGCCGATGACAACAAGGACGCGCGCGTCGGGGTCATGAAGCCGGTGCAGTTCCCCAAGCCCAAGCCCCCCGCGCAGCCCGGTGAGAATCCAGACGGCCCGCCTCCGGACGCGCAGCCCCCCGCCAACACTCCATCCCCGCCCGCAGCCCGGCCGGCGCAGCCCCAGCCGCCCGTGTCCACTCCTCCCACCCAGCCCAACTGAGGCGGCGCAGCCGGGCTTGATGTAGACTGAAGGCAGCGAGTTTCGCTCGCCTCCGGACACAGCAAGAGGCCAGCCAAAGACCGCGCCGTTGAAGCCGCGCGCCAGACTTACGCGCGTGTGCGCAGAGACAACCCCAAGAAGGAGAAACACCCCAGCAATGGCCAAGATTGCAAAAACAGGTGACCGCAAGAAGGTAATGGACACGACGAAGTCGACCGACTGTCCCAAGTGCAGCAAGCCGACGCGCATCGTCAAGCGCGTAAAGGACCGCGAGCGCGGTATCCCGGGCGGCGTCTATATCTCTTGTTCCGCGTGCGATTTCTACGAGAAACTTTAGGCGTTAACTGAATTTGTACCTTGAAAAAAGCCCGGCTGATTGCCGGGCTCTTTCGCGCCTGATTGCTTCAGAGGGCCTCAGCCATCTCCTTGAGGATCGCTTCGCCGGCTTCGGCTGGGTCGGATGCCTGGGTGATGGGGCGGCCGACGACCAGGTAGCTGGCTCCCCGGCGGAGTGCTTCGGCCGGTGTAGCGATGCGCTTCTGATCGCCGACTCCCGCGCCAGCGGGGCGAATGCCTGGTACGACGAGTACCCCTTCAGGACCGGTCAGGGAGCGTAGAGTCGCCACTTCCTGGGGTGAGCAGACGAATCCGTGGATGTTTTCGGCCAACGCCATGCGCGCCAGAAGTTCCACCTGCTCGCCGGGAGAGCGATCAAGACCGGTGGCAGTGAGTTGGGTTGAGTCCATGCTGGTGAGGACGGTTACGGCGAGCAGTTGCGGCGGATTGAGCACCCCTTCCAGGGCGTTTCGGGCCGCCGCGAGCACAGCTGGTCCTCCGGCGGCATGCACGGTGAGCTTGTGGACTCCCAAAGCCGCAGCAGAGCGCACGGCATTCGCGACGGTGTTAGGGATGTCGTGAAATTTGAGGTCGAGAAAGACGGAATGTCCGCGCTTGAGCAGCATCTCGATTACCGCCGGACCGGCGGAGACGAACAATTCCAGCCCCACCTTGAACCACTGGCAGGTATCTTCCAGGCGGGCGGCCAGCCGGGTGGCCGAGGCTGCATCGGGCACGTCCAGAGCGACGATCAGGCGCTTGCGAGCTTCGGAAATCAGGTTGGCAGTACGCAGATTCACAACCGGCCTCTTAGCGGGCGCGAAGACAGGATTCAGGCGCTCTGGGATGGGCATGCCTTCATCCTAAAGGATATCTGGCTGCGGCAGCACCAAAATCTGACTCAAGCCTGGGCGGCCAAGCGGTCGGTTTCAACAGCGCGGAGCTTCTCCTGGTCAGGCGCGGGCAGAAAGCGGCAGAGATAATCGATAGGGTCTTCTGCGGCAGCCATCTGGCGCAGGTGATACTTCCACACGTCGGGCTTGATGGTGCGCCGGGTGAAGGGTTTGCGGGTCACCTGCAGCACGTCACCCTGGGAATTGACCCTTGAGTAGGTGACCGCGGGGACCATGAAGCTCATGTGAGCTCCGGTGCGCCAGAAGCAACGGACGAAGTCGTGGGAAAAGAGGAGGGTGTAGTGGCGGCCCTCCGTCGCAAGCAGCGTCAGGGCTTCCTCGCCGCCTGGCCAGACGGGGCGGACATTGGCCTGAAACCAGCGGCGGAACTCGAATCCGTTAAACTGAGCCTGGTTGAGCAACATTCGCAGCAACTCTTTTCGATTCATTTCACCGATCCTTGGTTGAAGAGAATAATCCGGGGTAAAGCGGCGCATCTGAGCGGCGGCGCATCAGGGGCCAGTCATGGGAAGCAATTTCGAGAGCATCCTGTTGCTCAATAACGTCAAAGGAGCGGGTGTTCCTTTTTGAAACCGGAATAGCGAGCCCTTGGCCCCTTTTCGAAGATTGGCGCAGCGAGCGATGGCCCACTCCTGTTAGGCGAAAAAATGGGGCGAAAAGGGTCACGGATTCTGAAGAAATATCTCTTCTGGGATTTTGCAGAAGGGGATTGCCTCGATGGACAATTGAACCCCGGCGCGGAGATGATCACGGTGCAGGGAAAGAAGGAGATCGCAGGTTGAAGCGGGGAACGTTTTGGAACCGCAGCGCGGGATGGCTGGTGGTGTTGCTGGCAGCCGCGAGCGCTGGTTGGGCATCAGGAGTTCATACCAATCCACTCAATAACGACCCGCTGGTGCAGGAAGCCTTCGTCCACTTCTACCTGCTTGACTATCCGGGCGCGGTGGAGCGATTCGAGCGTTTCCACGAAATGCATCCCGGCGATCCGCAGCCGACGGTATTGCTGCTGGATGCGGAGCTATTCCAGGAACTCTACCGTCAGGACCTGCTGGATACCACCTTCTACGCTAACGACGGCTTCCTGACCGGCCGCCACGCAACGCAGGAGGATCCCAAGACACGGGACCGGATCTTCGGGTTGGCTGATGAGGCCATCCGCGAAGCCGACTGGCGCCTGGGAAAGAACCAGAACGACGTGGACGCTCTTTATGCGCGTGGCTGGGCTCGCGCGCTCAAGTGCACCTATATCGCAATGGTCGAGCGCGGATACGGGGCTGGGTTCAAGCTGGCGCGGGGAGCCAAGGACGACCACATGCGCGTGCTGCAGCTTGATCCTAACTACGTGGATGCCAAGCTGGTTGTGGGCGTCTATGAGTACGTGGTGGGAGCGCTGCCACTTCCGTTCAAGATTCTCGTCGGCTTTGCCGGGATCACCGGCTCCAAGTCTCGCGGCCTGGAGATGCTGACCGATGATGGCAACCGCGGCATTTTGACCAACATCGAGGCGCGCACCACGATCGCGCTGTTCCTGCGCCGGGAGTCGCGTTATAAGGAAGCGATCGAGGTGATTCGCGCGTTGAAGGCTCAGTACCCGCGAGACTACCTGTTTTGCCTGGAAGAGGCTAACCTGCGCAAGGATGCCGGCGAAGGAATGGCTGCCGTGGATGCTTATCGGGAGATTCTTGCTGCCAACGCAAAGCCGGGCTATTTCTACTCGCCGCGTCTGGAACTGACCTACTTTGGCCTCGGCGACGCTTTGCGCGGGCAGCGCCACTACGGTGAGGCGGCTGAATCGTATGAGCAGGCCGCATGGACTCCTGGCGTCAGCCCGGAACTGAAGATCCGCACGCTGCTGGCGGCAGGGGAATGCCACGACTTGAATGGGGAGCGGGAGCAGGCTGTCAAGGACTACCGGGCGGCAATCGACAGCGGCCCCAACACCTCGCGGGCCGATACGGCGAGAAAGCGCCTGCGCAGCCCGTATGCAGGAAAGTGACAGAGGTGGCTCGATTGTCGGATCCGGGCAGTTCCGGTTTGGGCGATGGAACCGTTGCAGCTTTTCCTCCGTATGTAGACAATGATTGAAGGTTCTCCGGGAGGGTTCGAATATGGCCGTCTATTGCAACCGGTGTGGGACGGGGCTCCCGCACACCGCGCGCTTCTGCTCCAATTGTGGCGCAACCATTGCAGCAACGCCGCAAATTCCTTCCAGACCGCTCTACAGGCCGCTGCAGGGCAGGGCTATCGCCGGTGTCTGCATCGGGCTTTCCCAGGCCTACGGCTGGGATGTAGCGCTGGTGCGCATTTTTACTGTCGTCGGGTTCTTCTTCTCCGGCGGGGTGGTGGCGATCGCCTACCTCGCTTGCTGGATTGGAATTCCCGAGGAGCCAATGGGGTTCCCAAGCGCGTATCCTCCTAGTGTATGAACGGGAGTTACGAGTCGGACGGCGCGCGGCTCGCGTTCCGGGAAACCGGATCGGGGCCGGTCGTCGTTTTTCTGCATCCAACCCCGCTTGATCGGGAGTACTGGCGCCCGCTCATTGAAAACCTGGGCGGTGTGCATGCCATTGTTCCCGACTTGCGCGGGCATGGACAATCCGAATTGGGCCAGAATCTTCCCCTGGGTGGGTTTTCGCGGGTGCCGGATGCGCCGGTCCTGAGCGTGGCGCAACTGGCCAGCGACGTGCTCGCTCTGCTCGATCACCTTCAATTGCAAGAGGCTGTTTTTGCCGGCTGCTCCATTGGCGGCTATGTGCTTATGGAGCTATGGCGGCGGGCTCCGCAGCGGGTGCAGGGGCTGGTGTTTGTCTGCTCCAAGCCGCAGGCCGACGCGGAGGCCAACCTGGCCAGGAGGGCCGCCAATATTGCGCAGATTCGGGTCCAAGGACCAGGCAGCTTATTCGACGGCATGGCGCAGAGCCTGATTGGTGCAACCGCTCAGGCGCGCCGGCCTGAGATTGTGGGTGAACTGCGGGCGCGCATGACGCTGGCGGCGGAAGCGGCGATTGCGGTTCAGGCGGGGCTGGCAACGCAGCCGGATTCAGTGCCGGCCGTGGGCACGATTGATGTGCCCCTACTGGCCATCGCGGGCGGAGAGGATTCCGTCGTGACGCCAGAGGAGATGGAAGCCTTCAATGCAGCGCCGGGCGGGTGCGAATATCATCTGCTGCCCGATGCGGGCCACTTTGCGGCCTATGAGCAGCCGCAGAAGATCGCAGCGCTGCTGGCCGAGTGGATGAAGACCCCCGACGAACTTTGAAGACTTGACGGGTGCGCGCTTCAGCCTGTACGTCAAGACCGGGTGTCGGTCTCCCGCTTTAGCCTGCCGTGGGACTACAGAATCCGGCCCGGTTTGGGCACTCATTCGCCGTGCAACATAGGCTCAGTTCGCGGCGGGCACATCGTAAGTGGTTTGATAGCGCGGAGCTACGACCATCAGCTCTTCGATTGCTTCTACTGACTGGATGCCACCCCTTGCGCCAGCGGCCATGCAGTTCATTGCTGCTGCGGCGCAGGCGAAATCGAGCTGGCGATCCAGGGCCCAGCCTGACAACAATCCGTAGATAAAGCCGGCATGGAAGATGTCGCCGGCTCCTGTGGTATCGACTACCGGCACGCGATAAGCGGGTCGATGCCGGAGTTGCTTTCCATTCCAGGCCAGGACCCCGCCTTCACCGAGGGTTGCAGCGCTCAGCGTGCATCCAAAGCGATGGTGCATGCGGCGCAAGGCGCTCTCAAGATCGGGGTCGGCCATGAGGCGGCAAGGGAAGTCGCGGCTCACGATCAGGTAGTCGACGTTCTCGATCAGGTCATCCACGCCGGCGTAGACCTCGTCAAGATCGGCGATGACTGGAATACCCGCAGCGCGCGCCCACTGGGCCGCTAGCGTGGCAGCGGCGGTTTCGTAGCCATCCACGTGGAGAGCCCGGGCATTCACGATCCACTCGCGGCGCAGGTCCTCGGGTTGCAGCAGCAGACACTCATCGCGCCGGCAAAGTACGGTTCGCTCACCGCCTCCGTCGACCAGAATGAGGGACTGCGGGCTGGCGGCGCCGGAAACGGTGATGAGTTGCGCGTCAACTCCCGCGTTCGCAAATGCTTCGCGATGCAGGCGGGCAGCATCGTCTTCACCCAGTTTGCCCACATAGCGGGTGCTCAGGCCCCAGGATTGGCACGCGATCACGGTGGTTGCTGCCTGGCCACCGGGAAGGACGGATGCATTACTGTATTCGACCTTGGAGCCGCGTTCGGGATAGGTGACCAAGGGAATTAGTGTGTCTGTGGCGTTGAGGCCCACGCCCACTAGGTCTACCTTTTGCGGCTGCTCCATAGGGTCATTGTAAAGTCCGCTGCGCGGCTTGCTAGGAGAACCGCGTCGCCTTCCACAGTCCCCAGCCGCTTATGAGCGCGGCGGCAACGAGAACCACCACCAGAACTGCGAGCCAGGCGAAGTTCATGGCCAGCGATGGGACTTGGGCGTTTATGCCGAGATAGACGAAGACGCCCACAGCCGCCACGACAATCGCATGGTCCCACCAGGAGCGGTTGCTCCCACTCTCGGGCCGGTTGTCTTTGGGCTCATTGGCTGGGCTCGTAGCAGAGCCGCGATAGCACTCGATCACCCGGTCATAGTTCAGGCCATAGCGGCTGCATTCGCGCAGCAATGCCTGGTTGATGGAGAAGTTTTCGCGCTCCGTGGCGACTGCAGTGCTGACCGCCAGTGCGCCCGCAATCATCACCACCGAACCGGCTACGACCAGCAGGCGATGGGACAAGTCCGCATGGGCCAACTCGCCAAACACGAGAGCGCCCCAGGCAAGGCCCCAGAGCTGGTTGGTGTTCGAAAGCGGAATGGCGCGGCCAATACCGAGATACTTGGTTGCGAACTGCTGGAAGAGATCGCCGATGACCCAGACAAAGCCGCCGAGAAAAAGCCAGAAGATGAGGTGCCTGGTCTCCGGCGAATGAAAAATCGCGGCGTGCGTTCCTCCGTCAAGCGCGAGAACCAAAGCAAAGCATGTGACCAGTTCGCCGATGGTGAAGACGGTAACGAAGGAAAGCTGATTCATGCCGCTGATGTAGGCCTTGCGATAGGGGACGTACATGGTGCCCCACAGCAGGCTGGCCCCGGCAGCGGCGAAGATGCCACTGAGCGCGTGGGAGGCATGCGGGCCGTTGCCCTGAATCGTGCTGAAGCCAAGCATGATGGCGGCTACGACGATGGCCATGGCTCCGAGCACGACCTTGGTGATGTTCTTGCCGCTCGCACCCTTCAACTCGCCGAACAAGACTCGGCCCCACAGGATGCCGACCAGCGAATTGGTATTCCAGAGCGGGAATGCGATGGTCAGGCCGACGTCGCGAATGGCGAAGACGGTCAGTGTGTTGGCCACGGCCCAGAGCATGCCTGCGAGGATGGCGTTGGGGATGAGGTGGCTGTTTTGCTTGAGGTCCGCAAAGACGGAGCGCGTGCCCTTGAGCAGCGTGGGCAGCGTCCAGCGCGCGGTGAAGACGCCAGCCACCATGCAGAGCGAAATGGCGAACGGCGAGAGGCCGGAATTGACCAGCTTGGTGGGAGCTTCTGCCGCGCCCAGCCACACGCCGGCCGCCAACGCGCTGGCCACACCAATGCCATGCACCGATTGAAAGCTTGGTGTTGCGCTTGTTTTTGCTGTTGCGCTCAAGCGGAATGGTCCCTCCGGCGCGTGCGGGTGGTGTTAGTGCAGCGTGATAAGAAGCGCGAGCCCGATGCAGAACACGATCAAAGGCACGAGGAAGTGGCTGTCAGTGAGAGTGGCTTTTGTTTTCGATAACGTGTTCATTGATAGGGTTTGAGTTCCAGCATCTCGATTCATAGTGAACGAAGATCATGATAGGGGAGCGATGCTGGGTTTGTAAGCTTGGGCGCGGGGTTTTTGTTAGCCGCATCTTCTTCAGCCCACTTTCGTTTGGGTTCGATGTGTGCACCGGGGCGCGGCGGTTCGAAAAGCGCCTCAGGAATGCTGTAGGCTCAAGAGAGTAATTTCATTTTGGAAGCCACTCTTGACAGCGAATCCAAATCTCTCATCCCGCCCATTTCATCATCCGCAAGCGAAGAGGGCTCTGCAATGCGGCAAAGTGTCGCTCGAGACGCTGGCGAAGCGCTTTGGAACGCCTCTCTACGTATACTCCGCCGACCAAATTGTGGAGCGGCTGGATTTGTTCCAGAAGGCATTTACACACAGCGATCACCTGGTGTGCTACGCGGTAAAGGCCAACTCGGCGCTGGCGATTCTCAAACTGCTCGCCTTCCGCGGAGCGGGCTTCGACATAGTTTCCGGCGGCGAGTTGGAACGGGTGAAGGCCGCAGCGCCTGATGCGGTGGGGCGAGTGGTTTTTTCCGGAGTTGGCAAAACATCCGCGGAAATCGACCTTGCGCTTGAAGAAGGAATTCTGCAATTCAATGTGGAGAGCGAGGCGGAGCTGGCGCTGCTGGCTACACGCGTGGCAAAGCTGAAACGCAAGGCGCGATTTGCACTGCGCGTGAATCCTGACGTCTTCGCCGATACACACCCTTACATTTCGACCGGTCTGCGCGAGCACAAATTCGGCATCGACATTCGCCATGCGAGACGGATCTATTTGAGCGTGGCAGGAAATCGCTGGCTTGAGGCGTATGGCGTGAGCGTGCACATCGGCTCGCAGATCCGGTCGGCGGCGCCGTTTGGGGCGGCCATGGCGCGGGTGTTTAAGCTGGTTCGGCAGTTGCGCAGTGATGGGATCGCGATCGAGGCAATCGATGCCGGCGGCGGGTTGGGCATCGACTACCATGGCGGGGATTTCGATGCGGCGGCCAAGGTTCAGGAGTATGCGGCAGCAATTGAGCAAGCGCTCCATGGCTTTGATGGCCGACTGCTGATTGAGCCGGGACGATTCCTGGTGGCGCAGGCAGGAGCGCTGGTGGCGCGCGTGTTGCAAGTGAAGCGCAACGGCAAGAAGACGTTTGTGATTACAGATGCAGCGATGAACGATCTGATCCGGCCCGCCCTTTACCAGGCGCATCACGAAATTGTGCCAGTGCGGCCGCGCGCGGGAAGGCCACGGATTGTCGACGTGGTGGGGCCGGTGTGCGAGACAGGCGATTTTTTTGCCCGCGACCGCAAGCTTGCACCGGTAGAGCCGGGAGACCTGGTGGCGCTGCTCGACGCCGGCGCTTACGGCATGGCACAGAGTTCGAACTACAATACGCGTCCTCGCGCGGCAGAAGTGCTGGTAACGGGCGCGAGGGCGCTGCTGATCCGCCGCAGGGAAACGATAGCGGATCTGCTGACGCCAGAATTGAAGCTCGCAGGGAACTGACTGCCCTTCAGCTAGAAGTGAAACTCAACCAAACTTCAGCCCGTCCTGATAACGTATTCCGCGGAGGATTTTTGTGATGCAAATGGGGATGAAGCTGGCGTGTGCCCTGGCGGTTGCAGGACTGGGATTGGGAATGTCCGCGAGAAGCTTTGCTGACTCGCTGACGGTGAAGACCGAACAAGGCAAGGTAACCGGGAAGACCATCAATGACGGCAAGGTGAAAGCGTTTCTCGGCTTGCCCTATGCAGCGCCCCCGGTGGGCGATCTGCGCTGGAAGGCTCCCGAACCGGCGGCGAAGTGGAAGGGCGAGCGCCACGGTACCAAATTCGGCGCACGATGCGCGCAGAATCCGGTCTTTGCGGACATGATCTTCCAGGATGCGGGACCGAGTGAGGATTGTCTTTTCCTCAATGTTTATGAGCCTGCCGATGCAACCAACAAGAGCAAGCTGCCGGTGATGTTCTGGATCCATGGCGGCGGCTACTCGGGCGGCGCAAGCTCTGAGCCGCGGCATAACGGCGACTTTCTTCCTCTCAAGGGCGTGGTGCTGGTGACAATCAATTACCGCCTGGGAGTCTTCGGATTTCTGGCAACATCCGACCTCGCGAAAGAAGCCAACGGTTCGGCAGGGAATTACGGACTGCTGGACATGGTGGCCGCGCTCGGGTGGGTCAAGGACAACATCAAGAAGTTTGGCGGCGACCCTGACAACGTCACCATCTTCGGCGAGAGCGCAGGTTCCTTTGCGGTTAGCACGCTGATGGCGGCGCCTTCCGCGCGCGGTCTCTTTCACAAGGCGATTGGAGAGAGCGGTGCAGCCTTCAGCGATGTGCTGGCGATGGATACGCTCGAAGCGCGCGAGAAGAAGGATGACGACTGGGTTGCGGGGCTCGGGGTCAAATCGCTGACCGAGTTTCGCGCAATGACCGCCGATAAGATTCTGGAAGCAGCTAAAGCGAAGCGGAGTGGATTTTCGACGGTTGTCGATGGGAAACTGCTGACCGAACCAGTGCAGGACACCTATGCCGCAGGAAAGCAGGCCCACGTGCCGCTGCTGGCGGGCTGGAATCGGGACGAGGGGAGTTTTCTCGCCAATGGCATGACTGCGGACAAATGGAAGGGGATGGCCGCTTCGCTGTTCAAGGATCGCGCCGCGGAGTTCCTCACTCTCTATCCGGGCGATTCGGACGAGCAGGCGGTAAACTCAGCAATCGACTATGGCAGCGACTCCTTTATCGGCTTCAGCACTTGGAAGTGGCTGGAGGCCGACCGCAAGACGAGCGGCGATGCGCCGGTTTACCGCTATCACTTCGAGCTACGCGCAACTCCCAGCAAATTCCATCCGGGGACGTTTGCCTTCCATTCCGACGACATTGAATACGTTTTTGGCACACTCGACACTCGGCCGGGTTGGACCGTCCGCCCCGAAGACCGCACTCTGAGCGACCAGATGATGAGCTACTGGACTAATTTTGCAAAGACGGGCGATCCAAACGGAGCGGGGCTGCCGGCGTGGCCGAAGTACGACAAGGACGATTCGCTCATTCACCTCAACGATCCCATTACTTATGGGCCGGATACTTTGCGTCCGCGGTACGAGTTCTTGCTGAAAGGGATGCCGCCCTTCCGCATGTAAGCAACAACTCGAACTGACCACAGCAGAATGGCCGCCCTGGGGCGGCCATTCTGCTGACTGGAGTCTGAAGTTGCTTACCCTCAGCGGTTGACGCCGGAGCCTTGCACGAAACCCGCAGCTACCGCCGGGGGGATTGAACTGACCGGAGGTGGGTCGGCGAAGGTGGCTGTTTTGGCGTTGATGGCACTGGAGTAATCCGGGCCGAGGCCAAGCTTCTTGAGGGCGCGCGAGTCGGGCATCAGCTTGGTCTGCCAGCCCTGGTCGGCCTGGTACTTCTGCATGGCTGCTTCGGTGGTGGCATCCCACTTGCCGTCGGCTTCCGTGGTCAGATAATGCTCGCGGATCAGAGCCTGTTGGATTTCCATGACGCGGGCCGGTTCGATGGCCTGCTGGCCGTGAACCTTGTGCGTGGACTTGGGCGCAGCCTTATGTGACGAGCGCGCATGGGGGCTGCTGGCCGCCCGGTGGGAACGGGTGGCAAAGGCTGGAGATGCCATCAGCAGCGCTGAAAGCACAAATGCCAGATGAGCTCGGAATGAGGGCACGATGATTCACCTCAAAAAAAGGATTTAGATGGCGAATTGCGTTCCATACTACGTCATGTACCGCAATGCGACAAGCGAATAATCAAGAAAAGGAAAAATTGCAGCCGATCATGGATCGATCAAGGAAACAAGCGCCGCAAGCGGAAAACCGCCGTCGGCGCTCTTTTCGCGCTACTCCAGCGTGCCGCCCAGATACAGGGTTCCGTTGTCTGGATGACGCGGGTCGATCGCCTCGAACACCACGTCGTCGCCGTTCTTGAGCTTGCTGACTACGGCGTCGAACTGCTCCTTAGTGCCGGTGGGCTGCTTGTTGATGCGGGTGATGATGAGACCGGGTTCCAGTCCCTGCAGGTCTGCGAACGAACCGGAACGGACCGATTGGATGACTACGCCGGGGACTTTGAGCTTGGCAAGGGTCGAATCGGACTCCTGACGGACCACGAGACCCAGCTTGGTTTCTCCGGCATCGCCCTGGTTGTCAGACCCGGCTTCGCCTTGCTGGTTGACCGCTTCGGCGAAGACGCTGTCCAGGTCGCCGATGGTTACAGTGGTATCCATCTGCTTGCCATCGCGCTGGAAACCGAGCCGGATGGAAGAACCTGGCCTGCGGCTGGTGATCTCATTCACCAGGTCGTCACCGTCCTTGATCTGGCGGCCATCGATAGTGGTGATGATGTCACCCGCTTTGAGGCCGGCCTTGTCTGCCGGGCCGCCATGCACAATCTGCTGGACGAGCACGCCGTTCTTGAAGCCGTAGACGCGGTTGACGGCGCCGGACAGACCCTGGTTGAAGCGAATGCCAATGGAACCGCGTGTGACCTTGTGCCCCGCGCTGATCAGGTCGTTGTAGACCTCGACCACGGTGTTCGACGGCATGGCGAAACCGATGCCCTGGTAGCCGGCGGATTGCGTGTAGATGGCAGTATTGACGCCGATCACTTCGCCGTCCATGTTCAACAGCGGGCCGCCGGAGTTGCCGGGATTGATGGCCGCGTCTGTTTGGATAAAGTGTTGAAACTGGCCGCTCGGTCCCGGCTCAATGGTGCGATGCTTGGCGGAGATGATGCCGGCGGTGACGGTCTGCGACAACGCGAAGGGGCTTCCGATGGCCTCAACCCAGTCGCCCACCTCCGCCTGGTCAGAGTTGCCCAGCTTGACGGTCGGGAGGGGCACGCTGGTGTCGATCTTGATGACCGCCAGGTCCGTGGCCTTGTCGACTCCGATCACGCGGGCCGGACGGCCTTCGTCCTGGTTGTCAGGGTCGGTGGAGAGCTTCACGTAAATCTTGTCGGCCTTCTCGATCACGTGGTTGTTGGTGATGATGTAGCCCTTGGGGTCGACAATGAAGCCCGAGCCCAGCGACTCGCGGACCTGGTTATCGTCGCCGCCTTCCTGGTCCGGAATCTGGCCGCCGAAGAACTTGTTGAAGAAGTCCTGGAAGTTGCCCTGGCCCTGCTGGTCGTCGTTCTGGTCGTCGTCAGGATTCTGCGGGTTGTTGGGTTGCGCGTGGCCCCGCGGCAGGGGCATGCGGCGGCCTCGGTTCGAAGATTGTTTGGGCAGGGTCCGGGTGTTGATATTCACCACTGCCGGCCCCACTTCCTTGGCGATCTTCACAAACTCGTTGGGAGGGATTGACGAATTGACGACCTTGAGAGGCGTTGCGTCGGTGCTGGAGTTCTGTTTTTCCTGTCCGCGTACCCCATGCGCAGCAAAAGAACCAGCCACAATCGCGACTGATAGAGTGCCAAGCAGAACAAATGTCGAAGCAAGACGGCGAGTGCGCAGCCGTTCAAAGAGCGATTTCATAGGTTCTTGTGACCTCACCGTGGTTCCAGCCCGTGGGCTGTATGGTTAAATGCACCAACTATCAGTATAGCGAGTCCTCGGCAAGCGGTCAGGCCCGCCGGCTGTTTTCCTAGGACGCGGGCGACGTTGTCCGGGGCCAAAAGCGAGCCTTTCTGGAAAATTCCTTGCGCCAAAATCCGTTAGCCATATACTGCTTTGGACCTGGGCGCAGTTCCGCGAGTGCAGTTCCACCCGTATAGACGTGAACCCTGGGTAAGCGTCGTAAGTGGGCCATGGTAACATCCGGCATGGAATTTCCCCGAAAGACCAGCCGAATTGTCTTCCTTGAACTGCTTGCGGCCGGAATGGCGGCGGCTTCATGCGCGGCGCAAAACGCGCCTCCGTCGCCTGTACCGGGCAATGTTCACCGCATGATGTCCATGATCGCCGGCGACAAGAGCGCTTGGACACCTGAGCAGGAAAGCGTGATGGAGCGGCTGCGCGACGCTGCCATCAAAGATCCTTATGCTTTGAACCAGTTGCGCCACCTGACCTACAACATCGGCCCGCGGATCAGCGGCTCGCCGCAGGCTGGTCAGGCTGTGGAATATGTCGCATCTGAGATGCGCGCGCTCGGCGCCGAGGTCACGCTTGAAAAAGCCAAGGTGCCGCACTGGGTAAGGGGATTGGAGAATGCGGAAGTAGTGGCGTGGCCGGGGCAGACGCCGGGAACCACGCAGAAGGTTATCTTGACTGCACTCGGCGGCAGCGTCGCAACGCCGCCTGAAGGACTGACCGCCGAGGTGGTAGTGGTGGACGACTGGAAGCAGCTCAGCGTTTTGTCCCCCGGTACTTTGAACGGCAAGATCTTGCTTTTCAATCACAAGTTCGACAAGGAACTGGCCGCACAGGGCAATGGCCTTGAGGCGTACGTCGGCGGGGTCGTGTACCGCGGCGCGGGACCCATTGCCGCAGGGAGCCTGGGCGCGGCAGCCGTGTTGGTGCGGTCGGTCGGCGGCGCGGATTTCCGCCTTCCGCACACAGGGATGACCAGCTATTCCAAGGGAGTTCCGAAAATCCCGGCAGCGGCCATAACGGCAGAGGACGCCGACCTGCTCAAGGAGCTGACCGCACACGGAACGGTGAAGCTGCACTTGACGCTAACACCACAGACGCTGCCGGATGCGGAAAGCTACAACGTCATCGCCGATTGGAAGGGAACCGAGCACCCGGAGCAGGTGGTCATCGTGTCGGGGCATCTCGATTCCTGGGATCTGGGTACAGGCGCTATCGACGACGGAGCGGGGGTTGTTGTTTCCATGCAGGTGATTCACGTGCTGCACGATCTGGGTATCCGTCCCCGGCGAACGGTGCGGTTTGTTGCCTGGATGAGCGAGGAAGAAGGGTCCGAGGGCGCGGCGCAATACATGGCCGACCATAAGGACGATGTAGCCAACCATATCGGCGCGATCGAGAGCGACCTGGGCTGCGATCATCCTTCAGGCATTTTCTACTCCGGAAAGCCGGCGCTGGGCGAATGGCTTCGTCCCATCTCGCAAGTGTTAAATGCTATTGGGGCAGAGACCAACGTAGCCGCACCGGAAACCGGCGAGGACATCGCTGGGCTCACCGCGAAAGGGGTACCGAGCTTTGCGCCCGTGCAGGACAGCCGCTTTTACTTCAACTACCACCACACGGCTGCCGACACCTTTGACAAAGTGGATCCGCGGCATCTGAATGAGAACGCTGCGGTGATGACGGTGCTGGCGTATGGGCTGGCCGATTCGGCGGAGCCTGCGCCGCGGTGATCGGCGGGTGAGAAGAATAAATTGATCAACTTCGCGTTCATCCGGGAAGTGGGGCCGCTGCGGTGGGCCATCCGGACGGCCATCCGGCAGTACTACAAGCGGGTCGTCAAGCACGACCACGCCATGCAACTCCCCACCGGCGAATGGATGACGCTGCCCATCAGCGACCGCTTCGCCACCGAGGCCTTCAGAACACAGGGCGATGTGGACTGGGGAAGCGAGAAGCTGTTGTTCTCTCTGCTCCGTCGGAGAGGCGTCTTGCTCGATGTGGGCGCACATATCGGGTATTACAGCTTGTACATGCTGCCCGGTGTGTTGAAGGTTTACAGCTTCGAGCCCGACCCGCGCGTGTTTGCGCTGCTTGAAAACAATGTAGGCGCCAAGCCCAAGGTTGAGACGATTCCCTGGGCAGTTGGCGCAACCGCGGGCCGAGCCCGCTTTACTCTGGAGCGCGACTCGGCCGTCTCGCATCTTTCCCGGTACGGAGAGGACAAGTTCAGGCAAATTGTTGTCGACGTCGCGACCATCGACTCGTTCGTGTTCGAACGTGGACTGTTCGTTGAAGCGATCAAGATCGACGTCGAAGGCCATGATATTGAAGTGATCCGGGGCGCGATGGGCGTACTCGAAGAGCAACAGCCTCTGGTGTTGACCGAGGCCAGGCCGGATGCAGAGTTATTTGCTCTCATGCAACGAATCAGCTATCGAGTCCATGCCTATGTGCGGCACCCGCGCACGCGGAAAAAGCGGATGGCTGAGCTGTTTGCGAATGTTCCCATCGGCGGCGAAACCAAGATGCTGTTCCTGGTGCCGCATCGACTTAAACGAGGCTTTGCGCAGGCCGTCAATTCCCTCGTTCCTCATCCCTAGTCAATCAGTCCGTGGTTCTTAACCCGCTTCATGCGCGGTCGGAACGTGCGGTTGAGGGGCAAGCTCGGTCAGGGCAATTCCTGCCAGGATCAACAGCGCTCCGGAAGCGGCACGCAGACCCAGTTGCTCGCCCATGATCAGGAACGACGTGATCCAGGCAAAGACCGGCTCCAGCGTGAGCAGCAATGCCGTGTGCGTGGGAGGCAAGACTGACTGCGCCCAACTTTGAATGGAGAAGGCAGCCGCGGTGGCCAGCACCGAAGCGATTCCTAGGGCGACGATCAGGCGCGGTGTCCAGGCGATGTGCGGATGTTCGATGAACGGCAGGCTGACGGCCATGAAGACTGCGCAGAATCCAACCTGTAAAAGTGCGAGCGGGCGGAATCCGATGCGCGGCGAGACCTGACTGAGAGCGATGCAATGGAAAGCAAAGCCGATGGCGCAACCGAGGGTGAGCAGATCGCCAATGTTGATGGATGAGAGATCGGGCAACAGGCTGGCAACAAAGCTCATTGGCGAAGACGGTTTGGCAGCGTTTGCAACCGGAGGCGCGGTAAGCAAAAGTATTCCGGCAAAGGCCGTCGCTGCACCCAGGAAGGCATTCCAGCGCGGCGGTCGGGCACCCAATGGACGCAGAGCCGGGAAAGCGGAAAACAATGGCACGAGCACGACCACCAGACCGGTGATGAAGGCGGACTTGGACGGGGTGGTGCGCGCCAGTCCAATGGTTTGGAATTGGTAGCCCATTGCCAGGCAAAGACCGACCAGTGCGCCGGAAGCGATCTGCGATCTGCGAATCCCGCGCCAGGAAGTGTGGTAAGCGACGGCCAGCACTGCGAACGCTAACGTCATCCGGGCAAGATTGAATGCGGCCGGCGAGGCATCGGCCAACGCGCCTTTGACGAGCACGAAGGTCGAACCCCACACGGCGACCACAAACAGCATTAGCAGGTAAGCGCGCAGCTTCATCTGCATGGATTATTGCAGTTGGAATTCGAAGACTCGCATGGATGATGAGAGGGTCTATTGAGCGGTGATGTTGCCGGAGAAGGACTCCTGGCCGGCGACGAAGGTTTCCTGGACGTGGGTGTTAAGGATCGCGGGCGCAGGAATCCTGTAGAGATCGCGATCGACTAGGATGAAGTCGGCGTCATATCCGGGAATGAGCTTTCCTTTGTGCTTTTCGTCGAACTGGGCATAGGCCGAGCCTTGGGTATAGGCGTAGAGCGCCTGCCCGCGTGTGATCTTGTTTTCAGGGAAATAGGTCTTTGTTCCCTTTTCATTCATTCGCGTCACGGCGGCGTAGAGCCCGCGGAAGGGTGTGATGGGCTCAACAGGGTAGTCGGTGCCAAACGCAAGCGGGACTCCGGCATCGAGAAAGGCCTTCCAAGCGTAGGAATACGCGGCACGGTTGGGGCCGAGGCGGTCCTCGGCCCAGTTCATGTCTGTCAGGAGGTGGTTGGGCTGCATGGAAGCGATGACGCCCAGCTTCTTGAAGCGGGGAATGTCGGCAGGGTCCACCACCTGCGCGTGCTCGATGCGGTTGCGTGCGGTGCGCGAAACGCCAGGTTGATCAAACGCATCGAGCGCCATGGAGGCGGCTTTGTCGCCAATGGCGTGAAAGCCGATCTGGAAGCCTGCGGCAGCGCGCTCGACAACCATTCCGTTAAGCTGCTGCTGTGTGTATTGAGGCAAGCCTGTGTTGCCGAGATCGTCGGAAAACGGGGCCTTCATGGCTGCAGTGCGCGAGCCGAGCGAACCATCCATGAAACCCTTCAGGAATCCGGTGTGTAGCATGGGATCGTTAAGGTCGTGATGCGCGCGCATACGCTTCAGTTCGTCCAACGGCGCTTTGAACGGGAGCCACTCTGTAATGTGCAGGTTGAGCTTGCCCTCCTTCTCAAGTTCTTCGTAAATCAGAAAATCATCCCAGTCGCCGAAGTCCTGGACGCTTGTGATGCCGTGGGCGACGGCGTCGGCAATGGCCAGTTCGTCGCCACGCATCCTGTCGTCGTGACTGGGTGGGGGAATCACTTTGTAGACCAGGGATTCTGCTGATTCGCGAAGAACTCCGGTTGGTTCGCCGCTGGCGTCAAGATCGATGGCTCCGCCCTGGGGCGGGACGGTTTTGCCGGTGATGCCGGCAGCCGCGAGCGCAGCGGAGTTGGCAATTGCGATGTGTCCGTCGATGCGGTCCAGAAATGCCGGATGGCCGCCAGTGACCTTGTCGAGGTCCCGCCGTGTTGGCAGCGTTTTGCCGGCCCACAGAGTGTGGTCCCAGTTGCCGCCGATTAGCCAATGGCCGGGAGGAGCAGAATTGGCAAAGGCCTGGATTTTAGTCAGCATCTCGACCAGCGATTTCACGCCTGTCAGATCGACGTTCAGCTTGGTCCGGCCGGCGCTGCCCAGGTGGACGTGAGCGTCATTGAAGCCGGGAATGATGAAGACACTGGTGGTGTCGGTGTGCAGGTCGCGGAGTCGGGTTTTTGGTCCGGCAAGGCGGGTGATCTCTTCGTCGGTACCAATGGCCAGCACTTTGCCACCGCCGATGGCCATGGCCTGGACGGTCTGGGGCTTGTCTTCGTTCATTCCGACGCCGCTGTAGATGACGCCGTCAAAGAAGATGATTTCAGGAACGGTGTTGAGTTTTGCCGGGATGGGGTTCGCCCGCCTGGGGGTGGGAGTTTGAGCGGGGCAAAAGGTACTGAGCGACGTTGCGGCGAGTGTCGCGGCAAGCAGGGCGGAAGAGACACGCATGCGCGGAGTTTAGCAGACGGGCCGTTACTGGTCGGCAGCCCATTCGGTCATCGCCATCGTGAGGAGCAGGATGCGCTTGAGACCTACTTCGCGATCCTTGGCGGAATACCACTCGGATTTTGTGTGGGCGCCGCCGCCTTCGCCGCCGGCGCCCATGGATAAGGCGGGGATGCGGAGTGAAAGGGGAATGTTGGCATCGGTCGAGCCAAGGCGGAGATCGGTGCGCAGCCCCAAATGGCGGTCAACGCCGCGCAGGGTCTCGAGCAGTGTGGAATCGACGGGGAGGTGGGCGGCGGGACGGTCGCCGATTTTTTGAATGGAGAAAGACAACGAACCTTTGCCGGGAATGTGGCGTGCTTTAGCGGTTGCATTCGCGTGCTCGACGGCGTCTTCCACGGCGCGATGCAGAGCGACTTCAAGGCGCAGAAGCTGGTCGGCGCTGGTGGAACGGAAATCGATGGAAGCCTGGGCTCTCTCGGGGATGGAGTTAACACTGGTGCCGCCGAGGATGGTGCCGAGGTTGAGCGTGGTGCGGGGATCGTCGGGCAGGGCGGTTTGCGAGAGGACGGCCAATGCGGAGGCCAGTGCGGCGATGGGGTTGGGGGTTCCGGCGTCCGTAAAACTGTGGCCGCCGGGGCCCGTGATCGTTACCTGATAGCGCTTGCTGCCCAGGGCCTGGGTTACGGCTGAATCGGCCCCGGCCCCGTCGAGAACGATGTGGGCGGCGATGCGGCCCGACAGTGCAGTCTGGCTGTAAAGATGGCGGATACCGCGCAGATCACCCTCCCCTTCTTCGCCCACATTGCCCAGAAACAGCAAAGATCCGGGCAATTCGACTCCAGACTCGACGAGCGCGTGCGCTATGGCCAGCAGGCCGACCACGCCGGCGCCGTTATCGCAGGCGCCGGGAGCCTCGAGGCGGTCGCCATTCATTACTGAATTCAGCGGCGTTTCCGCAGGGAAGACAGTGTCGAGATGGGCGGAAAGAACGACGATGGGGCCGGTGCTTTCCGGGGAAAGGTTGGCCGCGGGAAAAAAGCCAAGAGCGTTGCCGATCTCATCGATATGCACGTGGCCGAGGCCGGCTTCGGAGAGGCGGTCAGCCATCCAGGCCGAGCGGGCCTGTTCGCCGAAGGGCGGCGCGGGAATGGCCACCAATTCGGTCTGCCAGTCCATGATTCGCTTGGGATTCCCATGAAACCAGGCGAATGCGGCGTGGACAGGGCGCTGACCTGCCAGCGCCGTGACGCGCGCAAAGGGAGAGTTGGGCAGTTGCAATTGCGTACCCATGGCTTTCAGGGTAACAGGGAAGGTGAAGGGACGGCGTCGCCGGCGCTTGCCATGGCTGAGTCAGGCGTCATTTGTCGCCTCCCCGGCAGCTGGATACTCGACCGAATGCAGGAACAGCCCTTGCGCTGGGGCGGTGGGACCAGCGGCAGAGCGCGAACGGGCAGCGAGAATGCCCGGCAGATTCTCGATGTCCAGATGGCCGCGGCCCACATCGAGCATGGTGCCCACCAGGTTGCGGACCATGTGGTGCAAAAAGCCGTTGCCACGGACGCGATAGATGAGCATGCTGCCCTCTTCGCACCGTCGATGTTCCCAAGCGGAGGAAAATACGGTGCGGATGGAGCCCTGTTTCCCAATCATGCCTGGCGCGGCCGGCGGATCCAGGCAAGGACCTTCGTCGAGCGTAGTGCTTTCAGAAAGTGCGCGCGTGGCCACGTCGGGATCGGTTGCAGCAAAGCTGAGAAAGTCGTGTACGCCCTCGAAAAGACTCGCCGATCGTTGCAGCAACTCAAAATCCACTGGCCATGAGCAAGCGTGCACGAAGCGGGCAAGAAATGGCGGGCAGATGGGTTCGCGGAAAACGCGGTACTCGTAGGTTTTGGCGACCGCAGAGTGGCGCGCATGAAATGTGCTCGCCACGGTTCTTGAATCGATGATCCGGATCGCTGAGGGCAAGGTCCGATTGAGGGCGCGTTGCAGGCTTTCCGGCGGAATGTTGGCCTCGAGCACAAAACTGGCGACCTGACCCAAGGCATGGACGCCAGCGTCGGTACGGCCGGAGCCTTGCGGCAGGGGCGATTCTCCAATGACCCGGCCCAGAACTGCCTGCAATTCTCCCTGGATGGTGCGCTCGCCGGGCTGAATTTGCCAGCCGCTGAAGTCGGTGCCGTCGTAAGCCAGCGTCACCTTCCAGGTTTTGGCGGCGGAAGCGGGTTGTTTGCGTTCAGGCATAGGCCTTCAGGGTTAGTTAACAGGGTACCCGACGGCGGTTCCCGGGAAGGACAAAAGCACCGGTCGGATATACTCAGGTTTCTGACGGTAGATATCAGAATCGGCTCGACCATCGGGAAATTGGGGGCGGAGACGGATTGGCTGGAACGAACCGGACACCCCGCGCGTAGATATTCTGGAGCCAGCAGAGTGGGCTTGATCCGAAAAGCGGTCCAGCGAGTCACCTTACGTCACAAAATTGCGTCCGGAGCACCGCTCCGAACGTCTTGTAAAATGGCACCCCACATGCCTCAGAGATTCGCGGAGAGGAACAATGCATTTGTACGGTATACGTGTGTTTGAGCAGCAGGAGACGACCGCTGGCGGTGGCCACGGACAGGCTGGCAACCGGCTGCGCGCGATTGCGGCGGTAGTGCTGACGTTAGCGACGGGAGTGCCCCCAGGATTTAGCCAACAACAAACGGTGACGACTCCGACCAAGGCAGCATCGGACCTACCCTCCGAGCCGGCGCCAGTGCTAACCGAGCCGTTGAATCTGCGTCCTACGCAGCGAGATTTCTCCAAGCCAGCCGCGCGCCTTCTGGGCAACCCGATCAAGCCCTACCTGCCTACCAATGTGCCAAAGGCCAGTTTCGTGAATTCGTTGCGTCTCACCGACCTCGTGAAGGACGGCAAGATCTACCTCAGCCTTTCCGACGCGCTGGCTCTGGCTATTGAGAACAACTACGACATCGCCATCTCGCGCTACTACATGGATCTGGCGGATCTGGATATCCTGCGCGCCAAGGCAGGGCAAACGCTCTTCGGCTCTGGGGCTACCGTCAACGCCTACACACAGGGTGGATATTTAGCGACGTCGGCCACGGGCGGCGGACCAGGCGCTACCACGGGAGGCACTGCTTCCGGTTCAATTGGCGGCTTGACGCTGACTGCCTCGGGGGCAGGTCCCACGCCGGAGTCGCTCGACCCCTCCGTTACGGCCATGATGCAGTGGGAGCGGGCTACCACGCCGGAGTCAAACTCGTTGTTTTCCAACAACCAGGCCACAAACACCACCAACACCGACCAATATAACTTCACCTACAATCAGGGCTTCGTTACGGGCACTTCGCTGGCCATCACCCAGAGCAACAGCCGGACCACCAACAGCAATAACTTCTACACGTACAGCCCGCAGTTGAGCGGCACCTTCAAGGCCACCTTGACCCAGCATTTGTTGTATGGCGCTGGAGTTTTCGTCAACAGGCGCTTCGTCTACACCGCGATCAACAACCGGCGCATCACCGACTCAACTTTTCGCCAGCAGATTCTCTACACCGTGAATCAGGTGGAGAATATCTACTGGGGCCTCGTGAACGCTTATGAGGATGTGCAGGCCAAAGAGCGCGCCCTCGAGCAGAGCAGCAAAGTTGCCAGCGACAATCGCAAGCAGTTGGAGATTGGCACCATGGCGCCACTCGACGTGGTCAACGCCGACCAGTCCGTGGCATCTGACAAGCAGGCGCTTATCAGCTCTCAGAGCTCGCTTAACTATCAGCAGCAGATCATCAAGCAGGCCATTGCCCGCAACCTCAACGATCCGGCTTTGGTAGCTGCCGCGGTTATTCCCACCGACCGTGTTAGCCTCGAGGAACTCCCCGAGGAAAAGCAGCCGATTGACGATCTGGTGCAGGAGGCATTTCGCCAGAGCCCGGTGTTGGAGCAGGCAGCGCTCGCGTTGAAGAACGACGAAATCACCTTGCGTGGCGCACGGAATGGGCTGCTCCCTACGCTCGATGCGTACGGCTTCTATGGTTCCAGCGCTGTGGGCGGAAAGCAGAGCCCGTACGCGATCGACTACGCTACCGGGCAACCCTTCCCCCCGGGAACCTATCCGACGACCGGATATGGAACGGTGCTTCAGAACCTCTTCAACAGCTCTGCGCCTGACAAAGGAGTGGGCATCAATATGACCATTCCCATTCGCAACCGCCCGGCACAGGCTCAGCAGGCGCAGGCGCTAATCGAGTACCGGCAAGCCGAGTTGAGGCTGGAACAGCTCTATACGCAGATCCGCATCAGCGTCGTCAATGCGATGTTCGCGCTGACGGAGGACCGAGCACTGGTGCAGGCCTCGATTGCCGCCAGGGACTATGCGGTGCAGAGCCTGGATTCGGAAGAGAAGAAGCTGAAGCTGGGAGCGTCGACCACCGCTGCGGTTCTGCAACAGCAGCGCGCTCTGGCTCTGGCGGATAACGCGCTGCTTCAGGCCAATGCCACCTACGCGAAAGACCGGGCAGGTTTGTACCAGACGCTGGCCAGCACCCTGCAGCACTACGGTATCAATCTCAACGATGCTGCCACGGGGGAATTGAAAGCAGCCCCCATCGTACCGGGCCTTGTCCCGGCCAGACCGGGCAACGAGCCGACTACCACTCCGCCGCCTATTCAGCCAGCCAGGACTTTGCCGGCGCCGCAGTAAGATAACGGCCTTTGATCAATTCAAGTGCCCGGTCCGCATCCCACAATGCTGACCGGGTATTTTGTTTTGATGAATTTGTGCGGGAGTTCTTAACGCTCCGCAACAAGATCCAGCAAGTCGAAAAATTCCGGGAAACTGATAGCGGCGGATTCTGCGCCCTGGATTAGCGTCTCCCCTTCGGCGCGCAGTGCAGCGACGCTGAAGGCCATGGCGATGCGGTGGTCGCCTCCGGAGTCGATGATTGCGCCGTGAAGCGTTTGCCCTCCGGGAACATCCAGGCCATCTTCGAATTCCGTCACCTCTGCTCCCATCGCGCGCAGGTTCTGCGCCACCAATGCGATTCTGTCGGACTCCTTGACGCGAAGCTCTTTCGCATCGCGGATGCTGATGCCGCCGTGGGTGTAAGGCGCAATTGCGGCCAGCACGGGAAGCTCGTCGATAAGCTGTGCGGCCAGCGATCCACCAATCTCTGTCGACCCCAACCCCTCCGCTGGTGCGGAGATCTGAACGCTTCCCACCAGTTCGGCGTTTTTCTCCTCCAGGTGAAGGACGGAGATGCGTGCACCGAGAGCAGTAAGCACGTCGAGGAGCGTGGCGCGGGTCGGATTCAAGCCAAGTGAATCCAGCAGCAGCTTAGAGCCGGGGAAGAGCGCGGCAGCACACAGAAAGAAGGCGGCCGAGGAAATGTCTCCGGGGACAACGGCGTCAATGGCGTGCAGCCTTTGCGGCCCTTTGATGGAGACCGAATTCAGGTCGCGGGCGAGGTTTACCCCGAAAGCGCGAAGGGCAAGTTCGCTGTGGTCGCGTGTGCGGAGAGTTTCACGCACAATGGTCGTTCCTGGGGTCTGAAGGCCGGCCAGCAGGACGCAAGTCTTGACCTGGGCGCTGGGCACAGGGGTGGCGTAGTCAATCGGCTTCAGCGGGCCGCCGTGGATGGTGATTGGAGCGTGGCCTTCGGTGAGCGTAAGCCGCGCACCCATGGCCTCTAGCGGCTTGCGAATACGCTCCATGGGACGGCGCGAGAGCGAGGCGTCGCCGACGAGCGTGAAGGTGCCCTCCTGCGCAGCCAAGAGTCCGGAAATCATCCGCATCGTCGAGCCGGAGTTTCCGCAGTCGAGCGGATGGTTTGCAGGGGTGACCCGGCCGGCGACACCGGTCACCTCAATGATTCCTTCTCCGGTTTTCACCTGAGCGCCGAGGGCTTGCATGCAAGCCAGCGTGGAGGCGCAATCAGCACCCGTAGAGAAGTTTGCGAATCGTGATGTGCCTTCTGCGAAGGCAGCGAGCATGCCATACCGATGGCTGATGGACTTGTCTCCCGGCAGGCGCAGGCTGCCGTAGATGTTGCGGGCGGGGCGTATCAGGCGTTCTTCCGTGGATGTATGCACGAGGGCTCCGGAAATCGATCGGTCCCTTTGAGTTTAACGAATGTCCTCGCCTGCCCCCTTAGAAAATGAAACTCAGTTCACTTCTGGCGGCGAGCGCTTTATATCAGTCCTCATGCATTTCGCGCGTGGATTGGCGTGTTGGATGGTGGACACACGGAACGGTGAAGCGCTACTGTTGAGGATAGATCCTTCAGTCAATCGAGCGATTCAACTGGACTCCTTCCGAACCATACGAGCTTGCGGCGTTCACGTTTGAGCGCGGCTCCGGAATGTCATGAAACCTGGCCCCGCAAATGCCGTGTTGATATGCATTGTTGGCGCCGGTTCCATTTTGTTGATGAGCGCGGCAGCTTTCTCACCGTTTTCAGCATGGGTCGAGGCGCAGTCCGCGAGTCCATTTGCGAAGATCGCGATCGATTATCCTGTCTCCGGCTCCATTTTCCCGGCGGAGATCACGTCTCCCACTTTTCTCTGGCGCGACCCGAGCGAGTTGGCACAGCGATGGGTGGTCGAGGTTTCCTTCGCAAATCACTCTGCTCCGATCCGAGTGAATGTCTCCGGCGAACTCATGCAGATGGGCGAGAACGATCCGCGTGCGGGTCCGGTGATCGAACTCACGCCGCAGCAGAGAGCCACGCGCACCTGGAAGCCGGATGAAGAAACGTGGTCCAGGATCAAACGCGCGTCCACGAAATCGCCCGCGACGATTTCGATCACCGGCTTTGCCGCTGACGATGCAAGAACTGCGACTTCCAAAGGCACCGTCATGATTTCTACGTCGCAGGATCCAGTGGGCGCACCGATTTTTTACCGAGATGTTCCGCTGATGATATCGCCTGTTGGCGACAAGGGCTCAATTCAGCCTTTGCCGCCCACCGCTCTGCCGCTGATTGAATGGAAGCTGCGCAATATCGGCGATGCTCAGAGTCATACGGTGATGAAGAACTTGCCCACCTGCGCCAACTGCCATTCCTTCTCGCGCGACGGCAAGACGCTGGGAATCGATCTCGATGGGCCGCGCAACGACAAGGGACTCTACGCGTTGGTTTCCATCACCAAAAATGCGACCATTCGAAACGAGGATGTGCTGCGCTGGAGTTCCTTTCAAGAGAATGCCGATGCCAGAAGCGATGAACCGGCCGTCAAGCGGTTCGGGTTCATGTCGCAGGTTTCGCCGGACGGCCGATACGTCGTGACTTCGATCGGTCCGCCTGCAGCGAAAGGAGGTCATGAGAACGAACCTACGGGCTTCGCACCCGGAGTTGTGAATCGCCTGTTCAGCATGAACTACCGGGATATCTCGTTCATTCAGGTTTTCTATCCCACACGGGGCATCCTGGCCTGGTACGACCGGAACCAAAAGAAAATGCGGCCGCTGCCGGGCGCAGACGATCCGCGATACGTGCAGACCAGCGCCTTCTGGTCGCCGGATGGAAAGTACCTGATCTTCAGCCGCGCCGAAGCTCGCGACCCGTACCCGCCCGGCGCCGTGAAACCCGAGCACGCAAACGATCCGAACGAACCCCAGATTCAATACGACCTGTACAAGATTCCCTTCAACGGAGGGAAAGGCGGTACCGCGGTTCCGGTGGCGGGAGCTTCAGCGAATGGAATGAGCAACAATTTTCCCAAGGTCTCTCCCGACGGCCGCTGGATTGTGTTTGTCCAGAATCGCAACGGGCTGCTGATGCGGCCGGACAGCAAGCTGTACATTGTGCCCTTTGCGGGCGGCGCCGCTCGCCTGATGAAATGCAACACATCGCTGATGAATTCGTGGCACTCGTTTTCGCCCAACGGCCGCTGGCTTGCCTTTTCATCGAAGGCGCGCTCACCGTATACGCAACTCATGCTGACGCACATTGACGCCGAGGGCAACGACTCGCCGGCGATCATGGTGGAGAACACGACGGCTGCCAATCGCGCGGTGAATATTCCTGAGTTTTTGAACATTGTGCCGGGCGGGCTGGAAACCATCGACCCGCAGGCTACGGAGTTTTATCGGCTGTTCAACAGAGCGTACGAGTTGATTGAGACCAACCAGATGCCGGAGGCCATTCAGGCGATGCGCGGCGCCCTTGGGCACGATCCGGACGATCCGTTGGCGCACTACGGCCTGGCCACGGCTCTCTCGGCGAATGACCAGGAAAAGGAAGCCATGCAGGAGTACCGCAAGGCCTGCGCGCTGAATCCGCTGAACGCATCGTGGTTCGATCACTTTGCGGTGTCGCTGGCTTTGAATGGCAATGTGGATGAGGCTGTTGCGAATTGGAAGAGAGCGCTGTCGATCGATCCGTCCGATCACGGCGCGGAGACGGATATGGGGACGGTGCTGTTTGACAATGGGCATAAAGAAGAGGGATTCGAACACCTGCAGAAGGCTGTCAAGATGGCTCCAAATTTCCCGGATGGACACAATCATCTGGGATTGGCGCTGGCAACCGTGCAGCGCTTCGACGAAGCCGGGGAGCAATTGCAAAAGGCAATTGAACTTATGCCCGCTTCGGTAGAGTTCCGCTTCAATCTTGGCTATATTCTGGAATCGCGAGGGGACTTCGCAGGAGCCATTGCGCCGCTGCAGAAGTCGGTGGAGTTGAGCGAGGGCAAGAACTGGCATTGCCTTGCCGAATTGGCCAAGGCGTACAACAAGACGGGCCGATCCGCCGAGGCCGTCCAATATGCGCAAAGAGCTCTCGACCTGGCGGTCGAGGATCATGACGATCAAGTCGCGGCGAGCTTGCGGCAGGTTCTAGCGCGCTATGAGCGCGCCGCTGCTAGCGTCCAGCAACAGTAACGACCATAACCCCGGCTCTTCGAACGCGTCTTACGATGAGATGAATTCTGACGCAGTTGGGCAGGCTGGAACAACCGCATAATGTGGAGTCGTCAATCGATGCGTTGCAACGCCCGACGATTTTTGATTGCAAGCGTGGCGCTGTTCGTTTGCATGCCGGCCGTATCGCGCGCGCAGGAGCTGCCGAACGGCGGTACATTCAGCCTTACTAGCCGGCTGGTCTATGTCGATGTGGTGGTGCGCGACAGGAACGGCCAGGTTGTTCACGGCCTCACGCAGCAGGACTTCAAAGTTGAAGAAGATGGACGAGAGCAGAAGATCGATTTCTTTGAGGCGCACACATTCGACCAGCCGGTCGTTGTTCAAAATGAGCAAGCGTCTGTTTTTGCAGCGCCGCAATTCGAGTATACGAATGTCGCCAAGCGGGACGCGGCAGCCGGCGCCATCAACATCATCTTGTTCGACCTCTTGAACACGCCCCGAACCGATCTGATTGATGCACGCAAACAACTGCTGAAGTTTCTGACGAACCTGCCGGCAGGGCAGAACGTGGCGCTTTTTGTGCTGACGGATCGGCTGCACATGGTGCAAAACTTCAGTGGCAGTTCGGATAGGCTGCTGGCTGCTGCAAAATCGATTCAGCCCGACGACAGGGGAATCATCCGGTCGCAGACAGAGGCCATGCAGGACAACGATTTCATCTCCACCTTTGCCAAGGCCATCGGCGGGCGCGACCCCGGTGGAACGGCAGATAAAATGAAAGCCACATTGGAAACCCAGGACGCGATTAACAAGGACTATCGCGCCCATCTCACCATTCAGGCTTTAGGCGAACTGGCGCGCGCCACCAGCGGTTATCCCGGGCGCAAGAACCTGCTTTGGCTTTCGGAGAGTTTCCCCATCAGCCTGGGAGCGCAGTTGGAGGACGCGCGTTTCCGCTCCACGCCCGATCTGCCGGAAGAACGCGAGACAGCCAACCTGATCGCCAGCGCGCAGATCGCTGTCTATCCCATAAGCCTGCTGGGGATGGAAACAGGTGGCGTGCCCGCAAGCAGCAGCGGCGCGGGTGAAGTTTCCGGCATCGGCGGGCCAACAGGCACCACTCTGAACCCGCAGATCGGCGACACAATGCGCGACCAGTTCGCGGGACGTGCGGCTCTTCGCGCCGAGTTGAATAACCTCGCGGATCAAACAGGCGGCGAAGCGTTTGTGGGAACGAATGACTTTGCCGGTGCACTGCGGCGTAGCATGCTGGATGGCTGCAATTACTACACGCTTGCTTATCGACCCTCAAACGGAAAATGGAATGGCCAGTTCCGCAAGATCCATGTTCAGCTTGTGGCGAAAAGCGGATCGCTCACTTATCGTCGCGGTTACTTCGCTGTGCCCGATGCGCATCCTGCCGCCGATAGCGCGCAGGAACTGCACTTTGCCATGCAGCCGGAGACTCCGGAGTCGACCATGCTTTCGCTGCGATCGAGAGTACGGCTTCCCGACGCGCAGCATCCAACAGTGCGTGTCGATTCGGTCCTCGATCCGGCGAACGCGGGCTTTTCCACCACAGCCGATGGCAAGCGCCATGCGCAGTTTCTAGTGTTGCTCATTGCCTTGAATGACGGTGAGCAGCGAGTCGCCGCGCCACCGCAGACCTCCGGCGTGTTGCGGCTCGATCTGACCCCGGATCAATACAAGATTGCGATGACGTCAGGAATTCCAATGCATCTGGAGTTGAATCTGAAGCCGGGCAAGTATCGTCTACGCCTAGGCGTCAGCGATATGTCCACGCACGATCTCGGCACGCTCGACATGCCGGTAGGCGTTGGCACTATCAGCTCTTCAGGCCATTGATGGCCAGCGACCCGCGCAGCTAGGGATGTTTGACCGGAGCAGGCCTCGCCTTTGCCGGGTCGACGATGCCCTTGCCTTCCAGTATGTTGTAGTAGTGATCGACGGCGAGATTCGTCAGGTCTTCGGTGAGTCCGGAGGGCCAATGAATCTCGACCTTGTCGATCTTTGTCGCGTTCCCAAGGCCGAAATGGACGCGCAGGTCGTTCTGCGAGAGATAGCTGCCGCCGCTATGGACTTCGTCGGTCTGCGTCATGCCGCCTGCGACAAGCGTAATGCGCGCATTCAGGGCGAGGCGGTTGCTTTTGGTGCCATCGAGTTCAAAGCTCACCCAGTGACGACCGGGAACTCCGCGGTTGCGCAGCAGCATGGGGCTGCCGTCAAGGTCTTCAATGACGACATCCATATTTCCGTCGTTGAACAGGTCTCCCACGGCAAGGCCGCGCGAGACGCGGTGCTCCAATAGAGCTTTTCCGGCCTGGTCGCTGGCGTCGCAGAAGGAGCCATTTTTCTGGTTGAGCTCCAGCACTTTCGGTTGGCGGTAGCCGGCGCCCGAGGGCAGGGAATCGACCTGTGGATAGACATGCCCGTCGACAAGGATGAGATCGAGCCAGCCGTCGTTATCGAGATCGACGAAGGCAGTTCCCCATTTGACCAGGGGCAGCGAGGGGAGCGCAACGCCGGACGCGAACGATTCTTCCTTGAAGTTCCAGTCGCCGTCGTTGCGATAGAGAAGGACATTCTCATCAGTGAAATTTGTAACGAAGATGGATGGCCGGCCGGTGTGATTGTAATCGCCGAGAGCAATTCCCATGGAGGCTTGTTCCGAACCGTCTTCGCTGACCGCGGTGCCGGATTGAAGGCCGATGTCTTCGAATTTCCCATTGCCGAGATTCTTGTAGAGATACTTGGGTGTCGAGTCGTTGGTGATGTAAATATCCGGGTGGCCGGTGTTGTTGAAGTCAGCCCAGACAACTCCCAATCCGTAGTAGCCATCGGGATCGCTGACCCCGGCGGCCTTTGATACATCAGTGAATGTGCCGTCGCCGTTGTTGTGGAAGAGCGAGTCGCCGGCGCCGCGCAGCCCACGCGGACCGCACTGCACGTCGATGCCTTTGTATTTGCAGAATGAAGCGCTCCCGAATCCAGGCAGATCGTTGAGATGGAAGTCGACATAGTTCACGACCATCAGGTCGGCGAATCCATCGTTATCGTAATCGCCGAATGCTGCGCCGGTCGACCAGCGGCCATCGGCAACGCCGGCCTTTGCCGTAACGTCAGTGAACGTGCCGTCGCCGTTGTTGCGGTAGAGAACGTTGCCACCCAGGCAGGTGAGGTAAAGATCGGGCCAGCCGTCGTTGTTGTAGTCTCCAACCGCGCCGCCCATGGCGAAGCAGGGAGTGGTCAGGCCGGACTTGGCTGTCACGTCGGTGAAGGTGCCATCGTGGTTGTTGTGGTAGAGAGCGCCCACGCTTTTCTCACCCTTGATGGCCATGTCGACGCTTGGTGCGTTGGTGAAATAGATGTCGGGCCAGCCGTCACGGTCATAGTCGATGAGGATCACGCCGCCGCTCATGGATTCGACGATGTACCGCTTGGAGGGGTCGGAGGTGTGCTTGAATGTGATGCCAGCGGCTGCCGTCACATCGTCCAATTGTGGCACCGGACGGCCGCTGCATTTTGTCGACTTTGCCCCCGGGGGCGGAGGCGATGGCGTGAAATGCCCCGAGCCCATCTGCGCGGCCGCGACGTTCAAAGCACAGAATGCAACACTGAGGGATCGCAGAAGGTTCAGGTGAAATTGGCGAGTGAACAAGCGGACTGTTTCCTTCCGTAATCTCAGGCTCTAAGGAGTTTGCTTCATCTTGTCCGCGATGCGCTCGCGGGATTTGGCTTTCAGTCCTTTGTAAATCTCGAGTTCGCGATCTGCATCCGCGCTGCGGCCTTGTTTGCGATAGGCCGCCTGCAACTGGTAGTGCATGTAGTCGGTCTCCGGCCTGAAGCGGGCCGCAGCTTCAAGATGCGTAACCGCATCGTCAGTCTGTCCGCGGTCAAGCAATATCTTTCCCAATTCATACTGGGCATTTGCATAGTCGGGATGCGCGGCAACCACCTCAAGAAACAGCGCCGCGGCATCGTCGGTCTTCGACAGCTGCAAGTATACAAAGCCGAGATGATACTTTGCATCGGGATCGCCCGGGTTGAGACTAAGTTCGGCCTGGAATTCCTTTTGCGCTTCCGGCCAATGTTCCCAATGGATGTAAGCGAGTCCCTCATAGAAGTGAGCCTTCGCCAGGGATGGATCGGACTGGAGCGCACGAGCCAGCGTTGCGGTTGCGCGGGCATAGTCGCCGATCTCGGTCCATAGCTGGCCGATCAGCAGCAGCGTGTCATTGGAGCGCGGTTGGGAATCGAAGGCGGTCAACACCTCTGTAGCCTGCTTCATGTCTCCGATGTGGGTGAGAGATGCCGCCCAGGCGTAACCGGTCTCGCTGTCCTGCATGCCGGCAGGGCCAAGTGGAGCGAAGGTTTTTGCCGCATCGGCATATTGATCGGACGCGAAGTAGGAGATTCCGAGCATGGCGCGGAGTGCAAGCGAGCCGGGCTCGAACGGCAATGCCTGGGAGAGACCGTGGATGGCTTCCGCATAGTCTTTGGCCTTGAAGGCACACTGGCCGAGGTTCTTCTCGAGACCCTGAAGCGCGGGATCCCATTGCTCTGCTTGCCGATAGGAGTCGAGAGCCGGGGAATACTGTTTGCGAATTGCCTGCGATGTGGCGAGGTCGTTGAAGGCCAGTGCGAGAACGGAACGAAGCGCCCTCTCGCGAGCCTCTGCGGCAGCGCGCTGCTCAGGCGTCAACTTGCCGCGCGCGTACGGATCGTCGTTGTCCTTGACGGCAGGAGCGGCCTCCTTTTCCTGTTGAGGGCTGAGCGGTACCACCGCGGCCAGCGAACCGGTCTTTCCTTGTAACAGAGCGGCGGAAACGCTCTGCTGCGATTCAACCATGGTCTTGTTTTGCAGATCGCGCGCTTTGGCGGCGAAGGCATCGCTTTCCTCTTTGTGTCCATTGCGGGCGAGGATACGGGCGAGGTCGACATAAGCGCGGCGGATCTGATAATTGGTGCGGGCTTCGTCGCTTCCGGTGAGCTCAATCGCCTTGCGCATCATCGCTTCGGCGCGGTCCAGCTTGTCCTCGGCATAAGCGTTCATGCCCAGGTAGAGAAACGGGTCGGGGTTGCCGGGATTGATTTTTGAAGCATTCAACAGGTACTTGTCCGATTCATCGTACTTCCGTTCGCCGGAGGTGATCATGCCGAGCATGTAGTTGGCCAGGTAGTCCTCGGGAAAGTACTCAGCCTCTTTCCTCAGCTCGGCTTCGGCGTCGGGCGTGGGCTTCCAATCATTGAGAAAGAGCCGCGCGAGACCGAGGAAGTAATGGGCATGCGGGGTGCGCGGATCGAGTGAAATGGCGCGCTGAAACTCGCGAATTGCGGTTTGCATGTCCCCGCCATCGCGATAGGCGCGTCCAATAAGCACGTGTAAAGACCCGCTGTCGCCGGCGACATGCTTCATCTGCTCGAATACCGCGGCTGCTCGCTGTTTGTCTTCAGACTTCTTGGTTTGCAGCAGGCACACGGCGAGAGGATAAAGGTCATCGACTGTTGGCTCGGCATGAGCCACGCGGGAGAAAGGCTCGACCGCCTTGGCGTACTCTCCTTTCTGGTCGTAGGCGCTGGCCAGAACCCGGTCTGCGCGGATGTTTGCGGGGTCGGCCGCATGTGCCTGTTCCGCAAACTGGATGGCCAGGTCGAGATCGTGAGCCTGCAGCTCGGCGAAGGCGATCGCTGCATTGGTTGCCGGTCGATCTTCAAATGGAAGCGAGGCGCGGTAGAGTTCGATGGCCTTTGGCACATCCGAAAGAAGCAGCTTCAGATCGGCGGTTTCGCGAAGGGCCGCAGCAATGACCAGACGATTGGCGGCCTCTGTTGCTTCCGGATCTCCGGAATCGCGTGCCGCTTCGGCTGCCGCTATGCGAGATTCCAGTACATTCTGATCCGGGCGCGGCTTGTGGACGGGTGGGGAATGGCGCTCGGAAGTTTGCGCGTTGGCTGCAAAATGTGTGGCCGGCACAACGGCGAGGAGCATAAGCCATGCGGCGCCGCGAAGGCAGAACCTGCGATTTTTGGGGGCGGGCGCGGCTTGATAGGCAGTGAACTTCATGAAAGAGCGTTGGACCGATTGTATCCGAAAACAAACTGCGGAGCCTGAAGGAGCGCTCCGCAGTTCGTTGTGATCGAGTTTGGCTAGTGGAAGTTCCCGCGTTAGAACGTGAACTTCAGGCTGTACTGCAATTCGCGGTTGCCGCGGCTGGTCTGCAATGTTGTGACCGCGCCGAAGCCGTTTACCGCGCTTGTCGACGTGATGGTCGGGTTGGCAGCGGAGCACAATGCTGTGGTTCCGCAACTGACCTGGGACGGCGCATATCCAGTGCCTTCCAGACCGTTGGAGTTGAAGTTGGGATGGTTGAGGAAATCGAAGAAGTCCATCGCGAACTTGACACGGTACTTCTCCTTGATCTGCCAGTTCTTGGCCAGCTGGGCATCCCAGTTGGTGGTCGGAGCGCCGTAGCAGTAGCCGCGATGCTCGATGTCGCTGGGAATGGTTCCCAGGGTGTAGCCCACCAGGGTGAATGCGCTGGCATTCAGGATCTGATTTTCCTTCCGACCCGAGTTGCAGCCAGTTCCTGTGGTAAGCGGACGGTTGTTGCCGTTGTATCCAGTGCCGATGAGCTGGCTGATGGAGTTGGACTGTGCGGCGGCTCCCGTGCCTATGGTGTTGCTGTAGCCGCCGTTGGCGAATACCGAAAGGGAACTGGCGTGAGCAGCGGTGAAAATGCTGTTGACCTGCCAGCCGCCAACGGTCTGCTGCACCAGCTGGTTGGACTTCGCGAACTTGGGCAGATAATAGACTTCGTTGGCCACGAAGATGTTGGGGCGGTTGATGTTGGTATTGCCCTTGTCCAGCTTGTCGTTTCCCTGAACGGTGGGCAACTCCTGGTTGGCGCCGCCGGAGGAGTTGTCTTCTTCTACATCGCCGAGGGAGTGAGACCAGGTATAGGCTGCCTGGAATGTCGAGGGTCCCATCTGCGAGCGGAAGAGGGTTTGCAGCGAGTGATAGGAAGCATGGCCTTCACGTGCAAAGCCATTGATTCCGCTGAAGTTGAACGCCGGGCGCCAGGCGTTGGCGCCGGTGCCGCTTGAGCTGAGGGCGGCATTGACCCACTCCGACTGCGGGATCGGGTTGAAGGCTTCCATCGAGGTCAGATGGGTGCCCGTATTGCCCACATAACCCAATTCGAGAGTGGTGTTCTTTGCCACCTCCTGCTCGACAGTGACGTTCCACTGCCAGGCATTCGGCGTGATTGCGCGCTGCTCCTTGCCGTAGTTCGGCGAGACTCCGCCGCCGGCCAGAGGCACCGCCGTATCGAGCGGACGGTTCGAGGTCGCGGTCAGGGAGAAGGGAGCACCTTTTTCCAAGCCCTCGGCCAGGCCCACTAGTTCGCGTTCGTAGAATTGACCACCGCCTAGGCGCAACGCGGTCTTCCCATTGCCGAAGATATCCCAGGAGAGACCGAACCGTGGCGCGATATCGTGGTTGCTCTGCGGCACGAGCGCTTGGTTGGAGCCTTGCGTTCCGGCGGACAGGTTGAGATTGACGCCCAGGCTTTGCATCAACGCGTTTGCAGCGGCGCAGGGATGTGTTCCGGGCTGGACGATCAGGCCGTTGCAGGCATCAGTGGGATTCGATGTTGCTTCTGAAGCAGACCAATTTGCCAAACTCCAGTTGGCCCACTGGTTGTCATTCGAGTACGGTTCCCGGTAAAACGACCAGCGGAAACCGAGATCGAGGGAGATGTTTCTGCGGACCTTCCAGCTGTCCTGCAGGTAGAATTCATAGTCATGCCACTTGACCTGGGCAGTGATGTCCTGGCTGCCCTCGGAGATGTTGGCGAAGGTCTGCGGCGAAACTCCGGTTCCGGGGACCAAGGCGTTGGCCAGCGAGTTGCCGGTGTTTACGCAGGCCGGCAAGCCGGCGGTCGGAGCGGCCGGTGCAGTGGTTTGTCCCGGTGCGCAGTAAATGCCGCCCGGGAAGCCGGGACGGTCGGCTCCGTCGCCGCTGTCCTCGTCCTTGATGTTGTCGCTGAAGAAGACGCCGGCCTTCAACAGGTGGTTGCCCTTGACCTTGGAGAGGTTGTCCTGGACGGTGTAAAGATCCTCGTGATTGTGATACGGGGCGATGTTCCAGAACGATGCTTCTCCCTCGTAAGAGCCGTAGGGGTTGAATCCGCCCCAGTTGCCGAAGAAGCCGTCGACTTCCTTCAATGAAGACGGGAAGGTTGTCGGGTAGGCTTTGTCGATCTCCGGAACGATGTCGGCACGGGTGCCGGCCAGAGCGGTGATGATGGCGTTGTGGCCATAGCCGAACTCAACGTCGTTGACCATGCTGCTTGAGATGGTAGAACTCAGCTTGCCCATCACGCTCTTGGAGGGCTGGCTCCAGCTCGATTGCACGGTCGGGAAGTCGGATTCACCCCAGAAGGAGTCTCCGACGTTGGGGGCCTTGTTAGTCCAGGAATCCACCGTCATGCGGCCCGTTGCGCGGTTGGACTTGTTGATGTCCCAGTCCGGTCTGACGTTCCATTCGCTCCAGTTTAGCGGGTTAGCAATGGGCGAGGCCCAGTTGTATCCGTTGGCGGGGTTTGTCTGTTTCTGGTTCGCGTTGTAATTGGGCGAGGGATAGAACTGCGCGATCAGCAAGCCGGCCGCATCGGGATTGGTAATCTTGTTCGGCGTCCCAACCCAGGCTGGGAAGCCTGGATTCGTTCCATTCCCCGGAACCGCAGCTCCGCACTGATCAGTAGACGCCGATCCATAGGCGCTGAAGTCGCCTGTTGATTCTGCATCGGTGGGAACGCAGGCACCAAAGGAGGCTCCGCGGATTTCACGGTTCCATTCCTGGTTCCACCAGATGAAGAACTTGTCCTTCTTGAGGGGACCGCTTACGTTGTAACCCCAGTCATTGCGGCGCAGTTTGGCTTTGCCGGTGTTCTGGTTGTTGTTGAACCAGTTGTTGGCATCCAGCTTGTCGTTGCGACCGGCATAGAAGAAGCCGCCATGGAACTGGTTAGTGCCAGATCGGGTGGTGATGCTGATGATCGCTCCCGAAGCCTGTCCATATTCTGCGCCGAAGGAGTTACGGATCATCTTGAACTCGGCGATGGTGTCAATGGCGGGATAAACCAGGATGGTCCGGTTCGATCCGACGTCATTGTTGTTCACACCGTCCACCAAGAACAGGTTGTTGGTGTAGGGGTTGCCGTTGACGGAGAAGTTGACGCCGCCTTCCAATCCCTTGTCCTGGCCGTCATAAGACGCTGCCGCGTTGACGCCGGGGGAGAGTTGGGTCAAGCCCACGAAGTTTTCGCCGTTGAGCGGCAACTCGCGAACCTGGGCGCCGGTGACCACTTCGCCTGCCGCCGCCGAGGTGGTTTCCACCTGAACGGCATCGGCCTGGACGGTCACGTTCTCGCTGACCGCGCCGGGCTCCAGGACGGCATTGACCGAAGTGTTCGTGGATACGTGGACTTCCACGCCGGTGGACGTGAATTCCTTGAACCGGGGTGCGCTGATGTGGACGACATAGGTTCCCACCGCCATCTGGGGCAGCGAGTACGCGCCGATGCCCGAGGTGGTTGTGTTGGACTTGACATCAGTTGCATTTGCAATGGCGGTGACCTTGGCCCCAACGATGGCGGCTCCGGTCGTGTCTGTCACATTGCCGACAATGGACCCGTAGTAGGCCTGTGCGTGCAGGGCGACGGGAACCGTCCCCAGCAGGATGAGCATCATGAATGTCGCGCGTATCCCAGATCTTGCATGGGCCGCAGGACTACTTCTTCCGATTCCAATTCGCATCATTCTTGGTCTCCTGACAAAAGCTTTGGTGAGTTCTTTGCGTGGAAGGCCTCACTTCGTGTTCTGGGGTCGCCCCGTCTTGTACTAAATCGTTTGAGCACGCTTGGCTAAATGAGCACATTCAAGACGACGCAACCCGGGTGTCCTAGACTGAACCGGAATGGTAACGTCACCATGACTGCTTGTCAATACATTTCTCTACGGCTGAATCATGGCTCCAACGAGAAAATGTTTACCGGCCCCTCGGTAACGTTTACAAAAAACCAGTCAGAAAAAGTGGCGATATGCGTGAATGCCAATTATGGCCTGGGGGCTATTCCTTTCGTTAACGTTTACAAGTGAGATTTCTTCGCAAGACAACGGCTGAAAGAAGAAAGCGGATCATCCGCTCCGCAAGAAAGCTTCATTCGACCTGCATGCGATCTTTCGCTTCGAAAAATACGGCCCGATGCATAATCCAAATCGTGCCCAAAACGCCGCTCGGACGCCGACCGGAAGTTCGTCTTCACCCATGCCCATGCAGCCGACGGGCGTCCAGGCTTCGCCTTGCAGCGGTTATGCTGGGCAATGGGGTCCAGGGTTGCTGGGGCGAATCAAAGACGAAATTGCGCGGGCGCAGGAGCATGACGGGCAAATCGGGCGCACGCCAGCCGTACCCGGACGGACTGCAACCCGGCGTAGAGCAGGCCGGCGGGTTGCGTGGGTTTGTCTTGCCGCGGCGCTAGGTTTACAAACCGGTGTCGCGGCGGGACAACTGTCGACCCAGGATCACCTTGCCGAGCCAGGCTTCTGGCCGACCCAGGATCAGCCTTCAAGGTCCGGTTTTGCCGGGCCGGAGAGCTGTGTACGGTGCCACGCCGCCAAGGCGAGCCAGGCAGAAACACCCATGGCGCAAAACATGATGCCGGCGCCGTCGGCGGACATACTCCAAACCCATCCTTCGCTGACCTTCTCGGCAAACAAATTCAACTATCGAATCGAGACCGGGGCAAACAAGGCAATTTATTCGGTTGCCGGTGCAGGGCAGCAGTTGTCCTATCCACTGATCTGGGCATTTGGCACCGGGCGTGTCGCCCAGTCTTATCTTTTCAAGAAGGAAGACGGCGGTTTTTACGAGGCGCGGGCGAGCTACTTTACCAACCTGAAAACACTGGACTTTACTCCAGGCCGCTCGCTGGCTTCCCCCACCGGCATCGTCGAAGCCATGTACCGCCCGGTGGGTGAGACAGAAGTGCAGCGCTGTTTCGCCTGCCATGCCACCGCGGCCAATATCGCAGGCCATATCGACGAAAAGCATCTGATTCCCGGAGTCACCTGCGAAGCGTGTCACGGCCCGGGAGCCAGCCATCTGAGTGCGATGGATCATCGCAGTGGGAACCAATCAGCCACCGCCAAAGACAGCATCTTCAATCCCGGCGACCTGCTTCCGGCGGACGCCGTGGACTTTTGCGGCGCCTGTCACAGCTCCTTTTGGGATGTGAAGCTCTCCGGCGGCAAGGGTGTCTCGACAACGCGGTCAGCTCCATACAGGCTGGTAACCAGCAAGTGCTGGGGAACAGGCGATGCGCGCCTCACCTGCACCGCCTGCCACGACCCGCACAAACAACTTGAGACCACCGCATCAGCCTATGACTCAATTTGCCGGACTTGCCACGTGAGCAAACCGGGAGAGAAAACCACTGCGAGCCATCCCGGCGCGGCGTGTCCCAAGGCGATAAGAAACTGCACCGACTGTCATATGGAAAAGGTCTACGTCCCGGAGATCCACGCCAACTTCACAGACCATCGCATCCGCGTTGTGCATCCCGGCGAAGCTTTTCCGGAGTAGCGCCTATTTCCACTTGCCGACACCTTCCACGATGGTGATGTAACGATTGAGGGGCAGATCGGTGAAGCTCTCGACGGCGCCGCTCGGCAAAGGCCACTTGACTTCGAGGCTGTCGATTTTAGCGCGCTGGCCGATTCCCAGAACCATCCGCGGATCGTGCGAAGAAAGAAAGCTTCCTCCGCCCACCTTCATGCGCGCTCGCTTCAGATCCCCGGCCTGATAGCTCACGCGGGCTCCAATGGCATCCGGATTCGACTTGCGGCCCACCAGGTGAACGCCGAGCCAGTTGTTCAGCTTGCCCACGTTGTTGCGCAACAGCAGGGGAGCCTCATTGTTATTGTTGATCAGCACGTCAATGCCCCCATCGTTCATGAAGTCGCCGATGGCCAGGCCTCGGGCGGGAAACTTCTTCGCGAACACCGGCCCGCTCTCCGCGCTGACATTGCGGAACGTCTTGCCTTCGTGGTGGAAGAGCAGCAGCGGCTGCCTCCACTGAATCGAAGACGAGGCTTCGTCGAACAGATCGTCGGGAAAGCCGCTGGCCGCGATCAGGTCGAGATTGCCGTCATTGTCGTAGTCGAAGAACTTAAGACCCCAGCCGCTCATCCACCGCGTTGACATGCCGATGCCGGCCGGTATCGCGACGTCGTCAAAGGTCCCGTCGCCGTTGTTCCGGTAAAGCGAAAAGAACTCCTCATCGATGTTGGCGACAAACAGATCCATCAGGCCGTCTCCGTCGAAATCGGCGGAATCGACGCCCATACCGGAGCGGGCTCGGCCGTCTGCGCTGTAGGCGACCTCGGCGGCCAGACCGCTTTCTTCAAACGTGCCTCCGCGATTGATGTAGAGGAAGTTGGGCACCGTGTCGTTCGAGACGAACAGATCCATCTTGCCGTCGTTATTCACGTCCGTCGCCACCACTCCCCATGCCTTGCCGAGGTGTTCGGCGATTCCAGCAGCTTTGCTTACGTCGGTAAATGTGCCGTCGCCGTTGTTGTGAAAGAGCCAACTCGGCATGGGGTTGAATATCTTGGGAATGCAGTAGTGGCGTACACCATTGGAATCTTTCCCGCAGCCATGCATCAGGTCGAATTCGGCAAACTGGCAGACGAACAGGTCGAGTTTGCCGTCGTTGTCGTAGTCAACCCAGACGGCGCTCGAACTCCAGCCGCCCGCTCCAACCCCCGCCTGCTTCGTGACATCGGTAAAGGTCCCGTCCCCGTTGTTGCGATAGAGAATGTTCTGCCCGCATTGCGTTACATAAATATCTGGAAAGCCATCGCCGTTGTAATCGCCAACAGCGACCCCCATGCCGTAACCTCCACCGGCCACGCCTGCCTTTGCAGTTACGTCAGTGAAGGTGCCGTTGCGATTGTTGCGATAGAGCGCATTTTGCAAGGCATGAGACGGATTGAAGAAGTTGGATTTGCCGCTGTTGACGAAGTAGAAATCCATCCAGCCATCGTTGTCAAAATCGAGAAAGGCGCATCCTGCGCCGCTACTCTCCGGCAAATATTTTTCCGCGGATCGGCCCGCATCGTGCACCCAGCGAATACCGCTCTTCGATGGTGGAACCTCTTCGAATGCATAAGGCGCGGTCGCGGCGGCAGCACGGGAGAGCAGAGTCCCGCTCACGGGAGAAGACGCAGCTAGGGCCGTCAGGCTGCGCAAAAGCTGGCGGCGCGAGAGGTTTTGAAACGGAGCGTTCACCTTGATTGGCACACGGATGGCGCTGCCGCTACGTTACCGGAAGAAGACGGCCGGACGTCTCCGCTCGAAAGCTGGGTTGGGAAACTCGGATTCAGGCTCGCAGCGTGGGAAACTGCCAGGTTCATTCCGGTCATGCCTCATGGGATCTGTTCAGCCGGCAGATCGCTCTTATTCTAACAACGCTCGGCGCGATTGAAGGTCGGGAACAATCGGGTTGCGGCAACCGGCACTTAGCGAAGCCTCGGATCCAACAGAGATCGGGGATCGGTGGATGGCATTACGGTAGCGGCCATGTTTTCTTTCAGATCCTTGGCGACTTTTTCAATCTCCGCCAGCTTTCGAAGCTGGGCCGGTGTAAGCGACTCAGGGTTGGCCCGAGCGATCTCCGCATTGAATTCGGTGGTTAGCTTCAGCAGCTTGTTGGCATCGGAGACAATGCGCTTCTGGCGTTCGATATTGAGGGCGCGCAGGCGCCTTGCCTGCTCGGCAGGATCATTGCTGGGGATGTCGTAATCCTCGCGGCTGTTGGCTGGGACACCGCTGGGCAGAGTGGGCAGGCTGGGCGTAGCGGGATGGGCTTGCGCGCCGGCCCGCGGAACTAGAAGCAGCGCCAGGCATAGCGTCCGGCATGTTGCTTTGGAATTCCTCGTGAGACTCGCCAATGCTGAGGCGCTCATGTGCATCCTTTTCCAGCCTTGCAACCATTATCGAGAAACAGTTTCCGCGGGTGAATGGAGATCTTCTCCGTTTGACGCCAGGTGGGCGCAATCGTTTCCTTCAAGTGCGTCTTTGGCGTCCGGTCTGTCCAAGCCCGCGTTGGCATTTCGACCAAACCGGGTTCGCCGGCCATGGGCTGCAAGCGCGGGTCCTTCCTGCCGCTGCATACGCAAAGAACAGGATCAAAGTATACTTCCTGACGGATACAGTCTATGCCAATCAAGGGGTTTCGATCGATTTGGCTGGCGGTTGCCCTCTCGTCGTTGGCCGCAATGGCATGGGCGTCCGGGGCAGCAGCCTCTATGGCCCTAGCCGCGGCCGAATCAGGTCAGGCGAACACGCAAGTCGATCTGGACAGCTTGAAAAAGCAAGCGTTCGAAGAGGGACAAGCGGGAAAGACGGATGACGCCATTCGCGATTATCGGCGCGCTTTGCAGCTTGGTCCCGAATGGAAAGAGGGCTTCTGGAACCTGGGGATGCTGCAGTACGGCAGCGACCGGTTCGCGGATGCCAGGGACACGTTTCAAAAAGTGACGGAGTTCGCGCCCGGCCTGGGTATCGCCTGGAGCCTTCTCGGCTTGTGCGAATACGAGACCGGAGACCTGGCCGACTCGCTCGCCCATCTCGAGAAGGCTCAAGCCCTGGGCATCAAGGACGATGAGGAGATTGCGCGCGTTTCGAGCTACCACCTGGGGATTCTGTGGATTCGCGCCGGGGAATTCGAGCGCGCCTCGGATCTGCTGCTATCGACATTCGGCGCAGGCAATGTGTCTGTGCAGGCGAAGATTGCCTTGGGGCTTGCCACGCTGCGCGTTTCGCTCTTGCCCGAGCAGCTTGATCCGTCGCGCGAGGCGCTGGTGCTGGCTGCGGGAGAGGCGACAGCCTTGGGACCGGATAAGCCTGCCCACTTTGCAGCGTTGCTGCAGGATCATCCCGATGTTCCCTATCTCCACTATGCATACGGACTCGCGCTCGCGCAAGCCGGAAGAGAGAAGGAGGCGCATGAGCAGATTCTCGCAGAGACCAGGATCTCTCCACTGAGTTCGCTGCCGTGGATGGAACTGAGCCGGCTGGAACTCCGTCGAGGCGCGGTGAGTGAATCGCTCAAAGCGGCGCAAGAGGCTGTGCGGTTAGCACCAGACAGCCAGGATGCGCACCGGGTATTGGCGCAGGCATTGGACGCCGCGGGCAAAGGCGAGCAGGCGGCGGCCGAGCAGCAATTCGAGCCGCCGGCAACGGGCGGGCAACCGGCAGCCGAGCAGCGGATGGTTCTGCTCTATGCGAATCGTGAAGCAAAGACGGCGGCTGATTCGAAGGAAATCGAACAGCGCTGGAACCGCGCTTTGACGGAATATGCCGGCGGACAATATGCGGCTGCCGTGCCCGATTTGAAGGCGTCGCTCGCGGGGAATCCGGAAAACGGCACGGGATGGGCGATGCTCGGACTCTGCGAATTTGCATTGAGAGATTTCGACAACGCGCTCATTCACCTGGACCGCGGTGCGAAACTCGGCTTGAGCGCGAGTTCCGAATCTCTTTACATGGCAAGATACACATTCGGCATTCTGCTGGTCCATGCGGGCCAGTTCGAACGGGCTGCCGACATTTTGTCGTCGGCAAGCAAGGCGACGGGACCGCTGGCTCGGAAGGTCGAGAATGCGCTGGGGCTTGTGCTGCTGCGGCGGGCGGAATTTCCTGAGGATGAGAGCACGTCTGAAACAACCCTGGTCAACGCCGCGGGGCATGTTGAATCTCTGCTGCAACAAAGCAAGTATGACGAGGCGTTCCCGCAATTGAAGCTTCTGCTCGATAGATATCCGCGTACGCCCTTCCTTCACTACGCTTATGGAACGGCCTTGATTGCGCTGTCGCATTTCGACGAGGCGGCAGCCCAGATGCAGGCGGAGATGGCCATCTCGCCGGCGAGCGAACTACCCTGCGTTCGCCTGGCTTCAATCGCGTTACGCCAGCACGACTCCGCCGCCGCGATCAACTGGTCTCAACAGGCGCTGCACCTGGCGCCCAACTCTGTTGACGCGCACTATCTGCTGGGGCGAGCTTCTCTTGAGGCAGGCGACCCGATGTCGGCGATACGCGAACTGGAGATTGCGGGCAAGCTGAGTCCCGCCAGTCCGGAGATTCACTTCAACCTCGCCAAGGCCTACACGCGCGCAAAGATGCCGGAAAAAGCAGCGCAGGAGCGGGAGATTTTTTCGCGATTGAATGCAGCCGGAGAAAGCCGGTCTGGCCGCCCAAGCGCACCCGCAGACGCGGGGTCGCGCGAGCCCGGAGATGGCGCAATCACGGCGCCCCCGAGTGTGCCCGCAGAGCCCCAGTTGCAATGATGCAGAGCGCATTTTGCGATCGGTCAGGTTTCAGGCCGTAACCCGAATGGGTATAATCTCTCCCGTAGTTGGAGGCGTCGTATGAAGCGCAGTCTTTGTATTTCCGGACTTTTGATTGTTGTGTGTATTGCGTCGACCAATATTTACGGCAGGGCTCAGACAGCGGATAACAACCCTGCGGCGACCACCGGGTTTGGCTCGGATGCGAATTTCAACCAGACTTTGAACCAGCAGGTGGGGAGCATGCGTTTTGTGGGGCGGGTGGTTATGGCGGGCGGAAAATTGCCCTGGGACCCGATTCCGGTCGCAGTGATATGCGATGGCAAAACGCGCTTCAATACCGTTACTGACCGGAAGGGCGAGTTCAATATCCAGGCTTCTTATCGTGAAAGCGAGGCGGTTGCGACCAAGCGCGATCCGAAGCACATTTCGCCGGCGGAGTTTGTGGGCTGCAAGGTGCGTGCGATTCTGGATGGGTTCGAGTCGACTACAGTGACCATTGCCAATGGCTCCATCACAGACAGCCCGGATCTGGGCACAATCACCTTGCGACCAAGCGAAGCCGGGAAGGGATCGGTGTTGAGCACTACCACATTGTCGGCGCCGGCCGAAGCGCAAAAGGAGTTCGACAAGGCTTTCACCGACGAGATCGAAAAGCACCTTGATAGCGCGCGGAAGCACCTGCAGAAGGCTGTCAGCATTGACCCGCAATTTGCCGAGGCCTGGTATCAATTGGGCAAGCTCGAGGAAACGGATAAGCCACAAGATGCCATGAGTGCCTATCAAAAAGCAGCGGCGGCGGACCCGAATTACACGCCGCCCTATGAGCGAATCGCCGCGTTGGCTGCAAATCAGAAGAAGTGGAAGGACGTGGTGGACGCGACCGACCATGCATTGCAATTGAATCCCGCAGGCACGCCGCAGATATGGTATTTCAATGCCGTGGGCAACCTGAATATCGGCCATACAGATGTGGCTGAAACCAGCGCGGAGACGTCACTGAGCATGGACCCAAGCCACGTGGCGCCCAACACGGAACAGCTTTTGGCCGTGATCGAGGCAGGGCGAGGACAATACAAAGACGCGCTGGATCACCTGCGCCATTGCCTGACCTACACTCCGCCGGGACCCAATGCAGACCTGATGAAGCAGCAGGTGGCGCAGTTGGAGAAAATAGTGCCGCAGTCAGGGAAATGACGCTGGGCCGGGATTCAATCGAACTCAGCGTAGGCTGCCGTTGTGAGAA
>JBKQNU010000161.1:0-10958 GCA_052145815.1 Occallatibacter sp.
GTGAGGGCACGGCTTCGCGAAGGCAACCATTTTCTGCAATCATTGAAGAAGAGCAAGAGAGTCTTCCTGATCGGCGACGAGGATGAGTTTAGAAAAGTTAGTACAACTCGGTTGGTATAAGGCTGAGGGCCGCAGACACTATACGGTTCACATCTTCCGGTGAAAAGCCGATAGAAACATTCGCGGTGCCACCGTTGGTTGCTTGCGCTATACCAATACCCGTGGCCGTCTGAACCGCCTCTGAAGATCGTTCGCCCATTATTCCTGGTGTCTCGTGATGTTCACGGTTGCCGAGCTGCCGCGATCAGCCTGCGCGATTCCTGTGCCGATTCCGATCTGACCGGTTGTATTACCCTCAGGTAGCTCCTTGACCAAATCCAGCAGCAGACGAGCTTGATCCTGGATAGCCAAATCTTTCGCAGCTCCGGAGCTTTCCAATTCTTCGATAAGAAGAGCCCTCCTTGCTTCGGAGTCGGGCTTTGCTTCGAGCTTCTTGAGTGCATCTGCCACGTCGTGTTCGCCGTTCCGATGGCGCAACAGAAGTGATTTCAGCTGCTCATACCCGTCCGAGATACCCTTCCTGGTGACCTCTTTCAGGCCATCATTTGCGCCAGCCAGCAAGGCTCCAGCCACCGCAGATGTGATTATGTCAATCACTTTGACCTCCCTATAAGATGACATCGTCATTTTATAGGGCAAACCACGCCGAAGTGCAGAACACTTCCCCGCCCACGCGGTTCCGTCCCTTCACGCAATCCCCTCCCAGAGTGCGCTTGGCGCATACGCGCAGACAACTTGGTGGCTTCGGCGGATTTCGAGACCGCGACGCTCACGCCTTCAACGTGACGCTCTACCATCTGAGCTACGAAGCCGGAAATTGGTGGACCTGGAGAATGTCGAAATCTCGACCTCCGCATTGCAAGTGCGGCGCTCTGCCAACTGAGCTACAGGCCCACGTAAAACTTGGAGGGAAAGGAGGGAGTCGAACCCTCTAAAACGTGATCCACAATCACGCGCCGCACCGTTTGGCTTCAATCCCCATCTTGGAGCCGGTAGAGGTACTCGAAACCCCAAATCAGCGGTTCACAAAACCGCCGCTCTGCCGCTTGAGCTATACCGGCCCACATTCATCCGCGAAGGGCAAAACGCCGATCGCCATCGGAATCGGCGTACAAGTACCGACCCACTCATTCACTTCGAGACCCATCGACCGCAGAATGAATCTGCCGGTGTGAACACTCGCCGGCAGTGGCCTACGCAACAGCGGCATGTCTGCCTCTTCAGGCGTCCTGTCCGCCTTGCGGTGGTTGTCCCTTCGGCAACATGCCACAAGATTCTCCCAGGAATTCTTTCCTCCCTGCGATCTGGGAATGACATGGTCGAGCGTTAGGTCACTCCCATGAAACTTCAATCCGCAATACTGACAGCGATATGCGTCCCTCAGAAGAATGTTGCGGCGCGTGGTGACTTGCAGCCGAACGGGAACGTGCTTGTACACCACTAATCGGATGACGCTCGGTAAGTGAATGCCTGGATAGATCAACTTACTTGTGGCTAACTCCACTGTGGCCTTCCCCGTAGTCACAAGCTTCAGGGCCCGCATGGCCGGAATGATGCGAAGGGCCTCATACGATGCATTCAGTTGTAGTACCGGTCTTCGCATCAGACTCATTGCCATCCTCCTTATGAACTTCTCTGGAGCCCCATCGACGCCTCGAACGCCAATCTTGTGATTACGAAACACACGCTCTTCCAGTTGAGCTAATGGGGCATCGCGTGAAGCGTTTCTTCCCTTCAAAAACGGAGCGGTGAGCGAGACTCGAACTCGCGTGTGCGGTTTGGAAGACCGCCGTACTTGCCGCTGTACGATCACCGCTTCTTGGCTCTCGGAGGGGGAGTCGAACCCAACCCATTCGAGGCTTCAAAGACCCCTGGCTTACCGTTAGCCGATCCGAGAACAATTCAATGCTGGCTCCCGGCGAGGGATTCTAACCCCCATCCGCACGTTCAGAGCGTGCGATCCTTACAGTTGAACGAACCGGGAACAACTTACAAACTTTTGGCTCCGAGAGTCGGATTCGAACTGACATCTCGCTTCTTAACAGGAAGCCGCTCTACCCTTGAGCTATCTCGGAGTAATGCCAACTTACACAAGACCGCGCACCGCTGATCTATCTAGAATCAACGCCACAAAACTAAAAACCCTCTGGCCAATTGGCTCAGAGGGTAAGTGGAATCCAATTACGGAGTCCTCCGAGCAATCACATAAGTACGCCATGCCGCGGTTGGGCGGTCGCTGGTGTAAAGCCGTGATTGACTCGTTTAATCATTGCACTTACAACTTACCCCGGATCGACTTCATAAGTCAACAGCCTTCTCGCAATTATTTCTAACTTCATAGTCCCGAGCATAAGAGCCTCTAAAATCCGCATGAAACACGAATCACAATCCTGGCGCCGGTGACGGGAATCGAACCCGTGAATCAATGCCTTGAAAGAGCATCCGCCAAACCATCCTAGCGTACACCGGCGAAATGTGGCGGCTACGACGAGAGTCAAACTCGCACCGTACTCCTCGACAGGGAGGCGTCCTATCATTAGACGACGTAGCCGTTCTGAGGGCACGATTCGAACGTGCGAGCTCTTGCCTTATGAGGGCGAGCGAGATGGACCACTTCTCCACCCCAGGTGCAAAGAACACAAAACAAACCTGGTGCATGTGAGAGGATTTGAACCTCCAAAACCCCGAAAGGTCGCAGTTTTACGGACCGCTGCAGCTAACCGTATCTGCCTCACATGCACATCATGGCGGAGAGAGCGTGGATTCGAACCCGCGGCACCATAAGGTGCTCTCGCTTTCAGGGCGAGTGCCTTAGACCTGACTCGGCCATCTCTCCAAACTGGCGGAAGCGGAGCGAATCGAACACTCACATCCCGAAGGATGGCCCGCTTCGAACGGGGTGGGCTCGCCAAATGCCCAGCGCTTCCAAATCAAAGTGGCGGTGATGAGAGGATTCGAACCTCTGGGCCCGGGTCTTCGCCGGGCCTCTGACTTTCCGGGTCAGTTGTTTAAGCCACTCACACACATCACCACGAAATAAAATGGCGGAGAGTATTCGATTCGAACGAATGACACCTCAAGAGGTGTTCCGCGTTAGCAGTGCGGCGCCTTAGACCACTCGGCCAACTCTCCGTATTCGATTACCTTGGTGCCGGCCGAGGGCATCGAACCCCCACGTCCGAGGACACTGCGTTTTGAATGCAGCGCGTCTTCCAATTCCGCCAGGCCGGCACATCTTTGGTAGGAGCGAGGGGAGTCGAACCCCCAAGCCCGAAGGCGCTTGATTCTAAGTCAAGTGCGGCTTCCATTTTCGCCACGCTCCTCCGATCACAATTCTGGTGCGGATAAAGGGATTTGAACCCTTACGCCATTTACGGCACATGCTCCTGAAGCATGCGTGTCTTCCGTTCCACCACATCCGCCTGGTACCCGAGGAGGGATTCGAACCCTCGCGCTCAAAAGAGCACAGCGACCTCGACGCTGCGTGTCTCCCATTCCACCATCCGGGCGTAACTCTTGAGGGCATAACTCTCCTGAGACAACTTTGTAAGTTGCCGCTTCGAGCTCGTAGATATAAGACCGTGGTGCGGGATGTAGGACTCGAACCTACATGTCCGAAGACACTCGATCTTAAGTCGAGCGCGGCTTCCATTTCGCCAATCCCGCAAAAACTAAAAGCCCCCCGATTTCTCGGAGGGCTTCAAATCTGACCAATCTAATGGCGTCAGCGCACGAAGCCTCCCCATTCCAGCTGATAGCTGAACGATGAGAGTCGATCGGAGTTGACTAAGATGACGCGCATTGGTTTTCAGTCCTTCGATTAATAGATACCACGCCTCTATTGTTAATGCAAGTGCAAGCTGACAATTCGATTGGAAAATATCTCGGTCGGTTCGAGTTGGATTGGGAGGCACTCGCGTTCGAGTGGGAGGTAAAGCATCACCGGCTCGGCACCCGGGTTAGAGCGGCATTATTCCGTGGCGGAGATTGCGGAGATGTGGGGATTGAGCGAAAAGACTGCTTCTTTCTCCGAAAGTAGTCTGGTGGCTGTAGACTCTTGATCGACACCAGCTATGCGAATATTCGTTGCCATAACGGATCAAGACTGGTTTGATCTCCACACATCCCGCGCGCAGGTGGAAGAAGTCAATTTCTGGCGTCCATCGCCGACAGCCAATTTTAAGGCGCTCCAGCCAGGCGAATTGATGCTTTTCAAATTGCATTCTCCATTGAACTTCATCGCGGGCGGTGGCTTCTTCACGAGGTTTCTTCACCTTCCATTGGGCTTGGCATGGGACAGCTTTGGAGAAGCGAATGGGGTCACTTCCATAGACGAAATGCGTAAAAGAGTCGGGCGATATCGCCGTGTAGAGTTTGCGCCGAATGATAATCCGAACGTTGGCTGCATCATGCTTGCCGAAACGTTTTTCTGGCAACGCGAACTTTGGATTCCATCACCTCCAGAATTCAGCCTTTCCAATCAAGTCGGGATGGGATTCGACGCGGAGACAGGTGCGGGGGCTGCGCTGTGGGCTGCGGTTTCCGAGAGATTTGCTTATCAGCCCCCACCACACATCGAGAGTGCGACCGCAACACTTGCCGCCTTGGAGTCCAACGGTCACGGGAAGCCACAGATCGTGCACCCACGCCTTGGTCAAGGTAGTTTCCGCATTTTGGTAACAGACGCCTATGAGAGACGCTGTGTCATAACTGGCGAACGCACGCTTCCCGTGCTGGATACAGCACATATTATGCCGTTTTCAATCTGCCAACGACATGAGCTCTCGAATGGAATCTTAATGCGTAGCGATTTGCACCGTCTCTTTGATGGCGGCTATTTGACCATCGATCCGGTTGACCGAACAGTGGTTGTCAGCAACCGCATTCGGCAGGAATTCGAAAACGGCAAAGACTACTATCGTTTACACGGGGAGCGAATCCGCGAACCCGGCAACGTAGCTTTTCGTCCTCTGACGGAGAACCTTGAATACCACGCTTACAACAGGTTTCGATAGAACGCACCGGATCAGGTCTGCGGTTCCTTCCGAGGCGATCTTCGCCGATTTGGCATCGATGAAGTTGGAACTTCAACGATGCAAGATGGTTTAGGTCCGTGGTCTTGCAATATCTAATTCGCCACTGATTTCGCTAGGGGCGCCGAAAAAAGCAAAAGGATTTAGAAATTGCCTGTGCCAGAATAGTTGACGGTCAGCTTCCGGTAGCTGCGCTTCATCGCAAACCCCATTCCAGTTTTTGCGAATGGCTTTAACCTGTTGCTTGATGATGTCCTTGGACCGATCTGCGTCGAGCAGGAAGTTCGACGCTGCTGCCAGACAGACGGACAACTGGCTCATCCGATTGTCGCCAAGAATCAACATGGCCTGGCTTGCCTCATTACCCGTCCGTGGCTGAGGACAGACATCATAGGCAGGTGTCAGAGTAAGGCTTTTCCCATCCCAGAATGCCGCATGGTTACGCGCGTGATCATCGGTATTCCCGCACAGAATGTTAAACACAATGCGACCAAATAGCTCGCGCAAGTTTTCGGCCGGATTCGTAAAGCGGTGACGGATGATCTCCGCCAGGTCCTGATAACTGGCATACTTCGCCATCATTTCATCCAGCCCAAACAACGTGAGCGCCGACACGATTGGCTTTCTGAGCCATCCCTGCGATTCTTTCTCGCGATCAAAGCGTTCAATCAGCAAAACGTCTTTGCCGAGTGCCTTGGTCAGCTTTACCGATGCCACATTCAAGCCAGCCATCCCTGCAAGCCGCATTGCGATGAATTCCGCTTTCACGACGTTATAGAGGTCCGTGCTGGTCGAGAACTTCGCAATGAACTTCCTGTCGTCCGCGGTGATCAACGCTTTGGGTCTGGCGCCCCCCAGCGATGAACCATGCTGCAATGCTTTATCCAGATCTGGCTGCAGCGGTATTCCTTTTTCCACCCGCTCGGCAGATCGCAGCAGTTCATCTAGCGTTGCCTGGTCAGACATCCGAGGAACGTATTTGGTTGCGGACAACTGAAAGTCCAGAGCGCCAATCCGGTCTGATCCCGATTCCAACAGATAGGTGAGTTCATCCAGTTCCTCTTTTGACGCATCCTGTCCCTTCAGGCCGAGTTTGCGATTGATGATTACGCGCCGTCCCCACGCATCCGGGGATGCGTCCCGAATGCAGCTTGGCATGGACAAGCCTTCATGCAAGGGAATATCTCCGGCCTGAAGTGGTAATTCCGGCTCATAGATGGCGATAGCGTTCTTCCGCTTCAGATAGCTTTTGCCATAGTTGAAAAGTAGTTGTTTGCCAACCCTGGTTAACAGGCCCGCGACGACAGGCGCCGTTTCATCGGGCAGCCAGATCCAGACGTAGGCTTCGCTGTGACCGTTTCTAGAAGTCATCTTTTACTGCCCTTCTGGGCTTGCGAGCCGTCTTCGGTAGAAGCGTTAGCATTTCTCCGAGAGCGGCCCGATGTGCGCTGATTCGTTCTCGGTCTAGATCAACAGTCCCTTGCCCTCGGTCCGTCTCAAAAAGAGGCACGCCAGCGATCGCTGCGGCTTCAAACACCGCTCCGATGCCGCAGCCGGGATCGCCTTTTTCTATGCGCTGAAGCAGCGCACGGGAGATTCCCATACGGCTTGCCATTTCCTCTGCGGTGATTTTGCGCTCGATCCGTCCCGCGCGGATCATCTGCCCCAGCAATGCGATGGCTTCGAGGCTGTAGCGGGAATATGCGCGGTTCAGTGGCTTGGTCATTTCAACCTCTAGGAACATTAACGAGTCATATGTCGTCTATATGTTCCGTGTATGGATCATTTTCACTTCTTCGCGCTTAAATGTCAACCATTTTATACGCCATTAATAATGCCGGAAATAGTATTATGACTCGTTTATGAGCCAAAACGGTCCGATAATGCTCCAGAAGAACCCATGGGATCAGCTTTCAGTGCCAGTGGGACCCGGCCGGAATTGCCACGCCGACTGCACGCTCTTTTCGAGCTGGTCTTGGCGGGCGCGTACCCAGGGTGAGTAGTGCTTTTCCGTGACGCGGACGCTGGCGTGGCCGAGCAGGATCGAGACCTGATCGATGGGAACGCCGGCCAAAAGCATCTCGACGGCGAAGGTGTCGCGGAACATATGGCAGTGGCAACGTTTCGGCGTACCGTCCGGCTTGCGGAGATCGGCGACTTTGAAGAGCCGGCGATAAGCGCGCTGCCAGTTGGCGACAAACGTCTTGGGCAGGCCGTTGCCGGACCAGAAGAAGTAATTGGGGTTCGGCTTGAGACCGGGCGGGATAGAACGCAGGAGATCGGCGACGTGCGGCGGGAGCGGCACGAAAACAGGAATGCCGGTCTTGGCCTGGTAGAGCAACAGCTTGTTTTCATCGAGCCTTGAGCATTCCAGCGTGACCGCATCACGGATGCGCAGGCCGCTCCAGCGCATCAGCTCGGTCAGGGCACGTATGCGAATACCGCGTTTTTCGGGAGCCCAGGATCGCTCCGCGTCCTCACCAAGCCGATAGGTGGCACCGATGATGCGCTTGTATTCGTCAGCGGTGAAGTAGTCTGTCGGCACATGCTTGGCGATCACTCGGCCCATGGTCGCCGTGGGATTGTCTTTCAGCCAGCCGTGGCGAACGCAGAACCAGAAGAAGCCGACAACGCGCTCGAATTTCTTCTTTCTCGCCAAGGGCTTGTCGACCCATGTCGAGCGCCACTCCGTCATGTTGCGGACATTCACGTCGCGGAGGAAGATGATCCGGTGCTGTTCGGAGAAAGCGAGAAACTGTTTTTTGAAGATGTGTTCGAGCTTCTGGATTGTGGCTGGAGCCAGACCGCGCGCCTCGGCATCGGCCAGATAACCCTTGACAGCCTCTTTCACGGTGGGCAGCGTCCGCGCCTCTTTGACTTCGTCTCCGCCCTCCGCGGTGATCTCGTATTTCCGAGCCAGGCTCTCGGCTTGCTCCCAGGACCTTGTCTTCGCCGAGACGCGCAGGCTGCCGGGGCGGCCCGGAACCGTGCCCATGATCCACTTCCAGCAACGGCAGCGACGCCAGGCAGGATTATCCTTCTTTGGGCATTTGGAAGTGTGTCGAGTGTAGACCGTAAGCATGATGCTTTCAGCCTAGCACTCGTACAAAATTGGTACAAATTCTAACTCTAAGATTTTTCCACAGAATAAAGTTATGATTATATTGACTTTACCTATGGTGGAGGCGGCGGGAGTCGGTCGGACTCCAGTACCACAATCCACGTAACTTATTGACTCTGTGAAGTGCAAATCTGTCATGATTGTCATCATTTTCAGATCTTGGCACAATCCGGTCACAAAATGGGTTCAACTCGGACCCTGCTCACTTCTCAGCACCTTCCACACTTCCCAATCTGGTTTCATCATTCGAGCACTCTGAAGTGCTCTGGGACCCTTTATACATGATTCGCCCCCGGTCAGTATCGGCCGGAAGCAAATGCGCCGCTTCGGATCTACCCGATGATCTTGATGTTTGCCGATTGAGCAATCGCAAACACTTTAACAAAACCGCTTCCCGAATCGACGTCGGTCGGACCAGAGGTGACAGTGAGAGCTCCCGGGGCGCAGCGATCCCCGAAGAGCATGTACGCCAGCCCGGCGCCGCCGAGACGTGGACGCCAGCAGAGACCCTGAAGCGAGGGGAGACTGTCGTGCAGGAAGCGAGCCCAGGTGCGAGTGTGGGGGTATTGGCTCGGCGGAGTGTGAATCAGTTCTTCCTCCTTCAAGGAGGTGCGGCGGCGCGCGATAGCGAGTTGGCGCAGCTGAGGGTTCGTCAACTCAACGACAACCAGGTCGGCGTTGACCACGAGCTCGCTATAGCTTGAATCTTTGAGGCCGATCCGAGGGAAGGTCGGTGATGGAATGTGCTTCACGCCGTGGAAGATGCTTTCGAGTGCCGCCGCGGTGATGTTGTCGGCAGCGTATAGCGTAGGCACATTGGCGGCCGGAGCCCCAGGAAACGGATTGAATCGAGCGCCTTCCTCCTCGATCTCGATGCGTTTGCCGGTGTTCGGGTTATAGACATTGCCCGCACGCGATTTGCTATGGAAGCGCGTCAATGCCGAGCCCGCCTTTAGGATCGCGGTCTGGATGACGAGTGCGGGATTTGCCGCGACAGGCGCGGGCGGGCATTTAATAGGCATCGGCGGGACTGGCCGCGGCGCGAGCAAGCGAGAGAACACGTTGGGGATCAGACTTCAGTAGTTCGAGAGGCTTCCGCCCTCCGATGTTCGCGTTGGGAGTAGCAAAGAAGTAAGCGAAGTCCCACCCATTGGCGTGGCTCGGATACGCCTGGATGACCTGCCCAATTGTGGTCAGAGGCTCTCCATCCTGAAACTGGAAGCGCGGATACCAGAGCTGCCCCTCGTATTTCACCGCAAAGATCTTTCCTTCTTGAGCCCAGCGCGAGGCGAGCGCAGCTCGATTCTTCGCAGTACTGGTACTTTGATCCGCAACATCCTTCGCGGTCCAGCTCGGATTGATCTTCATGAACTGGCTTCGCCATTCCACCGTATCGCGGTCGATCGTTTCCTGAGCTGCAATCTCATCGAAGGTGGCTTTGACGAAGTTCTCCCATCCAGGCAACGGTTCATCGCTCTTTTGTTCTTTCTCTTCTACCTGCATGACGAGAGGCATGTTTCGGAATCGCTCGGGAAGGTGAGGCAGCCTGAGATCGTCAAGCAAAAGCGTGTCGAGATGGGCCGTGTTGATGTAGACGCCAGGCGATGGCTTCGCTTCTTTTTTTAGAGCGTTCACCGCTGCCTTGCCCGCGAATACCTTTACGATGTAGCGGACATTGCTGTGTTCGAGCACACCGATAAGAGCGTTCCCTTTTTCTCCAGCGCCCACCACTCCGACTTCCATCTTCGAGAGAGCGGTCCATCCTTTCAGATAGGCTTGGACGAACCAACCGGTCGCACTCAGGATGTTGGGTGCCGGGGCCCTCTTCGCGGCAAAGTAGATCACGACACCGTAAGCCGCGTTGGCATGGCTTTGCTCGGGAGAGACTGCTGCAATGAGTTTGTCCATGGCATGGCGAACATCGAGCGTATGAATGCCTGAAGGCTCAAGAAGGGCTGCAGAAGCTGTTAGAGACTCTGACATGACCGCACCATCCATGATTTCCATGATACCAATGATCTCCGTGATAGTCAAGCTGTCCTCGACATGATCTCTGCTCGCAACCCCGATCGCGAGGCGGGCCCCCCCGAGCTAAGTTCTTCCGGGGACACGTCACGGACATTATCAAGGTGATCCTTGGAGATGCTCTGAAAAATATTTCTTGGCGGTTGTCGCGAAAACGGCTCCTGTTTTGCCACTAGTTCTATGGAATCAATTGATGCTGATCAGATGCCACACATTATGGTGGATTTTCGATTTCGCAAGAGCCGGTGGCGAATAAATGGAGAAGCAGTCCACTTCCGTCTCGAATACGCCTGTTTCCCAGCGAGCTGCGCACTACGTGCGTATGTCCACCGAGCATCAGCAGTACTCCCCTGAGAACCAACTGGAGGTGGTCCGCCAATACGCCGACTCCCACCAAATGGAAATTGTTCGTGAGTACTCGGATCATGGGCGAAGTGGTCTAAATATCGCGGGACGCGAAGGGCTTAATAAGCTCATGTCGGACGTGGAAAACAAGCGGACAGACTTTTCCGCACTGCTTGTGTACGACGTCAGCCGGTGGGGGCGCTTCCAGGATGTAGACGAAAGCGCCTATTACGAATAGAATGCCGGGAGATGGCCACTCATTTGTCTCCCATTCCCGACGCACCCATCGGATCGCAAGTGGAGGCGGCCGCGCCGCGCGTGACGCTGCGCAACGCCTTCGCGCACCCGTTTGATTCCGCGATTGCGGCAGCGCG
>JBKQNU010000162.1:0-2598 GCA_052145815.1 Occallatibacter sp.
ACGGCGGCCAGAGGCGTATTAAACGCGGCAGCAATGGCCGCCGCCGCTCCCACTGGGATCAGATTCTTGACTTGCTCGGAGCGCAGCCCGACCAGCCGTCCTAGTACGGAAGCAATACCCCCGCCCACTTGCACTGACGGTCCTTCGCGTCCCAGCGGAATTCCACTGGCCAGTGTTGCCGAGGTACAAAAAAACTTGCCCAGCACGGTGCGCAGGGTGATGCGGCCTTCGCGCGCGAACAGCGCGGCTTTCGTCTGTGGCACGCCGCTGCCGCGGGCATAAGGAAAATAGCGAAACAGCAAGTAGCCGATGCCGAGCGACCCTGCTACCGGAAACAGCACGCGCCTCCACGGAGCTCCGCCCGTCGGGTAGAGCCGCATCCCTAGTCGTTCCGTCAGCAGGATGAAGGCCACGACTGCCAACCCGGTCAACGCCCCGATCACCAGCGCCAATAGCAGAAAGACCTGGCTCTCGCGTTGCCGCAATTCGGCCACGCGATCCAAGATCGAGGTTCTCCACCAGCTTCCACTCCTCGTTTCGATGATTTCGCTCATCTCTCGGGACTGTCCCACCAAGAGCATACCTCACCGGATTGCCTTTTGAAGGCGAAAGGGAGGGTTACAGTGCGCGATTCCTACGCGTAGAAAGTGGCCGCACTCGACGTTTCGATTCGAGCCCATAAAAAGATGATAGCTCCCGGATCGTCGGCAAAGAGGAAGTAATCCAGAAACGAGCTTGTGGGAAATGCTGACCGAGTTCCGTTCCTGCGAGCAGAACCAAAACCAGCGCCCACTCATACCTTGTTTATCCTCAATTCAGCTTGCTTGTCAGCAACACGCGGAACAGGGAGGCTTCTGTCCGCAGCACACATGGCATTACGAGCAAGTCGCCTCTCCGCGCGGGATCTGCACTGCATATCCGAGGTTGCTTAACTCCGTTGCCCGAAAGTTGCGCTCGATTGCAGAAAGCGGCTCTGCCGAATCGGAACCGCGGCGCGGATTCATAGGCCATTCATGCCCGGCCTGCAAAGCGCGATGGGAGACGGAGGACAAGATGGTCCGCAGCATCGTTCTGAAAATACAAAAGACCGAGGAATCCCACCAGCATCTGCTGCCGGCCCTGTGCCTTCCTCACCTGGAGCTGGTGCTGAGACACCTGGACGACACGTCGGCACGTCAGGACCTGCTTCTGCGAGAGGCAGCCATGATGGAGCGAACCGCAGAAGACATGCAGCGCTATGCGATCAAGCACGATGCGTTGCGCCGGCACCTGGTGAGTAAAGAGGAAAACGACGCTCCGCTTCTCGGATTGCAGTTGTTAACGGGGCACAAAATCGTCAACGCCGTTTTCCCCATCAGAGATATTTTGTGACCGGCGCAGAGCGATCTCCGCGAGTAGCAGGGAAGCGAAGGACAATGAGTGAAAGATGCGACGGCGCTGGTGCATGGTGGTGTCTAGTCTAACGAATTCACAAACCGTTCATAGTTCCTTCACATAGCGGCAATGGAATCCGTCTAAACTATCGGCGGTAGTGGATTGGCGATTTTGCCCAGGTTGATGCTAACGATCCAAAACGCGGCTGTGCATTAGTTCGGATCCCTAGCTGCCCGAGGCGTGCGAATCCGCAAAGCGACTTTTAACCAACAGGAAGGTGACCAATGCGATTCCAGATTCTGCGGAAATTCTCGGCTGGATTGCTCATGCTGTTGCTGATTCAGCCATTTGGGTTGATGGCGCAAAGCGCGCCCAACCCTCACCGTCAACTCGTCAGCAAGTACCGCATTCCAACGATCAGCGAGCCTGCGCTGTCGCCGGCCGCAATGGTCGATTTGCTACAGAAGAAAATAAAGTACGTTTTTGTCATTTACCAGGAGAATCGCTCCTTCGACTCGTATTTTGGAACCTTTCCTGGCGCCGAAGGGCTGTACAGCCATCCCGCCGCGCAAACCCCGGGCTTTACCCAGCAATTGACCGATGTGACTGGCAGTTTGGTGAGCATCCAACCCTTCCGCATCGGACCCAGCGATACGTGCCCACATTCGACAGTGAATGGCGTGGTCTCGCCCACCACATGCTACGCCGCGGATACCGACGACATCGACCACTCCCATCCGCGGACGGTGGCAAAAATGGACGTCCAGAGTGGCGCTGCATTGATGGATCAGTTTGCCTCTGTGGAGGAACTTAAGTACTGGACGAGCGGTGCTACTCCCAGCCTCAAGGCCAAGCAGATGGGCGAACTCGCCATGGCTCATGAGGATTGCGACACAGTTCCTCTTCTTTGGGGATATGCCGATAAGTTTGTACTGTTTGATCACATCTTCGAGGCCATGACCGGGCCCTCAACCCCTGGCAACCTCTCGATCATCGGTGCGCAGTCGGGACAAACCCAATGGGCGCTTCACCCGAGCGACGGCTATACCGATAACGGTTCCGCCGCGCCGGGCGTCCCCGTGTTGAACGACGACGACCCCTTCTGGGGATCGCCCAGCGAAACCAATCCGCCGCTTGTGCCGGTAAACCCGACCGACTTCCCCGGCTATGGCATTCAGGACAATCTAACGTTTGCGACTCTGCCGCTGACTCTGGCGGGCAGGG
>JBKQNU010000163.1:0-2777 GCA_052145815.1 Occallatibacter sp.
GTTCTGTAACGGCAACTGGCTGCCGTCGGTCTGATGGACAAAATACGGGATATCGAGCTGTTCCATGTGACGCATCTCCGCCGCGAACACCGGCCAATTCTTCGGCCGGGTTTCTGCCGTCAGGAACAATCTTGCCAACTGCTCGAGCCTCATCCCCTGGCTCAACTCTGATCGCAACGCCTCGGCTTGCAGCTGTTGTATCTGGATGGAGAGATACACGCGCGTCGCCCGCAGAACGATGCGCCTCGGCAAGCCGGCAAAGCGATCAAAAATTCCACCCGGTCCGAGCCATTCGCCGCGCCTGCGAACAAGGTTGACGCTCTGATCCTTGAAGCCTTCGAGGAAATGCTTGATGTGTTGTGGCAGAGGATTGGCATTTCCAATTCCGACGGGCAGGCTCGTAGGCAGGGTAGCCGGCGCTTTCACACGACCGCGAAGCATCCCGTCACTGTTCACAGCCAGCCAGCCGCCGACCAACTCGTGCTCATCGGCAGGAGGGTCGATGCCGAGAGCGCTCATGTCGATGGCATGTTTTTCTGCGCCCACCAACGTCCAGGAGGGGATCAGACCGGAGCGCAGTATCGAGTTGTCGAACTTCTTCTGCAGATCCGATAGTCGCCTTGAGGAACGCGACTTCGACGCATTTTCGATATGATTTGCTGCCGTCGGCTCAAGTAGTGTTTCGGTATCGATAAGGACCAACTGATCGCCATCGGCTATCAGGTTTTCATGGTGGCAGTCCGTGCAACCAAGTATGTGGAGGACAGCGGAGAGACGTCCGGCATTGTAGTAAAAACGCTCGGTTTCCTGCTCGTCCCGGCAAAGCCGGTGCTGTACGAACTCCATGTAGCCATAGTCCTGACGCGCCAGAATCTTCAGGGTCTTGAATGGTGGCAGAATACTGTTGTTGTTGAGGTCGACCAATGCCTGTTGATATGCCTCATCAACACCCATGTCCCTGGGTTTGTACACGACCTTCCGGCTGTTGACGTGGCTCGCGAAGGTGAGAATTGCGACGGTTCGCCCGCCACGATGATGATCGCTGAGACTCTGTTGGATCAGGTCAAGTGACGCGTCCGTCGGTATGTCGAAAGCTTCCCGCAGCAGGTTTCGGTCCCGGTGCACGCGCAGCAGCATTTCACTGCTGCTCTCAAACCAGAAAACCAGTACACTGCCAAGCATTCGGCCCAGCACGGGGAATTCCCTCAATAGTGAAGCCAGGCCGTCGCGGCGCTGCCTCTCTATGAACCCTTGGTAGTGTTCCCGCGCGGGAGGGCTGGAGCCATCCTCCTTCGATCTGAAGTACTCCAGAACAACCGCTCCAGCCCCGCGCTCGGCGTTGAACAGCTCTAAGAGTGCGTGCTCGCCTACAAAGCAAAACCTTGCCAGCAGATGGTGACCCAGATCGTTGAATATCCTGTCGCGAGGCTGAACATCGAGCAATGAACCCATGCGGCGCCGGAGCTCCTGGACGGCCCATTCGATCGCGGGTTGCCAGAGGTCGCAAAACGGAAGCTGGGAACGCTCAGAGCAGGTGTCATCTCCCGGTTCTTGAGGAGGTCGATCTTCGGAAGCCTGGATTGCTTCGCAGATCTTTTCGAGCGCAAGGATCCACGGCGTTCCAGTCGGATAAGCCGATTCATCCAGGCTCGGCTTGGAAAAATTGCCCTCCGCATCGTTCAGTATGGCGTTGAGCTTGGTGGGACCGAGATCATCCCAGCGCAAACGGCGATCGAGTTTTTCCGGCTCGAGTGATCCCAGAGCCTGCAGCCACGCTTTGCGAATCCGCTCGGACAGGAGAGATGACGGTGCGGACTGCGGCCCACCAGTTCCGATGGCTTGATGTAATAAGCTTGAATACAGCATCGTCTCTAGCAGTTCGCTGAAGAACCCCCTCGCCACGGAGGGGGCTTGATGATTCACTTTTTCATCTCGAATCGGCGGCTGCGATCATGCGGGGCAGGTTTCCCTTCGGGGTCCTCCGTCACATCGGGTATATTGGATTCTTTCACGTCTGCTGTCGCCTTTCTCGCCCATGCCCGTGATCTTTCTCACCTTTGGATGAGGTCCGATTCTAGCGGTCGGGGTCTGGGAGTGCGTCACGCGGGCCCGTTTCGCACCGCAGAAAGACGTTTCCTGCGAGCGAGTTCCAGCAAAGCCGCCACAGGAACCCCGAAAGACCGGTGCGCAAATTGAGTTCGATAGAGCGGGCAAGAAGTACCGAACCCGTGATCAAGCCTGTACGGGCCTGTTTTTCAACTCCGATTGGGAACAAATTGGGAACAGTATTGGCAACGTCGGCCCCATGCGGCCACAATGCGAAAATGCCAAGGTGGCGACGTGCGAGCCTTATATTCGCAGACTTTAAGCACCACCGCAACTTGTTTCCAATGCGACGGCGATGGCAGACGCGCCGGACTCAAAATCCGGCGGGGTAACACCCGTCTGGGTTCAAGTCCCACCTTCGGTTCTGAGTGCAAAACGCCAAGTGTTCGGGTTCGAGCGCGCGGTTGGTTCCACTTCGACTGATGCAAGACACTTTATCACGAACGGCGCGCCTGATATAATTCAATGAGTCTGCATCGGTGACTCGTGACTGGACGAGGTTTCGCATGGTTACCCGTGGTCGAGTGCAAAACGGCGTCGTTGTGCTAGCCTATGTTTGGGGTGGCCAGACCGCTCGCGCGACGTAAGTCCTTATTTTCTCGGCCACCCTGACCGCATCGGCCCCAGAAGTGTAGTGACAATGTAAGTCGAAAGTGCCTAGAATTCACCGA